>JAYZBV010000072.1:0-75685 GCA_036338595.1 Planctomycetota bacterium | reverse complement strand
TCCATCAGGCCGTCACACCACCTCGGCCAGTCCTCGAGGCGCTGGATCGAATCCCAGGTGGAGTCGGGGCTGATGTTGAACCAGGCAGTTTCCCGTGCAGAGAGTATTCGCAAGCTATCCAGAGCCCTTCTCCGGAATCATCGGCGAGTCCTCTCCTGAGGGGAGATCCCCTGGCCCGACCCCAGCGTCGAGCATTCTGTGTCTCATGCCCGGGACGGTCAAGACTGACGCTCTCAGATCGGATGACATGGAGGAATCTCTCTGCGATAATCCAGTTGGCTAGAAATTACCCGCGAGAGCATCTCGCGTGTCGAGTTGTCACTCTCATACACTCGTCCATCGGACGGCTTTGATTTGCACAACCTCAATGAAGGGCAGGCCTCTCCCGTGAATCGTCCCCTGCTACCTCTCGTCCAGGCGATCATCCTCTGCGACCGCGTATACAAAGATGACGAGACGCGTAAGTGTGTTCTCGCCGGAACATTCAATCAGATCCCGCTTGTGGATTTCCCCTGCGAATACCAACCGGCATCGCTATACCTGAATTTGAGCGACTTCTCGGGGCAGCACACCGTTTCCTTCCGTTTCAAGCGGCTCAATGACGATTCCATCATCGAGGAGAGTCCGGAGTTCCCTCTCGAACATGGAGATCGCAGGGAGCACCACGAGTGCATCTTCGAATTACCACCGATGGTATTTTCCGAACCCGGCCGCTACACCTGGGAAGTTGTCTTCGACAGGACCGAGGTGATCGGTACTGCAGATGTGGAAGCAGTGATGCTGGTACCGAGCAGTGATTACGAAGAACTGAGCGAGGGACCTCAAGAAGAGCAGGGGTAATTCTCCCGCCGCCTCAACTGTTCTGATCATCTCCTCTTGCGCTGATCCTGTCGAAGTGTGCCCTCAGGATGCTGATTTTTCCCGGCTTGAGACCTTCCAGTTGCTGTTCGAATAACTCGAGCAGGCGATGACGAGCCAGGAGAGCAGTGATCCGTGCCGAGACTCTGGGGCTGGGATCGCGAAGAGCAGGAGCGA
Source organism: Planctomycetota bacterium (assembly GCA_036338595.1). GTDB lineage: Bacteria > Planctomycetota > UBA8108 > UBA1146 > UBA1146 > QNYK01. The sequence goes on along the minus strand of JAYZBV010000072.1, from coordinate 74,650 downwards.
GGCGGATCGCTTCTTCCTTGCCGGGATCGAGAGCGAAGACCTGCTTGAGCAGCTTCTTTTGCTCCCGACCCCTGGAGGTGAGTACTCCGTCGATCAGATCATCCATGGTCACCGTAGTTGTTCCAGAAGATCACGGTACTCCGGGTCTACAGTGGCCTCCCAGTGCAGGATGAACTCGCGCTTCCCCGATGCTTCGAGGGTCATGACCCAACGCACTATCCCGTCTTCATCCACCGCTGGATCAGCAGTCGTCTCATCTCCCAGATTGATCTCGACACCTGGAAGCGTGCTGACCGGAATCCGGTCGACCAGTTCAAAGGAAACGGAGTCGGGAAGCACTGATTCCACGGTGATACGGAATGCTTTTTCCAGCTTCAGATCCTTGGTGAAAGTCCCTGCAGCACCGGAGTGATCATCGATCTCTTCCTTGCGAACCCTGATTCTTCCCTCTGAACCGAAGTGCTGAGAAAAGGACTGCCCTCCTGCGATACGCTTCACCCGTCCATCCCCGACATAGGCGCCTTCGCGAAAACAGCTGACAGGACCGGCCAGTAGTGGTGCCCCGGCGGGGTTCATCAACTTCGCGCGACGGAACACATGTGGGCTCATCAGAGGGATACTCTGGAAGTCGAGTTCAGCAGCGAAAGACTTCTTGGAGATCGTCACCGAATGGACGCTCCCATCCGAGGGGATGGTCGCAGGTGCACGGATTTCAAACCGGACCGGTCCAGAGCCCGAGACCAGTTCTGCACCTTCTAGATTTGCCCCCCACGCCTCTTCCGAGGGAGCCTGTGCTATTCCTCTGTCGAGGCCTGCGGACGCCGATGGGGCCCTCATATCCGATGTGATCTCGGCGCTCTTTCTGGCAACAACCATCACGGGATCCAGACGTACTGGCACCAGTGAGGGTGGCGTCAGGCCGAGTGAAGAGCGTGCCGTCGAAAGTGTCAATTTCACATCATTCCACGCCTCACCGCTTTGCTGCACTACCTGAGCTCGCGCAGTCCAGGCAACCGTTGCCTTCGATTCGTCTAGCCTGGCCTCATGAACGGGCACCCAGCGCGCTCCCGGGACATCGTGAGCCAGTTCAACCGTTGCAGAACCCGGCTGCTGCGCCTGTAGCAACACGATCGCAGACCAGGTTGTGCGGCCTTGTCGCTGTCTCAAGGGCGCCATGTCTGCCTGCAAATCACTGCGCCGGATCAGGATCAGTTTTTTCTCCGTGACCAGCCGATCTCTGCTGAGCGAGTGCTCCAGCTGGCGATCTGCAATCCACTGCTGTGCCTCGATGATCTGGCCGGCAGTGACCGTCCCCAGGATTCCACCTTGCCCGGCATCGGAAACGGTTTCCTCGAGAATCCCGGAAAGACTCGTGGTCAGAATCTCGAGACGACTCAGTTCTTCCAGTCGAGCATCGATGCCGCTGAGCTGGTCGCCGATTTCTTCCAGCGCACTGGAAATTTGTCGAACCTGTTGCTGGACCTCCTGCTCGTGGACTTCTTGCTTCATCCGGACTCCGAGCACGAGTCCTTCAACCCCCATCAATTTGGCGCGAACACTCGCTGGATCAAGACTCGAAGGCAAGCCATCAAAAACAACTTCCTTCGAACCAATCTGCATCTCGACTTCGAGTCTACGATGGACACGGGCACGATTCTCGAACACGGTCACTGCGTCCGGAGCCGCCACTGCCTTCACCTGTTGGGTGGCTGCGGGAACTTCTGGAACCACCAGGAATAACGAAATCACCAGCAGGGAGTGGATGATCAAGGTCTTCATCTACCCTCCTGACCGCTGCGCTCAGGTGCTTCTCGCTTCTGCAACTCCACACCGACGGGAGCCTCGATCGACCATTTCAGGCGGATTTGTTCCGACTCCCCGGGTGGCAATTCGATTTCCCAGGAAAGGAGACCATCATCGGAATCCAATCCCTCTGGCAAAGGAACGCTCTTGATGCGATCCACCCGGATCTTCAGAGAATCCGATTCGGTGAATGGGATTCGCTCGCGTAACAGCAACTTCACTGATTCTGCGTGATAGTTGCTGATCGTCAGTTCGAGGTCTGTATCAAACAGAGCAGCCTTCGAAAATAGCCCGATCTCGTCCTCTGATTCCCGTTGAATCCTCTCGACGACCAGTTGCCCGTCCACTCCCAGGTCGAGTTCAAGATTCTCTCCAGGAGCTGTGGTATCGATGACTGCCTGCCCCAGGTAATCCTCGCCAAGAAACACGGAAACGGTGCCCCTCAGTAGCGGGTCCGTGCCGGACAGGGAGGCGATGATTCTCCGAAACACTGCCAGATTCAACTCGGGGATACAGAGCCGTTCTTCGGTAAAATTGAGGTTCTTGACCGAATACAGCAGCCGATGAGATTGCCCATCGGACGGAATCGCCTCCGGCTTCACCGACTGGAACACCCTCAAGAAACCCCTGTTTGACATCATCGGTAGCAGCAGTTGCATGGGCGCAGCAGTTTCCATGACCCGCTTCTCATCGATACCTAGCGAGGCAATGCCATTCATTCCTTGCTGGTCTAATAAACCATCGGCACGATAACTCATTTTCAATTGCGGGAGATCCATGTCCGCAAGTTTATCTACATCACCGAAGGAAAGGCCCAACTCTGTTCCCGCATAGTATTTTGCCTCAGGTTTCACACTCCTTCGCGCTTCCATCATTGGCCTTGCACGACGAAGAGGGTCCACGGCACGCACATCATCGCGATCCAGGTAGCGATCTCGTTTCAATATGAGAGAAGCCAGTTCAGGAAGGTCAGAACCCTGTTCCGGTGTCGAAGTTGAGAAATGAACCGGAACTTCAGGCCAATCTTCGCCCGTTGACTGCTTCACGATGGCGAACGCTCTCAGTTGAATCGATCCGCTATCTGCATCCACATCGACCTCGTAATGCGGGTACCAGAACGCCCTTGGAATCAGATATCGAACCCGGATGACGCCTCCTTCGCCGGTCAGATCCTGGATGCCAGCATGGATGACCGCCCTCGAGCGCCGCCCCTCATCGACCAGTTCAGCGAGTTCTTTTCGGGTTTGCTCGACCTGTTGCATCGATTCTCGAAGTTGTGGTGCCAGTTCATCCCTGGCTCTAGCAGCCCCGAGCATCCCCTGTTGCACCAGGTCGAGCATTCCTTGCCATTTGCCTAGATGGATCAGATCAGACGTCTCATCGTCGTCGTCTAGCTTTGGCAGGATCCTGGCGAATCTGGTGCGCATCTGCTGCAAGGATTGGTCTTTGCGTTGCAGTGCCAGCAACTTTTGCTCGCGCTCCTTCAGCAATCGCCTGTTGGCCTTAACCGCCTCCGACTCGACGGGCTTGCCGCTGCTTCGGTTGACCTGGACCGATACTGAAGAGAGCCCGGCAGTGCCCTCGATCTCGATGGAACTATCGATGATCGAAGAGGGAAGCGGCCCGATCTGCATCGTCCGCAGCGACCGGAGGCGATTCTCGTCAGCGGCGATGGCCAGGGTCCGCTCGACTCTGGCGTGCCTCGAGTAAAGCGTGACCGAGGTCACCTCTCCGACCACCTCATCCGGGGCCATCGATACCCCATTCGAAGCCAGGATGTCGCCGGTCGGTGAGGCCAGGCAGCCAAGTACCGAAGCCAGCATCCAGAAGCACGGCTTCCACTTCATGAGACCAATATCCATCGATCCTCCTTACATGGGCAATTTGTCGAGGTGTCCGCACCAAGTGACCCTGAGAGCGTCGATGAGCCGATCCCATCCGTGTAACGATCAGGTCTGATGTCGCTCCAGCGCCTCTATCCGCTCCTGCAATTTCCGGACCATATCCTCCAGCTGGTCGAGCCGATGCTCCTGCTTCACGCCTGTCGGCGAGGATGAAGCTCCTGGAGTAGCAGGAGTCTCCGTGAAGGTAACTCCTGTCTCCTGAGCAACCCTCTGACTCTGGATGGCCTGCTGCGATTGAAGTAGGTGCCCCCAACGGATTCCCCTGCGCACACCGTCGGGGCTGAACCGGGCAGCCAGGGCTGGCTGGCGACCCGCGAGATCGGCCAGGATTTGCTCGAGGCATGCCAGATCAGGGATGTCTTTCATCCTGGAAGCTCTGGTGCGCAGTTCTCCAAGTGTCTGGGGGCCTCGAAGCAAGAGTTCGGCAACCACGGCCATCGCCTGGCCGGTCAAGCCCAGATGCCCCGTCAGTTCCTGACGCCACTTACCGACCCGGGATCCGGCGGCATGCACCTGGCTGGTGAAACCTGCTCGGGCCAGGTTCGTGAGCACTTCATCGACCTCATCTTCCATCCACGAGACCATCGGTTCACGATTGGACTTCTGATTGCAACCGGTAACGACCTGATTGAGTGTCAATGGGTAGTACTGAGGAGTTGCGAGCGATTTCTCGATGAGAACTCCGATGACCCGCTGCTGCCGTTCATCGAGCACGATCGGATCAGACACCTCTACTCTCCTTCACTTCAGGGTCCAGATGGACACCCGATGACTTCTGGATTGGCCTTACAGGGTACGCCCGAAAGTCGTGGTGAGCGAGAGCCTCAACAGTATCGTTGTATTGCCGCCAAGGGATCTGCATCGCTTCTGACCGCTGCTCGGGCTAGTCTCCCCACTTCAAGATTCATCTGCATGGTCACTCGGGGGGGGCGGATGCCTCGAAAAAGACGAATCGATCAGCACCGAGCGGATGCCGATGGTCGCCAGCATCGGCGGCGGCCCGATCTGTTTCTGATCCTGGACAACGTTCGTAGCCTCACCAATGTAGGTGCTATCTTTCGAGCCGCAGATGGTTTCGGGGTCAAGAAGATCTATCTCTGCGGAATCACTCCCGCCCCGCCCAGACCAGAAATCGCAAAGATCTCGCTGGGCGCCGAAGAGACGACCGAGTGGGAGCAACTCGAGGATCCGGCGATGGCTGTGAGGATTCTCCAGAATGATTCCGTCGTCGTGCTGGCACTGGAACAAACCGAGGACTCCCTGCCGATCTATGACAAGGAGTTCCCCCATCCGTTGGCGATCGTTGTGGGACACGAGGTGGTCGGAGTCGATGAGCAGGTGATCCACCTGTGCGACGGCACCATCGAGATTCCGATGTTCGGTTCGAAACACTCCCATAACGTTGCGACATCGACGGGCATCGTGCTGTCAGAAATCAGAAGGCAATGGCTATCGCTCGCTGATCCTGCTCCCTGGGAAAATTCCAGAGCTGCCACTCATCGCCCTTCCAGCACCGAAAGGGATTCCTGATGACGTACTGGTTGGCGGGTATCGACGAGGCGGGATACGGGCCCAGGTTGGGACCGATGGTGATCGGAATGACATCGCTTCGCTGCCCCGCAAGGACCGCAGCTGAAGCGCCGTGGAAGATGCTCGCATCCGTCATCGGGGCAGCGGGTCGCAGGGAAAAGGGCATCGTTTCAGTCGCCGATTCCAAGAAACTCCACCGCCCGGGCACCGGCGATCTCACTCGGCTTGAGGAAGGAGTTCTCGCCTTCGTCGCTGCCGAGCGAGGAGAGGTACCTGGCACCTTTCGAGAGTTGATCGATCACTGCACAGCAGGGAGATCCGGTTATCTGGATCAATATCCCTGGTATCGAGGGAGCGACCTCGAATTGCCGTATTCGTCTTCCAGGGTCGATCTGTCCGGCAAGATTCGTAGACTCTCACGAGCCCTCGCTCGCACATCCATGGAAGTCGGCGAAGTGCGAGCGATCCCTCTCGAGGTCAGAGAATTCAATGCCGAGGTCAGAGCACAAGGTAGCAAGGGCAAGGTCGATGCCTGGGCGATGGGCCGATTTCTTCGCTGGCTGTGGCATCAGGAAGATCGCTCTCATCTGGAGGTGTGGACCGATCGGCTCGGAGGCACCGAGCGCTACAGCCCGATGCTGATCCCCCTCTTCACGGGGTCTAAATTCAAGATTCTCGAACAGGATCGGGAGCGGCAATCGTATCGCGCAGTTTCAGATGATGGAGAGCGGACCATCCATGTCCATTTTCGCAAGGATTGCGAACAGTACAGTTTCTGCACCGCCCTGGCATCGATGACAGCGAAGTACCTCAGAGAACTTCACATGGTGCTCTTCAACCGCTGGTGGTCCACCCATGTTCCCGACCTCAAGCCCACTGCCGGATATCCTCAGGATGCAGGCCGTTTCATCGGCCAGGTCGACGGCGCCCGCAAGGACCTCGGAATCGAATCCGGGATTCTTGTGAGGAGTCGCTAGAGCCTCCAGAAGCGCCCCTGTAGCGGTTCCGTTGCCATTCGAGATCCTCTGCGATACCGTTTAGGGAATGGGAGTACGCCCGCTTCACGCCTGGTGGCGAACTCCTGGAAGGAGCCTCCTTGGCCGCGCAGAAATCGTCTTCTGATCTTGCCATTGCAAGGGCTGCACCGTTGCTCGACATCCGTGAAGTCGCAGCAAAATATGATCTCGATGAAGACCACTTGATCCTTCATGGCAAACACATCTCGAAGGTCCACCTGTCGATTCTCGATCAGATCGAGGATCGCCCGCAAGGGAAGTACATCGATGTCACGGCCATCAACCCAACTCCACTGGGAGAAGGGAAAACCGTCACCACCATCGGACTGGGGCTGGGGCTGAACCACATAGGGAAGCGAGCAGTCTCGACCATCCGGCAGCCTTCGATGGGGCCGGTGTTCGGAATCAAGGGCGGCGCTGCCGGAGGTGGCCGCAGCCAGGTGATCCCGATGGAGGACTTCAACCTGCACCTGACGGGGGACACCCACGCCGTGGGACTGGCCAACAATTTACTGGCTGCCTGGGTCGACACCTCGATCCTGAAGGGAAATCCGTACGGGATCGATCCCCAGAAGGTGACCTGGAAGCGGTGCCTCGATGTCAATGATCGATGCTTGAGGCAGATGATTGTTGGCCTCGGTGGCCCGAGCAATGGCGTACCGAGGGAAACAGGTTTTGACATCTCGAGCGCCAGTGAAGTGATGGCGATACTTGGACTTTCAAATGATGCACATGATCTCAGGAAGCGCCTGGGGCGTATCGTGGTAGGGCTCGATGGTGACGACGAGCCAGTCACTGCGGAGCAGGTAGGTGCAGCAGGTGCCATGGCAGTAGTGCTCAAGGATGCAATTCATCCCACCTTCATGCAGACCCTGGAAGGGACTGGCTGCTTCGTTCACACCGGACCCTTCGCCAACATCGCACACGGTAACTCGTCGATCGTCGCAGATCGCATCGCGCTGAAACTATCTGACTATGTCGTCACGGAGAGCGGTTTTGGGGCGGATATGGGGGCGGAGAAATTCTTCAACATCAAATGCAGGGTGAGCGGACTCCATCCCGATGCTGCAGTGATGGTTGCCACCATTCGCGCCCTCAAGGTTCACAGCGGCCGTTACAAGGTGAGACCCGGGAAACCGCTGCCGAACGGGATCCTCGAAGAGGACATCGCCGCTGTCGAGGACGGGATCTGCAACCTCAGGCGCCACATTGAAAATGTCGGCAAGTTTGGTGTTCCCGTGGTGGTCGCCATCAACCGATTCTCTTCCGACACTGACGGCGAGGTCGAAGCGGCCCTCAACCTATCCCGCGCAGCGGGTGCCTTTGATGCCGTGATCTCGGATGTCCATGCCAGGGGTGGCGCCGGAGGCGCAGCGCTCGCCGACGCCGTCGTTCGAGCCTGCGATGAGGCACCTGCGAAGTTCAATACCCTTTACACCGACGATCTCCCCGTGACGGAAAAAATTTCCACAATCTGCAAGGAGATCTACCGAGCAGATGGAGTCAACTTCAAACCCGCTGCTCGCAAGGCGATCAAACGCTTCGAAAAAATGGGACTGGGACATCTGCCCGTCTGCATGGCAAAAACACAGTATTCCTTTTCCGATGACCCCCGACGAGTTGGGGCTCCTGACGGTTTCCGTGTCACAGTTCGCGATGTTCACCTGTCTGCAGGTGCTGGGTTTCTTTACGCTCTGACCGGGGACATCATGACGATGCCCGGACTGGGGTCAAATCCGGCCCTGCTCCAGATCGACATCGACAACGAAGGGCTTCCGGAGGGACTCTTCTAGCGAAACGAACCGGAGTGAAACGATGATCATCACCGTTGTCACATGGATGGCACTGATCCTCCCCGCCACCGACGATGCCAAGGTCGCCAAGCCCTTCATCGCTTCGGGTTCCATCAAATCAGTGGGAAAAGATGAGGAGGCGGGCAAGAAACTGGTCGCCCGTGACAAGAAGGGTACTCTGGATGTCCAGCTGGGCGCAGACACCCTGATCGAGTCACACAGGATCTCATCGATCCAGGACCTCACCCCTGGATCCACCCTTCACATCCTGGCCCGGAAGCAAGCGGAGCAACTCGGTACGGGGGGAGCGCGCTATCCCCCGATGCTGGTCCAGATCCAGGTCATCGTTGCCGGGTCCTTCCGCCCCCCGGCAGTGCCTGCGAAATTTTCCGGTCAGGGCCTGAGCTGGGTCTCCGGCACTCTGAAAGCTGTCGAGAATGGCCGCGAGCGAGAGGTGGCAGACTACCGTCTCGGCACCTCACTCGGCACCGAGGTGCTGCTGATCGAGCGCCGGAAAGCAAACTTCCTCAAGAAACGACAGAAGATATTCCTCAGCGGCTACCTGGACGATTCGGACAGAAAAAACCGCAAACTCGAGGCGGTGGAGATCATGCTGCTCGAATCTCGCTGGAAGAAATATGATGCGACTCATGATCTGAAAAATCGGAAGCCGCCGGTGAAGAAGAAGGAAACTGAGGATCCTCAGGAAGAGGACGATCTACCTTTCTGACGGTCAGGATTCACTCAAACAGAAGTGCCTGACGTAATTTCTGCCCGAGTTTCTGAATCCAACGGATCGAACCCCGGTCGGCTTCATTGCTCTCGACAGGTGCAGAGACCACACCACCACAACCCTGGTGGCTGTAATCTCGACTGCCACCCTTCAATCGATTCCACACTCTTGTTCCCACTTCCACATCTTCCTGGCACCTCTCGCACTTGGCCTGGAAACTACGATGCTGCCCTCTGGCACGCAATTGATGGCAGCGCTCCCCGTTACCTCCGATCTCGATGAAGATGCTTCTCCACACCTTGCCGTGCGCCTTCGCATCGGGCCCTGCGATGACATGCGCTAGCTCATGGAGAATCGTATTGCGAAGTTGAGGCAGGTTCTCCTCGACGCTGAAGATCGGTTCGCTGATTCCGACGGTGCGGGATTCTGGACACGCATTGCCCGCACTTCGGGTCAGCCTGCTGCTGATACGGATCGATGTTCCCACCAGCACTTCACTGTACTGAGGGTGCTTTTCGATGACATCTGCGAGGGTGCGATCTGCCTCTTGCTGCAGCCACTGCTGCTGGGCCTTGCGCATGTCTGCCGTGCGCGGAGGAGATGCCGGATGGACCTCTTCAGTCATGGGGATCCGCTCCATCACTTCCTGCGAGTTTCTCGATGGCAGCGAATAGGGCCTGGGTTCCAAGCCGGGCTCCCCCATCATCGATGACACGCTGGTAGAGTCGCCGCGCCAGAGATAGCCCCTGCAAGTCGATCCCCATCCGGTCACACTCCTCGATGGCGATCCCCATGTCCTTGATGAAGTGCTCTACGAAGAAGCCAGGATCCATATCATCCTTCAGCATCCGTGGAGCCAGATGTGTCAGCGACCACGATCCGGCCGCACCACCGGAGACACTCTCGAGAACCATTCCTCGATCCAGTCCCGATCTTCCCGCATAGACGAGTCCTTCACAGACTCCGATCATGGTGCTGGCGATGATGATCTGATTGACCATCTTCGCATGTTGGCCTGCACCGGGACCTCCCTGGAGAAGTGCCTGCTTTCCCAGCACATCGAAGATGGGCTGCACTCTTGCGAATGCCGACGCATCTCCTCCTACCATGATGGTCAGGGTTCCATCTCTGGCTCCCACATCACCGCCAGAGACGGGCGCATCGAGCGATGCGATGCCCTGCCGACTGGCAACTTCAGCAATCTTGCAAGCCAGCGTCGGCTGGCTCGTGGTCATGTCGATGACACAGGTGCATCTTCGGTCGCCAGGTGGTATCGACAGAACGCCAGACTCCCCCAGATACACCGACTCGACATCTTCGGGGTAACCCACCATCGAGATCACGATGTCGTGATGCACGGCCAGTTGTGCAGGAGACTCGAACCATCTCGCCCCCGACTCCAGTAGTGGTTGCGCTTTCGATTCGGTGCGTGAATACAGACCAACTTCGTATTCCTCGGCGAGCAGATTTCTCACCATCGAGGAGCCCATCACACCGCAACCAATCCAACCAACCGTTGGAGGCATCGTCTCTCCTTCGCAGACTCACATCGATCACCCGTAGCGCTATCCTGCTGCTTTCTGAATGGTACCCGAGACAATTCTTCTCAGGTACCGACTGAAGATTTCTTGAAATCCAGGGCCGACAATGGCACCCTCGTGATTCTGTTACCTGAGCGTGAATTGTGAATTTTCCAGTACTCGGATGGATGAGGCCAACTCTCGATGGGCGCAAAGATCAACTTCCTCAGGGAATACTTCTCCGATCCAGGAGCGATAGGGGCGGTGGCTCCCAGCAGTCGAATACTGGCTTCGAGGATGCTCGATGGCATCTCGCTGGAAAGTGCCACCAAGGTGGTCGAACTGGGTCCGGGTACGGGCGCCTTCACCAGCGGGATCCTGAAGCGCATCTCCCCGGAAGCGAAGTTCATCGCAATCGAGAAGAACCCCGTATTCCTCGCAGAATTGCGGCAGCGGTTTGACCACATCGAGATCATCGAGGGCGATGCTGAAAACCTGGTTCACTTGCTACACCACCGAGGTATCGAAGCTGTCGATGTCGTCGTCTCGGGACTGCCCTGGGCTGCTTTTCCCGAGACGGTTCAGGAGAGCATCCTGTCCGAGGTTCATGGCATTCTGGCTCCGAATGGACGATTCGTGACCTTTGCATACGGTGGCATGCACCTGTTGCCAAGGGCCCGTGCCTTTCGACACCTTCTCGAGGCCTTGTTCGGTCAGGTCGAACGCACTCCGCTCGCCTGGCGCAACCTTCCCCCGGCCTTTGCTTACCACTGCAAGAAATGATCTCCGATGAGTGAAGTCGAAAAGATCATTTATCTTTCGCTCGGCTTCGTCGGCGTGATCTTGCTGGTGTGGTGGCTGGTCAAGCACCAGAAGAAGACCGAGAAGATGCGCGCTGCCAGAATTGGTATCGAGGTAGAGCGTCTCGGACTGTCCTTTCAGGGAGATTCTGACCCTTCTGCGGGCGAGTTGCTGGCACCACACCCGCTCGGGAAATGGGGGTCTGCCAAGGGCGCTCGAAGCGTCGCTCGAGGGTCATACAGGGGCCACCCACTGGTCGCCTTCGAATTCAGTTATGTCGTCAGTACCGGTAAATCTGCTCACACCGTGCGCCAGACGGTGGTGATCCTGGAAAACAGCAAGCGATTTCCCGATCTGGAGCTGTGTGCAGAGGGTGTGCTCGATCGTTTCAAGGAGTACTTCGGTGCGCAGGACTTCGATTTCAGTGCGCATCCGGCATTCAGCAAGAAGTACCGTCTCAGGGGAACCGATGAAGATGCCATCCGTGATCTGTTTCGCCCGGAGGTGAGGGAGTACTTCGAGAATAACGACATGATCCATGTCGACATCAAGGAGCAGCAGATCCTGATCTACAAGCCCGGGAAGTATGCCAAGGAGCAGGGACAGTTCGAGGAGTTTCTCGAGCGGGCCGTGGAGATCCTGGAACTCATCAGCAGATAGTCGTCACTCCTTGGCCGCATCCAACCTGGCATCGAGTTGTGCCATGGTGAAGCGTCGACAGGCGATCCAGGGTTTTTCTTTCGGTGTCCAGTGACCGTATGTGATGACGATGATGGTGCCATCCTCTTGCTGCAACACGGCTGGATAGGCGCAATCACCGCTGACGTGGTTGTCCATCAATCGAACACGATACTGGCCCTCTGTTCCATCCACGATGTCTTGCCACTGACCGACCCAGCCGACCCAATCCCCTTTGGTTTCACTCTTTCGCGTCGTATCCCGAAACGAGATGAAGAGACGTCCATCGCTGGTGTGCGTGGCAGTGTGACGATCGCCCGTGAGAGCAGCGGGAAGTTCTCTCGGGTCGGACCAACTGCTCCCTTCATCCTCACTGAAGATGACAAATGAGTTCCGGGTGCGGCTATTTTCTCGCATCAGCAAAGCGATGGTCTTTCCATCCGGGGATCGGATGAAACCAGGCTCACAGAGGTGAACATCCGGGCGATGAGCTATCGAGACCGGTTCCGACCAGGTCAATCCTCCATCGATGGAAAGGGTCTGAAAAACATCGAAGCGGGCAGCCCCGCGCTTGGATCGGAAAAACCGACCATCGTCATGGAACCAGGCCGCATACCGACCATCGGAAAGTCTCGCTACCGACCCCATGACGACGATGCCCCCCCACTGCCCCGCTGGCTCTAGTGGGCTCCAGGATGTGCCATCATCCTCGCTGACGGCGAGTCGCGCTGGATACAGACCAGACCAGACGATCAACCTCTTGTTGCCATCTCCATCGACGACGCGATGAATCGTCGGAACCTCCTTTGAAGAGGCCCAGTTTTCAGGTGTCGGTAGTCGGTCGCTCCATGTCTTGCCACCATCGGTGCTCTTCTTGTAGACGATCGCTCCACGCCCGTGCCCCTTCGGGTACACACACAAGATGGTGCGATCATCCTCGAGCAGTACCGCGGTCGGATGGCCGAGATATTGCCCCTTCTCTCGATCGATCGTGATCACCCCATCGACATCGTCTGTGAGGTCGACGATCGGGATGGAATATCCAGGCGGCAGTGGTTTGTCGGTCGTGGAAGGTTGTTTTTGAACATCCTGCGCAGGGATGGGAGCAACAACCCACAACCCGGTGATGATCAGAAGCACCAGTCGAGAAGTCTTCATGCGGATCCCTTCGCACTGGTCAGCAACGATCTGGATGCACCGTAGGCCACAGCGATGGCAAGCCCCACGACGATGGCCAGACGGCCTGCCTCCGTGGTGCCTGCTCCGCTGGAAGCGAGAGCGAACCCGTGGCTGAGTGCTCCGCCGACCAGGATGCCCGCAACCGCCATCGCGGCATCGGCGTTTCCTTCACCTGTCATGACCAGTTGACGGACGGGACAGCCGCCCGCGAGGCAGCCACAGAGTCCGACCAGGGCCAGTGCCAGCGCCGACCACAGGTGGTCCGTGTGCGCCGCAGGTTGGCCCTCAATTCCAGGAACGGCCTTGCCGGTCGTCAGAACCACGAGCCCGAATCCAATCAGCATTGCCAGTGAAGCGAGCAGCATTCGACGATCCTTCAGAAACACTTGCCTCCCGGCAGTCACGGCGCAGAAACGGGTTGCCGAGAGGAGTATTCCAGCGACCAGCGCGATGCCCAGTGAGTACAACCAGGGCGCATGAGGAGGTGGAGGACCTCCATCTAGCCCCGGTCCCGCCAGCTGTCCCTGGAACCAGAGCACCCCGGCCAGCAACATCAACCCCGGAAACAGCAAGCCCACCGCGGCAGGCGCAGCTTCCGTTTTTCCAACATTGTAGCCACGCTTCTCGAAGAACAGTCCCACGCCCACACCTGCGATGAATCCGGGCAGGGCGATCCAGGCGCTCAGATCGAGACCACCGAGTCGCTGCAGCATCCGAAAAGGACAGCCGAGAAAGACCAGCGATCCGATTCCCATCCAGATCCCAAAGAAAAACCTGGTCGCGGCATGGCTTCCCGATCTCGCCTGCCACTTGCCCCGGACGAGCATCCACAACATGGCTCCGAAGAGAACTCCGAAGATCTCCGGGCGAAGGTAGGGAAGAGAAGCAGGCTTGTCGAAGAGGTGCAAGGCTCCTGCAGAATCGCGCAGGAAGCAGGCGCCACAGATCCCCATGTTGCCTGGATTTCCCAGGTAGATCAGGGTGCCACAACCCGCTCCCACCAGCAGCATGGCGAGGATTCCATACCGGGTCCCCTTGCCATCGGGGTCGCTCTTCGGATCTGCTCTGAGCATCGGGGCCTCCTCTTCCTCCGCAAAGAATACGGACTCGGTAGCAGCGAGACAACATGCAAGGAATCACCGACCGAAGATCACCTCGGTCACCAGGAACAGCGACACTTCACTGCCATCGAACGACTTTTGGGGCCAGAACACATGAGGCGCGATCTCTCCGAAGAGCCAGTCACTGTAGAGCCTTCGGCGAAACCCGATTCCCACTCCTACGCCGGTGCGCGCCGGCGCATCTCCCAGGTCTGCGGTCAAGTGTCCACTCAGGTGCAGTACACTGCGTGAATCAACAGGAATGAAATAGCTGGTGGTCAACAGCGCCTTGAAATCCTGCTCTTCAAACCAGACGCCTTCGATTCCGAATCTGAGCAGTTTCTCCTCGATGGCTCTTTCGAAACGCAACTGGGTGCGCTCGCCGTATCCTTCTTCACCTCGATATTCGAGACTCTGGATCAGCCTGAGGCTCCACAGATTTTCCAGATCGTGATCCTCTTGCCATCGAAGTTTCACTCGGGCCTGGGGACTCTTCGACAGTTTCACTCCACCGTCGAGGGACAATCTTCCACGCGGATTGGAGAAGAGTGCTGCTCGCAATCCCGAGACATCCTCGGCCGAGATCAGTGAATTGGTGTCATCGGCGGGATCACCGAGCAAATCGTCGAGATCTGTCAGCACATCATCTCGAAACGACTCCAGATAGAAGCCGATTCGTTGTCGTGTCCTGGGAAGTACCGCATGGCCACGAACCTTGACTCCAAAGGTGGACTCTCCACCTTCTTCGAATCTCCACTCGGAACGAACCCTGTAACGAGTCTTGCCAGCCTCTGTTTCCAGCCGTGGGTCGCCAAAGAAGTCATCGATCCGATCACTGAGATCAAGAACTCGATCGCCGATCTCCTGATGCATGACGGAAAGCCTTCTTGGCAATTCGATGTCCTCATCGAGTGCATTGATGATCGCCTGGATGGAATCAGTTTGTTCCACTTCGGGATCCTGATGACCGAGAGGTTTGATGGATACCGGGTCCGCCGCGGTCAACAGGCCGTGAAATGAGAGCAGTATCAGGAACAGGATTCTCAGTTGTGTCGCTGAGATGGAACTCCCCTTCCAGGTCCTTGAGCATCCGATGGCGATGACAACACTCGATGGGCATGGATTCTAGTGCGGAAGTAGAGTCATCCAAGGCCCGTTTGCGTGTATCTTGGAGAAGTGGGAGGTACTCCATGTCGTCGAATTATCTGACTCACCGCCACTGGCTCACCGCAATCCTGCTGTGCAACTTTGCGCTGCCCGCGCTTGCGTTTACCCAGGAGTCTCAACCACCGACCGGAACACCAGAAGCGGCTCCTGTTGGCGCAGCGGAGCCCCGGAGCCAGGAATCAGAATCGCATGAGGGGGGATACCTGCTGGTGGCACCCCTGGGGAGCACCGACGTGCAGATCATCGACAGAACAGGGTCGCCGATCCATCTCTGGAAGGGAGAAAGGCGGCCCGGACACTCGGTCTACCTCCTCGATGACGGTTCCTTGCTCAGAACCGGCGCCATCGGTCGACGAGGCGCGTTCGGATTTCAGGGCGGAGGTGCCGGTGGAGTCATCGAGAGGGTGAACTGGGATGGCGAGGTCACCTGGAAACTGGACTGGGCCAGTGAGGCTCACCTTCAACACCACGACATAGAACCGCTTCCCGGTGGCAACTTTCTGCTGATCTGCTGGGAACGAAAAGGGAAACAAGAATGTCTTGCGGCGGGTCGTCATCCCGCCCTGCTTCCCGCCGACGAGCTATGGGTCGATGCGGTCGTCGAGATCAAGCCCACAGGTAAGTCGGGCGGAGAGGTGGTCTGGCGCTGGAGTCCGTGGGATCATCTGATCCAGGATATCGATGCCGAACTTCCTGATTTCGGAAAGGCATCGGATCACCCGGAGAAGATCGACATCAATTATGTCTCATTTCAGAGTCGGGAACTGGGACAACCGGACTGGATGCACACCAACTCTGTTGACTACAACGCCGAACTCGACCAGATCATCCTGAGCGTCCACGGTTTCGACGAGGTGTGGGTCATCGATCACTCCACATCGGGTGCAGAGAACCCAGGAATCCTGTGGCGCTGGGGAAACCCGCAAACATACGGCAAAGGAAGTGACTCGGACCGTGAACTCTTCAAGCAACACGACGCGCAATGGATCTCACCGGGCCTACCTGGGCAAGACAACATCTTGATCTTCAACAACGGCCAGGGTCGTCGCGGCAATTTCTCGACTGTTCTGGAACTGGCCCCTCCGATCTCTTCGGATGGGAAGTACCTGCGCCAGACGGACGGCGCTTTTTCGTCGCCAGAGCCGATCTGGAAGTATGAGAATCCTGGTAAATTCTTCTCCACTAACATCTCGGGCGCCGAACGATTGCCTGGCGGCAACACTCTGATCTGCAGCGGGTCCACGGGTCTAATCTTCGAGGTGACCCGCAGCGGGAACATCGTCTGGGAGCACATCAACAAGGGCGGTTTTGGCCGGGAAGGCGTAGGAGTTCGTGGCGCCGGTGCCCGCGGCGGGGCGGTATTCCGCGTTCCCTGGATCTCTGCAGACCACCCCGGTCTACGACCGGTGGAACCTCCGAGAAAAAAACCTGCACGGAGCCGCGCCCTTTGAAGCGAGGCGGTGGACACCATCGCCTGGAAGCCGCCAACAGCAGTACCAGTTCGGCCTTCTAACTACACGCAATCGGGCTGGAACAAGCAATCGAGAGTATCCAGCGTCGGGTCCGCTCCGCAGGAGGGATAGGGTGCCGGCGGTGCCACTCCATTACTGAACAGGTACATCAACAGGTAGATCGGATCGGAAATGTCACTGGCGCCATCATCGTTGGAGTCCAGCACATCCGGACAGGAACAGACTGCCGTACAACCGAACAGAACCGACAATTGCATGACCACATCTCCGATGTCGACGACCCCATCCCAGTTCGCATCTGCCCGGATGAACTGCGGAGGTGGCACACCCTCCTGCTTGTAGATGATCACAACATCGGCGAGTTCGTCGATGAGAACCAGATCGAGATCGAGGTCGTTGTCGATATCCATCATGACGGCACAACTGGCGGCAATGGGTGCGAGTATCTCCAGAAAAAACGTGAAGTTACCATCACCATCATTGAGGTAGATGTACCAATCGCCAAGGTAGCTGGAGATGACCCAGTCGAGATCGCCATCTCCATCGAGATCACCCACATCCGTGGATAGAGGATAATTATCTGTCGGATATGCAGTGGCTGGAGTGATGGTGCCATCTCCGTTGCCAAAGTTGGTGGTGCAATTGTCCTGGCTGGCATTGACGCTGGTCACATCGAGATGACCATCGCCATTGAGATCGCCCAGTGCCAGCATCCAGGTGCCACTCACCGCCGGTTCAGATCCCGATTCGGTGAAGGTTCCGTCACCATTGTTCAGGTTCACGACGATCTCACCGCTGTTGAGCATGCCGATCACCAGATCGAGCAGACCATCCCCGTTCATGTCTCCCGTTGCCAGGGAACGCTCTCCAGCACCGCCCCCCTCGAAAAATGTCGGCGCTCCGAAGACTCCATTGCCATTGTTGAGCAAGATCGACAGGTTTCCGTTGCCGTAGTTGGTATTGACCACATCCATGTCACCATCCCCATCGACATCGAGCACGGCGACTCCTCTGGGAGCGATTCCAACATTGATCTGCTGCTGAGGAGCGAAGGTGCCATCGCCATTACCCAGCAGCACCGAAACCGTATCGGTGGCGATGTTGCAGACCACCAGATCGACAAATCCATCTCGGTTGAAGTCTGCTGGCTCATTGGGACTCGCCTGCATATTCACAGAACTCGGGGGATTGACCATCGGGCCAAATTCTCCGCTGTCATTGCCTTGATTGAGGTAGCAACGCACATCAGCGGTGTCTTCGTTGATGACAGTGATGTCGAGGTTGCCATCATTGTCGAGGTCAGAACCGACTCCCCCGTAACTGCGCGTCGATACATTGGGATTGGAACGGGTCGACCAGTTGGCTGTTTGATCCAGTTGCAATGATGTAGGAGCAGATGCTGTCCAGAACAGAAAGCTGTACCCCCCCTGCTGGATCGACGCTCCGCTGATGGCAGCGATCTGCTCGGAAACGATCACCATCACCTGCTCACCTGCAGAGAAGGGATTGTCGGGAGTGAGTCGAATCGAGGATCCGCCACCGACCACCTCCAGTGTCCCCTCTGCCGGACCACTCCAGCGTCCAAAGGCCCAGAACGATCCGTTGCTGACACTGGCTGGATCGATCGGTTCCTGGAAATCGATCCAGATCGAGGTGGCGATCGGCGCAGACAGTTCGTTGCTACTGGGATAAACATTGGCTACTACAAGATCCCCCGGCTGAGCCTCAACAACGACTGTTCCCGAAAACAGTACAGCCAACGAAAACAAAACCATCGCCAGGTAGGATCCTGCTCGAAACTTGAACATCTTCACTCCTTGATTTGTTGAAACTGAAGAGCCCCTCCATCATACAGCAGCGCACCCAGGAATCTAAGGGAGGGATATCCCACCTGAGAGAGCAACCACCGAGGAATCGACAGGTTTGCGGGTTTTCGAGCAGATTTCTCCATCAAGGCTGGTCGAGGTGCCCCACATCGCTATCCCCCATCTCGACTCCCCCGGCGGGGAAATACTCGCTCCAGCGGCCCTCGACCAGGGAAGCCGTTTCCGGATCGCAGAAAAGCTCATCGGGGTAGCCCGCCTTCATCCTCGCATCGATGACCACGGGGGGATGGTGCGCGAGGTGGTTCCTGACCACCTCACTTGCGCTCGAGTAGATATCTGCAGCTGGCTCGAAGCGAGTGAAGGTGGTCCACAAGAACCTCGCATCGGATCGAGTGGCAGCCACTGCATCATCGACCAGAACCACCAGCGGCCACTGCTCAAGAGCCGATCCCTCGAGCAATCCTTTCGCCGCTTGAGGTTGATCCGCATGGGACGGCCCTTCGATCACCAGGCAACCGGGGCAATACACCTCTGCTCGAGGAAATCCAGCGGGAAGCTCGCCCTCAAACTCGCGAGGAAGATCGCGAATGGGATCACCAAGACCCAGTAGAAACCCCTTCGACCCCTCATTCACACTGGGCCCGGAGTAGTCGAGGGTATCCATGCTGGTGCATGCGATGATGTGCAGATCGCTGCGGAAATCTGCTCTCGCCAGGATGTACTCGAGCGTTGAAGGGAAATCGCGAAGGTCGACAACTCCATCGGTGAGCAACAGAAACTTCGTCAGTGACAGTTGACCCTCTCCGAGAATCCTGAATGCCGACACCATCGCTTCACGAGGGTAGCGATCTGTCACCCTGGCTGCTGCCAGCGAATGGTACCCGGTCTCCCCGTAGGACCAGAGTTCTCGGACCGTTGGCATCACCAGTGGGAATAGTGGAGAGAGCAGTTCTTGCAGAAAATCTCCCAGGAAGAAATCTTCCTGGCGCGGCTTGCCAACTACTGTTGCAGGATAGATCGCACCACGACGGTGGGTGACACCGTCGACCTTCATCACCGGGTAATCATGCTGCAGCGAGTAGTAGCCATAGTGGTCACCGAAGGGACCCTCGGGCCTTCTCACACCGGGAAGCGCCCTGCCGTGAATGGCGAACTCGCACTCGGCGACAAAGGGGTGAGCGACCCCATCTGCTTGCGCCATCCGGAGCGGAGCTCCTTGCAACAACGATGCGAGCAATAGTTCCCCGACATTTTCTGGAAGCGGAGCGACAGCGCTTGCGATCAGCGCCGGAGGGCCGCCGAGCAGACAGGTGACCGGGAAGGGACGCTGCAGCCGTTCCGCCTCCATCAAGTGATATCCAGACCCCTTGTGAATCTGGAAATGAAGCCCCAGATGTTCCGAATCGTGGCGCTGCAGCCTGTAGATGCCGAGATTGTGGCGCCCATCGACAGGGTGCTCGGTATAGACGAGTGGCAACGTGATGAACGGTCCACCATCTTCTGGCCAACTGGTGATGACGGGCAAGTCATCCAGATCGAGTTGAGGATCCTGAACCTCCAGGACCGCACCGGCACCCCTTTTTCTCATGCCAACCCTGAGCAAGGTACCGGCGACATCTCGCGCCCCCCACATCTTGGGAAGACTCGGAGGCACCATCGTCTCGGCGAGGTGTACTAGCCTGCTCAGAAACTTCTGGCCGTGGTCACCAAAGCCGATCTGGACCCTTCGCTGGGTTCCGAACAGGTTGGTCACGATGGGGAAATTGGAACCGATCGGATTGTGAAAGAGGAGTGCCGGTCCCCCACCAGCGATGACCCTGCGGTGGATCTCCGCAACCTCGAGTCGCGGATCGACGTGGGCATCCACCTCGACCAGATCTCCCGATCGGCGCAGCGCTTCGAGAAAACTGCCCAGATTTCGATGCATCGGGTCCTCCTGGCCAGAGTGCTGGCATGGCCACGATGCTGCGTTGTCACCGGTCCTCTGTCCAGTGCTTCAGATCGCATCCCTGGCGCTGAAGGGTACACCCTCGATGCTCTTGAGTTCGACCTGATCACCTTCGACCATTTCGATGCTGACCTCGCATCTGTCGAGCAGATCCCCCTGGCATCGCTCCTTCAGTGCCGCAGAGATCGCTTCGGGCACCACTTCGCTGTCGCTCCCGACTCGCATCTCGATGCGTGTGATCTGGATCAACCCCCCGAGAAGGGCCTGGATGCGAGCAGTTTCTAGGATGCGGGCGAGCAACGGCACCGAACTGAGTCCTTTCAGCCTGACTGGATCCTCATTCTCCGGAAGATCACCGGTTCATTGATCTCTCTTCGGATCATGACAGCGATGTATGAAGGGATTTTTCAGATCGCCCGGATGATGCCGGGTACCACACCAGATCTGGACAGGCAGTGACCGAGCACGACGCATATCAAGTCACAGATGGGGCGGCCAAAACGATGGTTATCCGGCCCCCAGTGCCAGGGCGATCCAGGTCCTGACTCCGATCGGCATCGCCTCGTCATCGACCTGGAAACGAGGGTGATGACAGAAGTGAACGATGCCCTTCGATTCATCCTTGTTGCCGAGAAATAGAAACGCTGCTGGAATCTGCTGGCCGTAGTATGCGAAGTCCTCGCCACCGAGACACGGCTCTCCTTCATCGGAAAGCGGCACCTCTGCAGAGACGGAACGACTCGCCTCCTGGCAGGCAGCCGGGTCATTGTAGGTCACCGGGTAGCCCAGAGTGATCTCCACCTCAACGGTACACCCGTGCGCTCTGGCGACCCCCTCGGCGATCTCGGAAAGCCTCTGTCGAGCCGTTTCTCCCACCTCTTGCTTGAAGGATCGGATGGTCCCTCTCAACTCGATGCTGCCGGGAATGACATTATCTGCACTACCCCCATGAAATTGCGTGAAGGTGACCACGCAGGATTCGATGGGATCGATGTTCCGCGACACGATCTGCTGAGCCGAGTTGATGATCTGGCTACCACAGACGATGGGATCGATACAGGCATAGGGTGTAGCAGCATGACCCCCCATCCCATTGACAACGATGCGAAAAGTATCTGGTTGAGCCATCGTCGGCCCCTCCACGATACCGATCTTTCCGGTGTCAAATGATGGCCAGACATGCATTCCAAAAATAGTGTCCACTCCTTCGAGACAGCCATCGGCGATCATCGCCGGCGCTCCACCCGGCAGAGCTTCCTCATTGGGTTGAAAGATGAAACGAACGGAACAAGGAAGATGATCGCGGATACCGGACAGCGCTGTTGCTGCCCCGACGAGCATCGAGGTGTGCGCATCGTGTCCGCACATATGTGCGGCTCCAGCAATGGTGCTCCTGTGGGGAAGGTCTGACTCCTCGTCCATCGGCAGGGCATCCATATCCGCTCGAAATGCAACACAACGGCTCGCTCCTGGAACCACGATGTCACCGACGACTCCGGTCTTTCCGATCTGCTCTCTCGTCTCTATGCCGGCTTCTCGCAGATGATCTGCCACAAGTGCAGCGGTCCGGAAGGTATCGAAGCCGATCTCCGGGTGTGAGTGAATGTCGCGCTGGAGGCGGATCACCTGCTCCATCACGCTGTCCGTGAGTTGCTGAACATCCAGGTCACGAATAGTTGCCATCTGCCCTCCTGTTCCCGGTCGATCGTCGATTCTGGACCATAGTTCGCTTCCTGGGAAGGCGGTCAAGTTGCCGACATCGAGGTGGTCGGCTACCCTCGGCCTGTGTCTGGTGGCGGTGGAGAGTCGATTTCGGCTCGATCCAGGAGGATCCGATGGCCCAAAAGTTGACGAGTCAGAGTGTGGATTTCCCTCGTTGGTACCAAGAAGTGGTGCAGCGAGCGGACCTTGCCGAGAATGCACCCGTGCGTGGGTCGATGATCATCAAGCCTTACGGCTACGGCCTCTGGGAGCAGATGCAGTCGGTTCTCGACGGAATGTTCAAGGAAACCGGCCATCAAAATGCGTACTTTCCGCTGCTGATCCCCGAGAGTTTTCTCAAGAAGGAAGCCGAACACGTCGAGGGTTTCTCCCCCGAGCTGGCGGTGGTCACTCATGCGGGAGGAAAGCAGCTGGAAGAACCCTATGTGATCAGACCCACCTCGGAGACGATCATCTGGGATACCTTCCGCAACTGGATCCAGTCCTACCGAGATCTACCACTTCTGATCAATCAATGGGCAAATGTGATCCGCTGGGAGATGCGCCCTCGACTGTTTCTGCGCACCACCGAATTCTTGTGGCAAGAGGGTCACACCGCTCACGCTTCTGCGGAGGAAGCCCATGAGGAGACGATCCGTATGCTCGGTGTCTACGCCAAGTTTGCCGAGGAATACATGGCGATGCCGGTGATTCAAGGCATGAAGACAGAGCGGGAAAAGTTTGCAGGTGCCGTGAAGACCTATTCCATCGAGGCGATGATGGGAGACGGCAAGGCTCTCCAGGCAGGGACCAGTCACGATCTCGGACAAAATTTTGCCAGGGCATTTGATGTCAAGTACCAGACAGCAGAGGGGAAAGAGGAGTTCGTCTGGGCCACCTCATGGGGAGTTTCTACCAGGCTCATCGGGGCTCTGGTGATGGCCCATGGTGATGATCAGGGCCTGGTGCTGCCTCCTCGACTCGCTCCCATCCAGACCGTCATCGTTCCCATCTACAAGGGCGACGACCAGCGATCCCCCGTGCTCGAGGCCTGCTCCGTCATGGAAAAGGCTCTCAAGGCAGCAGGGGCCAGAACCCAGCTCGACGACCGGGATCAGTACAGACCCGGGTACAAGTTCAATGAGTGGGAACTGAAGGGTGTACCGGTTCGCATCGAGGTTGGTCCGCGAGATCTGGAGAAAGGCGAGGTCGTGCTCGCCTTCCGCCATAGCGGTGAAAAGAAATCGCTACCGATCGAGGCGGTCGCCGCAGAGGTGATGAGTGTGCTCGAAGAAGCACAGCGAGGACTCTTCGAGAAAGCGCTGGCCGCTCGTGAAGCCAATACGCACACCGTCGACACCTTCGATGAGTTCAAGGAGCGAATCGATGGCGGCGGATTTTTCCAGTGCCACTGGGACCAAACCACCGAGACGGAGGAGTTGATCCAGCAGCAAACGAAGGCAACCATCAGAAACCTGCCCTTCGACGCACCGGATGATCCTGGGCAGTGCATGGTCACGGGTAAACCGAGTCCCCACCGCGTGATCATCTCGAAGGCTTATTGAAGATGTGGATTCTGCTGACACTGACACTGGTGCTTCCTCCGGCACAGGAGCAAGTTGCTGCAAGTTACACCATCAACCTGGAATCCAGCGCCCAGCACAGGGTCGAGGTCGAGGCTCGGTTTCCCGCATCCGATGACCCGGTTCTGGAACTGTGGATGCCGGTGTGGACGCCAGGCTCATACAAGATCCGAGATTATGCCCGGCACATCGAAAATCTCGAAGCCTTTGATGAGGATGGGAATCCCCTGAGCGTAGATCGCCCGAGCAAGAACGGCTGGGTCATCGAAACTCCACAACGGACCGATGTGACGGTCAAGTATCGGCTCTATTGCAGACTACTCTCGGTGCGAAACAACTTCGTCGAAGCTGGCTCTGGCTTCCTCAACGGCGCCGCCACCTTTGTGCTCCCCAGGGGCAAGGATGGCCCGTTCGATGTCTCGGTCGAACTGGCTCCCGAGATGGCTCGAGTCATCTCCGTCATCCCCTCGGTCACCCCGGGCCACTGGCGTGCGATGACTGTCGATGAATTGTGCGATTCCCCCATCCTCTTCGGCGATCCTGAAATCCGAGAATTCGAGGTCGACTCGGTTTCGCATCACGTGGTCAATCTTGGGGGATCCGAGTTGTGGGATTCCGATGCTTGCGCCGAAGATGTGCAGAAGATCAGCGAAGAGTTGGTCCAGTTCTGGGGGCAGATCCCCTACCAGCAGTATCACTACCTGAATGTCATCGCAGAGGGTGGAGGCGGTCTCGAGCACAAGAACTGCGCACTGATGTTGTCGGGGAGGTGGACCTGGGGAGACAAGGATCGCCGCAAGGGCTGGTACGGCCTTGTGAGTCACGAGCAGTTTCATGCCTGGAATGGCAAGCGACTCCGCCCGGAGGCTCTCGGCCCATTCAACTACGAGCAAGAGGTGTTCACCCCCGACCTCTGGTTCGTCGAAGGATTCACAAGTTACTACGATGACCTGCTGGTCGCTCGTGCTGGATTGATCGATCAGAACAAGTACATCGAGGGTCTCGGAAAGCAGATCAAGGAAATCCAGCGCACCCCCGGCAGGCTTGTTCTGCCCCTCTCTCGTGCAAGCACTGACGCATGGATCCGCTACTACCAGCGCGACGAAAATTCCATCAACAGCCAGATCTCCTATTACTCGAAGGGGGCTATGGTTGCATGGCTCCTCGATGCCAGGATCCGGTCCGCCAGTGGGCACCAACGCTCGCTCGATGATGCGATGCGTCTGGCCTTCAAGCGATACTCGGGCGAACGAGGATACAGCCACGACCAGTTGCGAGAAGTCTTCGAGGAAGTAGCGGGTTGCGATCTCACCGGATGGTTCAGCCGATTCATCGATGGCACCGATGAACTGGAATACGAGGAGGCACTGGCGGTATTTGGTCTTCGATTTCGACCCGAGAGCACGGAAGAGCCGGAAGATCCTCCCGAAGGATGGCTCGGAATCGAGGCCAGTGAGTCGGGGGGACGCTGGTCAGTGACTCGAGTTCGTCGCGGTACCCCGGCGTATGAAGCCGGCATCAATCCCGGCGATGAAATCATCGCACTGGGCCAGTATCGGATGAGTGCCAGCACCTGGAAACAGGTCCGTAGACGGCATGCCCCTGGAAGCGAGGCGACTCTGCTCGTGTCTCGCCGCGGCACACTGATCCACATCGCGGTCACCTTCGGCGAAGAACCCTCCAGAGGCTGGAAAATTGAGCTCGATCCAGAAGCCTCCCAGGAGCAGATCGACAGGCGCTCACGATGGCTAGGTCGTGCCGGCCAGGAGGCACTGGAGAAAAAGGCGGAAAAGAAGGCTTCTGAGCCCTCCAACGACGATGAAGAGTCATCCGACCGGTGATTTTCCGCTTCTCGAAGAGGCCCTCAATTGGTCGAAGTGGCCTCTACATCCTATTCTCATGATGGAAGGAAACCCCACTCGGGTCCCCCTTCCCCCCCCACAGCATCAGGAGGCACAAGTGACCGAAGCCATCGAGAGTTTTTCCCAGCGCCGCGAATTTGTGCGGCTTCCCACCGAAATTCCTGTCCGCTACAAGTTCCTCTCCAAGGAGGTCGAGATCGCTGAAGACGTCGTTTTCGAGGGCTCAACCTCGCAGATCGGCGGCGGTGGTTTGATGCTTCACGGCAAGATCCCGAGTTTCAACTGGATCCCGGCGCTGCTGATGGGAAAGATCCATGTCGGCGTGAATCTGTTGCTGCCATCCCTCGATCATGCCATCAAGGGACTCTGTCAGGTGTCCTGGATCGAAGAGATCCCTGAAAATCGCGACCGCTGTACCATCGGTCTTCGATTTACTGACATCGAGAAGGAAGACCAGGATCAGGTGATGAAGTTCCTGATCCGATCACAAGTACGCCGCTGATGGTCATTGCGGCGTAGCCGAAAGGGTCACGCCGCATGCTCGATCTGGTGACTATGGTCGCTGCGATCCTGATCTGGATCTTCGTTGGCGAGATCTCTCCGCAGCTTCCCACAACCATGACCCACTGGGCCACGCCCTGGCTTCCTTTCGGAGAGTTGCTCGGCCCCGTGTCTCTTCAGTTACTGGTCCCATTCACCGTCGTGGTTGGATACCGGTGGATCGCCTCTCGCAGGGGTATCCCCGCTCACACCCTCCTGCAGCGAGGTCTCAGAATCCGACGCGGCGTGGTGCTGCTGACATGGCTAGCGATCCTGCTACTGGCGAACTGGCACGATCTGATCGTGTCCAGGTTGCCTGCTCAATGGTGCGCAGTGGCTCCCTTGCTCACATTCACTCCCTTGATGGTATCTAACGCTGTCTGCGTCCTTGCTCTGAACCGGGGACCCCACACTCGCTCCCCGAGGGCGATGCTCACCATCTTTGTTGAACAGCTGCGATTGAGCCTGATGGTGCTTCTCCCGATCGCGGTACTGAGCGGAATCGACCACTGGAACTTCCTCAATCCGGACCATGGGCTGACGCTGGAGAGTTACTCGCCGGTATCGAGCGACTGGTTTCTGATCATCGCCATCATCTTCCTGTTACCCGCCTTTGTCGGTCGCATGTTGCCATCTCGCCCGATCCCTCCTGGACCTCTTCGAGAACGCCTCCTCTCCATCGCTACCGGCGCTGGAGTTCGTAGCGGTATTCCTCGCATCTGGCTGACCGGCTCTCAGCCGCTCGTCACCGCGATGATCGTCGGACTGCTGCCCTTCGGACGGCGGTTCTTCCTCACCGATCACTTCATCATGCACATGACCAACGATGAGATCGATGCTGCCTTTGCCCATGAACTGGCACACGCTCGCCAGCATCATATCTGGCTCTTCCTGGCCACTGGGTGCGGATTCCTGCTCGCCATCTTCCTGGTTCTGGAGTCCCAAGATGGATCCATCGCAGTGACACTGGTGATCCTGTTGACGATTTCAGGATGGATATTCTTCGGTCGCCTGTCTCGGCATCTGGAACATCACGCAGATATCGTCAGCGACGAACTGACTGGAAAACCGGGAGCCATCGCCCAGACCCTGGCCCACATCGCCCGCATCTCGGGGACGCCGATGGCGAGGAATGGATGGCGCCATCCTTCGATCCACGACCGGATCCGCGTCCTGCATCATCATCGCGAGGATCCGCTCTTTCGGCGCCAATTTGACCGCCATCTCCGCAGGCTGACACGGATGGTCCTGCTGCTGCTGATCGTCTCCGCCGCAGGGTGGTTCGTTGCAAACAGCCCATTCACAGCCCAACCCGGCTGGTCACAACCGATGGCCAATGCCCAAGCACACCTGCAGGCGCTCCAAGCTCGGTCACATCTGCCGCAGGTCAACGCCGATCGCCAGCACCAGTTGCTACTGGGTGCTCAGGTCTGGCTCGAACAGGGGGTCGAGCAGCTGCGATCTCACGATCCGCGTCATCGCGATCTCTCTGGAGCGTACGACACGCTCGCCTCCATCTACGCCAGTTTGGATCGGCCACGGGAAGCTGCCAGTTGCCGGATTCTGGCGAACGCAGCTCGAGGCACCGAAGCACGCCCCCAGAATTGAATCGAGGGCGACAAGGATTCCTCCCTGCAGCCCTCGATCCGGATCTCATCATTCTGGTTTCAATTGTCGCAGATGTGAAATGTCCCCTGATTCAATGCAGCCAGGGTTTGCATGAAATCGATCCCGGCAGTGTCCGATCCGATGAAGACGGTGTGGATGGGAACCTGTTGCCAGTTGGCCATCGAAATCTCCGAGAGTGCCTGAGTCGATGTATCTACATCGTTGCAAAAGGGTGCTCCGTCACTGAGAACGATGACTTGACGGTGCTGCTTCGATGACATGTTACAGATGCCGAGGGTTTCGACCGCTGCTGGTGCCATGCATGTCCAGCCATTCGGAGTCAACGCATTGACCCAGGCAAGTGCGGCTACCTTTTCAGCCAGTCGTGCGGGTTTCGGTGTCGGGGACCAGACCACGGTATTGGTACTGAAGGCGACAACGCTGAACTCCGCTGCAGGACTCAGAGACATCACTGCCCCGTTCACCTCTTGCTTCAGATCCTCCATCGCTCCGCCCCAGTCCATCGATCCGGACTTGTCGAGGCACCAGAAGAACGCGTCTCCTTCATAGTTCATTCCATAGAAGATGATGGTTTCTGGAGAGTCCTCATCGTCGTCGGCATTGCCCCCGCCACCGGAGGGCATGTCGAGGGGTCGAACGTAGGCCTCTTCTCCTTCCGCTGAAAAGAGCCACAGACTGCTCATCA
The DNA here is from genome assembly GCA_036338595.1 of Planctomycetota bacterium. GTDB lineage: Bacteria > Planctomycetota > UBA8108 > UBA1146 > UBA1146 > QNYK01. Next base: position 46,180 of record JAYZBV010000072.1, on the reverse strand, counting down.
GCAGCAGCGGAATCACCAACAGCAGTACATGTAACCATGTGGCCTCGAACCTTTTCGAGAAGAACCACCGAGAGATCTCGGTTTCGGCTGGCGAGTTTCCGTTTCGCGACGCGTTCATGTTGATTCCTTTTCGGGGCGGCTCCCACCGCCTCTTCTGTTTCCACCGACGCCTGTCCGGATGCACCAGAGATGCGCCATCTGTGAAAGATCGCAGCCTCTCAGCCCATCCGGCTGATTCGTCATGTCTGTCTGGAAGAGCAGATCCGGTGTGTCTCGCCGGCTAGTAAAGATCCCCTATTTTTGCGCTTTTGGCCCCTCTGTACCGAGCGATTTCGTCCGATTCCGGGCACGATAATTGCGCCCTGGTGAATTGCTTCCACAGCGAGGAATCGGGGCGATCTGACATCGGCAGGAATTGCCGATGGGGACCGGGGTCAGCGCACCAGCTGAGGCACACCAGCCTCCATCATCGATTCGAATCGAGATCGATCAGGCAGGCCATCGATGGCACCGGAAGCGGTCGCAGCAGCGGCTCCCAGGACGGTGCCGCTGATCAACTTCTCCTTCAGAGCACCATCGCGCAGATGAGCATCGATGAAGCCCGCTCCAAAAGCATCTCCACAACCGGTCGCATCGACGGTCTCGACAGTCAGGGCTTCCATCGACCCGCATCCCTCTGGCGAATCCCACACCAGCCCACGATCTCCGCACGTCACGACCACGGTGGATGCGCCCAGATCCCTGAGACGGGCTGCCGCTTCTCGCGGATCGGTGAGGCCGGTCAGCCGCCTCGCTTCATCGTCGTTCGGGAAGAAACCATCCACCAGTGGCAACAGGACTTTCAGGTCGGGCAACAACTCCTCGCCTGGAATCACGATCACATCCAGCAATGTGATGGCGCCCGCAGCACGAGCAGCTTTCAGGATGCGGCTGGTATCCTCGACATCCGGTCGCCTTGCCAGTCCATAGGCATGGAAGGACACAACGGCTGCATCTTCGAGTGCGGTGGTGTCAAACTTCTCGGGCCAGGGTTCGTCGTTGGCCCCGGTTGCGGAGATGAAGCGACGATCCTCGCCCTCGACATTGATGACAAAGGTGGCTCCCGTCTGTACCCCCGGGTGAACCGAGAAATGTCTCAGATCCACACCCTCCTGCTCCAGACCGCCTCGCAGAAAGTCTCCCATATGATCATCTCCGACCGCTCCACAGAGTCGCACCGGATGTCCCAGGCGAGCCAGACCGGTTGCGGTATTGGCGGCGCAGCCACCGATGGCCAGGCGGATCGATCCGGTCCGGGCAGAATCGCCGGGACCGGGAATCTCGGCAACCTCCTGGGCGATGAGATCCACTACCACGGCGCCGAAGCAGAAGATCTTCTGACCCATTTCGACTCCTCGGTTCGGTTCCCCGGATCAGCAGATGTGAAGAACGGGTCGGCACCCGATCAGTGCCGACCCGTTCTTCCTGGGTACTTCCTTCACCATGCCTGCAGATTACTGCGGCTGGAAGAAGGTTCCGTTGTTCTGCGACGCCAGTTGCTGCATGAAGGTGATGCCGCCGTTGTCGGTCGCGATGTAGATGGTATTGACGGGAATTCGCTGCCAGTTCGCAGCGGTGATGTCCGCCAGACTCTGCGTCGCCGTATTGGCACCGTTGCAGTACGGCTCGCCATCGGAGAGCACCAGCACCTGCTTCATCGACTTCGAACACTGGTTGGCGATGTTGAGAGTCTCGACTCCCGCGGGACCAATACAGGTCCAACCCGCAGCGTTGAGAGCCAGCACCCATGCGGTGGCAGATCCCTTGTTGGCCGGGTTGGCCCGCTGAGGTGCCGGATTCCAGGAGATGTGTCCCTCCGAGAAGGCCACAACACCGAACTCCGCCTGGGAAGAGAGGGAGTTGAGGGTCTGGGTGAACTCCTGCTTGAGCTGCTCGATCTCACCGTTCCAGCTCATCGAGCACGACTTGTCGAGGCACCAGAAGAAGGCATCGCCCTCGTATTCACCACCCCAGAAGTTGATCGACTCGGGGGCATCTTCATCCTCGTCACCATCTCCGGCACCGCCGGATGGGAGATCGAGAGGCCTACGAGCACCCTCATTGGACTGACCAACGATCCAGCCGGTGGTCGACACGACAAGGGCAAAGGCGAGAATCAGACTGAAAGCGCGCATGATTTTCCTTCCTCCGGGGGGGCGACCCGATTCCCCGCTCCAGGACACAAAATCCTGCCAGGGAGCACCAGGGGGTCTATCCACCTCAGTAGTCACCAGGATGACGCCACCGGAACTGAAATTCCCCCTCAAAAGCCGGATTTTCTCCAAACATGTCAGATTTGGTCGGAGTGTGCCCACCCTGGGGCCCCTTTCTCCTTTTCTGATCCTGATTTACGATCTTTCCCGGAGGAACGAAAATGCCAGCAAAGTTCGACCCCATCGGGGTATTGACCATCTCGGATCGAGTTTTTCGAGGTGAATACGAGGACCGGGGCGGTCCCGCGGTCTGCCAGTGGCTCGAGCCCAGGCTGCTCGACCCCATCGAGTTCGACCAGGTCACCGTTCCCGATGAACTCGATCAGGTGTGTGAGAGCCTCCATGACATGGCCACCCGTTGCTCACTGGTGGTGACCACCGGCGGTACCGGCATCGGTCCCCGGGACATCACACCCGAGGCGATGATCCTGTGTTGCGATCGGATCTTGCCCGGCTTCGGCGAGAAGATGAGAGCCGCCAACTGGGAGGCCGTACCGACCGCCATCCTGTCACGAGCAGCAGTGGGATTGATTGACAACTGTCTGGTCATCAATCTCCCTGGCAATCCGAAAGCGGTCGACGAATGTCTGGAGGCGATCTGGCCCGCCATTCCCCATGCCGTCGAGATCGCCGGTGGGTCCATCGGCAAGATCAAGGACGCTACCGAATCTCCTCACCCTCATGGAGAGAGCACCTCTTCGTAGGTCTTTTCATACTCGGTCAACACCTGATCCCAGCCGAATTGTTCGGCCGCCTTCAGTCGTGCTGTTTCTGACATCCTGGTTCGCAGTTGTGCATCTGTGAGTAACACCCGGCAATGCTCGGCGAGCGAATCCACATCACCCACCTCGGCCAGAAACCCAGTTTCTCCCGCAGTAACGACCTCGGGAATTCCCCCCGATAGGGTCGACACCACAGGCAGTCCCGATGCCATCGCCTCCAGCGCTGCCAGGCCAAAGGATTCGCTTTCACTCGGCAAGAGAAACAGATCACAGCAAGCCAACAGAGCGGCGATGTCGTCGATGGGACCAAGCCAGGAGATCTTCTCGGAAACTCCCAGTTTGCGTGCCTGATCCTGAGCCAGCGAAAGATCTGGACCCTGGCCGATCATCAACAGTCTTGCGGATAGATCTGACGCTGCACGTGCGAACGCGGTGACCACATCCTGGACTCGCTTGACCGGTCGAAAGTTACTGACATGAGCCACGAGCAGTTGCTCCGGCGCGGCAAAGCGCGCCCGCAACTGCGGATTTGCCTGTTGCGGCGAGAAGACCTCGGAATCTACAGCATTGGGAATCGTCTTGAGATGCTTATCGGGAGCCAGTTCGGCGCGGGTGGCACTGGCGAGCCAATCGCTGACCACCGTCACCCGATCACTCTGCTCGATCGCCCAGCGTGTTATTCCTGCGTAGGAAGGATCGGACCCGACCAGCGTGATGTCGGTGCCATGAAGTGTCGTGACCACCTTCACTTCGCCTTCAGCATTCATGCTTCGAGCCAGCACTGCCGCCAGTGAATGAGGGATGGCGTAATGAGCATGGATGATCTCGACTCCCTCACACTGGACCACCTGGAGCAACTCGTTCGCCAGCGCCAACGCATAAGGGGGATAGCGAAACAGTGGATAGGAGGAAACCTCGACCTCGTGAAAATGAATCCCGCTGGTGAGAGGATCGAGGCGAAAGGGCCTCTCGTAGGAAACAAAATGAACCTCGTTGCCACGAGCAGCGAGTCTCATGCCCAGTTCTGCAGCCACAACCCCACTTCCGCCATGGGTCGGATGACACGCCATCGCAATCTTCATCGATCACCACCCATGGCATCCGCTTCCCGGTTCGAAGTGAGTCCCTTGCCGACGACGAGATCGACCGGGTTGGCCACTGCAGGAGGATCCTGCCACACGATCGCCTCGCCCAGTTCGACTCCCGCTCGGGTACCGAGGTCACGAGCTCGACCTTCCACGGCAGCCATGAACCCTGGTTGGGAGATCTTGGTCGGAACTCCCTGGTGAGACGGGTCGTGGAACTGAGATCGATAGCAGTTCACCACCTCCATCTTGCGATTCCAGTGCTCGCTGACATCGACGATCACAGCTGGCTCGAATGGGGTATGGCACATGTAGTATCCGAGCGTAGACGCCCGGTGCTGGACATTGTTCTCGGTTCCTGACGGATACAGGCGCACCCCTCCCAGATAGAGGCTGCGGTAAGCGAGCAATCCGGCTCCGGCATGATCTGGATGCAGATCATCCTTCCAGGGAGCCAGCACAACCTTGGGTCTCGTCTGACGCATCACCTCGACGAGAGCCTCACGAGATGGATCGTCATCTCGAACCGATCCGTCGGCAAGATCGAGGCAACTTCGCCAATGAACCCCCAGCATCTCCGTCGCTCTCGCCGTCTCCTCGGCGCGCAGTTCGGGAGTACCTCTACTCGAGAGTTCTCCACGGGTCAGGTCCACGATCCCGACCCTCGCGCCGCTGGCGATGGTGGCGAGGATCGTCCCCCCCATGGCGATCTCTGCATCGTCTGGATGAGCTGCGATGACCAGCAGGTCCAGTTTCTGCTCAACACTGCACATCGAGATTCTCCTTGTTCGTCACCGGATCGCCGGGGAATTCAAGGATCGCCCCATCCCATGGCGATTCCTCCTCCTCCATCGATCGCCTCATTCGCTCGATCACATCGATTCCATGGTGACCGATCAGATCGAGAATGTTACGGCATCGTTCCGGCTCCCGGCCATCCGGAAACAGGAGTTCGAGCAGCGAGGTCACCCTCTTGCGCCTCGCCTCGACGGTCGGCCCGACCAGTTGCCCCTCGACCGAGATCTCCAGGCGCTGGAACTGATGTCTCCAGGTCTTCACCAGACGACGCGCACGACGGCGCAGAGCCATGGTCGCATCCGGGTGGGATACGAGTGCCTCGACCTTCTGGATCAGGTCCTGCCCGAGACCGGCGATCTGGATCGCCTCTCTGGTCGCCTCCTCGCACTGGATCAGATCGGATGCTTCCGCGCCGGGATGGATCTGATCCCTGGCGACACCCTCCTCGACGAGTTGCTCGATCAGTTCGATACCGATGGGGCGAAGCCTCGGTCTGGGAAGCCACATCGGACTGGACCAACCACGGTGCTGACGAACCGCACGCGTCTCGATGGCGTAGCAGAGTTCGGTAGGACCCATGACCACAGCCACAGGATCGATCAACTGGTCCTGCACCATCGTCCTCAGCAGCGCATCGGGGGAGATCCTATCAGGATCCAATCCCCTCACATCTTCGATCGATAATCCTTGCTCCTCGGGCCGGCGACGCAGGCCATCGGAGTCGATGACAAAGAGTGGCATACCCCTCGGAGCCGGGACCGGTGCCGGTACTCCTGACCCGATCTGCTCATCGATGGATCGTTGAACCAGGTCCCGGTACAGGTCGACATCATCGAGCACCTGCTCGATCACTGGCGTCTGCAATCCACGCAACCACCGCGGCAATACCGGCAACAACGGCGCATCCGGAAGTACCTGTGAGATGAATGAAATGAACTCATCTGCCGGAGAAGCACAGATCGATCCAGAGGCGATGCGCAGCGCAGCCCGCGCATGAGGGGCAGACCCGATCACATCGGAGAGTGCCGCTAACCGTTCCTCTGGCAGTTGAGGATGCCTCAGGTCAAAGATAGGGCGTCGCCCCCTCGCAAATGGCATCTCCAGTGGCTTCCCATGGAGAAATGACCCCGGATCGAGTTCTGATCCGTCATGGTCGTCGTCAGCAACCCAGAAGATCGGCACCGTCGGGATCCCCGCCGCCTCCATCCGGCTTGCCAGATGCAACAGCGAAAGGATCTTGGAGATCACCAGCAGTGGTCCTCCCCAGAGGGCGGGTTGATGGCCGGCGATGACGATTCGGGTGGTGGGGTCTTCGAGGCGACTCACCGCTTCCCTGGCAGCGGGCGGCAGTTCCAATCCCGCCCACCGAGGGCGCAGTTCTTCCAGTAATTGCTGGCGCCGCGTCACATCCGGCTCGCAGCATCTGGCGCGCTGAATCAGTTCGTCAGGATCGATGGAGACCATCCCGAGTGCCGAGCGGGTGGACCTATCGGGACCACGGAGAATCTCGAGGAGTGGATGGTGATCGTGGTGTTTCATCGATCTTCATCCTGTCGCCTGGCCACCAAGATCATGCGAGGAGTTTCTCCGCTGATGTAACGACCCCCTTGCCAGTCGCCGTGGCAACTTGAGATCTTCCAACCAGCCTGATTCAAAAGCGTCTCCATCTCATCCAGATGATACAGCCGAACCGATTCGATGTACCGACGCTCATTCCCACTGCGCTCAAGTACAACCGACTTCTCGACCCGCTTGCCATCGACGGAGAGAGAACGATGTTCCTCGATCGATAGATCCCCCTCGCTTCGGTGACTGGTCGCAACCAGGCCATCGATGGTTGAATCTCTATCGGGCAGATCGAGAAGCAGCCCACCATCGACCCGGACCACCCTCGCCACCTCCTTCAGCACCGACCCATTTTCTTCATCGGAGTCGAAATAGCCAAATGAAGTGAAGAACATCAGCACCTGGTCAAAACTGGAATCTGCAAAGGGGAGGGTACGAACATCGGCTCTCACCAGCGCCGCATCATCTCCCAGTTGCGAGCGAGCCTGATTCAGCAGGCTCTGCGACAGATCGAGGGAATAGAGCTGCGAGCAGCTGTTTTTCATCCAGTGGCTGTGCCGACCAGCGCCACAACAGAGGTCGAGAACTCGATCCTGAGGGGAGACCGAGAGCCATTCGATGGCGCGATCGACCTCTTGCTCCGCAGAAGCCTGATCGCGCCACGGATAGACCTCCAGGTACTCCGCCCTGAAGGCGTCGAGGTACCAGTCCTTTGGTGTCGCGGTCTCTTGGCTCATGCTGAGTCTCCAGTGCTGCCACTGCGCTCCCGCCCGATCGGGAGCGGGAATCGCCAGCCTGTCATCATCTCGTGCCGGGCCTCGCTTCTCAAGGAAACCCTGCCCCCTTGCCGCAAGTATCTGTCATCGGTGACGATACGACTGGAAATTGCCGAGGAATTCAGCTCTGAAGGAAGGGAAGATTGTCAGATGACCAGCATCGCACGCGTGGCAGTCCCCATCCCCCTTCACCCGCCCTTTGATTACCGGATCCCCGATTCACTGAAGGACAAGATCCGACCCGGCGTCCAGGTCCTTGTCCCATTCGGGCCCACCAAGCGACACGGCTGGGTCGTCGAACTGACCGACCACTCCCCCCATCCCAGGCTTCGCGAAATCGATGGAATCGTGGCTCAAGGTGCAGAAATTCCGGAAGAGCTGCTCGAACTGTTGAAATGGACTGCAGATTACTACCTCTGTGGCATCGGAGAGGTGATCGAGTGTGCACTCCCCAGGCCGGTGCGCACCCGTCGGGTACGAACGGTTCACTGGGTCAAACTGACCCCCGAGGGAAGATCTTTCGAGTTGACCGCAGAGGTCCCGGAGGCGCGCAAGAAGGTGCTCGGCCACCTGCGTCAATCCGCTACGCCCATCCAGATGCGAAGGCTGGTCGACGAGTGCTCCGTCAGCGACAGCCCCGTGAAAACTCTCGCTCGTAGGGGTCTTGTCGAGATCTTTGATGCTCTCCCCCCCGAGTTTGGCATTCCTGGCCGTGAAGACAACGGATCGACCACCGACCTGATCTCTCCCACCTTTGATCCGAATCAGCAGCAGATCGATGCCGTCGAGAAGATCTGCACCTCGGTGTCCAAAGAGGAGTACCAGACCTACCTCCTTCACGGTGTCACCGGCAGCGGCAAGACTGAAGTCTACATCCGATGCGTCCAGCGAGCGCTCGAGATGGGACGCGGCGCGCTGGTCTTGTTGCCGGAGATCGCCCTGACGCCTCAGGCGGTTGAACGATTCACACAACGCCTGGGTCCCGTAGCCATCTTGCACTCGATGCTCCCCGATACCGAGCGAGCAGTGCATTACGAAAGACTCCGACAAGGAGAGGTGAAGATTGCGCTGGGTGCGCGAAGTGCGGTCTTTGCACCCGTGCCTGATCTCGGGATCATCATCGTCGACGAGTCTCATGAATCTTCATACAAACAGGAGAACTCGCCGCGCTATCACGCACGAGATGTTGCAGTGATGCGTGCTCATATGCTCGGCGTACCCTGTGTGCTCGGTTCGGCAACGCCATCGATGGAATCGCTGGAAAATGTACGGCGAGGCAGATTCGAACGACTTCGACTGGATGAGCGTGCCAATGGCAGGCCTCTGGCCACCATCGAGGTGATCGACCGCCGAGCAGAGTCAAAATCTGTGGGTGGAGGCGGACTGCTTTCCATTCCTCTCATCGATAGAATCCGCACCACTCTTGCACGAGATGAACAGGTGCTGCTCTTCCTCAACCGAAGGGGTTTCGCTCGCAACATTCACTGTCCTCGCTGCGGATTTGGCCTGCGTTGCCATCAATGCGATATTCCTCTGACCTACCACAAGGGAAAGTCGCGCTCCCAGTGCAACTACTGCGGTGAGCATCGGCCGATCCCTGCGCAGTGTCCCGACTGCCAGTTCCCAGGAATTCAGCAACGATCGCCCGGAACGGAGAGGATCGAGGACTCCCTCAAATCGCTGTTCCCTGGCGTAACGGTCGACCGCCTCGACCGCGATACCGTGACCAGTTCCTCACGGATGGAGGCGATCCTGCGACGGTTCAGAGATGGGGAGACACAGATCCTGGTCGGCACCCAGATGGTCGCCAAGGGACATGACATTCCCGGGGTCACGCTGGTAGGAGTCCTCGATGCGGATATCGCACTGGGGCTGCCCGACTTCCGCTCCGCAGAGAGAACCGCACAACTGCTCTGCCAGGTAGCAGGGAGAGCGGGAAGAGGAGATTTACCGGGACATGTCGTTCTCCAGACCAGGCAGCCGGAGCACTACGCGCTGTGTTGCGCTGCCCGTCAGGATCTGGACGGCCTCCTCGAAGAGGAAGATTCCATCAGGAAGATGCTGAAGTATCCCCCCCATGGCCATCTGGCTCGGCTGCTGTGCGAGGACGAAGATGAGAAGCGGGCGATGGAGAGTGCCATGTCGATGGCCGAGATGATGAAGAGCATGAATCATCCAGGAGTCGAGATTCTCGGACCAGCACCCGCACCGCTCGAGCGCTTGCGCGGCAGGTTTCGTCAGCACCTGCTGATCAAGAGTGCTGAACGCGGACCACTGCGTGAGGTCGCCAGTACTGCGCAGGCAGGAAAACCGAGATGGGCCTCTACCCGGATCATCCTCGACATCGACCCGCAGAACCTCTTATAGCAGTAAAGAAATCGGGTGTGCCTCGCGAACGAGGCACACCCGAAATCATCCGTCTTGAATCAGACCTGTCGCCTAGACCATATCCTTGAAGGTCTTGGAAGGCTTGAAGGCAACACTGCGGGAAGCTTTGATCTTGATGGTCTCTCCGGTCTGAGGATTACGGCCATCACGAGCTGCACGCTTGCGAACGCTGAAAGTTCCGAATCCGACAACCTGCACCGACTTGTCCTTCTTGACGCCGGTCTTGATGGCATCGATCACTGCATTCACTGCACGCTCGGCACCTGCCTTGGATTCATCGAGACTCTTTTGAACGGCGCCAACGAGTTCGGCCTTGTTCATGTGTACCCCTTTCTGCGAGTGTACTACTGCTCCACACCGGAAAAATTGGGACCAGAGATCACCGACGAGAAATGAGACATCGCTCACCGCTCGTCGAAACTCCACCCCCGCAATGAATAGCAGGACCACCGCGGATCCTGCACAACCCCGCGGAAAACGCCTCCTCGAGGTCGAGCCAGTATGGGAGTTCAGAGAGGACGTGGGAACCGATTGAGGGGAAGATTCCCAAGGGGAAATCAAGGATAGTCAGGCAGGAACCCGGATGGGGGGTTCTGGCGTTGGCAAGAACAAGACTGAGGTATACCATCGGTGGCAGGGGGGACCGTTGGCCGACTGTGGTGCCGATGGGCTGCGTCTTTGCGTTGGGAGTGACAATGGTATCCGGTTTCTTGACCGCACTACTGCTCGTGGCAGTACAGGCTGGAGAGCCTCCTCAGGCTCCTCTCCAGCAGGTCCCGGGCGCGGATGACCCACTCCAACCCCCTCAGGAATCTCCGGAAGCTGTCTCGAGCCAGGTGCCCGGCGTCGCCATCGAGGATCTGGCACAGATCGTCCCCTCCGCTCTGCCACTCGGAGAGAGGTTGTTATTCCTGGCCACCGTCGAATGGCAAGGCGCCAGCGTTCTCGTCGGCTACCTGGAACTGGCCACCTGGGAGGATTCGGATTCCAGAAAGATCCTGCACGCTCGAGGCCGCGGACAGAGGTTTGGTTATTCCATCGATCAACGGATCGTCAGCACGATGAAAGCCGGTGGAAAGCAGCCCATCAGTTTCATGAATACTCAGCGAGGAACCGAGCACCACACCAAGAAATTGATCTTTGATGAAAACAAGATCGCTTTCTCAAAGCGGTCTCACTGCCGATTGGATGGATGCGAGGACCAGGATCACTTCGTCTCCGAGGTGGCATGGAAAGGTCCCATTCCCTGGGGAACCAAGCAAGTTCATTGTGCCAACAAGGAGTGCGAGATCGCCCTTCACGAGACCTGGCTTCATGTCAAGGATCACGAGGTAGAGGAACCGTATGTAGATCTCCTGACCGCAATCTATGTCGCCAGAACCGCAAAGTTCCCTGCAGGAGATGAACCAATGACGATTCCAGTCGTCAATGACGACTCTCGCTGGTATGTGCAGGTCCAACCCCAGAGCAGGCAACAGATCTCGGTCAAGGAGGGCGACTACGATGCCTTCGAGATGGCACTCAATCCGATTCCCAGCGACGGGAACGAGAAGAAGCGGTTTGAAGGGCTGTTCGGGATTCACGGCACACTGCGCGTCTGGTTCGACTCGCAATCGGGACGTCCTGTGCTGATCGAGGGGATGTTACCGTTTGCCTACCTGAACCTGAAAGCTCGCATCGAACTGATTTCTGTCGGTGACGCGGCCGTGGTCCAGGCTCGACACTCAGCCCTCTCTGAACAGGACATTGAAAAATCTCAGGACGGTCCTCGATGAACCGCCCCGACACCGGTGAACTGCTCCGACGGTTGCCACAGATCGATCGGCTGCTGCAACGAGAAGATGTGTGCGCACTCTGTGCTCGCCATTCCCGTGCACTGGTACTTTCCGAGTGCAGATCTCTCTTCGACTCGCTACGTGCCCGAGCACTCAATGGAGAAGTAGATGCTGCCGAGCTCGAGGAGGACAACATCGTCCTGACCCTCGACGCTCGCCTCGAGCAACGCAACCAGCCCTATTACAGACGCGTTGTGAATGCGACAGGAGTTGTTCTTCATACGGGACTGGGTCGAGCCCCGCTGCCACCAGATGTGGCAGATGCTCTGGTGGAGACGCTCAGACACCCTGTCCGCGTCGAGGTCGACCTCGAGAGCGGAGAGCGGGGCGGCAGGGATGAAGGGGCGGCAACGCTCCTGAAGGAACTCACAGGCGCAGAAGATGCAACCGTCGTCAACAACAACGCCGGTGCAACGCTGCTGCTACTCTCTGCTCTTGCAAAGGGAAAGGAAGTTCTCGTCTCCCACGGTGAGCTGGTAGAAATCGGCGGTTCCTTCCGTGTTCCCGACATCATGGAGCAGGGAGGCGCCAAGTTGTGTGCCGTCGGCACCACCAACAGGACACGCGCCGCCGATTACGACGAATCGTGCCACTCGGAATCAGCGATGATTCTCAAGGTGCACACCTCCAATTATCGCGTGGTTGGTTTTACCGAAGAGACGACCATCAAGGATCTGTGTGAAATTGGGCGAAAACACGGTGTCCCCGTGGTCCATGACATGGGATCGGGGTGCATGGTCGATCTCGCTGCACGAGGCTTGACAGGCGAATCGTATGTTCGCGAGAGCATTTCCCACGGCTGCGGCCTGGTCTGCTTCAGTGGCGACAAACTGCTTGGAGGTCCGCAAGCGGGAATCATCGTGGGATCCGCCGACCTGGTCGAGCGCTGTCGAAAACACCCGCTGTACCGCGCACTGAGGCCTGGCAGGATGACTTACATCGCACTGGAGGAGACTCTGCGTATCTACCTGCGTGGCGAGGAAGAAGCGATCGCACGAATCCCCGCACTGCAGCGGGTTCTGGCAACCACGGAGCAACTGGAAACGCGCCAGGCTCGACTGGTCGAGAGTATCGGCGCCATCCCCGGCGCGACTGTAAAACCACTTTCACACGACGGCTATGCCGGTAGCGGTTCATTGCCCGGGCGGCCGATCGAAAGTCGTGCCACCCAGGTGACACTGTCTGGCTGGTCGGCGGAGGATCTGGCCAGGAGATTGAGAACCGGAGACCCGGCGGTACTTCCTACCATTCACGATGATTCGGTAATTCTCGATGTGAGAACCATCTCGGATGACGAGGTAGACCTGATCGCGGCACGAATTGCTGAGATCGCATCGGGAGCCTGACTTGACGGCATCCTCATGTGGTGTGATCCTCCCTCAACCGGGAAGGAGCAGCACCAGTGTCTGAAGCACCGATTCGACTCACTCAATACGCATCCTGTGCTGGCTGAGCGTCAAAGCTCTCTCCGGGGGACCTGGTCGAGGTCCTCTCCAGCCTGCAGGTACCGACACGCTCCGAGGTTCTCCACGGTCCAGACACCCTGGATGACGCGGGTGTCATCCAGATTCCCGGGACCGATCACTGCATCGTCCAGACCGTCGATTTCTTTCCGCCCATCGTCGACGATCCCGGGGATTTTGGCCGTATCGCAGCAGCCAACAGCCTGTCGGACATCTACGCCATGGGTGGATCTCCGCTGAGTGCGCTCAACATCGTGGGATTCCCTCAGGAACTTCCGATGTCCCTGCTCGGTGAGATCCTCGCCGGGGGAGCAGAGAAGATGGTGGAGGCCAATTGCGCGTTGCTGGGCGGACATAGTGTCCGCGACTCCGAGGTGAAATATGGACTCGCCGTGACCGGCACCATCGATCCTGCGAAGATCCTCACCAACGGAGGTGCCCGCGCCGGAGACATCCTGGTGCTCACCAAAGCCCTGGGGACAGGAACCGTGAGCACTGCTCTCAACAAGGGCCAGGTGGATGCAGATGTGCTGAGCGCTGCCACCATCTCGATGTCTACCCTCAACGCTGCTGCAGCAGAGGTTGCGAAGGCACTCGATGCACATTCCGTCACCGATGTCACGGGCTTCGGTCTTTGTGGACACGCCGCCGAGATGGCCGCTGCCAGCGGCGTGACCCTGGAGATCGTCGCTTCAGATCTGCCGATCCTGCCGGGAGCCGAAGATCTTGCTCGCAGGGAACTGGTCTCCGGTGGCTCGAAACGAAACCGCGCCCACCTCGCTGATCATCTGCAATTGTCCGGTGATGTACCGTCGCACCTGCTCAATCTGGCTCTCGATTCAGAAACTTCTGGAGGCCTACTGATGGCCATCTCGCCTGAAAACGTCGGGGCTCTTGCAGAGACGATGGAACGAGAGAGTGTCCAGAGACACTGCATCATCGGTGAGGTGAGACCTGCTGAGGGTTCCACCCGCGTGCGAATACTGGGGTAATCTCCGGTAACATCACCGAGCAACTTGATCCCGCGTGCATGAATTGGGACACTCTCAGGTCCGTCGGGGGTGAATGGGCACCTGGTGGGCCTCCTGGGCTTCAAACCCATGGTGCGGCGCGAACAACGTCGTAGGTCGGTTCGATTCCGATGCACCCCCGCCACTTTTTTCCTGCACCCCCACCGTGCAGCCACAACTGTTCCTCGACTGATTCCTGAATCAGCGAGGGATCGGTACCCAGATCTCTCTTCCTTCGAGAAAGTACTTCGTCACCCTCTCGATCATGGTGGTCCCCGGTGCTTGCTGATAGTTCCTCTCGATCGCTTGCTGGATCTCCTGTGGTAACGACCTGACCGAGTTGAAGGTCCAGGGGCCAAAGTACGGCACCGGCAGTCCGTCCGCAGCGATGATGACATGTCCACTTTCGTCACGCTCCACACCTGCCCAGCTTCTCTGCTTGGCACGAACGATGGCGGAATATCTCTGGGCATCGAGAGCTGCGATCAGGTCCTTGCCGTCCCACAAGCCTATGTCGTACATCTGTCTTGCGGTGTAGGGCCCCAGCACCAGAGGTCTTCCAGTTTGTGCCAGTGCCCATGGCTCCTCGCTGAGGACCGGGTCGGGATACGCTTCGAGATGATCGGTGATGCGATGGCGCTCCTTCATCTCCAGCAATCGCTCCGGCTGAAACTCCAGCTGCAGACCACTGAGATAGAAACCGCCCAGCACCTGGATCGCCAGCAACGATGAGATGATCAGAGCCCGCCGTGGTACCACCCTTCCCATCGCTTCTCCACATACCAGCAGCATCAGGATCCCCGCCTCGAACAGGTAGTTCAGGTCGGAACCGATGCGCCCGATCAAGGTCATCGATGCGAGAGCCATCAGGATCCGGATTCCATCGATCTTGCTGCCATCCAGCTTGCCGACGTCGCTGCGAATGGTGATCCAGGCGGCATAGGCAAGCAGCACAACATGTCCGTACAGGATCCAGTGGAGCACGGTCGGATCGCTGCCAGGCACCAGGAACTGCTTCAGCGCCGGGACACAGCACCCCAGCGCCAGTCCCATCGCCAGGAATCCGATGGTGCGGGGCCTTCCAGATCGGGTTCCTCCCGATTCAGGGCCGGGGATCAATGCCAGGAAGATGCCGATGAAGAGTGGTGCTCTCCAGGGCATGAAACCAGAAAATGCTTTCTTCAGTCCCTCTGCCCACTCGAAGCGAAACAGATTCGACATCACGGCGTGCTGATGAAATGCACCGTCGGTGGCCGCCACAAGAAAACCATAGAAGAGCAGCCCCACCGCAAGCAATGAGAAGGGCCAACGGAGCGCCCCTCGGCCCTCCTGCCGCCACATCTGAATGTAACTCACCAGAAGTAGTGCCACCGTCGTCTGGCGGGTATAGACGGCAATAAAGAAAGCCGCCGCGCCGAGGATTCTCACCGGTGTTTTCTGCTGCAGGTTGCACCAGACTCCGACCATCGCCAGCGACAATGCGAGGGGATCGACCCTCATCAAGAACCCGAAGCGAAGAAACTCCATCATCGTCAGCATCGCTGCCCCACAGAGGAGTCCAGCTGCCAGGCCCGATGATCTGCGCACGATCAGCGTCAGCATCACGGCGGAGAGGAGAGTCGCCAGCAACGAGATGGCTCGCCCCCCACCGAAGGGTGACGAGGCGAATTTTCCGGTGAGGTGAGCCAGAAATGGATAGAAGGGTGCGTACTGGTCGAGAAGCCACGGCTCCTTGCCCATCTCGGGGTAGAGGCCTGGCTCAGCCATCACCCTGCGTGCCTGATCGAGCACGACCGCCTCGCCGTAGCGGATCTCCTGGGGGAATCCGACCAGCGCCCAGCTACGGATCAGGAACTGGGATGCTGCGAGGGAAGCGAGCAACACTGCGACAAGAAACACCCATCTCGGCAGGGGTTGCTTGGTGCCCGATGGCGTCGGTTGTTCCGTGGGTCTCTGGTCGGAGTTGCTCATGGCGTCAAGTTACGGCGTCTGCCGCCTGGACGCCAGTATCGTCAATCCTGCATGAAGTCGAGTCGGTGCTTGTCGCAGGTCTGGCGCAATCGACTCATGATCCGCGAGTGAAGCTGACAAACTCTTGATTCTGACAGATGGAGTTTCAATCCGATGCACTTCATCGTCTTCCCCTGGAAGTAGTAGCCCTCGATGATCGCCTGCTCACGATAATCCAGTTGATCATAGATGAACTCTTTGATCGCAGTTCTGAGAGAATCTTCGTCGGGAGACTTGGCCTTCTTGTCATTGAGGATATCGATTTTTCTCAGTGACCTGGACTCCCCTTCGTCAGAAATCTGTTCCGAGATCGAGACGATGGAAGCCGCAGATGCTTCTCGCTGCATCGATTCGAATTCCTCGTCGGTCACTCCCAGTTGCTCAGCCATCTCGAAGTCGGTGGGTTCTCTTCCCGTCTCGTTCTGGAACTGTTTCCAGGCTGCATCGATCCGGTTGGCCGTTGAGCGAACCAGGCGAGGAACCCAGTCCATCTTTCGAAGTGAGTCCAGAATCGAGCCGCGAACCCGGGTCGAGCAGTAGGACTCGAATTTAACTCCGCGAGTCAGATCGTAGTTGTCGATCGCATCCATCAGGCCGAACAAACCCGCACTGTACAGATCTTCTACATCAACCTGTTGAGGTAACTTCATGTGAAGACGGTCTGCAGTGTATCGAACGATGTGCAGATACCTCTCCAGGAGATTGTTCTTGAGTTCATTACTCTGGGATTCCTTGAACTCGATCCATACCTGCTCAAGTTCCGGGTCATCCTGCATCCGGGTCTTTCCGACCAGGGAATCGTTTGCAGGAATAGTTTTCCGTGTCTCTTCCGACTCGATCTGCGCCAATTGAGTCTCCTCTTCCTGAGTTTCTTGCCGTTAGCCTAACAGGACCCTTCGTGTCGTCTCCAGGGGATCACGTCTGAATCCGACGATCATCCGCCAGCGTGCCAGGTCCCCGCAGTCAACGGCATCTTCCGTGCCACGCTCTCGAGAATCCGCACAACTCGAGCAACTGGCCCTCAAAGAGAACGCTCCCGGGGCCTGCTCAGATCCCCGATCCACATCTCTTTTAGACGATTCATGAAACCACGGCTCCCTGCTCGCCCCGCCAGACCGAGAATATGAGCCACTTCCTTGACCCCCTTGGCAGCAGGACAGGAAGGATAGGCGAGAGAGAAATGCTGTCTCCTGCGAACCGATGCCCTGACACGCGGATCGAGCAATACCGAACCACAACCGTTCACCTCAACACCCAGAAATTGCTGAGCAAGACTGATCATGCGACTGGAAACCTGTTGAGCTTCACCCCGAGAAAGGACCTGATTGACCACCAGCCATTGCTTTGGGGTAGACTCCTCGACCGAAAACACCTTCAGCATCGCATAGGCATCGACGACAGCTGTTGGTTCCGGTGTCGTCACCACCAACACCTCTCCCGCACATATGCAAAGATCGAGCACTGCGCGAGAAATCCCAGCACCCGTATCGATCAGGACCAGGTCGAATTCTTCCACCAGTCTCGCCACCGCTTCGAGCAGTCGCTGTTTCTGAACATTTCCAAGATCTGCAACCCTGGTCAGACCACTGGCACCAGGTAGTACCTGGATTCCTCCGGGTGAGTCGATCAGCACATCTTCGAGAGTTGCCTCTCCATCGATCAGATGACCCAGGTGCTTTCTGGGATGGAGATCGAGAAGTACATCGATATTGGCCAGACCAAGATCGCCATCGAGCAGCACGGTGCGGATTCCAGAGGCTGCCGCGGCGATGGCAAGCCCGACCGAGATGTTGGTCTTTCCGACACCACCCTTGCCACTGGTCACTGCCAGCACCCTGGCCCTCCCCCTGACAGGGAACACCTTT
Source organism: Planctomycetota bacterium (assembly GCA_036338595.1). GTDB lineage: Bacteria > Planctomycetota > UBA8108 > UBA1146 > UBA1146 > QNYK01. The sequence goes on along the minus strand of JAYZBV010000072.1, from coordinate 28,410 downwards.
TCTTCTACCATCTTTCGAAGTCGCCAGGCCTGGTCTCTCATCTTCCCTGGATCATCATTTCACAGATCAGTTCCCTGGTTGCCGGCTGAATATCCTCGGGTACCTCTTGCCCACAGGTGACATAGGAGACTGGAACCGGAGTCACGCCGAACAGATCCCAGAGGAACCCCTTTCGATACGACTCATCCTTCTTGGTGAAGATGACACGGTCGTACTTGACCATCCGGAACGATTCCGCAGCAGCGACGATCGCCTCCGGCGATGCAGCGAGTGACAGGCAGAGATGTACTTCGACGTCCCCGATGTTTGCGAGAGAATCCCGCACCTCGGTGAGGCGCTCCTGGTCGCGTTGACTACGGCCAGCTGTATCCACCAGAATCACATCGCAATCGGAGAAGCCCTCGATCGCCTCGGCTGCGCCTGCTGCCTCGGAAACTGTTTTGAGAGGCAGGCCCAGTATCTCGGCGAATCGGCGTAGCTGCTCGATGGCTCCGATTCTGTAGCAATCGAGAGTCACGAGACCGACTCTCCTCTTCTCGACCAGATGAAAGTGTGCCGCCAGTTTCGCCAGCGTCGTGGTCTTTCCGACACCTGTGGGACCGACCAGAGCCACCACTCTCGGCAGTCCGACCGAACCCGCTGCGATCTGCACCGTGTCAGGGATTCTCGCCTGGATGCAGCGAATTATCCTCTCCCTGGCGATCTGCTGGTAATCCCCGGGGCCGTGGCTTTCGTCAATCGGATCGGCGCAGACCTGCTCCACTATCATCTTCACTGCCGCAGGAGGAAATCCAGCCACATCACAATGAGTCAATATTGCTCCGAGAAACGCTGGCTCCACATCCTGGTGCTCACCCTGTGAGATGTGCATGTCGATCAGATTTTCTGCACCCCCTGGCTCGATCGGATCCGCATTCCCATCCAGGACATCATCGCATTCGGTGTTCAGCTGCGTCGCAACCCCAGGTTGCTCAGCTTCGATCGGGAGTGATTCCACATCAGTTCGCTGCTGCGCTGATTCCCATGCGGTAGTGGACGATTGTCCTGACATCGATTTGGAATATGCCTTCAACTCATCGGCGATCCGACTGCGAGCATCTTCGAGGCGATACACAAGATCCCCCGCTTCATTGCTCGGCTCGAAATTGCCTGCCATGACCGGCACGAGGTCAGGGATCGATACCGGGACATCAAACTGACCCGCATCTATTGCCAGTGGCGCCAGTTTCCCACTGGAGGAGACGACGGGATTTGCCTGAGGCTGGAACAGCATCGATTCCTCGGTGCGGACGATCACGACCACATCAGAAACGCCGAACAATCCCAGAAATCCAGGCCTTCGAACCTTCCGTGAATGGACCACCGTCCAATCACTTCCGAATCGATCCTGAAGAATGCGAACTGCAGATGCGTAATCCGGTGCTACGACGCGGGTGTGCCCCGCGTCACCGGGTACTGTTGGCTCATTCAAGAGCACGCTCCCCTTTCCCCGCGAGGAACTCGCCAACTGACTCGGTAAGTCAGGCAACGATTCTCGCCATCCCCCCAGATTCCACGGTGGTCCCGTGGCCGACTTCATTGTAGGAGAGGACCGCCACCGTGGGCACTTCCTTCTCCAGCAGCTTCTTGATCGGAATTCGCAGCTGGCGCGAGGTGAGGATGACAGCAGGATGGTCACTCTCAACCAGCTGGGCCACCGCCATGACGAGCGCCTCCATCACGGACTCATGCTGCTGTGGTGACAGGCACGGGGCATTCTCGGCGTGCTCGGCAGGTGCCAGATCTTCCAGCAGAACGCTCTCTATCTGTGGATCCAGGGTGACGACATGCAACTTGCCCTGCGGATCCAGATATTGAGCACAGATGCTGCGTCCGAGAGATGCTCGCACCGTCTCCGCCAATGCAGTGAGATCCTTGCGCGATTCAGGTCGCTGCTGGACCTCCTCGCCCAGCGTTTCGAGGATCTTCTCCATATCCCGGATCGAAACTCCCTCTGCGAGTAACGACTGGAGAATTTTCTGTATCTCTCCGACACGCAGCAGTTCAGGGACCACTTCGTCCACCAGAGTTCGGCACTCCTCGCCGACTCGGTCAAGGATCCTGCGAGTTTCCTTCTGCGTCAGAAGCTCCTGAATATGCTCCATGATCACGCTGCGAAGGTGAAGAATCAGCGCATCTTGCGCAGTGAGTACTCGGTACCCGAGTGACTTTCGCATCTCGCCCTCATCGAGCGATATCCACCTTGCAGGAGCCTCAAGAATCTCCAGTTCAGCAGCGTCTCCTGATATTCCATCGATCGAGCGACGGTGATCTGAAACGATGAGTGCCTGCCTCGCTCTCAGCACACCACGCGAACAGGGAATCTCTCTGAGCTGGATGCTGAACTCTTGCCTCGGAATCCCCCGGATCTGCACCTTGGCATGCACAGGGGGAATCCAGAATCCAAGTTCTTTCTGAAGATCTTCTCTCAGTTTCTGAACCCGGACACTGAGAGCCACTCCTGACGATTCGGGCTCGAGAAGACTTTGAAGACTGTAGCCAAGTTCGATGCGAATCGGTTGCTGGCCCGAGAACTCGATCCGGCGGGCGCTGGTCGTGGTCCCCTGTCCGGAGTCTTCTGCCGTCTCAACGCCCCCGGGGAGTGAGGGCATCGCCACTGCTGCCCCTGTACTGACCGGCGCACGCCTCGGTTTACGCGACAAGTAGGCCACAGTCGCCAGCGATACGGCAAGGACACCAAGAACAACAGGAGGCAAACCGGTGAAGGCGAGAGCCACAAGAACCAGGGCCGTGATCGCCAGCGCCCTCGGGTTGCCGAACAACTGTCCGACGACGGCGTCCCCGATCTGGCCCCTCGTCGATGCTCTGGTGACCATCAACCCGGCAGCGACGCTGATAAAGAGTGCGGGAATCTGAGTGACCAGGCCATCTCCGATGGTCAACGTCGTGAACACCCGTCCCGCTTCAGCAAAGGTCATCCCGTACTGAAGGACTCCGATGGTGAATCCACCAACGATATTGATGATCGTGATGATGATCCCGGCGATGGCATCTCCGCGAACAAACTTGCTGGCTCCATCCATCGCCCCGTAGAAATCAGCCTGTTCGGCGAGTTGCTCCCTTGCTGTGCTCGCCTCCTTGCCCGAGATGTTCCCTGCATTGAGATCGGCATCGATGGCCATCTGAGCGCCGGGCATCCTGTCGAGCGTGAATCGAGCAGCCACCTCTGCAATACGCGTTGCACCTTTGGTCACGACGACAAATTGGATCACCACGAGAATCGAGAAGATGATGAAACCGACGATCAAATTGGAACCCGAAACAAACTCACCGAAGAAGTGCACTACATCTCCAGCAGCCGTTACCCCTTCGTCTCCTGCACGACTGAGAACCAATCGAGTCGTGGCAATGTTGAGGGCGAGACGGTACAGCGTTGCCAGCAGCAGTAATGAGGGAAAGGAAGCAAACTCCAGCGGCTTGCGGAGATAAACCACCGTGAGCAGGATCAGCACTGATAAGCCGATGTTCGCGCCGAGCAGCCCGTCCATCAATCGACCGGGTAGGGGCACAAGGATGGCGATGAGGATCCCCGCAAGCGCCAGCACGACGGCGAGATCCCGGTTCCTGCGGATGGTATCTTTCCAGCCGGAGACTGGCGTCAGTGTGTGCATCTGGTGCTCGTTCATCGGGTGTCGCCTCTCGATCCGCTGTGGAGTGACGTCTCGTCGGTGAACTCCGGACCCCGTTTCTCCAGGATTTGCCGGTGACGCTGCTTGCGTCTTCGCCTCAGATGAGGATCGCCTGTCAGTTCTCTCTTCTCGTCCTCCACTTCTCTCCGGCTCATCATCAGGGATCTCTGGTAGGCCCAACGCCTGAAGGCCCAATCCACTGCAGAAACGATCAGCAGGGCGCCACATGCCTGCAGGATCAACTCGACCACTTTCGTGCCGATCGCAGCCAGTGATCCACCGCCTGCCACCACCGCTGCACTGCGGATCACTTCGGAGTCGCCCATCAAGCCCCAGATGCCCGGAACAAGCACGATTCCGACGGCAATCAACTTCAGCACTCCCATTCCCACTCGCCGCAGTCCACCCAGGCCGAGGATGTTCATCAGTGCTCGAATCGGATCGACTCTGGTCAGATCCGGCAACACCTCCCCTGTCCGGATGCGTAGGCCTACCTGCAACCATGTCACCACCGCCGCCACGGCAAATATCGTCAGCAGTATCGGCAACAGGATGACGAGGGAATGTTCCACCGCATCTGTCAGCAACTGTAGGCTTGCCTGCTCGTTGAGTCGGATGCTCCCGATGGATCCCAGAGATGCTCGGGTCCCCGAGAAGATCGCTGCAAAGATGCTCCCGGAGAAGAAAAGCAAGAATCCGAAACCAGACGTCAGCACGAAGGATCCGACCAGATCACTGCTCAGTGCTACCCGACCCTCCAGTCGTGCAGATTCCAATCGCTTGCGCGTTGGGGCCTCGGTTTTCTCACCGTGGTCAGTCATCTGGAAGATCACTTCAGTTCCCCCCGAGTCCACTGAGGATCATCTGCGATCCCTGGAGGCCCGTCGCGACGACAGCACCAAATAGATCCGCGATGAAGGGAAGTGTCATGAAGAGGGCTAGCATTCCAACCCCTGTACGAACTGCAAAGCCGACCGCAAAGACATTCATCTCGGGAATCATCCGGGCCATCAAACCGAGACCCACGGTCGTCACCAGCAGCGCAATACTGGCCGGAAAAGCGATTTGCAGTCCGAGCATCCAGGTTTGCGAGCCGAGTTCGCTCGTGATCTGAGCAGCCGTGGTGAGGGGAACCCCGTGTATCAGGATATTGCCGATGGATCCGGGAGGAACGGCATCGAAGGAGCCGCACAGCGCCAGGATCACCAGCCGATGACCTTCCAGTGCCAGAAAAGCAAGTCCTGCGAAAATCATCATCAAGTTCGCCGTCGGAGCCGTCGCTTGCCCGGTCGTGGGATCGACCACCTGACCAAATGCCAGCCCGGAATCCTGTCCGATCAACTGCCCCCCGAGGTGTGCTCCCCACATCAACACCGCTGCAGTGGCGCCCAGGACCCAGCCAAGAGCCAGTTCACCACAGATGGAGACAGCGCCAGCCAGCGGCGTCGCCATCAACTCTCCCATCTGCCTCGTGCCGGTTCCTGATGGATCTGCGATGGCCAGTGGTGCCACGCAGAGCGCGATCAGCGCCGCAATCGCAGCCTTGATCCGCGCCGGAATCGTGCGAGAAGAAAAGATGGGAAGCACCATCATCGCTCCCGAGATCCTCGTGAAGACGAGAAACCAACCGGCCCATGAGGATGTGGAGTATTCGAACAGCTCAGCCATCCTGGATCACCCCCCACCCAGCGCGACGGCGGAGGCCTGGATCATTTCCCTGGTGAACTCGGTCGCCCATCCCAGAAGCAGTGGCATCAGCAGAAGCAGAGCGACGGCGACGGCAAGGATCTTCGGAACAAAGGTGAGAGTTTGATCCTGTAGATGTGTCATCGCCTGGATGAGACTCACGGCAATTCCGACAATCATCATCACTAACAATATTGGCACCGACAGTTGCAGTGCAACGAGCAACGCCTGCTGGAGGAAATCCAGTGCTACATCTAATCGTGTCATCCGGTCACCGTCACCATCGAGGAGAACAACAGTTGCTCGACTACCAGTCCCCAACCGTCCACCAGCACGAAGACCAGCACCTTGAAGGGGAGCGAAACTACCACTGGAGGCAGCATCAGCATCCCCATCGAGACCAGTAATGCGGAGACCACGAGATCGATGACGACGAACGGGATGTAGATCATGAATCCCATCTCGAAGGCTCTCCTCAGCTCGCTGAGGACAAACGCCGGGATGATCACCGTGGTTGGTAATGAATCGACAAATTCAGCGCTGATGATCCCGTCTTCTTCGTATTGTTCCTCGACCGTCTTCGCTGCACCTACCCTGGCCATCAATAGCAGGTCACCCTCGTCGATGGCGTGGTACATGAACTCACGCATCTTTGAATCTGCGTATGCGTACGCTTCTTCCCCGGTGGGCACCTCTCCGGTGGTCGGCATCGGAGTCTGGTCTGCATAGGGCTGGATCGCATTGGTGTAAATATCGCTCCAGACAGGCCCCATCACTGCCAGTGTGAGCAGGAAGGAGAGTCCCACGAGGACCTGGTTGGGTGGCGAATCCTGGGTGCCGATGGCTCGCCTGACAAAGCCCAGTACCACGATGATTCGAGTAAAACAGGTCGTCAGCATCAATAGTGCCGGCGCGATCGCGAGTACTGTTGTCAGCAAGATCAGTTTGATGGAAACATCGACATCCCCCGGAGATCCACTCAGGACTCGATCGATGATTCCTACGGCTTCGCCATCACCAGCGCTAGCCATCGCTACAGGCGCTGCGATGAACAATATCGCAAACGCTACGATGACTCCCAAAATCAGTGAGCGCCGAACGTTGATCACGTACGCACCTTTCCTTCGACCTTTTCTCCGTAACCATCCAGGCGGTCACGAAGCCACTCGATCTCATGTTGCACATCGCTGGTTTTCTCATCGTCCTCGACAAAGTCGCCGAGCTCCTCGCTATCTACCAATTCGTTTACTTTTCTCCGTTCCCGTGAGAACTCCACACCGTAGCTGAGGTTTTCAACTTCATGTTGATCGGTGATCTCGCTGAGGCACTTCATGCCGCCGGAGGAAGCGCCCACAACAAGCACCCTGTCACCTACCCGAAGAATGATGATGCTCTGGCGATTCCCGATGGGCATCCGCATCAGAACCTTCATGCGGGCATCTGTCCCCGGGATTGCTCCTGGCGCAAATTTTCGAATCAAGAAGTACCCACCGATTCCCACTCCTGTGATGACGAAAATCGCCCCGAGTGCCTGAAGTGTTTTCCATGGTCCCGAGGTACTGCCCGAACTGGCGGCAGAAATGACCCCTCCATTGGCAAAACGCTCGTCTGGCACCGGAGTTCCTGACACCTCAGCATTGGTTGCTGTTTCCGGGACCGGAAACTGTTGCGCATCGATGAATGTGGTGACAACGATCACCAGCACTGCCAACAGAACCACGGTTCTCACCCAGCGGAGTTCATTTCTTCTTCGACTCCCGAGACTTGCCATCGCTGGTTTCCTTTCCACTGTATTCCCATCGCTACTGAGCAGAATTCGACGCCCTGTCAGGCTGACTCCGCCTGGATCCCCGCCGCAATCCGAGCGCTGGTCTCTGCATCGACGAGTCGCTGCTCGCTGCGTTTGACACGCTCTGATTCCCGCTCTTCAAACCGTTCTTTCAATTTTTCGACCACGCGACATTGACGGATGGCCTCGACGACATGACCTCGGACCTGTTCCAGATCCGCTGCCAGTGAAACGGCGAGTTCGCCCTGTTCCTTCGCAAGATCTCTCATCCGTTCGAGGTACCGGCGATGAACCATCAGTTCCGAGAGTGTTGCACCGGCCTGATCCTCCTGGCGGAGGGCTGTGACGACCGAGTGGTACTTTTCGTTAGTTCTGCCCATTTCCTGGCGCTGCTCTTCCAGTTTCTGGATGCAGGCGGTCAGTTTTTCCTGTTGCAGATGAGCTTCCTTCTTTCGCAATCTGAGCAACGCATCGAGTCGGAAATCATCGGTCGACATCAGGCAACCTCCCAGCTGGAGTTACTGGTGATATCGATCAGGCGCTTCCTGGTGAGCTCGAACTCACTCTTCTCTGCAGGCAATTGACGCAACAGTTCCTCGATCGATTGCATCGCATCGAGTGCAGCGTCCGATCTTTGATCCTGGCCGCGGACATACGCACCGATACGCACCATGTCCTCGATCTCACGGTAAGTCGCCACCAGTTCAACCAGTGAGCGAGCAGCGGTGAGATGGTCAGGATCGACCACCGAGTTCATCGTCCTGCTGGTGCTGGCACATGGGTCTACAGGCGGGAACCAGCCCCGATTTGCGAGATCTCTACTCAACCAGATCTGCCCATCTAGAATCCCTCTTACTGCATCCCCTATCGGATCGTGCAGGTCATCCCCTTCGACAAGAACGGAATAGAATGCAGTGATGCTTCCGACCTTGCCGGGTCCAGTTCGCTCGAGGAGCCGTGGGAGCATCCCGAAGACACTGGGTGTGTATCCGCGAGTTGTGGGAGGCTCCCCGGCGCACAGGCCAACCTCGCGCTGAGCGAGGGCGACCCTGGTGATGGAGTCGACCAGCAACAGAACATCTTCGCCCTGATCCCTGAACCACTCTGCGATGGAGGTGGCAACCTTGGCTGCCCTCAGTCTCATCACGGCGGCTTCATCTCCTGTCGCTACCACGACAACACTTCGTGCAAGGCCTTCCGGACCGAGGTCTCTATCGATGAACTCCCGGACCTCTCGACCTCGTTCTCCGACCAGAGCAATCACCCTGATCGGGAGTTCGGTGTTCCTTGCTATCATTCCAAGCAGCGTAGATTTGCCGACACCACTTCCCGAGAAGATCCCCAGGCGCTGACCGACTCCCACAGTCAGGATCGAATCAAAGGCGCGCACACCCGTGTGGACTGCCCGGTCAATTCTTTGACGCTCAAGCGCTGGAACTGGCTTCGCATGGATGGGCATCTTCTCGCCACAGGGGACGGGTCCCTTTCCGTCGATGGGGATCCCCCTTGCATCGATGACGCGACCGAGCAGCTGGTGAGAGACCTCGACGCTGGGCTTTTCTCCATCGTGAATCACCACATCTTGAGGAGCGATTCCTGAGATGCCCGACTCGGGAAGCAAGTGGCACCTGTCACCGGAGAACCCGATCACCTCTGCCACCACCAGATCACCTTCTCGAGTCCGGATGGTGCACTCAGCTCCCACAGGTAGTGACAGGCCCTGGGCCTCAACGATCACTCCTGTAACGCGAGCAACGGTGCCGCGCACCCTCACCATCTGTCCCGTATTCAGTGACTCGAGCGCATCGATGAAATTCATCAACTCTCCTGGGAATCCTTGATCAGTGCCGATTCGATCAGATCCAACTGCATTTCCATCGTCAGATCCACGCTCGCTGAGCGACTGCGAACTCGGCAACCGCCGCGTGAGATCGACTCTACCCCGACCACCTCTGCGCCCTCGGCACCTTCAAACTTCTGTCCAAGAAGCGGAAGAAACTGGACTACAGCTGTGAGGTCTGCGGGATTGACCTCGATGACGATCTGACATCGATCACCGATCCGCTGCACGGCAAGCTCGATGTTTTCCACTACAACCGATGGCAAGTCCTCGATCTCGCGACGGAGGACCCTCTGAGCGATTCCACGGGCAAGCTTCACGGTGTCACGCCGTGTTTCTTCTATCGTGTCCTTCCAGCATCGGGAGAACTCCTCGATGGCGGACGCCAGTGTTTGTGGCAATGTTTCACAGTTCTGGGAAACCAGTTCACAGGCCCTCTGTTCGACGCTCCGTGTAAATTCACGGCGGCCTTCCTCGAGTCCCAGCTGGATTCCCTCGGCATGGCCCGCTTCGAAGCCCTGCTTGCGACCATCCTCCAGGCCTTGTTCAAGTCCTGAAGACCTGGCCTCGTTCTTGTGCTTCTCGAGCGCTACCAGTGAAGACTCCCTGGCCAACTCGATGGCAGCGATGGACTTCTGGCCATCGACGAGCAGTTTCTGCATCAGTTGCTGGTAGGCAACTTGTAGTGCTTCCAGGCGCTGACGTGCCTCCACTTCAGATTGCAAGATCTCGGTTGGGCCCTCATCCGTCGGCGAAAATACTTCGTCGTTCATGGCGATTGAACCTCCCTTGAACTGGAGCCGCTGCTATTTCCCTCGATCAGATCTGCCAGTTTCGAATCATTGGATCTGATGTCGTCGATCACGGATCGCTGGATTTCGAATTGAGTCGGAATCACATCGATGGCTGAGGGAACTTCTGTTGTCGGACTGGAGCCGGACAGTACACCCTGGAAGAGGTCCAGTACTGCCAGTGCATCTGCGATCATTTCTTGATGGATGGCTTCGACTCCGCAGATCATCCCCGACAGTGTCGACAGCTCTTCCGGATTCATGGCATTGAAGATCTCGGCTCGGGCTGGGCATTGATCGAGTACCAGTAGTGCCAGCACCGAGCACCCCGGTAGTTCACCCTCATCGTGCGAGATGACATGCCGAAGAACCTCGACTGACTCGGGAACATCGAGGCTACGGATCTGCTCGATCGCTTTTTCGGTGATGGAGCTTTCACACTCCTCGAAGATCGTATTGACACTCTCTCGGACCCGATCCTGGGCGAATCTCGCCGCACCGAACCCTGCTATCGCTGGCTCGACAGTCGAGTCTCTGGGGCCATGGCGGAATATCCAGAATACTGCCAGCAATCCCCCTCCTAGCAGGAAGTAGAAGGAGAAGGGGTACCCTGCGAATTCTTCGTTGGCCAGACTCTGAACCTTGACCGGCTCAGCAGTCGAGAGCACACCCTTGAAGTTGACGGGAAGCACCCTGGCCTGGATCACTGAATCGCTACCGACATGAACCCTGAGGTGAGACGTGAGGCCATCGACGATCGTGGCGGTAAACTCACGCAGCAGTTGCCCGACGCTCCGTTGCCCGCTGGCTGCTTCAGTGCCGCGGCTGTAGCCTCCGTTGGCGCTGGCTCTGGCGATGGCGCCTTGACGATCCAGCATCACCGTGACCGCAACCTCTTCAACACCTGCGATCGCGGGATCCGCTTCTGTACGGCCTGGAATCTGCTGAGCTGTGGCTCTGGTCACCACTGAGTCCGCAAACTGTGCCGAAATTGGTGAGTAAGAAGCCACCTGCTCCTGGAGATCGTAGATACCCGGCACCACCGGGTTATTGCCCGGGATGTAACCTGACTTCTCGACCGTCTCGAATACCGGGTTGGCCAGACTCACATCGACGACCACACGAAACATCTCAGGATCAAAAATCGCCGAGAGGTATCGAACCACATACTGTTCGACGATTTTTTTCTTCTCCACGACATCCCCTGCTGTCACCTGTGAATTGTCGAGATCGTAGTAGTGACCGGTGGTATCCGTGATGATGACTTTCTCTGTCGAAACCCCGTATGCCCCGGAAACATGCATTGCAATCGACATCGCCATCGACTGGCTGAGTCCAGCGGGCCGCAGCTGTGCATCGAGATCTACCTGGACGCTGACACCGGTAATCTTGCGGCTCGAAGCAATCACCGATGCTCCGATCGATCGATTGGGTGTCACGCTCACCGAGTCGACCCCCTCGAGGCGGGCAAGGTCCTCCTCGAGTTGCTCGATCTGCGACCGTTCCCAGCGCTGCTCTCGCTGCCTGGAAGTGTCGATCAGCGATCCAGACTGACCTACCCAGTCAAATGGATCCGCTTGATCAGCCGCCGCTGTATTCGAGTGAAGCAGTGAAAATACCTCTGATGCGCGGATACTCGGCACCTGAAGGCCACCCGCGTCATTGAAGCGAAAATCGATCTGCTTGCCCTTGAGGATCTCGGTGAGTTCAAAGTCGCGTTCGACATCGCCGACAGGGATGTCGATCCAATCGTTCTTCATCGATGAAGTGAAGATGAATGCGACCACGAAAAAGAGAGCCGCCCCCACCCCGACGCGCCCACCAAATCCCAGTTCATCCCAGAATTTGATCAGATCGATGGAAGCACCGGTCTGTTGCGGACCATCGATTCCCTGGCTCGTACCCTGATTCACCATGACTCCCTCTTTCCGACCTGGCCCGGTTGCCGGGCCACAACCTCTTGGATTTGCCCACAGGCTGGTTGTGAACGACTCCACCCCTGGGATGAGCAACTGCCACCGGCAGTTGCAGCGCACCGCCAATTTCCCACCAATTGTTCTTCATGCGACGGGACTGGATTGCACGAACTCGACTCCTGCTGCGGTGCCAACGCAGCGAACAGATTTGCAGTCCCCGAGATTCCGATTCGACTCGAAATTAAACTTGAGCAGGGTCGCTGGTCGTGGGTCGAAGGTGTCATCTGCTCTCCCCTCTGATCCAGCGACACCGGACAGTCCGGTGAAGTGGCCCGATCACATCGACAGTGCAGGGTTCATGCCAGATGCTCCGGAATGACCCGGATTGGCTGGAATCCCCCATCTCGATCATCCCCTCACGCCCGTCTCATCCACAATCGAGCAACGAGTGCCACTCGATGAGGCACTCGCGATCGCATGCAAACAGAGCCCGGGCATGGGGCCGGCAGAAGCCTGACACATACTTTATAAAGTGTAAAGTGCAAAGCCTCTGTGGTTCCGATAACCATCGATTGGGCCCCGATCCCGCTGCGAGGAGCGTTTTGGGAGCCACTGCAGACCGGGTATGATGGCCCCCAGCAAAGCTCAATTCTCCTGGATGGATGGCCCGTGACCCTTCTCCTCAGTGTCGTCTCGCTGACCGTCTTCGTCTCTTTCATCTGTTCCCTGCTCGAGGCGACCCTCTTCTCTGTCTCGATCCCGAGCCTCGAAGAGCGCCGAGAGCGCAGCATCGGCATCCGCTGGCTGCTGGATCTGAAGAAGCATCGACTCAACGAGGCGATCAGTGCAGTGCTGATCCTCAACACCATTTCCAACACGATGGGAGCGTCGATCGCCGGATACCTGGTTCACAAGGAGTATCCCGCATGGGTCGCAGTATTCTCGGCGCTCTTCACTTTTGTGATCCTGACCGGAGCCGAGATCATTCCGAAGACGCTAGGCGCGGTGCATGCACGAAAGCTGTCGGGATTCGTCGGAGTCTGCCTTCACATCTTGACCGCTGTGATGAAGCCAGCGATGGGATTGACCGTCGTTCTGACGAGGATCTTCGGCAGCAAATCAACAGAACATGTCTCACGGGGTGAGGTCGAGGCGATGATTGACATGGCTGGAACCGATGGGACTCTTGCCGTCCACGAACGAGAACTCTATCGCAACATCCTCAGGCTCGACGAGATCCACGTCGGAGATGTGATGACGCCGCGAACCGTGGTGTGGGATCTGTGGCAAGATGCCACCATCGGTGATCTTCTGGCCGAGAACAAGAGAAGCCATCTACCGAGCAGGATCCCCATTCACGGCAAGTCTCTGGACGAGGTCACGGGTTATGTCCTGCTGCGAGAAGTGCTGTCAGCCAGCATCGAGGGAGCTCCCGGCACGACTCCCCTGGTGCAGTTTCGCAGGGAAATTCGGTTCGTACCCGAGGTGGCGACCCTGCGCCAGGCTCTCGCCGATCTCACCAGCGGCCAGGATCCCATCGCCATGGTGGCGGACGAACATGGCGGCACATGCGGCATCATCACCACTGAGGACCTGTTCGAGACGATTCTTGGCATCGAGGTGGTCGACGAACACGATGATGTCGTCGATCTTCGTGCTCGGGCGCAGAGTTTGAGAGAGAAGCGGCTCAAACGACTGAAGGAGTCTCGCTCCTACCACTCATCTGCCGATGATGGTGATGGAAAAGCGTCAAACTAGTAATCTGAAGCGGCCATGGTCACGGTACTGGGTTGTCACGGTACAGGGTTGCGATGCAGTTGCTGGCGATGGTGGGGTGGCAGAGTGGTCTAATGCACCGGTTTTGAAAACCGGCAGGGTGTAACAGCCCTCGTGGGTTCGAATCCCACCCCCACCGCCAACCACTCCGGGTCCGTTGCAAAGGAGAACCGATGAAATTAATGAGCCTCATCGTGGTCGCCATCGCAACGCTGACCATCGCTTTCCTGTGGACAGGGTCCAGACAGCAACGCCAGATCGATCACCTTGAACAGCAACAGGTGGACCTTCAACTCGAGGACTCCCTGCTGCGAGGGGAGGTACAGCGCCTCGACGGCGATGTGGATCGTATCGATGAATCCATCGGCACCCTCCGGACCGATCTCCAGGGAGTTCAATCGGGGGTGACAGAACTCGACGAGAGGCTCATCAGCAAGACAGATCAACTGGACGAACAGATGGAAAAGATCGCCGAAAGCAGCGAGGATCTGGGGCAATCGCTGACCGCCCAGCTGGAGAGTTTGAAGAAGAGCCAGACTACAGCACTGCAACGCCTTCAGGAGGCTCATCGAAACTCCTCTGAGGATAAGCAGGAGTTGCTTCAGAAGATCCAGCAACTGGAAGAGCAACTGGCAGCAACCCACAAGAGCCACCTGGAACTGGTCCGTCGGCAGCAGCAGACGGCTCTGAGAATCGACGATCTGATGTCGATCCAGTTACAGATGCAGGAGGCTCTGCTGCGGCTGGAACAGCAGCGAATTGATCCCCCCGACCCCAGAAGGTGAGCACAACCGTATCTGTTGCGCTATCCCCCGGGGTACTGGAGTCCTATACTCTGGGTTCCATAGACTCACTTACGGAGGCCCAGGGGATGTCCTTTGACCCGTCCATGACCAGTCAGGAGCAGGTTCGAAGCCAGTTTCTCACCCATCTGAGGGAGAGAATCCTGGTCATCGATGGTGCCACCGGCACTGCCCTGCAGGATCGTGACCTCTCGGCGGAAGATTTCGGTGGGGATGACCTCGCTGGCTGTAATGAAAATCTGGTGCTCACCCGTCCGGATGTGATCCGCTCGGTTCACCGTCAATACCTCGAGGCGGGTGCCGATTGCATCGAGACCGATACCTTTGGCGCCACCCCCCTGGTACTCGCTGAATACGGCCTGGGTGATCTCGCCGAGCAGATCAATGTCGTCGCCAGCGAACTGGCGCGTGAGGCAGCGGATCAGTATTGCACCGAGGAGAGGCCTCGCTGGGTTCTCGGATCGATGGGACCCACGACAAAAACGCTCTCAGTGACCGGTGGCATCACCTTCGATGAAATGCGTGAACACTTCAGGGTTCAGGCTCGCGGCTTGCTTCGAGGAGGCTGCGACATCCTTTTGCTCGAGACGGTTCAGGACACCCTCAATCTGAAGGCGGCGCAGTTCGGCATCGAAGCTGCTTCCGACGATGTCGGATTCTCTCGGCCCGTAGCGATCTCCTGCACCATCGAACCGATGGGCACGATGCTCGCGGGACAGGCCATCGAGGCATTTTATGCCAGCGTCGAACACTTCCAGCCGATCTTCATCGGGATGAATTGCGCCACGGGTCCCCGATTCATGACAGACCACCTCAGAACCCTCTCGAACATCTCGGCGTTCCCCGTTTCAGTCTATCCAAACGCTGGGCTGCCAAATTCCGATGGGAAATACGAGGAGACTCCGGAGATCCTTGCCGACCATCTGCAACCCTTCATCGACCAGGGCTGGGTCAACATCATTGGAGGCTGCTGCGGCACGACTCCTGAGCACATCCGAACCATGGTGCAACGGATTGACGGTGCAAAACCACGGGATTGGCAACGCCCTCAAACTGCTCTGATCTCCGGAATCGAACTGGTCGAGATCAATGAGGACAATCAGCCGCTCGTGGTCGGTGAAAGAACCAATGTCATCGGAAGTCGCCGATTCAAGAAGATGATCGCCAGAGATGAGTTTGAAAAGGCGGCAGAGATTGGCAGACGCCAGGATCGCGGTGGCGCACACATCATCGATGTGTGCATGGCAGATCCTGACCGAGAAGAGCTGGAAGATATTCTTCGGCTTCTTCCGCTGCTGAATCGGATGACGAAGGCGCCATTGATGATCGACTCGACTGATTCAGCGGTGATCGAAGAATCTCTGAAACTGTGTCAGGGAAAATCGATCATCAACTCGATTAACCTGGAAGATGGTGAGGAGAGGTTTGAATCCGTTGTTCCCCTGGCAAAACGCTACGGTGCCTCTCTCGTGGTCGGATGTATCGACGAGGACCCGGAAGATGGAATGGCCGTCACGGTTGAGCGGAAACTAGAAATCGCTGAGAGGTCATACAAGTTACTCACTGAAAAGTATGGCATCCCTGAAACGAACCTGATCTTCGACCCTCTTGTCTTCCCGGTTGGCACCGGTGACCAGAAGTACTCCGCTTCTGCAGCGGCAACCATCGATGGGGTCAAGGCGATCCAGCAGCGGTTCCCCCGCTGCAGTACCGTGCTCGGCATCAGCAATGTCTCCTTCGGACTCCCCCCGGCCGGGCGCGAGGTGCTGAACTCCGTCTTCCTCTATCACTGCGTCCAGGCGGGATTGACGATGGCCATCGTCAATTCCGAACGAATGGAGCGCTACGCAAGCATCCCTGAACAGGAACGACAACTGTGTGAGAATCTGATCTGGCAACGAACATCAGATCCGATCGCAGAATTCACGGAGCACTTCCGCGGTCGGAAGATCGCCAGTGAAGGACAGTCTCCACTGCTCGATCTACCGATTCCCGAGCGACTCGCCCGCAACATCATCGAGGGAACCAAGGAAGGGATCGAGGAGGCTCTCACAGAAGCACTCGAAATCTACGATGCCCCCCTCGAAGTCATCAACGGTCCACTGATGAACGGAATGGCAGAGGTGGGTCGGCTCTTCAATAACAACGAGTTGATCGTGGCGGAGGTGCTACAAAGTGCCGAAGCGATGAAAGCTGCGGTCGCATTCCTTGAACCCCACATGGAAAAGAGCGATTCCGCTTCCCGTGGCAAGATCCTGCTGGCAACCGTCAAGGGTGATGTCCACGACATAGGAAAGAACCTGGTACAGATCATTCTTTCCAACAACGGGTTCGAGGTGGTCGATCTGGGAATCAAGGTTCCGCCAGCTCAGTTGATCGATGCGGTCAAGGAGCATCAGCCCGATGCTATCGGTCTTTCGGGTCTGCTGGTGAAATCTGCCCAGCAGATGGTCGTCACTGCCGAAGATCTACAGTCGGCAAACATCGAACTACCGATCCTGGTCGGAGGCGCTGCTCTATCCGAGAAATTCACAGCACTCAAGATCCAGAAGGCGATCAATTCAACGGTGATCTATTCGCGAGATGCCATGGATGGATTACGGATCGTCAACGAGATCCTCGACGAGACACGCCGCGATGACTTCTTGATCGAGGTGAGGCGCAGCCAGGACCGGATCCTCAGCGGTGGTTCCACCAAAACGAGCAGTTCCGTTGCCCAGATCACACTCCCCGACAGGTCTCCCGCCATCGCCATCCTCGAATCTGTCCCTGCCATGCCGGATACGGAACTTCATATCGAGACCCAGGTCGATCCGAGGGAAATTTTCTCCCTCATCAATCCTCAGATGTTGTACGGAAGGCACATGGGGCTCAGAGGTAACTTCGAGAAGAAGATCAAGGCCGGCGACAGCAAGGCACTCGAATTGCAGATCCTTATACATGAACTGCTCGAGGAAGTCATCCAGCGCGAACTGCTGATTCCCAAGGCGATGTGGAGACACTTTCCCGCCAGCGCAACCTCGAAAGAGATCGTCATCCACGATCCAACATCGCTGGAACCGCTCGAGAAAATCTCATTTCCGCGCCAGAGGAAGGCACCACACCGCTCCATCTGTGACTACATCCTTCCGGCAGACGACGATGGTCGCCCCCGCGATCATCTGGCGATGATGGTGACCACTGCAGGCGCGGGGGTCCGCAACCAATCACGTGCCTGGATGCACGCAGGTGAGTACCTCAAATCGCATTCGTTGCAGGCGCTTGCGGTGGAGATGGCTGAAGGACTCGCAGAGCGAACCCACCGACTGATTCGCGCCAGCTGGGGGCGTCCTGATGCCGATACGATGACCCCCATGCAACTGTTCCAGGCAAAGTACCCCGGCAAGCGCTACTCCTTCGGGTATCCCGCCTGCCCCGATCTCTCCTGCCAGGAGATGCTCTGGAGATTGCTTCAGCCGCTGGAACATCTTGGAGTCGAACTGACCGATGGATTCATGATGGATCCAGAGGCGAGCGTCTCTGCGCTCGCTTTTCATCACCCGGATGCGAGTTACTTCGGAGTGGGTGGCAGGGAAGAAGTCTAGGAGTCACCCACGAAGAGTCGATCAACGTGCTCTGAGGGTGACCTGGATCTCCATTGTCATCTCTTCACGTTCGATCGTCAGCACGACAGTGTCGCCAACTTCCAGTTCCTTCAACAGGTTCGAGTATCCCCTCAGGTCCTTGACGACGGAGCCATCGAGAGAAATCAGTCTGTCTCCGGCCTTCAGTCCTGCCAGTTGTGCCGGGGAGTCGTCCACCACTCCCTCGATCCTGACGCCGGGACCCGTGTCTGCGAAATCAGGAATGGTTCCGAGGAACACCCTTCGCCCGGTACCCGCAGAAGAAGACCCGCTGCCCGATCCGGATGCTGCGGTCAGGGTCGAGGTCAACGGGTCGGGTCGATCGGACAGATACATCAGAGCCTCCCGCAACCAGGTCGCGACCTGCACCATGCCGTCTGCATCGACCTTGTCCGCCGAATCACCCGGACGGTGGTAATCATCATGAGGACCCGTCGTCAGTTGGATCCCCGGGACGCCTAGCTCGTGAAAAGGAACCTGATCCGATCCTCCTGGATCATCCTTGACCGCCGTAGCCGCGACACCGGTGGTGAAACCGATCCCGCGGGCGATGTGAATCCATTCGGTGGCTGTGCCGGTTCCCAGTGCCAACAATCTCCCCTGCGAGAGGCGCCCGACCGCATCGATGCTGATCACCGAGATGGCATCCTTGGCTGGCCACCGTTTCATCGACTGGATGTAGCGGCGAGCCCCTCGCAACCCCCACTCCTCGGCACTGGTGGCGACGAAGATGACGGGCCGTGCTGGACGATGGGTTCCCGCCATCATCCTCGCCGTCTCGAGCATCACCGCCACACCGGAGGCGTTGTCGTCGGCTCCCGGGTGGATTTTGCCTTCATTTCCTGCCCTGACATCGGGCCAACCGCGCCCGAGGTGATCGACGTGAGCAAGGACCACGACAGATTGACCCGACAGGGATGGATCAGTTCCGGGAAGGACTCCGATGACATTTCGAAGCCTCACACCCTTCTTCAATGGATCGTCGAGTTCATCCTCGCTCCAGGAATCGAAGAAGCTTCCGTCCGGTGCCGCCGGCTGCACCCCGATCTCGGAAAAACGATCCGCCACCCACTGTGTCGACTGATGCAGTCCTTCTGAACCATTTCCACGCCCCTCTCGTTGTGGATCGGCAAGCCAACGCACATCCGAGATCATTCGATCCGCATCGAGGACGGGGCCCGGTCGTGCGAGAGGCTCTCGCGCATCTTCCGGCCCGGCGACCGAAATCCCCGCGGCCGTCCAGGAGAGGGGGGAAGTATCAGTCCCCCATTCACCCTTGGCGATGTTGGTCGGTTCCTCGCCTTCAAACAGCAGATAGGAATACTTGCCATAGTGCGGCAGTTTTCGCGCCAGGCCCGGAATCGCCGCCTCCTTGTAACAACGGATCAATCCCACGGTGAGATCTTCGTCGTCGGGGTGACGCGCCACCTGGATCCCGGAGTGGTCGAACTGGGACAGGATGGGCTCTCCAGGTTGTGCCTTCATCGTTGGAAGTTTCCACGTGGCATATGAAAGCTCGAATTTTCTCTCTGATCCCGTCCTGAGAACCGTCCCCCGCAAATGTTCGTTAGCCACACCCACGGTCGACTCCCCCAGGATCCACACCGCTCTCTCGGGCGGGATCTGTTCCAGATCGGAGTCGAGGACGATGCGCACATCGCCATCGGTGGCCCAGGACTGCGCCAGTTCACGCCATGCATCCAGTCTCGGACTCAGTGAAGGCAGCACGATCAACTGAGAGGTAGCACCGAAAATGTCCCCGATGGTCGGTGGAGTCTCCGATCGATCGAGTCGTCGAAACACATCGAAAAATGGATCGACCTTCACGGCTACCAATTGTCCGGAGACTTCGAATGTTTGCTCACGAAGTACTTCTCCATCGGCTCCGGGAGCAAACTCCACCATCTGTTGTTGCCACCAGGATGAAGTCGTCAATTGATAATAAACCGGCACCCGCACCAGATACGGATCCTGACCCTGGACCTGTTCGATGGTGATCTGCGACATCTCCTCGCCCGGGTCCACTGCCAATCTGAACTCCGGGGCCCCGGTCCCCTCGATCCACGAACCCGTCCAACCATCCAGATCGGTCCCAGCGGCCTCACCGATGCTCTTGGCGATGTCACCGAAGGAAGCACGTCGATACCGGAAATCGGAGTAGAAGGCCTGAAGACCCTTCTTGAACGCTTCTTCACCAACGTTCTGGCGAATCATGTGCCACAGCATCAAGCACTTGCCGTAGCCGACTGCTTCGGTGGCCCCCGAATGGCGGCTTCGAAATTCACTCAAGGGGAAATCGAGGCCCTCCTGAACATAGGATCCGAACTTTTTCAATACATCGCGACGGTACTCTGCCCCTCTGCCCTCACCTTCCTTCATCAGGTGATCGGCGAGATAGGCGGTGAGTCCCTCACACCAGTTGCCTGTCTGATAATCGACATACACCGAGTTCCCCCACCAGTTGTGGAGAACTTCGTGTGGATAGGACGACCTGAGGATGAAGGGTAGCCGGATCACCTGTGGACCGAGCAGCGTGAAAGATGGCATACCGTAGCCGCTCTCCCAGAAATTCTCGACCAGCGCAAACTTGGAATAGGGATAAGGCCCGAGCAACTGGGTGTACATGTCGACATACTGAACTGTTGCTTCCAGATATTTTGCTGCCAGGTTCGGATCTTCTTCCCGAAGAAAGACCTGTGCTTCGAGAAGCGGAGTTGCCTTCGTGTATTCGTGAAATCTGGCCGCAACGAGAAAGACTTCCTCTTGTGGAATTTTGCATTCCCAGTGCACGGTAGTACCGTCGGAGTCGGCCTCCTTACTCAGCCGAGTTCCTTGACTCACGGCATCCCAGCCGGCGGGAAGAGTCACAACCATCGAGAATGTGACCAGCTTCCCTTCTGGATGCGGGTACCAGGCTGTGGCTCCAGAGAGATACACCCCCTGCTCGAGGATGGTTCCTGGTGTTGCTGAAAAAGATCTTCCTGCGCCGGAACCGACCTGCTGCAGTTCCTCACGGATCACACCCACAGCAGATATGAACACCGGCGAATCACTTGCCAGTTCTTCCGGCACCGTCACCCGCCAGATTTTTTGACCTACGGGCCTCTGGGGGTCGATCCCGGAAGCCCCCTGCTGCTCACCCTGACCGACGAGGGCCATGCTTCCGGCAGAATCGAGTTGAGGCGTCAGACCAGAATGCAGCGGAAACTCGAATTGTTTCCCCATCTGATGAAGGGAGAGTTTCCATGAAATGGAGCCGGCAGACGGATCGAGGGTCACATCCGCATGAATCCGAGGTTGTTGTACAGAGGCAACCTGAACCGGAGAACAAAAGCACAGGCTTGCCAGTAACAAGATGATGGACAATGTAGGCCCTTTCTCATTTCCTCGGGATGTTATCCCGCGGACTCTTGCCGGTCCATGTTGACTCTGACACCAAATAACCTTCTCATCGGGGGGTGCAGTGCCGGGGAAGAAATTGCGCTGCATACGGAGAGCCCAGAATGACCAAGATTGACCAGTTGTTCCTGAAGACTGCACTCAAGATGAATTTCATCGAAGAGTCTGACCTGAACAGAATCGCCGCTTCCATCGAGAAGGGTGAGGAAGATGCTGCGAGCATCGCTGTTGAGGCATCGATTCTGACCCAGGAACAGGCCAGCAGGATCATGACCGCCATCGAGTCGCGGATTCCTCCCGAGGGAATCCCCGGCTTCGATGTGCTCTCACCGATCGGTCGCGGTGCCACCAGCACGGTCTGGAAAGCCAGGCAGGAATCACTCGGTAAGATCGTCGCCTTGAAAGTATTCTCCGCAGCGATTACGAGCACATCCAGCCCGGAACAGTTGATAGAAGAAGCGAGAAACGCTGCCAGGTTGAACCATCCCAACATCGTACACGCCATCGATGCAGGCATTTCCGATGGGATGTGTTGGTTCGCCATGGAACTCGTGGAGGGTGAAACTCTCCACCAGAAGTTGAAGCGGCGTGGCGCGCTCTCTGAAAGAGAGATGGGAGAACTGGCGCTGTCCATCACCCAGGGACTTGCCCATGCCCATTCAGCTGGCCTTCTCCATCGAGACATGAAGCCGGACAACATCCTGATCTCCGGAGATGGCGTTCCCAAGATCACCGATCTTGGACTGGCTCTCGCAGAAGCTGAGGCGGGAAAACTCGACTCCTCGGAAATACGAAAAGGAACCCCTCATTACATCTCACCGGAACAAGCTCGTGGTGATGATATCGATGGGAGAAGTGATCTTTATTCCCTCGGTGCCACGCTCTATCACTGCATGACCGGCAGACCACCCTTCCAGGGTACGACCAACCGAGAAATCCTGATGAAGCATGTCCAGGAAGAGGTCATCCCGGTAGCGACCTTGACCGGCAAGGAATCCAAACTCGATGCCGTGATCGAGAAGTTACTCTCGAAAGAACCATCTCAGCGGTATCACGATGCAGATCAGGTGATCCAGGCACTCACCGAGGCTCTCGATGTGCCGGATACCGAGGCCAGGTCTGCCCCCAGGGGCCGCAAGAGGTCCACCGGAACCAGAGCACCTGGCAAGCGAGTGATCGCCGGAGCTTCTCAGGCATCTCTCCACAGCAGAAATACGCTGATGACCAAGATCGGCATCGGAGTCGGACTCACCATCTCTGTACTGATGGTCATCACAGCCGCATCGAAAGCCAATGAACCGCAACCAGGGTTCGAGGAAGTGCTCGCGAAGGAACGATCTGACATCTCGGCAATGAAGATCAAGAGTCGGATGAACGATGATCGTAGAGACCATGAGCGACGTGAACTGGCGGCAGACTCAATTCTGAAATCGATCATGGGGCAGGATCAGGATCTCCAGATCCGTGCCCTCAAACACGCTCTTGAATCGCACGGTGGTACCAGTGCATCGGCACAGATGAGCGTGGCGATCGATGCGGTCAAGGGCTCCATCGTGGAAGCTCGTCAGGCCGATGGCAGGAGTTCCCTTGAGCAAGCAAAAACTCTCGCGAGTGATGGAAAGTTGTGGACAGCCATCATGCTTCTGGATGACCGGCCTGCGTCAGCCAGACGAGATCAGGATCTCAACGATGAGATCGAGAAATTGCTCTCCAACTGGGAAGAAGAGATCGATTCCCGCTTCGAGGCCGATTTTCAGAAGGTTGGATTCCATCGCGACCGCCGAGAGTTTGCCGAGGCTCTGGCTGTGATCGATGCGATCGAACTTTATGCTGACCCAGACAACGCCAATGAGGCCGTGAAACTGCGCGACGGAATCATCATGGCCAGAGAGACTCTGGCCAACGAGGAGGCCAAACGCAGGCTCAACGAAGAGAGCAGCAGATACCTGCAACTGTGGCCCGAATACCGCATTAAAGCGCTCGACAGGGACATCAAGGGGATGGTCAGCATCGCCGTGGCTCTCGACATCGAGTTGGTGGTCGAGGAAGTGAAGTCCAGGGTCGAAACCGACCTGCTCGCATTTCAGTTACTCGATCATTTCATCAAGGAAGCGATGCTGGAACTGGTAGAGAAGGGTGAAGACGGAAAAGAAGTGGTTCTCGAGCGAAAACCACTCGAAGGAAGTTCCCGTACCAGAAAAGACCGCGGCGTCGTGGATCGCATCGATAGTGACCATGTCTGGCTTCGACTCTCTGCGGAGCGTGCAGTGATGCCGTTCAAGATCGTGGAGATCACCGATGTATTCCTGTTTGACCAGGTGGCCCAGAGACACGGCAGAAACAGCACCGAGTATCGAATCCCACTGGGTGTCCTCAGCATCTACAGAGGCCTCGATGATGTGGCCACTGAGAACTTCAGAATTGCTGAGCAGAAGGGGACCCGACCCGACACCTGGATCCAACTGCATGAATGGGTCAAGAAGTTCGTTCCGGGCCGCTGATCAGTAATCCAGCAGGCCTGATATTCGCACCCAATCATCCATATCGTCCACGTCTTCCAGAACCAGTGGGTTATCGCTGACGACATGATGGACAACCAGATCAGGTTGATCGAGTAGTGCCCGAAGATGATGCGGTCCATCCTGATCGCACAGTGACTTGATCCGATCTCTTATCACGACCACTGGATGACCCCGTCGCATCCTGTGGGACATCGCCCAGGCGTCTGCAACTACCGTCTCATCACGTGCGGCATCGACCAGAAGGGATACATCCTCGTTCCTGACCCCGATGACATCGACAGGAAGGATCAGTAACGCGTCCCAGTCGCCCTCCACTGCCAGTGCAACACGGATACTGCTGACGGGACCATCGGCTGGGTCTTCATTATTGATCACCCTGACCCCGATCTTCTCGCCCTCTTTCTCAACTGCGAACCGATGGCTTCCTCCAGAGATCACCAGTACCTCGTCACACCCTCCGTCACGCAACACGCCGACCAGTCTCTGCAGCACAGTCACACCGTGGAGTTCCAGCAGCGCCTTCGGCGATCCAATACGGCTCGACTCGCCCGCCGCCAAGATGATTCCCCGGATCTTCACTCGATACTCTCCTTCACATCCGCTTCCAGAAAGAATGCTTCCAGCGCAGCACGTACTTCATTCCATGGCCCAGCGACATGACGGCACTCTGGCAAACTGTCGATGAAACGCTTTCCGTAGGGCTTGTTGACGATGCGAGTGTCTCCGATGACTACCGAACCACGGTCATCCAGGGTCCGGATCAGACGACCAAAACCTTGCCGCAACCCCAGAACCGCTCGAGGAAGGGCGAGATGTGCGAAAGGACTCTTCCCTCTCGCCTCCAGCTCCTCTGCCCTCCCTTGCTCCAGCGGGTGATGCGGGATTCGAAAGGGCAGTCGTGTGATGATCACGCAAGATAGTGCCGCTCCAGGGACGTCTATCCCTTCCCAGTAGGACTGGTTCCCCAGTAGTACCGCTCTGCCAGATTCGATGAACTTTCGTATCAGTTCACTTCTGGGGGCTTCTCCTTGAACCAGCATTGGCATCCCGAGGGCTTGCAAGCTGGCTCGAACGCGTTCGGCGGTTTTTCTCAAAGCCTTGTGGGATGTGAATAACACGAAGGTCCGACCATCTGCAGCTCGAACCGTATCCAGAATCAATTCCACGATGCGCTGGTCATACCCCGGACGATCCGGTTCAGGAATGTCTCCCGGAAGCGCCAGCAACACCTGCCGTTTCCAATCAAAAGGAGATGAGAAGTCCTCCCGACGCAGGCGTTCTCTCTCCACATGATCCCAACCAAGCCGATCACTGAGGAAATTCCAGGACTCCCCGACACGCATCGTTGCGCTCGTTTGTATCACCGTTGAAACGGGACCGTACAGGTGCTCTGCGAGCAATTCGTCGACGCGTAATGGCGCCGCCCTCACCACCAGATTCTTCTGGGGCTTCGATGCCAGCTCTATCCATGGTTGGATTCCACCTGAAGCTCCCAGAACGAAGTCGATGGAGGAGATCTGCTCCACTACAGATCTCATGGCAGCCCTCAACTCGACCACCGCAGTCTGAAACTCGATCTCCGGCTCGAAGGGCTCATCTTCCAGCACCTCCAGGCAGTGATGCAGCACACCTCTGAGTCCATCCAGACTGTCACGAACCTCCACCAGTTGAGGTGAAACCACCGTCATCGGCAGCAAGCCTTCTTTATCTCCGATCCTCGCCATCAGACCGCCATCCCTGCCGGCGGCTTCTCCAAGCAGATGTATGGCATCGAGAACACGAACCTCGAGTCGGTCCAGGGCAGCCTCGATCTCGCCTCGAACCGATCTCACTCTTGTCATCACATCCATCGACAACAACTCGAGAGTTCGCCCTTGGTGATGCCTGGAGAGATGATTTCGCAACCATGGGAGACGACCATTTTCTTTTCCCCTACGCGCACCTCGAGCGGATACGAGCCTTCCGAGCACCTGAAGTAACCCCCTTCTGGAGACCTCTGCCCCCAGGTGGTGGCAAGCGACTTCCTCCAGGTGATGTCCTTCATCAAAAACGACCTTCTGATAGCCAGGGATCACCAGATCGCTGTCGAAGTCTCCCGTCGATCGCCGCAATCTCAGATCAGCGAAGAGCAGATGGTGATTGACCACCACGATGTGTGCCCCGAACGACTTTCGGCGCGCCTCGTAGTAGAAACACTCCCTGTAATGGGGACAGCGTGTCTTCAGAGACTGATCAGAAGTCGACTGGAAGTCGACCCAGACATCATCGGGAACCTCTCCAGGCATCTCCTGTCGGGTACCCTGTTTCGCCTGGTTGAGACGATCGATGATGTCTGCGACCCAACTGCTTCGATCATCGTCATCGGAGAAGATCTCTGGCTCCGAAGCGACCTGCTTCGTTTTCCTTCGACAGGCGTAATTGCGTCTCCCCTGGATGAGCGCAAAACGGAAGTCGATTCCCAGCACTCTTTGCAGTGCCGGAAGATCGCGGTGAACAAGTTGTTCGCCCAGCGGAATCGTCGCCGTTGAGATCACTACTCTGCCACGGTTTTTTACCGCCCAGAGGATCGATGGAACCAGGTATGCGTAGGACTTCCCGATGCCTGTTCCCGCTTCCAGCGCCGCGACATCTCCCTGGTTGAGGGCCAACGCCACCGACTTCGCCATCTCCACCTGACCCGTTCGCTGCTCGTAGCCGGGAAAGGCGACATCGAATACTCCACCCGTAGAGAAGATCTCTTCGATTTCCGCGGCTTCCACCGCGACTTCCTGTTGTTCAGGAAATGGCTCGACGACTCGATTCACTCGGCTTCCATCGTTATTGACGATGAAGAAACCGAGCCGACGTGTACCCGCCTCGGAAGCGATGGAGAGATCTGCGGGACTGGGCGTGAGATCACCTCCGGGGTGATTGTGGATCAGTACCTCGAAGCCCTCATCGGTACGGGAGAGAAATACAGGCACTGCGGAGTTCGTACCCCGCGCGACCACCTCTACCTCATGCAAGAGCCCCGCCGGATCGAAGCGACCCAGGAAGAAGACCTCGTTCTGGCCTGCCTTGTCGATTTCGGAGGCGATCTGCTGCCGGATACCGGCAGCCAGAAGCTCGGTGGTATCCACTCCCTCGGTTCGAGCCAATTCAGTTTCCTCTCGTGGGGTGACCGACATCATCGACCGTCATCGCTGTCTCGGCAAGTCCACCGCCAGAGCAGGATGAGAAAACTCCCTGCCAGGAACCCGAAGTTCCTGGCAGGGAGTTGATCGTACCCGTCGGGCAGTCAGACCCGGTGTCTGATCAGCAACCACCCGTCGGCGTCGCACAATCGAGAGGATCCGTGTCTGTCGGATCGTTTCCGCAGGTACCTCCAGGTGGCGGAGGTGGAGGTCCTCCCGAGAAGAGGAATCCGAGTTCGTAGACCGCATCTCCGATGTTCATCGATCCATCATCATTGACGTCTGCGGCATCGTCACAGACTGGAGCCGTACCACCGGAGAAGAGGAACCCGAGAAGGCTCACTGCGTCACCGATGTTGACGGAACCATCCGCATTGACATCTCCACGACGGAATTGAATCCCACCGACATTGCAAGCGGGATCGGAAGCGCAGTCCGGATCGGCGCAGTCCACCAGCATGTCGCCATCATCATCGACACCATTGGAGCAATCCTCGACCGGACCTGTCGCAGGTGGGAGTCCGCTGTGATAGAGCACACAGGAAATCCCGCCGAACTCGAAGATCGCAGAGTAGGATTCGTTGACTCCGTCATTATCCGCATCGATATCGGGGAAGATGTTGAAGGTGTTGAGCAGATCCACCAGGGTTCCCGCAAACGGTGCCGGGGCCGGCTGCGTCGCCAGGAAGGCCTGGGTCAGGAACGCCGATGTCGGGGTGCTCTGGAACTCATAGACACCTGTCAGTCCAGTCGCAGTGAAATCCGCCTCGACCGTCAATCCATTGAGCGGAATACCCGACACATAGATGGTGCCGGGTCCAGCAATCAGGTGACCATCCGTGATGGTCCCTCCGGGGAAACTGGAGATTGGATCCCCCGTGGTCTGATCATAGTCGAGAGGGTCGATGACAAACTCGTTGTACCCATCCCCATTATTGGTGGAGTCTTCATCCATGTCGAAGCCACCAAAGGCATTCAGAGTGATGTTGTCATCGTTTGTGTATGTCGGGTCATCGAGGTCGGCCACCTCCAGCAGGAAGGGGGAGTTCACGAGATTCGATGCTAGCAGGTCATTGAGACCCGCCTGGATGGTCGGGTTTGACCCCAGGATCCCTCCGGTCACCACCTGCGAGGTCGCAACAAGTCCACTGACCTCCGGATGGAAGGAGTAGTTGAGCTGGCAAGAGATGCCTCCGAACTCGAAGACTGCCGAGTAGGACTCGTTGACTCCATCATTGTCCGCATCGGTATCGGGGAAAATGTTGAAGGTATTGAGCAGATCCACCAGGGTGCCCGCAAACGGTGCTGGGGCCGGCTGGGTCGCGAGAAAGGCCTGGGTCAGGAACGCCAATGTCGGGGTGCTCTGGAACTCGTAAATCCCTGTCAGACCCGTCGGAGTGAAA
>JAYZBV010000071.1:0-82441 GCA_036338595.1 Planctomycetota bacterium | reverse complement strand
GCGCCGATTCCGGCGCAGGCGCAGGCTCGGGCGCCGATTCCGGCGCCGGCTCAGGCGCGGGCGTCGGTTACACCGCAGGCTCGGGTGCAGGATCTGCTGCTGCGTCGGGATCCTCCGGTGGGTTGGCCGTGTTCTCGCTGGTGGCATCGGGCGCGTCACCGACCGGTTGTGGTGCGGCGATCAGTGGCGGCACCACAACCGGCGGTGGCGGCTCCGGCAGCACGAATCCGAGACTGTTCTCGTGGGTGGTGCGGAACTCCTGCAGGTAGCTGCGGATCAGGTAACTGTCAGGAAAGCGGTTCTGGCTCTCCTCGAGCAGCCCGATCGCCTGCTGGCGATCCGCATCGGTGTCCTGATCCCACAGCCAGCGAGCGATTCTCTCGATGGCCACCACCTCAACAACTTGACCCTCGACTTCCTCGAGCAGTTGCGGATAGGCGATGCGAACCTGATCGGCATCCCCGGTCAGGGTGGTATCGATCTTGTTATTCCAGGCTTGTATTTCGCGAGTCTTCATCGAATCAAGAATCGACGGACTGGAAATCACGAGGACAGTGATGATCAAGGCGACGAAGATAGGAGTCTTGTTGATTCTTGCAGCCTTGGCCACCTCGAGAGTGAGATTCTCGATCTTTGTGTCGATCTCCTCGGATTCCTGATCTTCCGTACTCTTGTGATCCTGTGGACGTGCTGGACCGATCTTGGCCATCTTTTGGTGCTCTCCCTATTATTTTGCAGGGCTACTCGAAAGCAGCGACTTGTTCAGGATTCTACACCGATCCTCACGATCAGTCGGGTCACATAATGTTGACCATTGTCATCCGGAGTTCTCCTGATGAGAACCTCTGCATATTCGTCTCCCTTGCGATAGCGAAGTTGGTGTTCTCCGAAATCATCGATGGTGGAGACATACTCCCAGCCATGGATGGGCATCTGATCCTGGTACCAGCTGCTCAACTCGGAGACGGGGCGATCCCCCCAGTAGATGACTTCCACGGTTCGCATCGGCAGTGGAGCATGCTCAAATTTGAGATATGACCAGGACTCATCGTCGAGTTCAAATCCAAGTGGAGCTGGAATGTCATCGGGTTGATGTTTCTCAACCAGTGGTACCGGGTCTTCGAATGGAACAAGACCCTGACAGCCAACCTGCGGCAATAGCAGCAGGGCAGTGATCCCCAGCAAGGAGCAGAAGAATGCTGGCCTTGAAGCGCTGGAATGGAAAATCTGTTTCAACATCTCAAACCTCCTGCCCGGGCGAGGGCATCCCTGACTCTGACTTACCGATGACGGTTGCCCCCGACGGTCCCGCCAGCATAATCCCCTCACGCGCCCGAGGCGAGTAGTCGACGATATCTGTCGGGTATTCATCCTGAAATTAGGAGGAGAGCCAATGTCTCACCGGGGGATCTTGATTCCTGGCTCCATCCGGGGGGCGGCGGAGGAGCTGGGACGACATCCGGGGAGAACGTTGTTGATCTGTCAGGGAATCCTGTGGGCGGTGGCGCTGATGGTTGGCCCTGCAGCACTGCTCGAGGGGTCCAGGGGTGCTGCCGTCGAGCGGGCCAGGGAACTCGGAACCGACCGCATTCAGATCGAGGTGGAACCGGGCGCTTCCGCGGAACTGGGCACCGGTGATCTGAAGGCGATCGAGTCCGCTCTGGCGGCGGATTACCCGGCTGCTGTGGTCAGCGGCCAGGCTGTCGCCCAAAGACTGGTGAACCCCGACACAGGAAGAGCTTATCTGGTCGGGTCGGATGTGAGCGAACTGTCTGCGCGTTCGTTGCAATTGATCGAGGGTCGCTGGTTCGTGCCCGGTTCGGTGCCGCCGGAGGTGGTTCTGGAGCAACCGCTCGCTGACGAACTGGCCAGTCATGAGATCGACAGCTCTCTGGTCGGGGAGCAGTTGTGGATCGATCCAACCACTTCTCGGCTGGGTCGAGTCGCCACAGGTGGTGACATTCCCGAACAGGCCCGGAGATGGAAGGTGGTCGGGGTCATCCAGTCTCCCGGGGAGGTTGCAGTGGATCCACTCGGCTTCGGCAAGGACCACCAATTTTCCAACCTGGTCGAGGCAGCGCTGAAGATGCTGGGTGTCGCCCCGGTTTCAGCACCCTGGATGACGGATGGCAAGTCGCTCCACGTGGATCGGAGCGAACTGGAACCTGGGCCCGTCGACTGGATCGTGGTATCGGTCGACCCCGTGCGAATCAACGAGGCAAAGAGCACCGTCGAGAATACGCTGATACGGCGCGGCAAGGCTCCTCTGTTGTACGCCAATGCTGCGTGGTCGATCCTGGCCTCACCCGAACTGGATGGATATCTGGTGCTCCACGACATCTTCTTTGTCGTCACGGTGGCCATCGGTTTGCTGGTTCTGATCAACCTGTTGCTCTTGACCGGTCGCCGTCGCCGGGCAGAAGTAGGGTTGCGTCGTGCAGAGGGAGCCACCAGAGCTGATATCTTCTGGCAGTTCCTCTGGGAGGGTGTACTGATCTCCCTGGTCGGAGCAGCACTTGGCATGCTGGTAGGAGTTCTGATTGCTACCATTCGAGCGAATCTCGATCCGTCAGCAGTGCTGACGGCAACCTGGCCATGGGGAACGATCTTCAAGGCGATATTGATCGTGGTCACCGGGGCGGCAGTCGCCTGTGCAGGGCCCGCCTGGGCGGTGAGTGATACCGATCCTGCGATCCTGCTGAGAGAGGGCCGATGAGCCGTCGAGGCGGGGCACTTCACAACTCGATGATGGCGATTGTGCGGCATCCGATGCGTTCCTTCCTGGTCACGGCCACCTTCGCCCTCGGGTTGGCGTCGGTGGTGTCGATCGTCGGAACCATCGAGGGGGGGCGACGAGCGATCGCTCATGACCTCGATGCTCTCGGCTCTGACCTGGTTGCCGTGATCAATCCTCTGCGACTGGGGAGCCTGGCTGTGGGTGTGGCGACCACGGGAAGGCCGCTGGATAGGAGTGACGTCGAATCGATCCGAGAGAAGTTACGCGGTGATGTGGACTCTGTTTCTCCGGTGCGGGTGGACCTTGGATTGACCAGTACAGCGAATGGAACGTGGCGACACACGATGATCTCGACCACTCCGGGGTTTCGATCGGTATTGAGACCCGGGATGCTGGCGGGCAGGTTTCTCACGCAACAGGATCGCTGGACCTCGAATCCGGATGAGCCGACACCGGCTGCCATCGATGAGGCACTGGCGGCTGAGATGTTTGGAGATCCTGTTTCTGCGATGGGGCAGGAACTTCGATCGATCCGGGAAGGCCGAGCGTTCACCGTTCAGATCATCGGAGTGGTCAAGGATCCGTTGCTGTTGCGCCAGTACATGAGTTCCTTCGATGCGACATCCAGCGCCAGATCCATTCCCGCTCGCCGATTGCAGTTTCTCAATCTTTACTTGCCCTGGAAGCATGACCAGGACCAACCGATGCTGTTGTTGATCGACACACCTGGGCTCGATCAGGTTGAAGAAGTTGTGGAACAGGTGGAACAGTTCATCGCCAGCGAGAAGCTGGGTGTTTTTCTGCATGTGCAGAAAAGATGGGTCGCCGTGGTGCTGGGAATCATCGATAGGTTCGTCGGGCTGGGTCACTTCGTCTGGCTTCTCGATCTGCTCGTGGTGCTGATCCTGGCGGGGACCATCTCGTTACTGGCGATTGACGAGAGTATCCAGGAGGTGGCCCTTCGCAGGGCAGAAGGTGCTACGGTGTCCCAGGTTGTGATGCCGGTGCTGCTCGAGGGGGTATGGCTGTCGATGGCTGCGATGGTGCCTGGGATCGTGCTGGGCATGAAGATCCTCGAGTACGGGATCGAACCGATACTCGGCTGGCCCTCGTGGCTTCCTCCAACGATGATCGGAGGCACCTGCCTGGCACTGCTGGTCACGGCGTTGCTGGGATCGTTGTTGCCTGCGTGGAGGGTCGCAAGTTTGGAACCTGCCACGGTGCTTTGTGGTCGGAGTGATCTCTGATCCGATTCAAGGACGCGGATACCGCTGCAGTTGGCTGAAAGAGGGAATGCTGGATGTTCATCGAGATGGAAGGGATTCGCAGGACCTACGGCGAGGGAGATGGCCTCATCTGTGCCCTCGACGGCGTGGATCTGAAGGTGGAGAAGGGCGAGTTCATCGCCATCGTCGGAGCTTCAGGCAGCGGAAAGAGCACGTTATTGCAGATCCTGGGCTGTCTCGATCGTGCTGAATCAGGTTCCTATCACCTCGATGGGCGTGACGTTCTTTCACTCACGGGAGCCGAGATGGCGCGTGTGCGCAACGAGAAGATTGGATTCGTGTTCCAGTCCTTTCACCTGCTAGGAGATCGTGATGCGCTCGAAAATGTCACCTTGCCCCTGCAGTACCGCCGCTCCAGGTTGCCCGAAACGACTCCGCGTCAGGTACTGGATCGAGTCGGTCTGCTCGACCGGATCTCTCACAAGCCTTCTGAGCTGAGTGGAGGTGAGCGGCAACGAGTCGCCATTGCAAGAGCGCTCGTCAAGGAGCCGGACTTGTTGCTGTGCGATGAACCGACCGGCAATCTCGATAGCGCCAGTGGAGAACAGTTGCTCACCCTGCTCGCCGAACTGCGAGAAGAGTTGAATACGACACTGGTGCTGGTCACTCACGATCAGGAAGTTGCGAGCAGGGCAGACCGGGTACTCTCGATGATGGATGGCCGGTGGCAGTGATGCGGTGGTGGGTCTGTGTGCTGCTGGTGATCGCAGGGTGCAGTTCAGATGGTGTACGCAGCGTGACGGTATATTGCTCACACGACAGGAGTCACTCGGAGAAGATCCTCGATCAGTTCGAACTGGAAACAGGAATCCGAGTCGATGCCATTTTCGATACCGAGGCGACGAAGACGGTCGGACTGGCCCAGAGAATCCGCAGCGAGCAGAAGCGACCCCGTTGCGATGTGCACTGGTCCAACGAACCCTTGAGGGCGGTCCTGCTGGCGCAGGAGGGTCTATATCGGTCGCTACCTTCATCGGCAGGATCCAGTATCGATGCTCGTTGGCGCGATCCGAAGAACCGCTGGTGCGGGTTCGCGGCGAGAGCACGGGTGGTGGCGATCTATCCTCCCTCGAAAACACGAGTCGATGTGCCAGATTCGGTGCAGCAACTGGCCGATCCAGGCCTGCTGGGCAAGGTGGTGATCGCCGATCCGAGATTTGGCACCTCGGGCAGTCATCTCGCAATACTACGAGCGAGAATCGGACCCGATGGGTTCCGGCGATTGCTCCAGTCCTGGAAGACGAATCAGATCCAGGTCGCTTCCTCGAATTCCGCGAGTCGGGATCG
Source organism: Planctomycetota bacterium (assembly GCA_036338595.1). Taxonomy (GTDB): domain Bacteria; phylum Planctomycetota; class UBA8108; order UBA1146; family UBA1146; genus QNYK01. Next base: position 77,131 of record JAYZBV010000071.1, on the reverse strand, counting down.
CGTGATCTCCGGCGAGGCGTGGATCGGGCTCACGGATACAGATGACATCGAGGTGGTGCGCCGAAGAGGAGTAGATATCGGCGAGGGATTCCTGATCGGAGATGGGGTCATCCTGCTTCCAAATGTGATCGCGCTCGTGGAAGGATCTCCTCATCCAGTGGAGGCCGAGAAACTGGCCAGCTGGTTGCTTCGAAGTGAAGTGGAGGAGTGGCTGGCTGCTTCTTCGAGCCGTCAGATAGCGCTCAGTCACGATGCGGTGGTGCCAGAGGGCGGTCTTTCCATCTCGCAACTCGATCCCATCGAGATCGATTGGATCGATGCGGCAAGCCAGCTTCGAGATGCAGTTTCGGAGGCAGAGAGGATCTTGCTGAACCCTTGATGAATCGACTCGTCGGGCTGCTATTGCCATTGGTGCTGGTGATGTTCGGGTTCTACATCCCGATCATCTGGGTCGCCATCGAGGATGGGGCGCTGGCTCTCGATGGAGTCAATGCGCTGTCAGGATTCGGAGACGCTCCCGTGATTCTGGCGACGATTCGTGTCGCGGCTCTGGCAGCGCTGCTAGCGACTGCTGTCGGATGGTTGGATGCAGTTCTGCTGGCAGGAACCCGCGGTCGATGGCGATCGATCGTGTTGATGCTGTTACTGGCGTCCTTCTTGATACCACCGGCAGCACTTGCATCTGCTGTGCAGGCCTGTATCGGTTCCTCTTCATTGCGAGCAACGGTCAGGGATGAACTCGGTGCAGTGCTGATGCTGGCGGTTCGCTGGGCCCCCATGGCTGCAGCAATGCTACTGGGAGCGGCAACGATGTGGCCCCTGGCACAGGAGCGATCGTTGAGAACGTTGCCTCCACTGACCGCACTGACGACGCGTGCACGTGCGATGATGCCGGGGGCGTTTCGTTGTGCAGGGTTACTCCTGTTGCTGTTGATACCCGCTGCAGAGTTGCCTTCCTACGCCGGTGTGGAGACGGTCTCCCAGAGGATATTGATCCGGTTGACCGTCGGAGATCCGGCAGCAGGCTGGCACCTGGCACTGTTGCTGGTGGTCCTGGTATCTCCGGCGATCTTCCTGCTCACCCGATCCACCGAGGATCCCTCCCGCGCACGACTCGGAGGTGGGATCGAGGGCTTACCCAGGATGCGCTGGGCAGACCGACTATTGCTGGTGAGGGTGCTTCCAGCGGTGGCATTGATGCTGATTCTCGCCTTCACTGCCTGGCCACGGGCCAGCCAGATGATCATCGCCGGGGATGAACTGCTCTCCGCTGCCGCAGCCATCGGCCAGGAATTGCCGAGAGCGATGATCGCATCGATGCTGGCGGTCCTTTGCGGTTGGCGTCTCGCGGATGGCGGGCATCGCATCGGACTGCTGCTGCTTTGCTTGCCAACACTGCTGCCAGGTAGTCTGGGGGCCATCGCTCTGGTGAGAATTGTTCGCCCGATGTTGCCGCCGTTTCTCGATGATCTTCCATTTCTGTTGACGGTTGCGCAGACTTGCAAGCTGGGAGCGCTGGCAGCAGTTGCCGGGTTTGTCGCCACAAAGGTACTGCCAGCTTCCGAGCGAGATGCTGCAAACTTGATAGCTCCGACGCCCGCTCGCTGGAGGGTCAGGTTTCCGCGGGCGTTGCCGGTGCTTGTGCCGGCTGTTGTGATCGGTATTGCCCTGGTGATGGGAGAGGTGGAATCGACGCTGTTACTGGCGCCGCCTGGTCACCCGTCCACTGCGCTGGAGTTGCATCAGTTGCTGCACTTTCGAAATGATGAGCAAGCTGCGAGATTGGCGTTGATGCTGGCTCTGCTCGGGGCAGCGATGTCGGCGCTGGTCGTGAAGCCGTGGCGAAGGGGAAAGTGATGATCGAACGGGCTCCTGCGCTCGAAGTGGATCAACTCGTGGTGCAACGAGGATCGATGCAAATCGGTCCGGTGACACTGCAGATTGGTTGCGGATCCCGCCTCGCCTTGACCGGGCCAACAGGAGCTGGAAAGAGTAGTGTGTTGCTGGCGGTGGCTGGCTTGCTGCCGATTCGGTCGGGATCGGTGGTCATCCACGGCAGGTCGATGATGGAAGACGGCAGCGTCGTTGAGCCGTGGCAGCGTGGCATTGGCTGGCTCGGGCAGGAACGGGGCCTGTGGCCACACCTCACCGTGGAAGCGCAGTGTCTGCTGGCCGCGGGATCGGCGGGCAAGAATCGAGAGCAGATCCGAACACTGGCAGCAGATCTTGCCATCTCAGACCGGATCGATCGTCGACCTGGGCAACTCTCCGGAGGGGAGGCTCAGCGAGCGGAACTGTTACGAGCCGTATCTTCGCCCGGCTCTCTGCTGATTCTCGATGAACCCTACTCTGCCCAGAACGAGGAGGGGCGAGGATTGATGAAGCAGGTGCTCGATCGGGAATGCGAGCAGGGGAAGACGCTGCTGCTGGCGTTGCACGACACGAAAGAGGAAATCGAATCGGTGGAGATTCCAGCTACAACCTGATCATCCCAGTGGGTTCAGTTCCGCCTCGAAACGCCCGTCGATCATCGCCAGGCGCCGATCGGCACGTGCAGCGAGATCCGGATCGTGGGTCACTACCAGGATGGAGGTGCCCAGCTGTTCATGAAGTTCCCTGAGCAGGGTGTGAATTTTCTCGCTGGTATGGGAATCCAGGTTGCCTGTCGGCTCATCGCACAGAAGCAGCAATGGTCTGTTGATGAGTGCCCTGGCGATGGCGACACGCTGGCGCTCTCCTCCCGACAAGGTGCCAGGTGCCTGCAGCTCCCGGCCTTCCAGGCCCACCCTCTTCAGCAGTGAACGGGCGTACGCTTCCACTTCATGTCGGGTTTTCCGCCACTGGCTCCTCGAACTTCCGACGATCGCTGGCAGCATGACATTTTCAAGCACATCGAGGTCGTTGAGCAGGTGAAAGAACTGGAAGACGAAACCGATGAATCGATTTCGTAGTGCGCACCTGTGCGCTTCGCTGAGGCCGGGGGATTGGGAAACCTGCTCGTCATCTCTGTAGATGATCTGTCCCGATGAGGGAGTGTCGAGGAGCCCGATGCAGTGCAGCAGGGTGCTCTTTCCGACTCCACTGAGGCCAACGATGGCCACCATCTCTGCCTCGTGGATATCGAGATCCACTCCCCTCAACACCTCCAGGCGCTGGCCATTGGCGAGTAGAAACTCTCTGTGCAGTCCTCGAGCGGTGAGAACAGGGAGTGATGGCCGGGCATCATTCATGGTGCAACGCCCTGATCGGATCTCGGCGTCCCGCCCAGAGTGCCGGGAACAGACTGCCGAGGAATCCAAAAAGGATGGTAGGTGCACAAACGAGCATCATATCTTGCCAGCGTAGGACCGCCGGGATCCGTTCGAGGTAGTAGATGTCTGGAGGAAACAATCTCAACCCCGTTGCACGATATATTGCATCGTGAGCCTCATTGATGTTCTCGGTCAGGATCCAGCCACCGAACAGGCCGATGATGGCTCCCGTGATGCAGAGAAACATCCCCTGCGCCAGCACCAGCTGGATGACACCACCCCTGGTCGCTCCGAGAGCGCGAAGAACACCCAGATCGCGGTTCTTCTCGATGACCAGCAGCATCAGGATCAGGAAGATCATGGCAGCAGCAAAAGCGACGATGAGAAGCATCATGGCGGCGATGATGCGCTTCTCGATCTCCACCGCCTGAAGCAGATTGTCGCGCTGACTTTCCCATGTGTTGATCTCCATCGATCGCCAGGGAATGGCGCCTGCATCGGCAGCCGGGAGGTCCATCCTGCGTGAAATTTCCCGGTAGAGATCTTGCTTGACCTCTTGTGCCTGGGAGTAATCCGTCAATCGCAGTGCGATGCCGGATATCCCCATATCCTGAGCGTCTTCGTCCCAGAGATCGAGCACCTGTTGAAGGGCACGGATGTCGGAGTATGCCCAGCGTTGGTCCTGCTCGTAGACTCCCGACTGGAATGCCCCGACGATGATGAAATTGCCGATCCTCGGCTCGAAGGTGACCGGTGAGTAGGATGAGAGTTGAACGGTGTCTCCCATCGCGAGACGACCGCTGCGAAGTGACTCGATTCCAACGACCAGTCCTTGAGGTGGCGCCTCCTCGTCAAACCCGACATCGTCCCTCCTCAGGCGAGAGCGCAGCAGCTGGCGTCGTCTTTCGAGCGAGAAGACCTCGACGACTCGAGCCGCATCGGGTGGAGGACGGTCTTCTGGTAGCATCATGTAGGGGTCGGCAAGCAATTCTTCGATCTCCTCATCACTGAGGAGATAGAGGTCGAAGTCGGAGACTTCCGCTTCGGAGACGGGATCGACTCCCCTCAGGATGCAGTAATCGAGTACTGCTGACCGGTAGATGGCGAGGGTTTCGATGAAGGGGCTGGCAGCCTCTACACCCGGGGTGGCTCGTGCAGCATCGAGCAAAGAATCCTCGCCAACCAGCTGGCGAGTGGCGATCCCCTCGACCACCAGGTGAGAGAGGCTTCCGCGGATCCGCTCCTTCATCTCGACCTTGAATCCCTCCATCACTGCGAGAACCGAAAGCAGCGAGAAGACGCCCAGGGCGACCGCCAGGGTGGCGGCCCAGGGAGCCCAGCGGCGTTTCAGGTATCGCTTCGAGAGGAACTTCTGGTACTGCATCGATGGCTCCAGTGGCACGGGAATCCCCTCGATCTACCCTCCAGCAGTGGAGGAAGCAAGGGGCGCATTCCATTTCATTTCAGTACACAACACACCATGAGATAAGGGGTTGGATCTCTTCAACTAGATAACTTTTGGTGCCATTATCACTGTAGAGGCCATCGTGCCGAGGTTAGAATGTGGGGTGTCGGTAAGGGGAGACAGGAGCCTGTTCGCGATACTGCGGACACGACAATCCCGATCCAAGCAGCGAGATCGATCAGTGGTTTTATTCAACCTCTGGCTACTGTCAGCAGAAATAATTGACGGTGACCGTGAGCCGGTTGAGTTCTCGACATCGATCCTGCCCCTGGCACTGGTCGTCCGGAAGAGTCAGATCTGATAGTGAAGAAATTGAGGTGAGATCTTGAAAATCCGCGAAGTCCCCGTCGACGGATACGAGACTGTCGTCGTGGCGGAAGACTCTGAATCTAGCCTTCATGCGATCATCGCAATCCATGACACCACCCTGGGTCCGGCTCTCGGTGGGCTGCGCCTGTGGAAGTACGACTCCGAGGAAGACGCCCTGACCGATGTCCTGAGACTCGCGCGAGGTATGACCTACAAGAGCGCCTGTGCAAATACAGGCCTCGGTGGCGGCAAAGCAGTCATCATCGGAGATAGCGAAACGGACCTGACAGAGGCACGGTTTCGAGCGATGGGCCGATTCGTGGAGACTCTCGGCGGAAGATACATCACTGCTGAAGATGTTGGCATCGGCATCCGAGAACTGGAATGGCTTCGCCAGGAGACCAGATATGTCACGGGGCTATCGCGTCGTGTCGGCTCCAGCGGTAACCCATCCCCTTTCACCGCCAGGGGAGTCATCCGGGGGCTATTTGCCTGTGCGGAAGAGCGGTTCGGAACCAGTCATCTAGATCGCTTGCGCTACGCAGTACAGGGTCTTGGACAAGTAGGTGGTGATGTGGTGCGTTGTCTATCGATGTTAGGTGCAACCATCACTGTCACCGACATCAACGAGGAGCGATGCGAAGAATTTGCCGCATTACCTGGAGTCGAGGTGTTACCGACCGAGGAGATCTATTCGGTGGATTGCGATGTGTTCATGCCGTGCGCGCTGGGTGGGGTTCTCAACGACGAGACGATTCCCGAGCTCAAGGCGCAGGTGGTGGCGGGTTGCGCCAATAACCAGTTGCTCAGGGATGATCATGCTGATTCGCTGCACTCACGTGGGATTCTCTACGCTCCTGATTTCATCATCAATGCTGGCGGAATCATCAATGTTTCCGTGGAAATTCGTGAACAGGGATACGACGAGAGAACTGCAGTGCGGAAAATAGAGAACATCTATGACGGTTTGCGAGAGGTGTTCGAGACCGCCCGTAGAGAGGACCTCACTCCTGCAGAAGCTGCAGACCGGGTTGCCGAGTATCGCCTGGAGCAGGCGCGCAATCGCAACGGGAGTCCCGTCTCGGATACGGCACCAAACTGCTGATGGGATTCCTCTCGCCGATCGGGAATCGTCTTCCCCGACATTGCCGGATTGTAAAAAAAGCAGACTTTCAGCAGGCCTTTTCCAAGGGGTTCACTCGAAAGTCGCAGCATCTAAAAGCTGTGATCTTCCCGAATGGGGGCGAGTGGTCGCGGATCGGCCTTGCGGTGAGCCGCAAGGTTGGCAATGCCGTGCAGAGAAATCGTCTCAAGCGCCGCTTGCGCGAGATTTTTCGACTGCATCGCGATCTTGCCCCAGAGGTGCGGGATATCATCTTCATCCCAAGACCAGGATGTGCATCGCTGGCCTTTGAAACTCTTGCAGAGGAAGCGCAATCATTGATCGCCATCGAGTTGGCACAGAGGTCACGATGAGTAACGGTGACCCGAGCGCAGATCACCCGAAACCCGGTGTCGTCACAAGAGTTCTGATGGCATCTGTGCGCTTGTATCAGCGCGGGATCTCAGGTTGGCTCCCACCGATGTGTCGGTTCGAGCCCAGTTGCAGCCACTTCGGGATCGAGGCGCTCCGTCGACACGGGGCATGGCGAGGTGGTTGGCTGACCATCGGTCGATTGATGCGGTGCCACCCCTTCAGTCGTGGCGGCTACGATCCGGTTCCCACGAGCGCTTCCAACGACAGGTCCTGAACCGCTTCTCGGCGGCGAAGCGGCAACTGCTGTTGCAGGATGCTTTATAAAGTGTAAAGTGCATCGAGTCTTCGAGGGTTGCCTCGCAGTTGGGGGAAGCCCTGGCTAGGAGAGATCGCCGTGGCGGAGTCGCGGGTGGGCAAGGTGCCACCGAAATTGTTCAAGATCGGAGAGGTGATGTCCCATACCGGGATCTCGCGTCAGACGATCCATGATTACACTGTCGGTGGTTTTATCGAGGAGGATGCGCGAACACCTTCGAAGCATCGCCTCTATGGGGAGTGGGTCTTTGAACGTCTCGCCAGGATTAAAGAACTTCAGGAAGAGGGGCTCTCCTTGAAGAAGATCAAGCAGTTGATCGACGAGAAAAAGATCTAGATGAACTGGACGGAACCTCAGATTCTGACCTCTGCACTGCTCGTGGCGGCCGCCATCCAGTGGATCCCTGCAGCTTCGGATGCGCTGCGACGCAACGGTGTCCTGAAGCGGTGTGTGAGCATCCGATCACGGATCCGGAAGGATTGAAGATGCCCGAATCATCAGCGAGGAGGCTGCTAGCAGGCGTCCTGGAACAGGCCAGTATCTACGAGCAATTGCTGGATCGATGTCAGGAAGATGGCGTGGATGCCTCAACCCTGGCGAGGCTCGCGCAAGAATCTCGTCAGCGTGTCGCTGAGATCCAGGCACAGGTGATCGATGCCATCGAAGCGGGTGAAGGGATCAGTTTGGAGCTCGATTCCGAACTCCAGCTCCAGATCACGGAAGCCAGGACTCGCTTCCATGATGCGATCTCCAGCGTCCTTTCGCATCACGGGGCGCTGCTGAGCTCCATCGAGGTCGATGAGATGCAGGCCGATCAGGACCAGGTGGTGTCCCCGGATCCGGAGCAAGAATCGGCCAATTGACGACCTTCATCGTCGATTCTCGCCACCTCAGTTGAGAGCACGAGCACTTGCCTGTGCTATGATTCGCTCCTCATAGATCGAATGCGTTCAGCATGGGGATCTGTACCGTGTTGCCATGGGGTCGCTGGATCAAGCAGGAGTAACAGGATGACGGATCAGGATTCTCTCTGGGATTCGATGGGCAAGGTGGGGTTTCGCAGTGGACCCTCCACGGCTGCCGATGGCGAAGATCTGGACAAAATTCCTGACAGAGGGGATCTGGGCTCTCACCCGTATGCCGCCTTTCTTCATCGACTCGAAAAGCCTGGACGTTATACCGGCGGTGAACTTCATTCGGTCAGAAAAAAGACTGCAGACCTTTCGTTCCTGCTCGCATTTCCAGATGTTTACGAGATCGGAATGAGCCACCTTGGCTTCAAGATCCTGTATTCCCATCTCAACTCGCTGGAGGGCGTTCGAGCAGAGCGGATGTATGCCCCCTGGATCGATTGTGAGAAGGAACTCCGGGATCGAGGGATTCCTCTCGTGAGCATCGAATCCTGGCAGCCGATGTCCGACTTCGATGTGATCGGATTTTCACTCCAGTACGAACTCACATTTACCAATGTACTGACGATGCTCGATCTCGGGGGAATCCCGATTCGATCCGAGCAACGAGATGACGACTGCCCGCTGGTGATGGCAGGCGGACCCGTGGCATTTCAGCCGGAGCCGATGAGTGCGTTCATCGACGCATTTCTGATCGGCGATGGTGAGGGCTTCTTCCACTCCGTCGTCAAACTCTGGAGTCAACTCGCAGGCCAGGGAATCAGTCGTCGCGAGCGATTGATCGCCATCAGCCAGCTCGATGGTGTTTACGTGCCTTCTCTATACAGCACCCGGATCGAACCCTTGACCGGGGTCACGGTCGTGGATGCTCCGCTCGATGAGCGCGTACCCGCACGGGTTTCCAGGGCTCATGTCCCCGATCTGGGAGAGTATCCGTTTCCCAGCGCCTCACCGATTCCCAACACGGAAGTGGTCTTTGACCGCGCCAGTATCGAGGTCGCGAGAGGATGCACCGAAGGGTGCAGATTCTGCCAGGCGGGAATGATCTATCGCCCCGTCAGGGAGAGATCGCCCGAGGAGATCCAGAAGACCGTCAAGGACTCGATTCGATGTGGAGGCTTTGACGAGGTTTCACTGACGAGCCTCTCGACGGCGGATTACAGCGCCATCGAGCCGCTGGTGAAGAGTGTGATGCCCGAACTTCGAGAGAAAAACATCTCACTTTCCGTCTCCTCATTGCGAGCCTACGGCCTCACTGATTCGATGCTCGATGAAATGGCCAGCGTCCGAAATACGTCGCTGACATTTGCCCCCGAGGCAGGCACGCAACGGATGAGGGATGTCGTCAACAAGAACATCACCGAGGAGGACATCGCAAAGAGTGCTCACAGGATCTTTTCTCGTGGTTGGCGCAAGATGAAACTCTACTTCATGATCGGACTACCCACCGAAGATGAATCGGATGTCCGTGGCATTGCCGATACCGGCAGGCGAATGCTGGAAATCGCCAATGAGTATCTGCCGAAGGGGAGAGCCGGAGTCACGGTGTCGGTGTCGAGTCATGTGCCGAAGCCATTCACTCCCTTTCAGTGGGCTGCAATGGACGATATTCCCGAGATCGAGCGCAAGCACGATGCTCTGCGCAAATGGACTCGTATACCGGGCATGAAATTGAAGTGGCATGATCCGACCACCAGCCACATCGAGGGAATCCTGAGCCGCGGTGACCGGGTGCTCTGTGAAGTGGTCGAGACCGCCTGGCGAAAGGGGTGCCGCTTCGATGGCTGGTCCGACCGGATGAGATTTGACCTCTGGATGGAAGCGATCGAGGAGTGCGAAATCGATCGGTATCGCTACCTTGGCACGATCCCATTGGATGCTCGCCTGGCCTGGGACCACATCGACTGTGGAGTCGAAGATGAGTTTCTGAAACGAGAGTACCGCAGATCGCTCAAGGATCGCACCTCGCACCCTTGCGGGAAGCCGGGCAAGCGATTGACGCACTACAACAACATCGAGGAGGCGAGCGAGGACAAGCGAAGGCTGGTCTGCTACGACTGCGGGATCGTATGCGACCTGACACAGATGAAATCCGAGAGGATCGATCACCTGGAGTACCTCGATGCCCACCAGGACATGGTCAGCGACTCGTCTCAAAGAGATGCTGACCTGGACTCCGTGCGCACCGCCTCGAAGGAGAGATGGCTCGCCCAGGAGAATCACAATCGGCCTCCTGAGCGGAAGGAACTCGATCGAGTTCGCTACTCCTACAGGGTTCGGTACGCCAAGGTCGGTTGCTCACGCTTCATGGGCCATCTCGATCTGAACCGGATGATTCCGCGAGCGGTACGTCGAGCGGGATTTGCTCCAGCCTATTCGATGGGATTTCATCCGATCCCGCAGATGTCATTTGGTCCACCGCTTCGCCTTGGCATGGCAGGACTGAGTGAAGTGATGGACCTTCACCTGCAAGATCAACTGGATCCCGAGACACTCAGATGTGAGCTGGCCAATCAGTTTCCCGAGGGACTGGAGATCCGATCGGTACACGCCATCGGAACCGCAGCCCCGAAGTTGTCACTGGTGAGCAACTGGGCTGATTACCTGATCCTGCTCCCCGAAGATTCGGTTCAGGGGATGAGCGCCGGAGTCATCGATCAACTGATGGAGTTGCAGGAGATTCTGGTCGAGAAGTTCACCAAGAAGGGGAAGCGAAGGATGGTGGATATCCGTCCTGGTATCGCAGACCTCGGTTGGTTTGACGAGATCCCGGCAGATTGCGCTGATCTACTCGCCGTGAGGCCGGACGAGAAGATTCTCCACATGAGAATCTGTCTGCAGGGCGATCACCAGACGAAGCCGGAAGAGGTACTGGTCAAACTCTTCGATGGTGTGGTGCCTGCATCGACGCAGGTGATTCGCAGGCGCTTGCTTCCGAGTCCGACCGTCGTGCTGGCGCACAGCCACTGAGATTCTGAGCGACGAACCGAAGCCAGGTCCGAATTGATTCAACAGGGCGTCGGTGCATCCTCTGTGGGACGTATGCTGATCAGGAAGAGTCGTCGCCGATCGCCTCGACGGGGCACTCCTCTTTCGCTTGCTCGCTGAGTTCAATTTCTTCAGGAGTCTGCGGCTGCTTGAAGACATAGGAATAGCCCTCGTCCTCGTTGGCGCGGAAGTTGTCTGGCGCTGTGGTGCGACACAGGTCGCAGTCGATGCACTCCTCATCGACATACCATTTTCCAGGCACATTGCTTTCGACCTTGTTCGCCGGGTCTGCCATGAGATCTCTCCAAGTCCTGAGAGGTACGTCTTCTGGGCGATACACCGCCGCTCGGGAACGAACCTCCATGCGTATGAGAATAGAATTACCGACTATTTCCTGCAAGTGAACCGATTCTCTGGTCTGCTGGCGGCGCCTGGTGCTAGCGGATATTCTCCCTGTTGCGGCTAGCAGGCCGCTAACTCGCTGATCCAGGGCAAATAGGCAGTATTGGAGACGAGGCGGAAGGAGCACCCGTGAAGGTCGTCATCGCACACTCACCCGATTCGGATGATGCATTCATGCACTTTGCCATCGGAGAGGGCAAGGTGGACACAGGAGAGTATCAATTCGAGCACGAGATGGCCGACATCGAGACTCTCAACCGTCATGCGGTCGAGGGGCGGCACGAGGTGACTGCCATCTCCATTCACGCCTACGCGCACCTTGCCGACCGGTACGCTCTGCTCAATCACGGTGCGAGTATGGGTGAAGGATACGGTCCGGTATTGATCACCCGTGAACCGAGATCCAGGGAAGATCTTGAGGATGGCATCATTGCCGTTCCGGGAGAATGGACCAGTGCAGCCCTCGCATTGAAACTCTGGATGCCCGAGGCAAAGACGCAGGTGGTTCCATTTGATGAGATCATGCAGAGGATCGACTCGGGAGAATTCGAAGCGGGCGTGATCATTCACGAGGGTCAGGTTACCTATGAAGAAGAGGGATACCACCAGGTGGTTGATCTCGGTGAATGGTGGGCCAGGACACAGGACGGGCTTCCGCTACCGCTGGGAGGAAACGCCATCCGAAGAGATCTTGGCGAGAAACACATTCGCGAGATTTCGAGGATTCTGCGGGAGAGCATCGCCTACGCCCTGGACCACAGGGAAGAGGCGCTCAACTATGCAGAACAGTACAACCGAGGACTCACTCGTGAGCAAACCGATCGATTCGTCGGAATGTACGTCAACCAGCGCACCCTCGATTACGGTGAAGATGGTCGTGAGGCGGTATGCCGGTTCCTGCGCATGGGTGCAGGTACGGGGGTCGTCCCGGAAATTCAAGAACCGGAGTTCATCGCCTGACCGATCGCAACTCTCCTGAGCGCCCCTGTCGACCAGGGGGAGGAGGTAGCCCAGGTGTCCACAGGCGATGAAGCGCCACAGCCGTGGAGCACCGTCTCCGGCTGGACGGGCAATTGTCGATCCCGATCACGGTTGATTCGTTGTTCGAACATCGATGATCTCCGCACCAGCATCCAGATGCCGGGCCGCTGGCTCCCTCGCGGCGCAGGCTGTTCCTATGGAGATGCAGCCCTCCTGGAAGAGGGCCGTCTGGTTCATCTCGACGATGAGGCCGCTGGCGAGATTGAGCAGCCGAGCTCTGGCAGCATCACGGTATCCGCTGCGGTGACACTCCGGGCTCTGTTGTCCGAGCTGGCCACTCGGGGTTTGACCTTGCCGGTGGTTCCAGGTGTCCTCGATGCCACGATCGGTGGCATCGTTGCGGCGGATGTTCACGGAAAGAACCATCTGACGAGAGGATCGATTCGAGATGTGACGGACTCCCTGAAACTGATGCTGCCCTCGGGGGAACTGGTCGATTGCGATCGCACGGCCGAAACGGATCTATTCGAGGCGACCATCGGCGGTATGGGGCTGACGGGAATGATCACCGAGGTAGAACTGCAGGTGATTCCATTGAGCGCCAGAACTGTTCGCGTCGAGCAAATTGCCACCTCGGATCTGGAATCGTCGCTCAATCAACTGCGTCTCCTGTCACAGCATCATGAGCATGTTGCTGCCTGGCTCGATCCGACTCCAAGAGGAGCCGCATTTGGACGCGGAATCGTCGTGGCGGGGAGCCCATTACTTGAGAGTCAGCAACCTCAGATGGTGCAGCAGGGGAGATGGGATCTGAACCCCGGAAGTGCGCTGCCACCTCTGGTGGGTGCTCTCGTGACGCCAGTGGGCATCACGTGTCACAACACCCTTCGTCACCTTCGAGCTCGATTCTGGCGAGGAACATCGACCTGGAAACTGGACCGACTTCTGTTTCCGCTGGAGAGGTGGAAGAACTGGAAGCAGATCTACAACCCGAAGGGGTTTCACCAGCACCAGTCATTGGTTCCCGCCCCTCGATGTGATGTGGTGATCCGACAACTGCTGGAGATGTCAGTTTCCGGCGCTTGCCCGCCCACGCTGGTGGTTCTCAAGATGATGCGTCAAGGCTCTGGTTGGCTCTCCTTTCCCGACGATGGGATGACGCTGTCGATGGATTTTCGCTCCGAGGCGGGGACTGTTGAACTGTTGCGCCAGCTCGACGAGAGGGTCGCTCAGGAAGAGGGAAGGGTTTATCTGGCGAAGGACTCTACATTGACGCCGGAATTATTCAGGGCGATGTATCCTGATCTCGGAAAATTTCAACAAATCCGGCAACAGTTCGATCCACAGCGAAAGTTGAACTCCGAACTCTCCCTGAGATTGAAGATCTAGAGCGAACTTCACTCGGTGGACGCTCGCTTCAAAACCGGAAAATGACACCGAACTCGACCAACTCAATCGCAAGATCCAGATCGATCAAGCGCCCATCTGCTGTTCTGGACAGTTGAATGGAATGGTCTCTCACCCCTGCAAAGATGTTCCACTGCGGATCCGCCTCCCATTCAATTCGAATCGAACCATCGATGCACTTTGCGTCGTACCCGGTAATCTCGGAAAGCGGCAGCACCGTGAGAATCCCCTCAACATTCCAGGATGGTGCGATTTCAAGCTTGGATTGCAATCCGAGAACGGGAGCGGGAGCGAGTTCATCGAACTCCGCAAAAACAGCAGGATCCGATGTCGAAACCATGTTGATCCGGATCGCAGTCATATCCAGCCCGGCCAGTAACCGGGTATCGAGAATGCCACCCTCACCCCTGGCTGCAGCACTGATGGGAAATGCCATCAGCACGCGATAATCAACGATGTCGACCTCGGCCCCGTAGTTGTCTGCGGGCAAATCCGCTCCTCCGAATGCTCCTGAAAAGGAGCCCACGGAAGAACCAGAAGTTTCGATACTATCGATCAGGAATCGAAGGGGACCATGATCCAGCTGGATCCGGGTGCCGACAGAAAGGGAGGATTCAGAGAGCCCGATGTCGTCGAAGTCGAACGGTGTGACGGAGCCTCCGGAATCGGTGGTCATCGATCCTACGGGAGCGGTTCTGGCAGCAGACAGTTGTGCGTGGACCTCCAGATTGTGCTGAAACTGCGAAGATATGGAGCAGCCGGAGGGAGCCATTGCCAGCAGTAGCGAGGAGAACAGTATCCAACCCGTGGTCCAGGATGATGGGCTCATCGGTGGCGCAACACACGATCGGTGATGCTGTTCTGGGCTCGGAATCATGGTCGGTTACTTTCCTGTCTGTTGTCGATTGTGCCCGTTCCTGAGTCCTCCGCAACACCTGCGCCCGAGGTGGTTCGGTGCCCCTGGACAGGCTAGGATGGATCTGCAAGGTCGGCATGCACCGGAGGAGGTGATATCAGTGCCATTGGCGAATCACAACGGCTCGGAAACCCTCATCTGGGTTGCTCTCCTCGGCTTCCTCGGAGTGCACCTCTCTCTGGCTTCGCCACTGCAAGCGGCCGGCGAGGAGGAAGAGATTCCGCTGGAATTGCTGGAGCCATTCGAAAACGAGATCCGTCCCTTGCTGGTCCAGAGATGCTACTCCTGCCACAGTGCCTCTGCGAAGGAACTCAAGAGTGGCTTGCGAGTCGATTTTCGAGAGGGTATTCGAACCGGGGGAGATCGTGGACCGGCGCTGGTACCTGGAGATCCTGAGGGTTCCTTGCTGATGAGAGCGGTCAACGGCACCGAGCCGGGGCTCTCGATGCCTCCCGGGGAGACGCTGTCGACGCTGGAGATCCAATCGCTGGCCCAGTGGATTCGAACCGGCGCCGCAGATCCCCGGGATGAACCGTCGGGATTGGCAGCACCGGAGGACGAGCGTCTGAAGTCGCGCTCGATGGAAGAATCGAGGGGGCACTGGGCGTTTCTCCCCGTCTCTGATCCGAAGCCACCCGAGGTCAAGGACAGAGATCGGGTACGCGATCCCATCGATGCTTTCATCCTCGCTGCTCTGGAAGAGCAGGACCTCGGTCTTGCCCCCGAAGCCAGCCTACAGATCCTCGCCAAGCGGGCTCATCAGATGCTCACGGGGCTTCCCCTGCCGTGGACTCGTCTCCAGCAGCTGGGGGCTTCCGATGATCCAGAGGCCTTCGAGCAGTTCGTAGATGAATTGCTGGAGTCCCCTGAATTCGGTGAGCGGTGGGCGAGATCTTGGCTAGATATTGTGCGCTATGCCGATTCCAACGGTCTCGATGAAAACCTGGCATTCGGTAACGCCTGGCGTTACCGCGATTATGTGATTCGTGCCTTCAATTCTGATAAGCCTTACGACCAGTTCCTCATCGAGCAGATCGCCGGGGATTTACTTCCAGCAACGGAAGACCAGCTGGCCTGGCGCGACCAGCGCATCGCTACCGGATTTCTTGTACTCGGTCCGAAGATGCTCGCTGAACAGGACGAAGCGAAATTGGCCATCGATGTCGTCGATGAACAACTCGATGTTGTCTCTCGGGCATTCCTGGGAATGACCGTGGGTTGTGCTCGTTGCCATGACCACAAATTCGATCCCATTCCTGCGCGAGACTATTACGCAATGGCTGGAATATTTCGATCTACAAGTACGATGGAGAACCTGAAGACCGTTGCAAAATGGCGTGAGATCTCGCTGGAAACTGCTCCGGAAAAGCAACTGCGTGAGAAGTGGCAGTCGCAGCGCGCATCCATCGCCAAGGAACTGGAATCCGCCAAGAAGAAACTCAGGGAAAGCCTCGAAGAAGATCTCTCTGTCGGCGTCGGTCAGCATTTGCTTGCCGCTCAGGATGCTCTGCAACGGATCGCCATCTCCGGAGTCACCGAGACCTCATCCACGACACTCGGCGAAAATCGCACCAACTACGGAACGCAACAGATTCCGGTACTGCATTCGGTCAAGGGAGGGATCCAGCAAGCGACATGGAAGTTGCAGGTTCCCGATCCCGGACTCTGGTCCCTCGAGGTGCGTTATTCGGCCAAGGAGCGTCGCCCGATGCGATTGATCGTCAACGGCGAAGAGGTTTCCAGGGAAGCACTGGCAACCGTCACCGGTGGTTGGACCACCACCCACCTCTTCTGGGAAGCCCAGGCCGAGATACAACTCGATGCGGGAGAAGTCGAGATCCGTCTCGAAAGAGATGGCGCCGTCCCTCACCTCGATCGAGTGCGGTTGGTTCCCGCCCGGGGATGGCCGACACCTCGAGATCCGATGATCGTCTCCGGCTGGGTCGATTTCCTGACCCGGCCCACTCTGCAGCAGGATCCGCTCTGGGGCCCCTGGATCGAGTTCATGACATTGCGGATCGATGCACCCGAGCAGGTGTCTGCCTGGTGGGAGGAGACACTGGCCGACGAGAAGACCCTCTCCCTCTCGGAAGAGGCGAGGGCGATTCTGTCGCAGTCGAAGCCGAGCGATCGGGCGTCGGTCGCCGCCATCTACCAGACGCTTGTGGAAGCCGCAGAGGCATCGGGCGCGGGAAGCGTTGCGGCATTGAAACCGATCTCGGATCAATTGCGGTCGACGGCGGGTCCCTGGTTCGAGCCGCTGCTTCTGGCCGAGAAATCCGCCCCCGAGGCACTGCGGGAACCCGTCGATCAGATCATCGCCTCGCTGGCGACCAAGGACGAAGAAAAACCACCGGCAGCCGTGCTGGCGATGGGGGTTCAGGATGGAAAGATCGCAGATCTACCGATCCATATCCGTGGAAGTCATCTGAGGCTGGCCAGCGAAGCCGTGCCAAGAGGAGCGATGCAGGTCACCGAGAACCTGGTTCCACCGATTCAGGTGGAAGAAGGAAGCAGCGGTCGACTGGAGCTCGCCCGCTGGATGACCGATGAGGATCACCCGTTGACCTCACGTGTGGCAGTGAACCGGATCTGGCAGGAACTGTTCGGGGAGGCACTGGTGGCCACTCCGTCCAACTTTGGTTACAGCGGTGAACGACCGAGTCATCCAGAACTGCTCGATCGCCTCGCCCACGACTTCGTTGCAAACGGCTGGTCCACGAAGCAGATGATCCGCCGAATCCTGTCTACCTCGACCTGGCGGCAACAGGTCATCGAGGATCCCGCGGCTGCAGAACTGGACCCGGAGAACAGACTTCTCTGGCGACAGAATCGACACCGACTGCGTGCAGAGGCGGTTCGGGACTCGGTGCTGTCAGTGAGCCAGGTACTGGACAGGGAGATGGGTGGTACCTTGCTGATGACAGGGAATCGAGGGTATGTCACCAACGACCAGTCCAATAACCAGGCCCGCTATGATCTGCCTCGCCGATCCATCTACTTGCCGGTGATTCGCAATGCGATGTACGAACTCTTCAGTGCCTTCGATTACAATGATCCTTCAGCGCCGATCTCGAAGCGGTATTCGACAGTGGTTCCTCATCAGGCACTCTTCTTTCTCAACTCGCCGATGGTGCTGGATGCTGCTCTGGCGATCACGCGACAGGTCCTCGCCATGGACCTTTCGGAGCAAGGTCGAGTTCAGGAGATTCACAGGATAATTTTGTGTCGTGAGGCCACAGATGAAGAAGTGGAGCGGTCGATTGAATTCGTGAATCGCGCCGTGGAGTACTTCCTGGCCTCACCGGAAGAGGAACGCCCGGGGGATCCGGTGGAGTCCTCATGGCAGGCTTTCAGTCAGGCATTACTGGCATCGAGTGAGTTTCTTTACCTGGACTGACGATTGAAAGTGGAGCACGACCAGCATGAGATACAGGAGTTGCAGTGAATATTGATCCGATGAGTGCCATCTCGAGGCGGAAGATGCTCAAGGGTTGTTGCGCAGGTTTCGGTGCGCTGGCCCTCGACGGATTGTTGGGTAGCACCGCTGGTTTTGCGGGGCTTCCCGTCGGTCCGCACTTTGCGCCGCGTGCGAAGCGGGCCATTTTCCTGTTCATGCATGGTGGACCTTCTCAGGTGGATACCTTCGATTACAAGCCGAGGTTGATTCAGGATGACGGCAAGCCACTTCCCTACCCGCTGCCCCGTGTGACCTTTGCGGACCCAAAGCAATATGGTGGAGTCATGCAGTCGCCGTGGAAGTTCAAGCAGTATGGAGAATCAGGGCAGTGGGTCAGCGAGCTGTTCCCACATGTCGCAGGAATGGTCGATGACATCTGTTTCGTCAAGAGTATGCATGGAACCAACGATGCACATGGCGGTGCATTGCTGGCGCTGCACACCGGCAGTGACACCTTTGTCAGGCCCAGCATCGGCTCCTGGGTTCTCTATGGACTGGGCGAGGAGAATTCAAATCTGCCCGGGTTCATCACCATCTGTCCGACTCTGGGCCATGGTGGTGTCAATAATTGGTCCAGTGCATTTTTGCCTGCTCGCTACCAGGGAACTCCCATCGGGCACGCAGGTGTAAAGGCGAGAGACGCGACCATTCATCACCTGAAGAATGATCACTGGAATGAAGGTCTGCAGCGGATGCAACTGGGGCTTCTCGATGAGATCAATCTGGAGCACCTGGGGGATCGAGCTACTGACGACTCACTGGATGCTCGGATCCGTTCCTTCGAGATGGCTTTTCAGATGCAAACGGAAGCCCCCGAGGTGATGGACCTTGCCGGCGAGACGAAGACGACGATGGAGATGTACGGAATAGATGAGCCAAACACCGACAACTTTGGCCGTCAGTGCCTGATGGCTCGTCGCTTCGCAGAAGCAGGAGTTCGATTCATCCAGTGCACCCATTCCTACAAGTGGGATCAGCACAGCAATCTCAAGGGAGGGCATTCCAAGAATGCGCTCGAGGTCGATAAACCGATAGCCGGGTTGTTGAAGGATCTGAAGACGAGGGGACTACTGGAAGACACACTGGTGATCTGGGGAGGAGAGTTCGGCAGGACTCCCACTGCTCAGGATGGCAATGGGCGCGACCACAATCCCCATGGGTTCACGATCTGGATGGCGGGCGGCGGTGTCCGAGGTGGCTTGTCCTATGGTGAAACCGATGACTACGGTTATCACGCGGTGGTCGACAAGGTCCATGTCAACGATCTGCACGCGACGATCTTGCACCTGCTGGGCATCGACCACGAGAGGCTGACCTACCGCCACGCGGGGAGAGATTTCCGCCTCACCGATGTGGCTGGCCGGGTGGTCCAAAAAATCATCGCCTGACATCGATCAGATGGCAGGCGATGAGAATTCAAGAACGGGTCTTGAGGCCGATTCTACCAGTTGAATCCAAGCATCACGGAGATCACGTCCATGGAATCAGCGGTGTTGCCGAGGGTGTCAACCGTGATGTCGTTCGAGAAACCGACATTTCGATAGTCCAGTGTCAGGTGCGCGTTGTCTCCCATATGGAGTATCGCTCCCCCGTGGAAGTAGACTCCGCTTTCTGCGACATCCACGGTGTAGATTTCTCCATCCACCGAACTGATGCCCGCTCCTGCAATGAGGGAGAGTGGCGTGAACGGCAACTCCGCGATGACACGGCCTCCGGCAAAAAACTCAGAAAAGCGAATCTTGCCCAGTGCGCCATTCGTTTCCTTCGAACCGATGAAACCCACCTCGGGAGCGATGTACCATTCACTGGGGCGGGCGCTGATCCACAGTCCATATCCGTCGATGTCGTCGAGCTGATTCGCTGCGATCACGGCGGAGGAAGCTCCGAGGTCATACATCCCTCGGGTGAAACTCACCTGACCGGAGTAGGGTTTGGCGTGAGGTTGCTCCACTCCTGAGAATGGAGATGTTGCATCGGGACGAAAGCGTACCCAGTCGCTATTTCCAGCGCAGCCGGAAAAAAGCAACAGGGACAACAGGGGTAGAACCAGGGCTCTGAGACTCCACACGTTTGGTCTCCAATTCAAAGGGCTATGGTTGATTGGACTCCACAATCGGAATCACACCTTTCCGCTTCCCGGCGACTCCGGGGCTCCATCCTGGTCGCTCATGGACAATCCGGTGATCCTGGGACCGACACCACCGGGGACATGACCGGGATGGGGAAGGCGGGATTCTAGACCGGGGGACTTGCAGCGGCAAGAGACCCTCGAAAGGCGAACCTGGATGGCCCGAATCCATGGGATCGGGGACCCGCCCTGAAGTCGCTACAACCGGGCTATCCTTGACTCCCAACGGCCATCTCGTAGGATTCAGGTTTCCGGGTTCGTTCCCGGGGGTGATCCTGTCCCAGGAATACCCACTTCAAGAGGCTGACCTGCAGGTACGCCGGATCTCGATCTTCATCGATGGGGTCATGGGTGCCTGGAATCTGGTTTGTAATCAGGTGACGACTGTTGCGCAGGGGTGCCCGAAATGGGCGACGCTGCAGTTATTGCGAGCGATCTCAGGAGAGACGTGCTGCGCCACTCGGAAAGAAGTCAACAGGAGCGCTTCGGTCGCTCGAACTTCTCTCCCGACAGCCACTTCCTCTCCAGGTAAGTTGACGGCCAGCTCAAATCAACGAGCAGCCCGATGCGCTTTAATTTCCGCTCCGGTTCAGGGGGTGACTCCCGGACGAGCAGGAAAGGTGTTGCATGAAGAAAAAGGTCGGAGAAATCCTTCAGGAGAAGGGTTGGGTTACCGACGAGCAGATCAAGAAAGCGCTCGGATACTCCAAGGTGGAAAATTGCAGGATTGGCGAGGCTCTGGTCAATCTGGAGATCTGTTCCCAGGAGCAGGTCTCGCGTGCTCTCGCCATCCACTTTCAACTTCCCTTCGCAAATCTTGGCAAGCACATCATCCCACAGGACATCATCGATGCGGTGCCAAAAGAAGTGGCGCTGGAACACAAGATCGTTCCAGTGGCACGTAAGGGGCGAACGCTGGTGATCGCCATCGGTGACCCGCTCGACTTCTTCACCATCGACAACCTGCGCTTCATCTTGTCGACCGAGGTCGATTGCGCGCTGGCCACTCCTGAAGCGGTGGAAGAAGCTCTCGACGACTACTACCGCCTCGCTGGCGGATATGACTCGGTACTGGGTGCCGCTGCGGGGTCCGATGATGATGTCGAATTCGGCCGTGGCGACTACGCCGGGGACGATAGCGAGGCCAATGAGGCTCCAGTGATCAAACTGGTTCACATGATCATCGCCAACGCCCTCAAGGATGGTGCTTCAGACATCCACATCGAACCGATGGAGTCAGAACTGAGGGTTCGTTATCGAGTGGATGGTGTCTGCCGAGTCATGGATTCACCGCCCAAGAAACTTCAGGGTCCTGTGATTTCAAGACTCAAGATCATGGCGCGGATGGACATGGCTGAGAAACGGCGTCCTCAGGACGGCCGTATCAAGATCAAGATCCAGGGCAAGGAGATTGATCTGCGTGTGTCGATCATCCCGAGTGTCCATGGTGAGAGCGTCGTCATGAGGATTCTCGACAAGGACGCTGGCCTGGTGGACCTCGAGAAACTCGGTTTCCACGAATCAGACCTGGCTCGATTCAATCGGATCATCAAACGACCCAATGGAATCTTCCTTGTCACCGGGCCGACCGGATCGGGAAAGACGACAACTCTCTACTCGGCATTGATGGACCTGAACCGGCCCGATGTGAAGATCATCACCGCTGAACACCCGATCGAATACAATCTGACCGGAATCAACCAGTCCGAGGTGAGGCACGAGATCGGTCTCGATTTCTCTCGAATCCTTCGAGCCATGATGCGCCAGGCGCCCAATATCATCCTGGTTGGAGAAATTCGTGACCGTGAGACTGCCGATACAGCCATCCAGGCGGCCCTGACCGGTCACCTGGTCTTCTCGACCCTCCACACCAACGATGCGCCTTCCGCACTGACTCGACTGATCGACATGGGGGTCAAGCCGTTCCTGGTCGCATCCGCTGTGCTGGCCATCATGGGACAACGACTGATCCGTCTACTTTGCAAGGAGTGCAAGGAACCCTATGAACCGACCGAGACGGAACTGAGGATGGTGGGGCTGTCCAGCACCGAGATCGCCGATCAGGTGTTGTACCGTCCTGTTGGCTGTCCAAAGTGTACGGGCGGGTACAAGGGTCGCTGCGGAATTTACGAGTTGCTGGAGATGTCCTCGGAATTGAGGGACATGACCTTCAACAAGGCTCCTTCGAAGGACATCCGTAACAAGGCGAGATCCGAGGGAATGGTTGCCCTGCAGGAGGACGCTGTCAGAAAATTACTGTCTGGAATCACGACCATCGAGGAGATCCTGCGTGTGACGCACTCTTCGGAGTTCACAACGTAATTTGAACACTTGATCCGGTACCGCCCCGGAGAAACTGGCGGTGAGGTGAGACATGGCGCTGGCCGCGAAGCCGATCGGTCAGATCCTCAAGGATATGGATCTGATCACGGAACTCGACATCCAGGAAGCTCTTCAGGAACAGAAGTCCAAGGGCGGTGCACTCGGGAGGATCCTTTCTGAAAAGGGGCTCGTGACCGATGCAGACCTCCGTGTCGCCATCGCAAAGCAGGCGGGCATGGAGCCGGTCGATCTTGATGAAACGGTCGTGACTGCGGATCTCCTCGATATGGTTCCTCCCCATGTTGCAGAAACCTACCAGGTCGTCCCCGTCGAGTTTGACGGCAAGGTATTGACCCTGGCGCTGGCGGATCCGCAGAACATCAGCGCTCTCGACGACATGAAATTCATGCTCAACATCGAGGTGAAGGGTGCCCTCAGCGATCCGGAAGCGATCGAGCGCGCCATGACCAAGTATTACGCCGACCGTTCGGAATCGATGGAGAGCTTGCTCGGCTCGATGGACCAGGACGACATCGAGGTTCTCGACGATAATCGTCACGACATGATGGATATGGACCAGCTGGAAAAGGACGTCAACGCCGCTCCCGTGGTCAAATTGCTCAACATGGTGCTGCTGTCCGCGATCAAGGATCGAGCCTCCGATATTCACCTCGAACCGTTCGAGAAGGAATTCAAGATCCGCTACAGGGTAGACGGCGTCCTCTACGAGATGATGCCTCCCCCGATCCAACTGGCGCGTGCGGTGATCTCGAGAGTAAAGGTGATGTCGAACCTCGATATCGCAGAGACGCGTCTTCCTCAGGATGGCAGGATCGAACTCAACATTGCAGGACGTCCGGTAGACCTTCGTGTCTCGACATTGCCGACGATGCATGGCGAGTCAGTGGTGATGAGGGTACTAGACCGTGGTCAGGTATCACTCGACCTGGAACAGATCGGCTTGCGCCAGCGAGATCTCGATATGTTGAGAAAGCTGATCCTCAAGCCAAACGGGATCATCCTTGTCACTGGTCCGACAGGATCTGGAAAAACGACGACGTTGTACTCATGCCTCAATGAGGCGAACAATCCGATGACGAAGATCATCACGACCGAGGATCCTGTCGAATACAACATCGACGGAATTGTCCAGATCCCCATCAATGATGAGATCAATGTCACATACGCCTTATGTTTGCGGGCGATCCTGCGTCAGGACCCTGACAAGATCCTCGTCGGTGAGATCCGGGACCTCGAAACTGCTCAGATTGCGGTCGAAGCGAGTTTGACCGGTCACATCGTTTTCTCCACTCTGCACACCAATGATGCACCCTCCTCGATGATTCGATTGATCGATCTGGGAATCGAATCGTTCCTGCTCACTGCAACTGTTGAAGCGGTGGTAGCGCAGCGGCTGGTGCGAAGGGTTTGCTCTGAATGCAAGGTCGAGTATGAGCCCACAGATGAGATGCTGATGGAACTGGACTTGACCCCGTCCGATGTTCAGGGGCGCACATTCTTCTACGGCAAGGGTTGCAAGGAATGTAACAACTCGGGATACAAGGGACGGATCGCCCTGTTCGAGATCATGCAGATGACGGACCGATTGCGAGACCTGATCATGACCGGAGCCAGTACCCAGGAAATTCAGGCGATGGCCCGCGAGGAGGGGATGAATACCCTCAGAGATTCGGGCCTGATCCACATTTACGACGGAATCACCACCATCGAGGAGGTGGTCAAGGAGACCATCGTCGCCTAGGTGTTCATCGCCTAGGATGTGATTGCGGAGTCCCGGGAGGGAAGCCGCCCAGAAGGAGCAGAGAAGATGGCGGTATTCGAGTACGAGGCGATCGGCCCAGGCGGCCAGAAAAAGCGCAGTACCATCGAGGCCGGGACGCAGCAGGAGGCGATCAAGCAACTGCGGTCTCGCGGACTGAAGCCCACGAAGATTCGCGAGAGCAAGGGCGGTGGTTCTATCGGCGCCGGAGTTGCAAAGAAGAAGAAACGCGGCTTCAAACTCTTCGGCGGCAGAGTCTCTCAGACTGAAATGGTGCAATTCACACAGCAGCTCGCGACCCTTCAGGATGCAGGTCTCCCCATCGTGCGCTCGCTGAAGATCCTCGCCGACCAGATGAAACCAGGTACCTTTCAGGATCAACTGAACAAGGTGACGGATGATGTCGAGGGGGGAGCCACCTTCTCGGAGGCTCTTGAGAAGTTCCCCAAAACTTTCAACCACCTGTTCGTCGCCATGGTCAAGGCAGGAGAAATCGGTGGAGTTCTGGACACCATCTTGCAGCGTCTTTCAGACTTTCAGGAAAAGTCGATGAAACTGCGTAAGAAGGTCCAGGGCGCCATGGTGTACCCGATCGCGGTCATCTGTGTCGCCGCCCTGATCCTTGGCTTCATCATGACCAAGGTGATTCCGCAGTTCGAGAAGATGTTCGCCGACATGAACACTACATTACCCACTCCCACCCTGGCACTGCTGGCCTTTGCCAACGCAGTGCAGTCCTACTGGTTCCTGGCTCCGCTGGTGGTGTTTGGTGGCTACGCGGCGATGAAGGGCCTCGCAAAAACCAACACTGGTGAATTGATGATCGACAAGTCGAAATTGAGAGCACCGATCTTCGGCCAGATCGTCAGGAAATCGACGATCTCGCGCTTCTGCCGTACCCTGGGCACCTTGATCCAGTCCGGCGTTCCGATTCTTGAGGCGCTCGATATCGTCAGGGCTGCGGTGGGAAACCGGGTCATCTCGGACGCGATCGAGCAGGTCTGTGGATCGATCCGCGAGGGTGAAACCATCGCCGAGCCACTGGGAGCTTCCGGCGTGTTCGACCCGTTGCTCGTCAACATGATCGACATCGGTGAGGAAACTGGCGAACTCGACAAGATGCTCAACAAGATTTCCGACAACTACGATCTCGATGTGGACGTGCTCGTGGAATCTCTCTCAAGCCTACTCGAGCCACTATTGATCGTGGGCATGGGAGGTGCGGTTGGATTCATCGTCGTCGCACTGTTCATGCCGCTACTCTCGATCATCCAGACCGTCGGCTAGACCGATCCGAAAAGGCGAGATGCGTGACCAGAAGCTGTACCGGGCCGTGATGGGGCATGACATTGCCCCATCACAGCCCTCGTGCATCGTCGGGAGGGGGAGCATTGCGATCGGAGCGTGATCAGCAGTGGCTCAACGCCTTTCGCGTCTGGAGTCATGGACCGGATTACCGACATTCCTCCCTCGAAGCCATCGCTGAGGCCATCGGACTGAAGCCCGAGGATCAGCCGAGGCTGAAGGAACTGCTGGAGCAACTGGAGGAGCAGGGCGAGACGGTTTTCCTGCTGGCTCGTGGTTGGTTTGTTCCACATCGCGAGCACTGGTTGGTCGGTACACTTTCCGTCACTCGTCGAGGATTCGGTTTTGTTCGACCACTGGTAGAGGATCCCGAGGGGGATGTGTTCATCCCCGCTCGCCGTCTCAAAGATGCTCACCACGGTGATCGAGTGCTCGCCGGACTCTCTCGGACCGATCGTGGTCGACCTGGTGCCTCCCGTGAGGGGCGAAGTGGCAAGGTCCTGGAGGTCTTGCAGCGTAGCCCCCGCGTCATCCCGGGCCTGTTCTGGCAACAGCGAGATGGTGGCGGTGTGGTGGAGCCGATGCGCCACGACAGCCTTCGACAGTTGTGGATCGACCCCGCCTATCAACAGGGTGTCAGCGATGGAGATCGCGTGCTGGCTCGTCTGCGCGACGGAAATACAGTCAATGGCATGCCTCCGGGAGAAGTCGTGTGCCTGTGGGCTGCCGAAGGGACATGGCGTGCAGATCTCCAGCTGGTTTGTGCTGAACATCAACTGAGAGATGAGTTTCCCGAGGAAGCGTTGCAGCAGGCCAATAATTTTCCAGATCAGATTCCTGCCACCGAAATCTCCCGGCGCACCGATCTCAGAGCAACTCCCTTCGTCACCATCGACCCGGAAGATGCCAAGGATTTCGACGATGCGATCGTTCTCATCGAAGCTCCAGGGGGCGGCAAGAGATTGGGAATCGCCATTGCAGACGTGAGCCACTATGTCGAGCAAGGTGACCCCATCGACGGCGAAGCGTTGCTACGCAGTTGCAGTGTTTACATCCCGGGAAAGACGATTCCGATGCTTCCCGAGCGGCTCAGTAATGGGCTCTGCTCACTGAGGCCCGGTGAAGATCGACTGGCCAAGGTGGTCTGGGTCGATGTCGGGGAATCGGGCGAGATCCTCGACGCCACCATCGAGAAGGCGGTGATCCGAAGTGCTCAGCGCTTCACCTACCAGCAGGTCCAGACGCTTCTCGATGCGGGAGAAGATAGGGACAGGATCACCACGGATGCCATCGAGGCGATGCTGAAAGAGCTGGCGCAGGTTCGTTCACTTCTGCGTGACCGGAGATTGGCAGCGGGTTGTCTGGATCTGGACCTGGACGAGATGAAGTTGATCCTCGATGACGAAGGGGAAGTGATCGAGGTAGCAGCCAGGGAGCGACTCGTGGCTCACAATCTTGTCGAGGAGTGCATGCTGATCGCGAACGAAGCTGTGGCCAGCATCGCCACCGAGAAAGAAATCCCCGTTCTTCGCCGCGTCCATGCACCCCCTATTCCGGAGGACCTGGACCGATTCGCGCGCCTGTGCCGGGTGCTGGCCCCGGAGGCGATCGTGCGAGGAGTCGATGACCTGCCCGCAGTGATCGATGCGGTGCGAGGATCAGCAGCGGCGCCCGTAGTTTCATTCGCACTGCTAAAAACCCTCAGCCGCGCCGAATACAGTCCTCTTCGAGAGCCTCATTTTGCTTTGCGAAAGGATGAGTACTGTCACTTCACCTCACCGATTCGAAGGTATCCTGATCTGCAGGTGCACCGTGCGATCGATCGGCACATCTTCGATGGGGTCGATCCAAGAACCGATGCTGCCACGGCTTCCTTGCTCGAGATGGCCGAGACGTGTAGTACCCGCGAGAGGACTGCCGAGGCCGCAGAAAGAGACATGGCTCGTCTTCGGGCGATTTCCTGGTTGAGGCACCGCGTCGGGGAGCGCTTCACGGGAGTCGTGACATCGGTCCGAAACCAGGGATTTCATGTTCGTCTCGATGGTGTACTGATCGACGGCTTCGTCCATGTTTCGAAGTTGATCGATGACACCTATATCTTCAACGAGACTCAGTTTGCGCTGCGCGGTGTCAATGCTGGAAACATGATCCGTCTTGGCGATCCTGTTGAAGTTGAACTGGAGGCGGTAGATCCGCTCCACCGAGACATCGATTTGAGGTACCTTCACACCCGGCCTGGAGCCAGGCGGGGGCGAGGATCCGGCGCCCATCCGGGAAAACGGGTCTCGAAGCGTCGACCGGAGAAGGATCGAAAGGAGCCGCGTCAGCGACCGTCTCGAAAACGATCGAATGGCGAGGGGTCGAGGGTGCGACCTGCGACTGGAAAACGAAAAGGGAGACCAGGAAAAGGCAGCCGGAGGACAAGATGACGACCGAGGGAGGCTATCAGATCTGGACAGATGGGGCCTGCAGAGGCAATCCGGGCCCCGGAGGCTGGGCCTACATCGTCCTGGGCCAAGATGGTATCGAGGAAGTCTGTTACGATCATGACGCATCCACCACCAATAACCGTATGGAACTCACCGCGGCGCTGGAGGCGTTAAGATCGATACCGGAAGGGTCGCAGGCGACACTCTACAGCGACTCGCAGTATGTGGTGAAGGGGATGAGCGAATGGATCTCTGGCTGGAAGCGCAGGAACTGGCGAAAATCCGATGGAAAGCCAGTATTGAACGATGACATCTGGAAACAACTGGTAGCCGTAGATGGGACCCGAGAAATTCATTGGGAATGGGTAGAGGGCCATGCGGGCCAGGAGCAAAACGAACGATGCGATGCGCTCGCCAACCGAGCCATCGATGAGGCATGTTGAGTATCCCGAGAGGAAAACAGGATGAGAAACAGAGAAGCTATCATGGTAATGGTAGTGGTTCTCCTCGCAGGAGTGGCCACAGCAACGATGATGAATGATTACCAATCGATTCCGCCAGCACCCAAGGACCTCCATGAAGTTCTCTCCAGGTCCGAGGTGACTCTTCAGGAAGCGGTGGCGAGAGCCGTGGAAGTCACCGGTGGAATCGCTCGAAATGCCACGATCAAGCACGGCAATGCCAGTATCGTGATCGAAGTGGAGACGGTCACTCCCGAAAAGGTCGAGCGAATCGTGCTCCAGGGTGATGGTACCGTCGTCGAAAGGGTCGTGATTCCTCGGTTCCCCGGACAGAAGGCAACAGGTGAGATGCAAATCACCACCACTGGCCTTCACTACATCGACATCGTCGAGGGGACCGGCGAGAGCCCACCGGATGCGACCAGCAGCGTCACGGTTCACTACACCGGTTACCTCAATGATGGCTCC
Source organism: Planctomycetota bacterium (assembly GCA_036338595.1). Classification (GTDB taxonomy): domain Bacteria; phylum Planctomycetota; class UBA8108; order UBA1146; family UBA1146; genus QNYK01. Next base: position 48,355 of record JAYZBV010000071.1, on the reverse strand, counting down.
AAGTTCGACAGCAGTGTCGATCGGGGTCAGCCAGCCACATTTCCGCTCAATCGAGTGATCTCCGGCTGGACCGAGGGGGTCGGCTCGATGAAGGTGGGGGGGACGAGGAAATTGATCATCCCTTCATCGCTTGGATATGGCCCCCAGGGGCGTCCTCCTACCATCCCGGGGGGGGCGACGCTGATTTTTGACGTCGAGCTACTGGAAATCGTGCCCAAGAGCCAATGATGGGGTGCTGCAGGGCTGGTGCCTGACCCGGAGTCCCATCGTATCCTGTGGTAGAGGAGGGATTTCGGTGTCATCGTCTCGTTGCAGACCAAGCCATCGAGTCCTAGAATCCCTGATTCTGTTCAGTTCATAGTGACTACTCGAGATGGTCCAGACAGTTCTACCCGAGAGGTAGGTCCCATCGATGTCGACTGGCTTTTTCAAGCGTAACGAGAGGGTCGTCATGACCCTGTTGTTGATTCTGATTGCCCCCACATTTGCCGCCACTGGCCTCGTCAGCTGGTGGTTCGGGAACTCAGCCGTGGCTTACTACGAGATCAACGGTGAAACAGTGAGCCGGGACAAGTTCGAGGAAACACGCCAAGAACTTTCGAAGTCTCTGTGGCTCACGAATGTCTGCCGCTTTGGCTGGCAGGCTGCCCGATTTGATCGCTTCCGCCTGGCCAAGACTCCGGATGTGCTCAAGCAACTGGTGTTCGAGGATGAGATCGCTCGAATAGGGATCGAACCCAGCGATCAGTCCAAGACGGACGCAGTTCGTGAAGCGGTCCTCGATATCACGACCTGGTTTCGAGTCATGGAACTCTCTGGCTGGACCGGAACATATCAGGAGCGTCTTCCCGACTTCAATAGCATGAGGCCAATTGCCCGCATCGATATGGCGACCTACACCGAGGCCCTCAAGAGTCCGAACTTCGGCATCAAGATGTCTAAAAAGGAGTTCGAGGAGACGGTCATCGGTAGCCTGAGGATTCAGGAACTGGTCAGGTCGGTCGTGTCTGCAGCAGTGGTGACCGAGAAGGAGATCTTCGACGAGTACTCGACCCAGAACGAACGTCGGGTGCTCGATCTGATCCAGGTGCCGATAGAGATGTACATGGAGGAGGCCAGGGAACTGGTCACCCCGGATGATATCGAGGCGACCTACAACGAAAATCCGGAACGTTTCGTGCTCCAGAATCGATTGTCGGTCGAGGTGGCGCGCATCGACCGGGCAGCCCTCCAGCGGTTGACCTCCTACGAGCCAACGGCGGAAGAAGTTGAGGCCCGTTACGAGAAGGACAAGGACACTCTCTGGAGGGTTCGCCGCCCCGAGAACTATGTTGCCCCGGAGGACGCAACTCCCGAGGACGACTACCGTCCACTGATCGATGTATTCGATGCTGTGGTGCGGGCAGTGACGCGGGACCATGCGACGGTAGAAGAAGCAAGATTGCTCCAGGATGCTCTCGACCAACTCAATGCGATGAAGGACCTGGGTGAATCTGTTCCGATGGAGCAGGCCTTCCCCGATGGGCTGGAGTACATCCAGATCCGTCAACTAGCTCCGTTCGTGCAGCGAGAAGTGAGCTTGCTCGATGACGAGGTCAAGAATCCAGCTGCCTATGCGACTTTCTTTCTGCAAGAGCGAGCTTTACCAGGGTCAGTAAAGCCGGGTGATCTCTACGATTCGATCGCAGAGAATAGCCAGGGCAAGTTCATCATCCGCGTCATCGAGATGCTACCGGAGCGAACGATGACTTTTGATGAGGCGATAGAAGATGCGCTGAAGGTTTCGGAAGAGACACAGGCCAAGAAATTGATGGCGGAGGGTGTCGAGGTTTGGTTGCAAAGAGTTCGAGATGAAGAGGTGACACTAGAAGAAATGGCTCAGGATCTGAACCTCACGATTCATGAAATGGAGCCCGTTTCTCGCAGTCAGTCCTTCAACCTGAAGATCGATAATCGTGTGATCGATGCCAGGGTAGAGGTGATCGCCGATGCCTTCATGATTGAAGAGCAAGGCGATGTGGTTGGCCCCGTGACGAGCGATCTGGCAGTATCAGGGTACGTCATCCGCCTCAAAGGCATCGAGGCGCCAGACATGGAACTGTTCGATGTGCTTCGAATAGGAACCGAGAACAGGCTAATACGTGCCAAGCAGCAGGCTCTCCTCGATGCCTACGAGATCGATCGGATGGCTGCCGCAGACATCAAGGTCTTTCAGGATGAGGGCCCAGCGGTTCCTCGTGATGATCTGATTCAGAACGCCGAGCAGGATCCCGAGAGTACTACATCTCCCTGACCCGGAAATTAATAGCGATGAAACAGCATCCCGTGTCCGCTGCCGCATCGCGGTGAGCAGGCACGGGATGTTTCTTCTGATGCCAAGTACAAGTTGTGATCACGCCTCGCCAGTGACCTTGTCGATCTTGTCGACCCTCTTCAGGTGACGACCCTCCTCGAATGGGGTATCGAGAAAGGTGCCCAGGAGATCGGCGACGGCAGCGGCGCCAACCACGCGTTCGCCAAAACATGCGATGTTGGCATCATTATGGGCTCTCGACATCTCGGCGGTGAATGTATCGGTGATCACTGCAGCTCTTGCACCCTGGTAGCGGTTAGCGGTCATCGCCATTCCTTGCCCGGTGCCGCAGACCAGCACACCAAACATCGATTCACCCGAGGTGACAGACTGGGCGATGAGGTGAGCGATATCGGGGTAATCCGCCTTCTCGGAATCCCCTTCAGGTCCCTTTTCCTGTACTTCCCAGCCTCGTTCCAGGAACACTCGTGCCGCTTCTTTTCTTCCCGAGATGCCGGCGTGGTCCGAGCCAATGATCGCTTTCATTTCGAGATGATTCCTTTCATCCATCGGTTTTCCAGGGCGAGTTTGATCTCTTCAGCGCATCGTCTGTATACATCTTCGCCGCCTCCGATGGGATCACTGATACCTGTATCGTTGATCAGGTGAACACGGTTAGCCGCCTCGGGGAAGTGACTACGAATCACATCCATGTGTGACCTGGAGAGGGCGATGATGAGATCTGCATCCTCGACGTCTTCACTGGCGAGCTGTCGGGAGTGATGATCATCCACGGACAGCCCCATCTTCCCCATCGTCAGGCGCGCTTGCTCCGTTGCGAGTCCCCCTCCAGAAGCGATTCCCGAACTGTGAACATGGAATCCTCGATCCTTGAGGTCATCGATGGAGCAATCGAGATGTTTTGCCAGCAGATCCTGGCAGATCGTCTGAGCCATCGGACTGCGACAGGTATTGCCGGTGCAAACGAATAATATCGATCGAAAGCCGCGGACCGCCTTTCGAATCATCGAGGCAGAGATCAAGCCTTCTCTCAACACCTCGAATTCGCCGCCCTGCGAGAGCCGGATCACCGTTGACGATTCTCCCAGCGGAGAAGGACCCGAGTCGAGTGCGATGGTTGCATGGTCCCCGATCGCTGCGATCGCAGCTGCCGCATCGGTGCTGGCGGGGTCACCACTGAGATTGGCACTGGTGGCCACGATCGGACCGCACTTTCGAATCAACTGCTGAGCGATGGGATGGGAGGGCAACCGGACACCCAGGCCTTCATCGCCGACCGGAAATACGATCGTGAGCGGTCCAGGCCAGAAGGCGTTCATCATTCGCTCGGCGTGCGCGCCTGGTTCTTGAATCCAGGCGCTGAGCTGATCGAGGTCCGAGATGTGAAGCGTCATCGGTTTGTCGGGGTCGCGCCCCTTGGCCTCCTGAAGCCTGCTCCTGGCCACTTCCGAAGTGGCGTTGGCACCGATTCCGTACACCGTTTCGGTGGGGAAAATTACCAGTTCATCGTTGGAGAGGGCATCGGACGCTCGCTGGATCTCCTCTTCAGCAGCATGTTCCCCATCGATGGAGATGATCTGGATCGGCAAACTCAACTCCATCCTGGTGAGTGAGGAAGTGGACCGCTGTTGTGCCCTCCACCCTTGACCGGGTGGGCATGGTGCCACCGTCGATGGTCGGGGTCAAACGCTGGCGTGATAGGAGGAACGGACCAGCGGCGCCGATTCGACCCGGATGAAACCCATCTCGCGAGCAAACTGACCGAGATCCTGAAACTCCTGAGGAGTCCAGTAGCGCTTCACCGGGATATGGCGTCTCGACGGAGCCAGGTACTGCCCCATGTTGAGCCGCCGTATTCCCGCTTCGTGGAGATCCTGGATCGTCTCCCGGATCTCATCCTCTCTTTCTCCCAGCCCGAGGATGAGGCTCGACTTGACTCTATCGGGGCCGATCCGCCGGGAGGCATCTCGCAGTAATGAGATGGAATGGTCGTAATCGGAACCAGGTCGTGCCGCCGGGTAGAGCCTTCTGACCGTCTCGACATTGTGGGAAAAAATGGTGGGGTTTGCCTCGAGTACGATGTCGAGTCCGCGTTGAGGGTCAGGTCGGAAGTCGGGCACCAGGATCTCCGTGGTGACGGTAGGGGCTTTTTTGCGTAGTGCCTCGAGGCACAACGCGAACTGACCAGCTCCTCCATCCGGAAGATCGTCGCGATCGACGCTGGTGATCACGACGTGTTTCAATTCAAGCTGAGCAGCCGCTTCAGCGAGTTGAAGCGGCTCATCCTCATCGACGGGAGATGGACGACCTTTACTCACGGCACAGAATCCACACTTTCGTGTGCAGACTTCCCCCAGAATCAAGAATGTGGCGGTACCCATCTGCCAGCACTCGTAGATGTTGGGGCAGTGAGCTTCCTGACAGACGGTGTGCAGCCCGCCGCTCTTCATCAGGCTCCCTACTCGCTCCAGGGAATCCTTCTCGGGCACGGAAACCCTGATCCATGGTGGTCTTTGAAGTGGGGCGGTGGGCTTGTTCTGCCGGAGACCTTCATCGGTACTCATGAGGAGGCCTTTCTGTTGAAGACCTCGAGTAGGTTTGAAGAGAGCGCGGTTTCCACCTCATCGAAACGAGGTGCTGTGCCCAGTTCCTGCTCCATGGAAGTGAAGGGGCAGTCGTGGATCCCGCACGGAACGATCCAGCGAAACGGCGACAGGTCGCCAGAGATGCAAAGCGACGATCCGTGACCGGTGACCCAGCGACGAACGCTCATCCCGATGGAGGCAATCTTCCTGTGCTGGACCCAGACCCCTGTGTGATCGGAATCCGTTCTGGATTCGATGCCCCACTGCTCGAGAGTTCTGACGATGGCAATTTCCAGTGCCCGAAGCAGAAGGTGCAGATCGCGCTCCTGTGGCATCAGGCGAAGCACTGGATAGGCGATCAACTGGCCAGGTCCGTGATAGGTAGTGTGGCCACCGCGGTCGACCGATTGGATCGCCACTCCCCGCGCCCTCAAGGTCTCCTCATCCGCGAGCAAGTCGATGTCAGAACTCTTGCTGCCGAGAGTGATCACGGGAGAGGGCTCGAACAGCATCAGGGTTTCCACCGCATCTGATCGAGAATCGGCCAACTGACCCTGCAATTTCAGCATCTGTTGATGGGCATCCTCGAAAGCTCTGGGCCCGAGATGTTGGACCGCGACCGGCTGCAGCACCACTGATTGCGAACCACTGACATCCATGACTATACCAGCGAGTATTCCTCGAAGTTCTCGAGGTTCTTCTTCACCTGGGCCATGAACTGATCCGCAATGGCCCCATCGACGAGCCTGTGGTCATAGGAAAGGCACATGTATGTCATGTCTCGGATCGCGATCTTGTCTTCATCGACGACAACTGGACGCTTCTCGATTCCACCGATCCCGAGGATCGCCACCTGGGGCTGATTGATGATCGGAATGCCGAAGAGGCCTCCGAACTGTCCGGGGTTAGTGATGGTGAAGGTGCCGCCGGTGACCTCATCGGGAAGCAGTTGCTTGCCCCGTGCGCGACTTGCAAGGTCGGTGACTGATTTCTGGATCCCCGAGATGGAAAGGTCCTGAACATCCTTGATGACGGGGACGATCAGGCCGTTATCGAGTGCCACGGCGATGCCGATGTTGACGGAGTGGTGGACCAGAATCTCATCTCCATCGATGGATGCGTTGACATGAGGAAAGATCCGAAGCGCATCGCTACAAGCCTTGATGAAGAAGGGCATGACGGTGAGTTTGGTACCATTGGCGTTCAGGAATTCGGTTTTCTTGCGAGCTCGCATCGAGACGATCTCTGTCATGTCAGCCTCGAAGACCGAGTGCACATGAGCCGAGGTGCGGCGCGAGTCGATCATGTGCTCGGCGATCTTTCGACGCATCACCGACATCTTCTCGACGGTGACTCCCCCAGGAGTGGTAGAGCGAGTCGCCGGTTGACCCGCTGCCGGCAATCCAGCGGCATCATCCTGTTGCACCTTTTTGACCTGGGGTGCCGATGGATCACTGATGAAGCCCAGGATATCACCCTTCGTCACCCGGCCACCGGCGCCAGTTCCCGTGATGACCGAGAGATCCGAGATACCGTGTTCCCTTGCGATCTTCCGCACGAGCGGAGAAGAGCGCACGCTACGTGCATCTCCATTGGCCGAGGCCGTTGCTGGTGACGGAATCGCCACAGCAGGGGTCTGTGTGGCGACGACTTCACTCGCTGAGGAGGGTGTATCCGGAGGGCTCTGTGAGGCAGCATCGGCGGACGAGGCTACAGGGGGTGGGACCGGAGTGGTCGGCGAAGTGGGCGCAGTCGCACCCGATCCGATCCGGGCCACGATGGTGTTGACCTCGACGGTGGATCCCTCTGCAACCAGAACCTCCGCAAGCACGCCATCTGAAGGGGAGGGGACCTCTGCATCCACCTTGTCGGTGGAGATCTCGAAGAGCGGTTCGTCTCGAGAGATGCTGTCGCCGGGCTTCTTGAACCATCGAGTCAAGGTTCCCTCGGCAATCGACTCACCCATCTGTGGCATCGGAACATCGATCAACTCGGCGCCACCTACCGCAGCAGTTTCAACCGCCGCCACGGCAGGCTCTGCCGAGGGTGCCTGTTCCATCGCTACTTCTGGCTCTGCTTCCTGTGTGAGATCCGAGGCGGGCTGCGGGGGGATCTCTTCGACTGGATTCACGATGTCGCTGGCATCCGCCGTCTCGTCGATGGCGACATCGGATCCGTCGCTGAGCAGAGCGACGATGGTATTGACCTCGACGGTGCTACCCTCCTCGACCAGCACCTTCTCCAGCACACCATCTGCAGGTGCAGGAACCTCTGCATCGACCTTGTCGGTGGAGATTTCGAACAGCGGCTCATCTCTGACCACCTTGTCGCCAGGTTTTTTGAACCAGCGGGTCAGAGTGCCTTCGGCGATGGATTCCCCCATCTGAGGCATCGTGACTTCGATTGCCATCGGCGTAGTTCCTCCTACTGAGGGAGCGTGGCCCCACGCCACGGAATTGAGAAGTCTACACGATTGAGAAGTCTACACGGGAAGTGAGGTTCGATGAAGTGAACCCCGTGGCGTGAGGGCCTCTGAAAGGCGAGAAGGCGCCTGTTCGGGGATTTCCACTGACGCAGAGGGGGAAGGATCCACAGCACGACGGCGGTCATCATCCAGATCCTGACCTCGGACGGGAACGAGCCGCATCGCCTCGATGGTCAGGGCTTCGAGGTGACGGCACATCCGGTCCTCTGGAATGGCCGCTACCAGCTGGCGAGGGAGCGCACCGCCTCGAGTATGTCGTCTTCTCCTGGTAACGAAGCATCCTCGAGCGAGGCAGCGTAAGGGATGGGAATATCGAGAGCGGCGAGTCTACGAACCGGAGCATCGAGGTCCTCGAAGCAATGTTCCGCGATCCGAGCCGAGATCTCCGCTCCGGCTCCCCCTGTGAGATTGTCCTCGTGGACGATGAGAACCTTGCCTGTTTTCCTTGCGCTTTTATAGATCGCATCCAGGTCGAGTGGGCACAGCGATCTGAGGTCAAGAATCTCGCACTGGATTCCATCTTCTTCTGCGCGGTCGGCGGCTGCGTTACAACGATGCAGCATCGCTCCCCAGGTGAAGATGGAAATGTGGTCACCTTCTCGCCGCAGTGCAGCAACACCGGGCGGTACCGGTGCAGCGGTTTCATCCAGGGTGTCCTTGAGTGTCCGATAGAGAGCTTTCTGTTCGAGGAAGATCACGGGATCTGGATCTTCAATAGCTCCCAGCAGCATCGTATAGGCATCGGAAACGGTGGAGGGAACCACGACCTTCAATCCAGGAGTGTTGAGGAAGAAGGATTCCACCATCTGGCTATGGAAGGGGCCGGCATGGACGCCTCCACCGGATGGTCCGCGAATGACGATCGGTACCGGTTGCCCCCAACGAAAATGGCAGGTGGCTGCAAAATTGGTCAACTGGTTGTACGCGCAAGAGATGAAATCGATGAACTGCATCTCCACGATGGGTCTGAGCCCAGCCATTCCCGAGCCGATCGCTGCTCCTACAAGGCCCGTTTCGACGATGGGGGTGTCGATGATCCGATCTGGACCAAAGCGCTGCAAGAAACCCTGGGTCAACTTGAAGGCACCGCCATATGTGCCGATGTCCTCCCCCAGAAGCACCACGCGTGGGTCGTCCTCGAGGGAGTGCTCGAGAGCCTTTCTGAGCGCTTCGAGGTAGGTGATCTGCTCTGACAATGGAGCCCTTCCTACATGTGGATGGCGCCGCCAACGAGTCCGTGAGCCGCTTCCATCATTCCTTCCCCGAGAGTCGGATGGGGATGGATCACATGAGCCAGATCTTCCGCGGTGCCTTCGAGGCCAAGGATTGCACACCCCTCACTGATCAGATCGGTGGCGTGGGGACCGATGATGTGTACACCGAGGATTTCTCCGTAGCGAGCATCGGCGACGATCTTGAAGAAACCCGGTACAGCCCTGGCGACGATCCCAGCCTTGCCGAGTGCAGAGAGAGGAAAACTGGAGACCTTGATCTCGATGCCCGCTTCTCGAGCTGCATGCTCGGTCAGTCCAACGCTCGCCACTTCCGGGTGGCAGTAGGTTGCGTTGGGAACACGATCATTTCGGATCGGCTGGGGTGTGAGGCCATGAATGCTCTCCACCGCGATGATTCCCTCCGCGCTGGCGACATGAGCGAGTTGAGGTGTGCCGAGTACGATGTCACCGATGGCATAGATATTGGGGCGTGATGTGCGCTGATCTGGTTGGACGGGAATGAAGCCGCGATCGACCTTGATCCCGACCTGGTCCAGTTTCAGTGAGTCGGTCACCGGCTTTCGGCCCACTGCGCAGAGCAGCAGATCTGCCTCGATCGTCTCTTCTTCACCGGAAACTGCCTTGACGACGATCCGGACCCCGGAGTCAGTGGCAGTGGCTGTTTCCAGGCTTGTCGAGACACGACTCTCGATGCCTCGCTTCTTGAACGCCTTCAGTAACTCTGCAGAGCAATCGTGGTCCTCGACGGGAAGCAGCCTGTCGAGCATCTCGACCAGAATTACCTCGCTGCCGAAGGAACAAAGAATCGAGGCAAATTCAGAACCGACTGCACCTGCTCCGAGGACAACGACCTTCGACGGAACATGATCGAGTCGCAGTGCTTCGTCACTGGTGATGATGAATGGGCTTGAGAAGTCCAGGAAACCGGGCTTCGCCGGCACAGAGCCGGTCGCCAGGATGATGTGTTTGGCCTCGATCACCTTCTCAGTCGATTCATCGATGACCACTCGAACGGTGTTGAGACCATCGAGTCGTCCGGTGCCGTGCACCGTGGTGATCCCATTTTTCTTCAGGAGGTACTGGACTCCCTTGGCGTTTTTGGTCACGACGCGCTTCTGGAATGAAAGAACCGCACTGACATCGACCTCTGCTTCCGGAATATTAATTCCGAAGTAGGAACTCTCCCTGGCGGTGTCGAGTACATGTGCGCTCTGAAGCAGAGCCTTGGTCGGGATACAGCCCCGGTGCAAGCAGGTTCCCCCCGGCATCGGATCCTTCTCGACCAGTACGGTATTGAGCCCGAGCTGTCCTGCGCGGATGGCGGCGACATAACCTCCGGGGCCTCCCCCGATGATCGCCACATCGAAATTGCCGATCTTCTCGACCATCTGTCGATTTCCCTTCTCGAGAAGTGATGTTTCGTCTGCGGCCACAGGAGGCGCTCGTAGCACCGCTTGCGCTTCTTGAGCGGTTCAACAGCGGCAAGCAGATGTAGGGGACGATACCCTGAGAACCCCTTTGCCATCCAGCAAAGCGGGAAACGAGGGGTCGCGTTGAATGGCACAGCGCTCGCCCCTAGAATGCCTCCTATCGGGGCCTATCCCGGCCCCGGAAGCCCATGAACTCCTCCTACGGGAAGAGTTCCTCCACAGGTCAGGACCAGCATGTCGACCCAGAGCCAGCAGCCAGCCAACCGAAGAGGACGGCCTCGCAAGGATAGAAGCGAGCAGATCCGCATCGGCGGACTCGATCGCAGCGAGTTGCTGGCGCTGTATCGGAACATGTTTCTCAGTCGAGAGATCGATGACGAGGAGATCCGCCTCAAGGGCAAGGGGCAGATCTATTTCCAGATCAACGGTTGCGGACATGAAGCGGTGAATACTGCGCTCGGGATGGTTCTCGAAGGGGGCAAGGATTGGTTCTTTCCCTACTACAGGGATAGAGCCTTGATGTTGCAACTCGGCCTGAGTCCCGTGGAGATGCTGAAGACGGCGACTGCTGCCAGTGATGAACCTGCAGGCGCAGGACGTCAGATGCCATCTCACTGGGGCAGTGAACGGTTGCAGGTAGTCAATCAGTCCTCCTGCACTGGCAGTCAATGTCTTCATGCAGTCGGTTGTGCAGAAGCATGGATGAAAGGTGCTCGCAGTGAGCCGCTGCAGTCATCGATTCGAAACTGGTCAGACGGAGAAATTGCATTTGTTTCAGTTGGAGATGGAACCACGAGTGAGGGCGAATTCTGGGAAGCCCTGAGCACTGCTTGCACTCTAGATCTTCCCGTGTTGTTCGTGGTCGAGGACAACGGATATGCCATCAGCGTCCCGGTCGAGGTCAACACGCCGGGAGGATCCATCTCGAAACTGGTGCTGGGATTCCCGGGTCTAGATGTCCACGAGGTGGATGGTTGTGATCCTGTTGAGTGTTATTCGCTGCTGAAGGATGTCGTCTCGGACATGCGAAATGGAAACGGCCCAGCCCTTGTCCATGCCCATGTTGTGAGGCCCTACAGTCATAGCCTCTCCGATGACGAGAGTTCCTATCGCTCTGCTCAGGAGCGAGAAGCAGATGCTCTCAGGGATCCCCTCACCACCTTCCCACAATTTCTCAAGGATCAAGGCGTGGCGACCGAGGAGGTTCTCGAACAGATTCGCAGCGAGGTTCGCACACAGGTTCGAAACGCCTCCGATGAGGCCGTGGCGACGTCTCAACCGAACCCCGATACGATTCTCGATCACCTCTATTCGGAGGAGATCGATCCTACCTGCTCAGATTTCGAGACTCTCCCTGCCGAGGTAGAGGCGGCTCAACCCACCACGATGATCGACCTGATCAACACAGCACTGCGAGATGAGATGCGTCGCGATCCGAGAGTCCATCTGTTTGGCGAGGATGTTGCGGATGCGAGTCGCGCTGAAGTTCTCGCCGAAGTGAAGGGGAAAGGCGGAGTCTTCAAGGCTACCGCAGGATTGCAGAGGGAGTTCGGAAGTGATCGGGTCTACAATTCTCCCCTTGCAGAGGCGAATATCGTCGGACGCGCCATCGGAATGGCAGTCAGAGGGCTGAAGCCGGTGGTGGAGATCCAGTTCCTCGATTACATATGGCCCGCTTTTCACCAGATAAGGTCGGAGCTTGCACTGCTTCGATGGCGTTCAGCAGGGATCGATAAGTGTCCCGTCGTCATCCGGGTCGCCAGTGGCGGCTATCTTCGTGGAGGGGCGATCTATCACAGCCAATCCGCTGAGACGATGTTCACCCACATACCCGGATTGCGTGTCGTGATGCCGAGTAATGCCACGGATGCCAACGGATTGCTTCGCACGGCGATTCGGTGCGATGACCCGGTCATCTTCCTCGAGCACAAGCACCTCTATCGACAGACCCACAACAAGGGGGTCAATCCTGGACCGGACTTCATGATTCCATTCGGGAAGGCCGCTCGTGTGCGTGAGGGGGATCGCCTGACGATTCTCACTTATGGTGCGCTGGTGCATCGATGCGTCACCGCTGCAAAGACGCTGGCGCAGGAGGGCATCGAGGCGGAGATCATCGATCTCAGGACCCTGGCTCCTTACGATTGGGACGCGATCAGGGAGGCCGTGATGAGGACTCACAGGTTGCTGATCGTTCATGAGGAATCTCTTTCCTGGGGATACGGCGCCGAAATCGCTGCCAGGGTCCAGGATGAGCTATTTGACCACCTGGACGCCCCTGTGCGCCGTATCGGGGCGATGGACTGCTTTGTTGCCTATGCCCCACAACTCGAGGAAAAGATACTGCCACAGCCAGAGAATGTGGCACATGCGGCCCGTAATCTGGCATTGTATTAGTGGCGATACCGGGGGAACCCGGCGGATTCGTTGCCCGTTGATGGAGTTGGAGCCCCGCCAGCAGGAGGTGTTCTGACCACTCATTTGCCAAGGAGATCAATTGCGAGCGCAGAAAGATAGAGATGAGCCCCCCGAGGGGGAAGAAGACGGCGACCAGCAAGGCACTGGATGGAGTCAGAGACCCTGGTTCTGGTTCTTCATCATGCTGCTGATCGTCGTGACGATGATGAATCTGTTCAACTCTGGAGCCGCTGGAAATGCCCCGGAGGTGGCCGCATCACGCCTGTTCGAGGAGGCTTCCAGGGGCAACATCGAGCTGCTGGAAGAGGTCGAGAAGGACATCTTCGTGGCCACTCTCAGGACGCCGATAGAGGTCGAGGTTCAGGAACTCTCCGGACCGAGCACCATCGATGCATCCATGTTGAAATCCATCGTTCCTCCAGCGCTCAAGGAGAAGCTGTTCGAAGTTACCGAGGCGCGAGGCGATGTGATCTTCAAGTCATCCAGCGATCCGTTCTGGCAGGTTCTCGTCGGGGGATTGCTTCCGATCATGATCCTCGTTGGATTCTTCTGGTGGATGAGTAACCGAGTTCGCCGCCAGATGGGTGGGCCTGGAATTTTCGGGAAGTTTGCCAGCAACCAGGCGAAGCGGTTCGAGAAGGGAGACGAATCCCTCTCCTTCGATGACGTTGCAGGGTTGAGAAATGTGAAGATGGAACTGTCCGAGATCGTCGAGTTCTTGCGCGAGCCCGAGCGTTTCACCCAGCTGGGGGCAAAGATCCCGAAGGGAGTACTCCTTGTTGGGCCTCCGGGGACTGGAAAGACCTTGCTCGCCAGAGCAGTTGCAGGCGAGGCAGATGTTCCCTTCTTTTCCATCTCCGGATCAGAGTTCATCGAGTTGTTCGTTGGTGTCGGGGCATCCCGAGTTCGCGAACTTTTCGATGAGGCGAAGCAAAGTGCGCCCTGCATCGTCTTCATCGACGAGATCGATGCGGTCGGGCGATCGCGTGGGGCTGGCCTCGGGGGAGGTCACGACGAGAGAGAGCAGACCCTCAATCAGATTCTCTCCGAGATGGATGGCTTCGAATCGAACCAGGCAGTGATCGTGCTTGCTGCGACCAATCGCCCCGATGTCCTCGATGCAGCCCTCGTCAGGCCCGGCAGATTCGATCGCCAGGTCGTGGTGGAAAGGCCGCAGAAGGATGGTCGTCGGGCCATCCTCGAGATTCACAGCCGCCACATGCCGCTCGCCAGCGATGTCGACATGGATACCCTCGCACGAGGCACCATCGGCTTCTCAGGGGCAGACCTCGAGAACCTTGCCAACGAGGCTGCCCTGATGGCTGCCCGGCGTGGCCACAAGAGAATCACGCACGGCGATTTCGATCGTGCCAAGGATAAGATCCAGCTGGGAACTCTTCGAGATGAAGCGATGAGCGAGCGAGAGAAGGAGTTGACCGCCTATCATGAGGCGGGGCATGCTTTGCTCGCCATGTTGTTACCAGAGACCGATCCGGTGCATTCGGTGACCATCGTACCTCGAGGTAGAGCGCTGGGCGTCACTCAGCAATTGCCCAGTGAAGAAACCCACAACTACTCTCGCACTTATCTTCTCAACAGGATTGCCATCCTGCTTGGCGGCAGGGCAGCGGAGGACCTCGTCTTCCAGGAGTTCACCACGGGAGCGCAAAATGATCTGGAGCAGGCGACCAATCTCGCCGAGAGGATGATCTGCCAGTGGGGCATGAGCGAAAAAATCGGGCCTGTCAGTTACAAGCGAGGCGAGGAGCACGTATTCCTCGGCAGAGAACTGGGCGATTCGAGTCATGTCAGTGAGCATACGGCGATGCTCATCGACGAAGAAATCCGAACGATGCTCGAAGATGGCTATCAGCGCGCCATGCGAATCCTGGGAGAAGCCCGAGATAAACTGGAGACCTTGACGCGTGAACTGATCGAGAAGGAAGTCCTCAACGACCGCGAGATCTACGATCTGCTGGAGATTCCGGTTCCAGATGAACTTGCAGATGCGATCGAACCTTCGGCGGAGAAGCGGAACGCGGACACGCCCCAGAGCAGTCAGGGCGAGTCTTCGGAGGATGCTTCGGAGGAATCCAAGCTACCGAAGGATATCGATCCGGGCATGCTGGGCCTCGAGGGCTCCTAGAGCAGTTCCCTTCCGCCTGTGATGTTCAGCCCTGGCGGGTTGCACCTTCGTTGGAGGGGGGGCAGCATCGCCCGGGGGGATGGGCGGCATGATCGAGCGGCCACGGGAGGACTTCGATTCGAGGCGAGCGACCTCTGGGGATGCAGAGGCTGGCGCATGCGATCGAGATCATCGGCAGTTGATACTCGAATCGCTGCTGCTGCGAAGCCCCGAAGAGATGCGACTCCCGAGACAAATGCTGATCGATCCTCATCGGTCCGGAACGAGCGAGAGCTATTCCGGAACCACCCTTGATCATTGCATCGATAGAGCCAGATCCTCCCCATCACGGAACTGGAAGGTGATCCTGTCGGGAGGCCTGAGAGCACTCGTCGGTCAGTTTGCGGATCTCGCAAGGATGCTGGCAACTCTGAATGATGAGGGTGTTCCCCTTCAGGCACTCCCTCCGGAATCAGTAGTGCTGGGATCAGATGGCCACTTGCGGCTCAGGATCGACCGGCTCGCGCTCGATGTCGATGATCGACTCGATGAGTTGGCGTGTCGAATCGCTCCCGAGATCCTTCTCTCGAAGGAGCCTGTCGCTGCCAGTGAATGCCAGATCGTTTACGCGCTGGCGGTGTTGATTCATGAGTGTGCCATCGGCCGTCCCCCCTGGTCGGGACGATCGGCTGCAGAGGTCGCGGATCGATTGCTGTCCAGATCTCATGGCTCAACGGTCGGCGAGAGTATTTCAGAGTTACCCGGGTTACTCGGATTGCTCGAAGATTCTCTCTCTCTCGACAGCGAGGCCCGTCCTGCCAGTTTGCGTGGATTTGCAAGCATGCTCGATGCGGTGCGTGATGGAGCTCGTCCTCGGGCGCGTAGAAACAGCACCGGAGAGGTTGGAGCTCCTCGCCGTCGTTGGGTCCCTGTTGTGGGGGGGATCGGACTGCTGATCATCGCTGGATGGCTCGGCAGATCCACGGCAGCGGGGCCTGCTACGGCGGATCTGATACAGGATCTCTCATCCGCGATGTTGGCGAGGCCATTGCCAGTTCATGCCGAGGATGCCCCTGTCCACTCGCTCGGGCAGACTCTTCTCGATCTCCATGGCGAAAGAGCGATGACGCTGCGCCAGGATGCTGCAGTCCAGAGGCAGTTGGCCTGGGTTGCGCTGCGGGCGGGGGATCCTCGATCAGCCCGCATCGCTGCTCGCTATGCCATTCAGGTCGATTCAGCACGCCCGGGCCCATGGATCGTGCTGGGGATTGCAGCGATTGAACAGGGGGATCCAGCGGGGCTGCTGGAGATCGATGTGGGTCTGGATCTGGAACCGATCGATCGGTTTGATCTGTGGAGCATCGCAGCTGCCCAGATGTACCTGTTTCGTTTCACTTCTGCGGCGGAGACCTTCGACAAGATCACGCAGAAGGATCCCTCCGATGCAGATGCATGGTTTCATCACTCCCTCGCTTCTCTGCGCAGTGGAGATGTGCTCTCTGCATCCGCATCGCTCGCCCGGTCGCGTAGGATTCGCCCGTTCGATGGCTGGATCGATTGGCTCTCCGCAGAGATCGCTCACAGCGAGGGACGCGATGGAGAGGCGCACAGGGTGCTCGAGGAAGCGACGACACGCTTCTCCTCTGCAGCATTGGCACTGCGCATCGGATCGCTGTGGTCGCGTCTGGGCGATCCGTCCAGGGGCAAGGAGTGGATCCGGAGAGCGGACTCGCAACGCTTGACCTCGCCCCACAGGGAGTGGCGAGAGGCGGGTCGATTTGTTGAGGAAGGACGATCCCACCTGCTGCTGGGACCGCCCGCTCCTCCCGATTCGATGAAAACCATTGAATAACCTCTGATCGCCATCGTCATCCCTCTCGAGAGCCAATAGGAAGCAACGACGCTTCCTGAAACTCAAGAGAAAGGAGTCGGTCATGTCGATCCGAGCCCTGGTGCTTCTTGTTCTGGTGTCTTCTCCGATGGTGGCCTCCGCCGCCACGATCGAACCTCGCTCGTCGCTGAGGCAACGATGCCTGCCCAGAAATCAGCAGGTCGCATCATCTTCATGCACACTGCACTCGCATCAGCACGATGTCCTTCCGGGAGTCCAGTACTCCATCCGCAACGGTGGGTGCGTGAGGAAATTCTTTAGTGGAATGACCCAGGTGTGGAGACCGGCAACGACGAGGATCCAGTTCTGCAAGGTGCGTGGTCCTGACCGTTTCCGGACCGTGACCCGCTACAGGACTGTCTTCAGATGTGGAGTACCTGTGAGACGAGCGTTTCGGGAGCGCATCCGTGTTCCTGGCCGCATGCGAAAAGTACCTCGCAGGGTCCATGTCGCAGGAGCCTGGATCTTGCAGAAGCCCGCATGCGGGAGCTTCACAACGGCTTCCTTCCACTGAGCCTTCCCCCCCTTGCCCCCCGGGGCCGATGGGCATACCCGTCGGCCCCGGTTCTTTTGACAATCGCCCACTTGACCTGATGCGGGTGTCCCCCCATATTCCTGCCAAACCCGGGTGCCGGGCACGAGATGCCACGCCTGGGTCGAGGGAGAGCGACGAGCCGAGGTCGATCCGGTATTGCTGCGACTCCCGGGAGTGTGCTCGCCCGCTCACCTCTTCACTCGCCTGGCGAGATCATGCCACCGAAATCTGTCGATTCGTGTCGAGTTTTCTGTCACTTCTCGATCCGGTCTGGATCGAGATTCGGGGGGAAGTCCGGTGGCTCCGCCAGTGCAGCCAGATCGGGACGGGGGAAACGGCGGAGTCCGGTCAGTTGTGGGGAAGCAGGTGCCCGACGCTCGATTTTCCGGATGGGATCGGAAATCGACGGCTCGGGATCCAGGCAGAATGATCACAGATCGGGAGCCGTTGCTCCGGAAGTGTTCGCGCCTGTCCGTGTATTTACAGGGGCAGGTTGCGAGGGAGCCAGGTGTGTGGCGGTCCGCAAGGATGCCCTGGCGAAGCACTGCAGAGAGCGAGTTACCGGGTCGGCAAACGGCCCGTGGCGCTCGCCGTGGTGTCGTACCCTCGTGCCAGTGGGCACCTCTCCCGATCAGGATCTGGCACGCTCCCCTATTTGACTCACCCATCTCGTATCGATCTGCACGCCGCTGACACAGCACACAACCACTGGAACAAATCGGCCTGTCCGTCCCTACACACTTCCTGGGCAGGTTTCACCCAGTCCTAGTGACATTCAGACCCAAGCTTCTCCTCGCCGAGTAGGGACGGCGAGGAGATATAGAGGCCTCAAAGTCACGAAATTCACCGTCCACAATCTTTACGGCTGAGCCCGCCGGAGATAGCCTATCCGTCTGGAATCATTACGGTCATTCGGGCGATGGCGACCCCTGCCATGGGGCGAGGAGAGATGAGATGGACGGAGAGACTCCGGTGGCCGAGACGGGTCACGATGATCTTCAGCAGGCACCGCGCCAGCGATCCTTGAACGCCCTCCGCTCCTGGATTCACCATGGCAGCGATCCAGATCCAGGCGACCAAAATGGTGCTGCGATGTGCACACTGGCACTCGTCAGCGGCGTCAGCGGTGGCGGCAAGACGCGCCTCATCGAAGAGGTGCTGGCGGACCCCCCGGACGATGTCGGCTCCATCCTCAGTTGTCGGGTTCATTGCCACGAGCGTCAGGGAATCCCGTTCCTGCCCATCCTTCGCCTGGTCAAGGATCTCATCGTCGAGCATGGCGAAACACGTGGCCTGTGGCGCCGCTATGCGCATGTGCTGGTTCGCGTCTTCCCTGAACTCCAGTCGGAGGTGGAGCGAGGCCAGCAGCGCGAGCCACTGTCGGGTTGGAGTGGACGGATCCAGTTTCATCAGGCGCTGACGGGAATCCTCTGGGAACTGGCCAGCGAGCGCACATTGGTGCTGGTCCTCCATGATCTTCACCGCAGTGATCCGGGCACGATCGAGTTCATCGAATACCTGGCACGGAATTCAGCCCTCTCCAGAGAGACGGTCCAGGGTCCGGAGAGCGACGATTCGAAGAGTGGCTCTCGAGACTGGAAACAGATCCGTGCTCGAGAGGGTCGATCGGGGGAATTTGCCAGTTCCCTGGTCGAGAATCAGGAGGGCATCCAGCCGCCCCCGTCGCACGCTCGAGGTCGGTTGCTGGTGATCGGAGACCACTGCAGCGATGCGGCTCCGGAGGAGCTGGAGGCACTGTCCGGGCAGCCGTTTTGCCGAACCGTGGAACTGCCAGCCCTTTCGGTGGAAGAAGTCAGTGGATTGGTCTGCGAGCAACTCGGCAGGGAACCGGATGCTCGACTCGCCGAGATGATGGCCGAGGCTTGTGATGGAAACCCACTCCTGGTGCTGGAGATGTGTCGGTTACTTCAGGAAGGTGGAGTGGCCTCTCCGCTCGAGGCAGAGAGTGTCGAGGCATTGCTGGCCAGTTCCAGAGGGGCAGAGCTTCCACTGGTCCTCGTCGACCGCAGGGTTGCATCGTTGCCACCGCTCGAGCGTCGAGTGCTGGAGCACCTGGCAATGTTACGCAGGCCGATTCAGGCGGCGATGCTGGTGCGATCCTGCCAGGTATCCGAGGAGCGACTCTCCGAGGCATTGGAGTTGCTGATCGATCGCGGGTTTGTCGATCGCCATGAAGTCCGCGGTGCCATCCGGTATCTCATCTGCCATGAAATCCACATGCAAGGCATCCGATCATCGATCCGTCCCGAGGTTGCCAGGAATCTGCAGAAGGAACTGGGTCAGACCCTGGCCGAGGATTCCCGTAGCCAGGACCCTGTGCGCGCCTTCGAGGTGCACGAACTTCTCGCTGCCGGCGATGAGCCGATGCTGGCGATACCTTACGGGCTGATTGCGATGAGGTACTTCGCAGGAGCCTACGCAGAGCCGCTTGCGATTCGTATCGGGAGAAGAATGCTCGACTTCGTAGGAGCCGATGGAGATGCGGAGGTGCGCAGTGAGATCCTCGGGCAACTGGCTCGTCTCGAGGTGGAGACTGGCCAGCCAGAATCGGGAAAATTGCACATCAAGATGTTGCTCGAAGATCCGGCAACCGATGCGGCCGATCGCATCGATGCACGCCTTTTCCTCGGTGAGATCTATCTGCTGATGCAGGAGCCGCTCAAGGGGATCAGAGCGCTGAACAGGGTCAGTTCTACCGATCTTGAACAGGTCGATCCGTTGGCACCCGCTCGGTTGACTTCACTGCGTGCGCAACTCCGGCTTCAGCGCCGGGACATCAAGAGGGCGATGAGCCTGTGCCTGAGGGCGCAAAAGGAACTGGCCGGGCTCGAACAGCAAGCCGGAGCTGACCAGTTGTCGAGCCGCATCCTGGAGACGCTTGCAGAGACGCATCTCGCACGTGGAGACTCTGCAGCGGCACTCAACAGTTACCAGACACTGCTAGAAAGGGTCGAACGATCACAGGACCCGGTGGCGCTGGGATCGGTGCTGCGCACCATCGGAAGGGTCTATTACGATCGGGGCAAGCACTTCAGAGCTGCGCGCTACCTGTTCAGGGCGCTGGAGGTTGTCGACAGCTCGCAGGATGTGAGGGCTCTGGCTGCCACCTATGAATTGCTCGGCAAGGTGTATCGAAATAGTGGCGATTTCTCGCGAAGCCTCGAGCATTTTCGCCGCTGTTTGACTCTTCGCGAGCGCATCGGAGACAGCCATCAGATTTCTCCTACCCTGAACTCCATCGGAAGTCTGCACGCCCACTCCGGAGACTACGGGAGGGCGATCCGTTTCTTCAAGCGCAGCATCTCCAACAGTGAGAAGTTTGGAAATACAGAGGGGATCGTGCGCTCGTTCCTGCACCTGGGCTGGGCCTGGTTCGCGCTCGGAGAGAGGAAGCAGGTCGAGAACCTGGCTCGCCAGATCCTCATCTTGACCCAGGAATTTGAGTTGCCACGGTACCAGGCAGAGGGGCACAGGCTTCAGGGCAATCTGGCGCTGTTGCGGGGAGACTGGAAGTCCGCGGATCGAGAGTTGAAGAAATCCTTCGATCTTGCACAGAAGCAGGGGCTGGATCGGGTCGCTGCCGCCAGCTTGTTCGATCGCGCTCAGCTCGGCACCGAACGAGAAGCTTTCGAGGAGGCACTGAAGTTCGTCAGCCGCGGACTGCTCATCGCAGAGTCCTTGCAGTCGGTACCCCTGATCGTCCGAGGGTTGCTGGTCAAGGGGGCCATCAGCCGCCAGCGTAATGAAGACGGTCAGCAAAAATCTCTCGAGTACTACAAGAAAGCTCTCCAGATGATCAGCGCAGATTCCTTGCTGCCGCTCCAGTGGCAGATCAATTATGCCATAGCCAGGGTCGAGCAAGGATCCCACGATTTTCAGGGCGCAAGGGTCAACTACGATCGAGCTGCTGCCATCATCGAGAGAATCTCTACACGACTGCCAGAAGATATGCGAGTCGTGTATCTGGATGATCGCAGGCGAAAGAACTTCTTTGCAGACCTTCAACGATTTCGCCGCGAATCAGATTACCCGCCGCCGGCTGTGACCGGGTCGGGGCCGTATTCTGTCCCCGACGCTGATCCTGAAACAGGGACACGCTCCGGCGGCTCTCTCGATCAGGATCGACTTGCTGCCGTTGCCGGTGCCATCTCGGAACTTGGAAAACGAGATGAACTTCGCTCGTTCCTTGAAGGCTTGCTGGAGCAATGCCGGAGATTGGTCCCCAGTCCTCGCGGTTTCATCGCGGCAAGACGGCGGCGACGGTGGCAAAGCCTCGCCGACATAGACATGGGACTCGCCGAGGACTGGCTGCCACCTTCGCAGGTGCTCGGTGCTCTGGCCCAGGAGTGCATCGAACGCTCGATGCCGATGCGAAGTGGGTCCCAGACCTGGGATGAATGGATCTCTACTCACACGCAGGGTGATTCGGTGAGAGGTAGGAGCCTGCTGGCGATCCCGTTCTCGGCTCAGGGAATGCTCTCGGCAGCACTGGTGCTGGAACGTCCCACAGCAGGGAACCCGTTCCAGGATCGGGATGTTGAGGAGGTCGAGAGATTACTCTCGATGGCCCAGGGTCAGCTGGTAGCACTGTCCAAAAATGCGCAGATGCTCGAGTACCAGCAGAGCGAGATCGGGTCGCTGGCTGCTTTTGATGCAGACATCGATTACTTCCTGTCGCGCCACCACAGAGAAAAGGAGCCGCTGGGCTTTCTGGAAGTGAGTCTGCCAGGTTTTGATATCTTGCTCAGAGAACGTGAAGACGAAAACATTGTGAACCGGTTACTTCAAATCCTGCAGCCGATATCAGGCGTCTATTACACTGGAGGCGATCACCTGGTTTGCGTGATGATCGGGCCAGGGGAAGATGATCTTCGCAAGAAGAGCAGGGATCTTCAGCATGCCCTTCATGACCTTCGTGAAGAATTCGGATTGCCGGTAGAAGTCCCCGTCAGTGTATTGCCGCACTGGTACTCTGTCGGCTCGGTCGAGATCACGGAACTCACAAGTGGTCGAGTCGATCTCTTTCGTTCCTCCCAGAAGCCTGACCTCGATCAGGAAGTGGCACGGTTGACCTCGGGTGAGCTGACCCTCAAGGAGGCGAAGGCAGCGCTGGAGCGGCGCTACATCATTGCAGAACTATTCAGAAGTGGTGGAAACATCACTCGAGCTGCGGAGGCTCTGGGGATCCATCGACCTCAACTATCAAACCTTCTCAAACGCCATGAAATCCGCAAGGAAGACTTCGAAGCGGACCGGGATAAATCAGACTAGGTTCCAGGATCTCCCTGAACGGCACGGATCTCCCTGAACGGCACGATGCAGATGTGCCCCATGTATCCGCTGCGCCGCACCCATGGTGCTAAAAGAAGGTAGGCCTCGGCGCTGGTAGCGACGAGGCCTACGAATCTGACACCATGCGTGTCTTGTCGACTAGCAGATGAAGTCGTGGGAACGAACGGTCTTGCGTCCGTTCTGGCTGGCTCGCTTGGCGGCCTGCTCGATGCACTGGTGCAGGATCTCGTTGAGACCGTCGAGGGCATCGCCTCCGACGTTCACATCGTGCTGCTTGAGCGCTGCCTTTGCCTTGCTCCCGACGAGCAGCATCTCGCGTTGATTGGACATGAAATCCCCTTTCTGACCCCGATACGACCCTTGCCAGGATCGCGCTCCGAGGGTTTTCTGATCGTTGCAAATACAAATGCTGGCTTCCTGGATTCCCGCATTATCCAGCCAGCGCCCTGAATCTGGTCCCCTCGGCATGAAGCCCGCCACGGTGCAGGCAAGGGGCTCAAATGTCACTGCCCGAAGGATAGCCACCTTCTGACCCGATGGGGAAGCAGTAAATTCCCTAGCGAGTCCCGAATTCTAGGGGTATCCACCTTTTCCGGCCCATCTCGGTCGTTGCGGAAATTGCCACGGGTTCGATCCCTGGAGCCGGGTATCAGATTGTAAGTATCTTGATATTGGATACTTACACTAGGCGTGAACGAATCTGGCAGGGGTTCTCGGTCCATTTTCGAGGAAGTTGGCGACTCCGATCCGCATGTCCTGAGTTCCGCAGACTTCGCCAAAATAACGCGCTTCCAGAGCGATTCCTTCCGCCAGAGGCAGCCGACATCCCTCGACAATCGCCTTCTGCAGGATCTCATCGACGCTTCTGCTCAGGTGTCCGAGGTCGACTTCGGGCAACGAATCGGGGGTTTCGATCGGTCCCGTTGGAATCATCGGGAGTGGTTCGTCGCCTGACAGGTAGGCCCTGATCAGCTCGACCGCACGGGCACGGAGGTCTCGAGGATCTCCAGCCACCTCCTCCACGATCAGCCCGATGGCGAGCGCTTCGGAGGAAGAGACGGGGCGCCCTGTTCGCATCAATTCGGCAGCCTTTTCGACGCCGATCCAGCGAGGTAGCCGCTGGGTACCACCGGCTCCGGGAATGATTCCGAGATTGACCTCCGGTTGACCGACGAGCACGCGCTGGCCTGTGCGTGCTATTCGTGCGTTACAGGCCATGGCGATCTCGTTGCCACCACCAAATGCGAGTCCATTGAGGGCGCAGACCACTGGTTTTGTGCAGTCCTCGATGGTCTGGATCGATTTCTGTGACCCGCGAGAGGTCTCTTCACCCATGGCGATCGAATCGATATTGGCGAGAAAGGGAACATCAGCGCCGGAGACAAAGGCCTTGATTCCGAAGCCGGAGAGCACAACGCCATCGATGCTGCTGTCGGATTCGATGTCCTGGAAGTGGCGCTCGATCTGGTCGAAGGAGTCATTGTTGAGGGCGTTGAGTTGCTTTGGACGCCGAATCGTGATGTGTGCGATGCCGTCGTTGTCATGTCGGAGGACCAGTGCGATATCGAAGGGTGCTCCCTTTCGAGCCTGATCCTGGATGCACTGTGGAACCGGGAAGCCGGAGTGATGCTCGGCATACTTCTCGACCAGGTGGAGCGCCTTGTCGACGCCGATCGAGTTCATCAGGCGAAAAGGAGCCTTCACATCGAGCGCGGTCTCCACTGCCATATCCATGTCGTCGATGCAGGAGATGCCGCTATCCACGATCTCGCCGACGATGCCAAAGTACGCTCCGAGCAAGGAATCCCTGACCTGCGCATAGGTTTCAGCGGGAACGTCGATGGACTCCCCCCTGGCAGGGACTTCCCAGGAGCTCTCGTCAGCCACCGCTCTGCGGAGTATTTCCGGTGTACGGTACCAACCGTTGATCTTCTTGTTGTAGTTGTCGAGACCCACTGCGGTGATCGGGTTGCCTCCCGTGAGATTCATGGCAGTGAAGGGTCCGACCGTGTATCCGAGCACATCACAGGCGACGTGGTCCACTTCCTTACAACTGGCGATTCCTTCTTCCACCATCAATGCGGAGGCGAGAAACATTCCCTCGAAGACGGGATCGAGCGCATAGCCATAGCGGCTCTTGACCTGAATCGGCACCTTTCCGATCGCCTCGTAGAATCCCATCATGTCGGCAACCAGCCCCTCGGAGGTATCCGCTCCGGGGACGATCTCCACTATCGGATTGCGCTCCGCAGGGAAGAAGTAGTGGACGACCATCGTTCGAGCAGGATCAGATACCCCTTCGAAGATGACATCGGGCTCCAGATGAGATGAGTTGGAGCAGAGTACCGCTTCCGCTGCAACCAGGTCTGCCACCTGGGTGAAGATGCGGCGCTTCAGATCCTTGTCCTCGGTGGCCGCTTCGACGACAAGATCACATCCCTTGAGCTGATCGTAGTTACTGGTGAAGAGGACATTTTCTTTCATCGCCTGCCCCAGCTCGGCTCGAAAGGCTCTCGACTCGATGCCCTTGTCAATTTTTCGATCGAGTTTCTTCTTTCCCTGCTCCAGAGCCTCTTCGCTGATATCCACGACCACGATGGAGGTTCCCATCGGAGTGAATACCTTTGAGAAGTGAAGGGCGATGTCGGGGCCGATCTGGCCCGAGCCGATGACTCCGATGCGTGTGACAGGTCGACCCAGGATGTGGATATTCGGCGTTTCAGAACTCATGACTCTCCTTCGGGGGTGAACGAACCGGGGGCGATTGTAAGGGAGCCGCTCGACGCAGGCACCCTACCCTGGCTTTTTCTCGGCGACCACGAACAGGATCCGGCCGAAAAGCGATGCGCCACTCAATTACCCGCGGATCCTCTCTTCTGTCTCATGGGTCACGGCCAGGATCAACTGGTCAGCATCACGCCAGGCGTTCTGCCAGCCACTTTCCTATCTCTTCCACCTCGTCTGGATGAAGCGAGTGTGGAGCTGGATAGCTTCTGAACTGGAGCGGCCATCCGGCTTGCTGCACCATTCTTGCCGATGATTCGCCCAGAGCGATGGGCACCACCGGATCGAGCTCGCCGTGACAGCAGAGGACCGGAGTGGTCCTCGGGATCCGATCATCGAGGAGTTCGAGAGCATCCGGCAGGGGTAAGTATGCAGAGAGGATCAGCAGTCCCCCCAGTGCAGGCTGCTGTCTCAGGCCAACATGGTAGGCGATGGCACCACCCTGGGAGAAACCGGCCAGGATCAACCTCTCCGGTGCGATTCCCAGCTGTAACTGCTCATCGATCAGTTGCTGGATCAACTCTGCGCTTTCGAAAATTCCCGCTTCATCTACTTTGCGATCGATGGAGATCTCCAGGATGTCGTACCAGGCACGCATCACCATGTTGTTATTGATGGTGACCGGTCTCACCGGGGCATGGGGGAAGATGAATCTCACGTCGCAGACTGCACCGAGGTTCAACTCGGGGATGATCGGTTCGAAGTCGTGCCCATCGGCACCGAGACCGTGCAGCCAGATCACTGCCGCCGTGGGTTCTGAGCCGGTTTCAATCGAGACTCTCTCCATCTATGGTTCCTTATCCAGCTGTCCGAGAATCGAGAGTGTCCACGAGAGGGAGCAGCTCCTCCAGGGAATGGATGGTGTGATCTCCGTCAGGTGCGAATCGCTCGTGCCAGTGCTGCTGAAGGCCATTGTCGACCCAGACGGTGGTGAGTCCGCATTCTCTGGCACCGATCAGTTCCTCTGAGTTGCCATCGCCAACATAGATGCAATCTGCTGCGGGAATTCCAAGTGAATCGAGGCAGTGGGTGTACATCAGTGCGTCCGGTTTCCGAACCCCGAGGAAGGCAGAGATCGATCGAATCTGGAAGTACCGTCCCAGTGGGGACTCATCGAGCAATTCGGGTGCCGCTGTCGAGCAATCGGTGACCAGTGCCAGTTTGACTCCCCGGTCTGAAAGCTGTTCGAGAGTCCTGCAGGCTTCCGGTTTTGGAATCAGCACATCTTTCAGAAGTTTGCGGTGAATCCTGGCCGCATCCCTGCGTTTCTCGAGGGGAGTGTCGATACCCGCTTCCTCGAGCAAGCAATCAAATTGACCATCCCCATCGGGAATCGTCCCGATCATGCGGTCCTTGAATCTGGCACTCGACAATCTTCGATACAAGTCGCACTCGACCTCCAGAGCCGCGGCGATGTGGTCACTGCATTGCTCCCAAGTTTCCAGCGGAAGATTGGGAACCAGCGTGCCGAACAGATCGAACAGGATCGCTTTCATGAGCCTCCGTGAGATTGTCCCAGAGGATGATAGCAGCAGTGCGTTTGAGCAAGGAATCAGCAGGGAAGGGCAAACGATACAAGAAAAAAGGGGCTCCGCGATCATGTATCGCAGAGCCCCTGTCTCTTTCGGAGTTGTCAGTCACCGATTTCACGATCTTCTGTTCGATCACGAGTTCCAGCGTACGCTCCTGTCGTTGCCCTCGGAGGGGAGTGGCAGTGACGAAAGCCGAGGCTGGCGGTTTCTCAACAAGGGAGATCGGATCTCCCAACTCCGCCAAGCCATTGTCCTAGCAGTTCGTGTCGTCGCTGTCACACACTGGTAGCGTGTCATCTTGAGTCGCATCCGGCCCGTCTTCGAGGGGGCCTGGTGCCGGCGGTATATCTCCGAACTTGAAGAGCCAGTTGAGCAGGTGGACAGCGTCCGCCATGTTCAGATGACCATCATCATTCGAGTCGCAAGCATCGGGGCAGAGAATCGGGTGACCATTGAACTGATTCCCGAGCATCGTTGCGGTATCCGCAAGATCGACGGTGTCGTCGCTATTGCAATCGCCACGCTGGAAGATTTCTTCCGGCACGACATGCACGAGCGAGTCATTACGTGCGTATGTCTGGATCGATTCGAAGTCGATGACCACGTTGTTGTAGAGCGTGACGTTTCCGTTACCGTTGATGTCATTGCACCATTCAATCAACTGATCCTCATTACATTCAGCATCCATATCGACGGTGACTCGCATCTTTCCGACCAACAGTCGACCATCTGCGGAGTTGCCGCTGGTCGACATCGTCTGCGGAAGAGTCTGGCCCTCGAAAGGCGGCAGTGCGTCGAGCAGTAACGCAACAATCAGTTCGCAGCCGTCCCCGTCATCGGGGTCGTCATCGACCTGTACTGCGGTGTACTCAACACCGACCTGATCCAGGATCGAGCCGTTGAACTCCCAGGAGTCCTCATGAATCGTCAGATTGCAGTCGTAGCAGACGGTGAAGGTGAAGCCCTGGATGTAATCGTCCTCGTCGGCATAGAAGAAGCACAGGTCTCCGGTCTGGCCGTGGTAGGCGTAGTTGCCGGAGCCCTCGTCGAACTCGGTCTCCATCCAGAGAGTCGTGTCCTCTGCAGGTACACCGACTGGCTCACAGGTGAAGGTACCACCAGCGAGAAGAGGCGAGACGGACAGACCAGCGACGACGACCACGTTATCCAGGCGAGGTTCGCCCAGGGTGTCATCTGCGAGGTCGATGGCGCTCGTCTCTGCGGCGGGTTCTCCACCAGGATCACCTAGCACGTAGATGTTCGAGTTATTGCAGGAGTAAGTGTAGGTTGCGATGTGAAGCCCAGTTCCCATCGGAATCGTCTGGCCATCAAAAGGCGAATTGAAATCGATGACTACTCCGAGGGTTCCGCCGTTGGGATACATGTTTGGCATCTCGAACTCGGCACTCGCCGCATCTGTATCAGAGCCCGTGGATATCGATTCCAGGGTGACGGTGGCGGGATCATGCGTCACTGCGGTGACGAAACCCTGCACTCCACCGATACTGTTATCCAGCATCACTCTAGAATCTCCCGTGGTTCCGAGTCCATCAGCAGGAGCTGAACCATCCTCCATCGTCATCGATGCCGGGGGAGGCTCGACCAGTGTCAGCGTACCGTTGATCAGGCTCAGTCCTTCGCCTGCACCGACAGAGAGACCACCCTGAACGATCATGTTGCTCAATGCTGGACTATTGAGAGTCCCATCGGCAAAGGTGAGCATCGTGGTGGTGTCTGCAGTGACGACGACCTTTGGAGTGATCGACAGGATGGCGATCTCTATTCCCGAGCCGGAGGAAATTGTAGATCCGCCGTAGGGAGGATTCGCATCCATGACGACTCCGAGAGTCGCACCACCTGTGAGGATTTCGGGGACCTGCAACTCTGCAGCGGACGCTTGGCCCGCGGGGGCGAGCCCGGTGGCTGTCACCAGGGAGTCGTCATAGCCGATGGCGAGCACGAAACCCTGAACATCATCCGTGGCATCCATTGTGACACTGACAGTGATCTCCGATAGACCGAGGATGTCGGTGCTTCCGATGGTCAATGACTGTTGTGCTGTCGAGATACCGCTGATTAACAGCAGCATTACTGTGGTTAGGACTAGAACTAGAGGACGCATAACACCATCCCTCCGAATGTGAGCACAAGGCTCAGAGGCGTCCAGCCCGCCGACACTCAAAGCAGAGTCGATGAGCCGTATAAGAATAAGTATGAACAATTGAGCAATATACTGTTCAACAAGAAACTCAATGCGATTCCACTCCACAAACAATACATCGGGAGTGTGAATACCCTTGAATGTTAGCGTTGTTAGTATTGGGGAGCAAAGACTTCTGCGCCCGACTTTCCTGACAAACTAACCGTATTATTCACCGATCCGTATAGGAGACTCCGCCGCCGCCTCTCGGATCGCAGACACCGACAAGGCCTCTCCCCGGGGCAGTGGCGATCAGTTGAACGTCGCCAATCGCAGATCTGCGAGAAATCGAGTGTCCAAATGTCTCGAGAGTTCTGGCCGTGGATGACGGAATGGTGGACTCGAGGTTGAGTCGATCGGGCAGGCACTGGTGATGGATCTTCGGGGCGGTGACAGAACTTTCTGGAGAGAGCCCCAGCCTGGTTAGCCCCAGCAGCACCTGGAATACATTTGTGATGATGGTCGGTCCCCCCGGTGTTCCCAGTACCGCACGGACGGAGCCAGCAGAGTCGAGCAGTACTGTTGGACTCATCGAAGAGAGCGGGCGCTTACCGGGAGCCACGGCATTGGCTGCTCCCTGGATCAATCCGAACAGGTTGGGTTCTCCGGGCCTGGCCGTGAAGTCATCCATTTCATTGTTGAGAAGGAATCCGGTGCCAGGGACCACGACCTTGCTGCCGAATGAGCCATTGAGCGTGGTGGTGACGGATACACCATTTCCATGCTTGTCGATGACGCTGTAGTGAGTTGTCTGTTCACTCTCCTTGACCGCGGGTTCCTCAGCGAGAAACTCCGAGGAGGATGAAACTTTGGATCGTTGGATGCTGGCAGCGCGTGAGGCCAGGCGTTTCGGATCTTGCAACAGTTCCAGCTGGCAATCGACATGATCAGGGTCGCCCAGATACTGGTTTCGGTCTGCAAAGGAGCGTCTCATCACCTCTGCCAGCAAGTGATACAGTTGTGCGGATTCCGCATCGGTACCGACGATCTGGAACCGATCGAGCATCGTCGACATCTGTGCCAGGCAGATCCCCCCCGAGGAGGGTGGGGGCATCGAGTAGGCGGTACCCTGCCCTTGACCGAATCGGATCGGTGTTCGCTCCACCGGGCGGTACTCGAGCAGGTCCTTGCTGGATATCAGCCCTCCGCCTCGCTTCATCTCGACGACGATGTGGTCGGCAACCTCGCCATCGTAGAAGCCGGGTATACCCTTCTCGATGATGGTCTCGAGGGTGCGTGCCAGGTCACCCTGGCGGAACAGGCTTCCCACGGGAACCGCTTTCCCTCCCGGGTAAAAGGCCTCTGCCGTCGCCTCGAAGCGGCGCATCTGAGAACTGGTCGAGGATCCGGACAGCATCCTGTGTGTCCGTCGTGTCATCTCGAAACCATCGCGAGCCAGAAGCAGGGCAGGTTCGATGACCTGTCGGCGATCCATCGTTCCCCAGCGCTCCAGTGCTGTCACCAGCCCGGCAACGGAACCGGGTACGCCGGAGGCGAGGTGCCCCAGAAGGGAGGCCTGTTTTTGTCCCGCTTCGGCGGCACGGGTGTACATGTCTGCGGTGGCAGCACCCGGCGCCTCTTCACGGAAATCGAGAGCCACCTGGGAAGTTCCACTGGTCCCATCTCGCCCGATCGAGCCGACGAGGAAACCGCCCCCGCCGAGATTGCCAGCAGCGGGGTAGGTGACAGCGAGGGCGAAACCGACAGCAACGGCGGCGTCGATGGCATTTCCACCTTGCTTGAGAATGTCGGCACCCACAGCAGCAGCGAGGGGTTCAGCGGCTGCGATCACTCCTGGACCCTTGGGCTTGTTCGACATCGATCACCCCTTTCTGTTTCGAGGTTTCACCTTCACAACCTGAGTCTCTGCTCCTCGAGTGATGGCATAGTGGAAATCGGAGCCGATCGCTCCTGCGCCGTGTCGCCCATCTCTGGCCACCGCGACGAACGCAGCGCTGATCGAGGGGCTTTGCCCGGGTCTTTGCAGGATACGATCGAGAGTTTCACTGATTGCCTGATCCGGGCTCGCTCCTTGACGCATCAACTCGATGACGAGGAAAGAGCCGCACACCTTCGAGATCTCTTCGCCGACTCCGGTGGCGACGCAGCCGCCCACTGCGTCATCCGCATACAGGCCATGTCCCACGATGGGGGAGTCTCCTACACGGCCGGGCAGTTTCCATGCCATACCGCTGCTGGTGCAAGCGGCTGTAATATTGCCGTTCGATCCGAGCACCACCTGGCCAAGAGTGTCGTGGCCCTCCGCCTTTCCCTCTCCAGCGGGGTGCTTCTTGCGCCACTTCTGATAGGCGGCTCTGGCTGCTTCCGAGAGGGTTTCTTCGCGGGGATACCCTTCGGAGATGGCGAAACTGGAGGCGCCTTCGCCGACCAGGATCAGGTGCGGGGAGTTCTCCATCACCTTCCTTGCGACCTGCACCGGGTGACGATGACCGGTGAGTGCGCACACCGCTCCTCCGTCGAGGGTGCTGCCGTCAAAGATGGCAGCATCCAGTTGCACGGTCCCATCTCGATTGGGAAAGCCACCGTATCCCACCGTCGAGATGCTCTCATTCGCCTCTGCGGTCATGACGCCGCGCTCTACGGCATCCAGGGCGCTGCCCCCTGAATCCAGAACAGCGAGTGCTTCGAGGTTGGCTTCTCGACCGAAGGGCCAGGTGGAGATGATGACGGGGAAGCCCGGAGGCGTGTCGCCGGATCCGCCGTGGCCGCGGACGCCCGAAGTGGCGAGGCAACCGAACCCTGCCGCTGCCGCATGTCGCAGGAAATCTCGCCTTCTCATCAGGAACTCCTCCCGGTGGTGATCCAGCAAGGAGTCTGGTGGATCCAGGCGGTGCCGGCAACCCTCACGGTGGTGCCTTCGAGAGCAGCAGCAGGGTTTGCGAGGCGGGTGGCGCTGGATGTCCGGGGTCTGCGGCTGTCGGTGCTGGCGGCGGATCGAGGGTGGTCAGTGCAGAACTGTCGCCATGGAATCGGATGGGGATGCGTGTGGCAGCAGAGAACTCACCTGCTGTGGCAGTTCAATCGCCGAGGAACTTCGTTGCCGAGTCGAGTTTGACGGCCTGATGATCTCCCGCAGTCCCTTGCATGCCGAGCAGAAATGCAGCGGTCAGCAGGATGATGAATATGATCCGCAGTGTACCTGTCGAGATCTCTGGCGCCTGTTCGGGTACCACCTCGGGTAGCGGTGAAACAGCGTCAGGAGTGGTCGCAGCGGGGATCGCCTCGGTCTGGACCCTGGGGGGAAGCTGGGCAGCGGGGGTGCTCACCACATCGAGCCACTGGGACTCACCAGTGTGAGAGCCCGTGGAATTGCCGTAAGTATCTTCAATGGAGTGGTTTGTGTCTTTTTCTGGTGGCAGTTGCACGGTCGCCTCCGACGGAATTTCACTACTTCATCCTTCATCGGCAGATCTGGTACGAACCTTTAGCCTTTCCTTGCGAGTTCACGCCGACCGAAGCACGATGGGGAACCAGGTCCATTCACTCCGGGAGGAGTTGCGCGGTGTCAGATAGCCTTCAGATAGGTCGGGAAGTGATCGAGCAGGAGGCGAGAGCACTCCAGTCGCTCGCTGCAGGACTCGGTGACGCATTCCAGCAGGCGGTCAGGCTTCTTGTCGAGGCTCCCGGACGAGTCCTTGTGTCGGGAGTCGGAAAGAGCGGCAGCATCGCGCAGAAGGTTGCCGGCACACTGGCGAGCACCGGGACACCGGCACTGTTCCTGCATCCCATCGAAGCCTTGCACGGAGATCTGGGGATCGTGGGAGATGGTGACATCCTGTTGGCGCTCTCCAAGAGTGGGCAGACCGAGGAACTGGTGAGATTTCTGGGCCACTTCCGCCGCGTCGGTGGTGCCGTCATCTCCATCTGTGAAGATGCGAATTCTCCAGCGGCACGTCTTTCAGATGTGGTCGTCGAGATTCCTGCGCTGGGA
Source organism: Planctomycetota bacterium (assembly GCA_036338595.1). Classification (GTDB taxonomy): domain Bacteria; phylum Planctomycetota; class UBA8108; order UBA1146; family UBA1146; genus QNYK01. The sequence continues at coordinate 15,556 of JAYZBV010000071.1, read as the reverse complement.
GAGGCGGGCCCGCTGTCGCTGGCTCCGACCACCAGCTCCGTTCTTCAACTGGCGGTAGCCGATGCACTCGCCATGAGCTTGCTCGATGCGCGAGGATTCACCGAGGAGCAATTTGCCAGTTTTCATCCAGAGGGCACGCTGGGTCGAAGGTTGCTGGTTCGCTGCGAAGACCTGCTCCATGAGGGGGATGCGCTGCCTCTGGTCGATGAAACACAGTCGGTGGCAGATCTACTGGTCGAGATGAGTGGCAAGGGTCTGGGGATGGCGTGCGTTGTCGATTCGGATGGCAAGTACATCGGTGTCTTCACCGACGGGGACCTGCGCAGATTGTTGACGAGATCGTCATCTCCGGTCGATTTGCCCATTTCCGAGGCATGGAAAATGAGTCGACGCGAGTCTCAGGAGGCGGTTCCTGATGGAACCGTGGCCGCCGATGGCCTCGCTGTCGATGCACTGGCGCAGATGCGGGCGCAGGAGATCACTTGCCTGGTGATTCTCAAGTCGGACCAATCACCGAGGGGGGTCGTGAGGCTCGCAGATCTGGTCCGCGAGGGGATCGTCGAGGCTGCCGGAGGTCCCTGACTGCAGTTGGACCTGGAATCTACAGGCGAGTGAATCAGAACCCGAGCGAGCCTCAGCCCATGTGTGGATACTCGTGGGAGGTGGGGGGCATGAAGTTCTCCTTCACCGTCCTCGGAGCGACCCATCGCAGAAGATTGAGTGCCGATCCCGCCTTGTCATCGGTGCCCGATGCGCGCGCGCCTCCGAAGGGTTGCTGACCCACGACGGCGCCGGTCGGCTTGTCGTTGATGTAGAAATTTCCCGCGCTGTAGCGAAGGCGTTCCGAGAGGGCATCCGTGGCTATCCGATCACTACAGAAAACCGCACCGGTGAGCGCATAAGGGCTGGTGGTGTCGACAAGATCGAGGCACCTTTCCATCTCTGCATCATCGTATACGAACACGGAAAGGATCGGACCGAAGAGTTCTGTTTCCATCGAGTAGGATCGAGGGTCCTCACATTCGATGACAGTCGGTGAGATGTACCAGCCCTGAGAATCGTCACACTCGCCACCGGCAATGATGTGGCATTGCGGATCATCTTTTGCACCCTCGATCGCCTGCTTTAACCGCTTGTAGGCGCCTTCGTCGATCACGGCGCTGACGAAGTTTCTGAAATCTCTGACATCTCCCATCGGCAGCGATCGAGTGGCTTCCACCAGCTGCTCTTTCACCTGGGGCCAGATACTTTCAGGAATGTACATCCGACTCGCGGCAGAGCACTTCTGTCCCTGGTACTCGAAAGCTCCTCGCACCGCTGCAGTCACCAGCGGAGCAACATCGGCACTCGGATGTGCGAAGATGAAGTCCTTGCCTCCCGTCTCGCCGACGATTCTCGGGTAACTGCGATAATTTTCGAGTTGATCTCCGATCTGCTTCCAGAGGTGCCGGAAGACCTCGGTGGATCCCGTGTAATGCAGACCTGCAAAACTGGGACTCGAAAGTGTAGCCGCGGTGACCTCTACCGGATCTCCGGGAACAAAGTTGATGACTCCCGGAGGGAGTCCCGCTTCTTCGAGCATCCTGTAGGCATACCAGTTCGAGAGGATCGAAGTCTTCGAGGGCTTCCAGAGCGCGGTATTCCCCATCAAGACGGGTGCACAGCAAAGATTCGCTGCGATGGAAGTGAAATTGAAAGGAGCGATGGCGTACACGAATCCCTCAAGGGGTCGATAATCGACATGATTCCAGGTGCCCTGGGGGTTCTTCAATGGTTGCTCACTTGGGATCTGGTCGAGTGCAAAGTGATTGTTGAAGCGGAAGAAGTCGATCAACTCGCAGGCGGCATCGATTTCGGCCTGATACACCGTCTTGGATTGTCCGAGCATCGTCGAAGCGTTGAGTTCATCGCGCCAGGGACCACAGAGTAACTGTGCGGCTCGTTCCATCACCGCTGAACGAACTTGCTGGGGAGCACTCGACCAGTCGACCCAGGCCGCGTTGGCTGCGTCGACCGCCGAGTTCACCACCTCGGGAGTGGCACCATGCCATCGCGCCAGCACCCGGGAATGATCATGAGGGCAGCGTTGTTCACGGATGATCCCGGTGAAGACTTCCTTGCCGCCCACGATGCATGGGATCTCCGGAACATCATTCCACATCGATTCGAGCCGCCCCTCGATGGAGGCCCGCTCGGAAGATCCAGGTGCGTAATCGAGGATCGGTTCGTTGTCAGGTGCTGCAGGGCAGAAGATCTGGTTTCCCATCGGCCTCCTCATGGCGCAAGCATGGTTTTGAGTGGAAGCATTAGAACCAGACAGCGATTCGGATGCTACTCTTCGAGGCTTCGGTTTGGTTGCCGCATCCTCGACAGATGGCTAGGGTAGGGACTGGTAGAGTGGCCCCCGAAGGGCTGCTTCCGTTTCCCTCGGTTCCGGAGGATTCGCAATGTCTGGTTCAGCAAGTGACCTGCTCGATTCGGGAGATGTTTTCCACAAGCGCCACATCGGTCCGAGACCTCAAGACATCGAAAAGATGCTATCCGCAGTCGGAGTCACATCCATGGAAGAACTGCTGGAACGGACTATTCCCGAGTCCATTCGCTACAAAGGAACCCTGAAGTTGGACGATGCTGCCACCGAGGGTGAGACACTCTCCGAATTGCAGGAACTCGCATCCCGTAACGATCAATTCCGCTCTCACATCGGCAACGGTTATCATGATTGCATCACTCCACCTGTGATTCGACGCGGGATCCTTGAGGCCCCCGGCTGGTACACCGCCTATACACCCTACCAACCAGAGATCAGCCAGGGACGGCTCGAGGCGCTGCTCAACTACCAGACGATGATCTGTGATCTGACAGGGCTGGAAGTATCGAACTCATCGATGCTCGATGAGGGAACTGCGGCGGCGGAAGCGATGACGATGTGCCATCGCATTCAGGACCGAGCTCGTCGAGATGAGCCTCTGGACCTGTTCTTCGTGTCTGAGAATTGCCACCCCCAGACGATCGAGATCGTCAAGCAAAGGGCAGAGCCTCTCGCTATCGAGATCATTGTAGGAGATCACGAGGATTTCACCTTTCCTGCAACATGTTTCGGTGTGCTCTTGCAGTACCCCGATACCGAGGGAAGGGTACTCGACCTCGAGGGGATCTGTACCCGAGCACACGAGGCGAAGGCACTGGTCGTCGTCGCGGCAGATCCTCTCTCGCTGACAGTTCTGCGAGCACCAGGTGAAGCGGGAGCCGACATGGCCGTTGGCTCGACTCAACGCTTCGGGATTCCGATGGGGTTCGGTGGACCCCACGCTGCGTTCCTGGCGACCCGAGAGAAATTCAAGAGGCAGTTGCCTGGCAGACTGGTGGGTGTGTCTCGAGATGCGCAGGGCAATCGTGCCCTCAGGCTGGCGCTTCAGACCAGGGAGCAACATATCCGTCGCGACAGAGCGACCAGCAACATCTGCACAGCTCAGGTACTGCTGGCAGTCTGTGCCGGGATGTATGCGGTCCATCATGGGCCCGAAGGACTCGTGACCATCGCGAAGCGAGTACGCCTTCAGTGTGAGATTCTGGCGAAGGGGCTAGCAGACCTCGGCCATGAGGTCGTCGAGGCAGTTCGATTTGATACCGTGAAGGTGACACCGGTCGGTGTTTCAGAGGAGGAGTTGCGAAACCGCAGCATCGCCGAGCAGCGCAACTTTCGATACTACGGCGACGGTTCGGTCGGAATTTCCTTCGACGAGACCACGAAGCGAGAGGACATCCTCTCCATCTTGCAGGTGTTTGGTGCCGCTGCCGGCTCCGTTGATCTCGATGCGGTGGCAGCCGGTTGTAGTGCAGAGTTCCCCGAGTCCCTGGCGAGAAAGAGTGAGTTTCTGACTCACCCCGTGTTCCATCGCTATCGTTCGGAGATGGAACTTGTTCGATACATGCATCTGCTTGAAAACAGAGATCTTGCCCTCAACACCGCCATGATTCCGCTCGGCTCTTGCACCATGAAACTGAATGCTGCAGCGGAGATGTTTCCGATCCTCTACCCGGGCTTCAATCGATTGCATCCATTTGCGCCCAGGGAGCAAACCGCTGGTTACCAGGTACTATTTGATCGCCTGGAGTCCTGGCTGCAGGAGATCACCGGATTCAGTGCAGTCTCCCTGATGCCGAATGCCGGTTCACAGGGTGAGTTTGCCGGTCTGATGGTGATCAGGGAATACCACCTTGCGCGCGGAGACTCGAATCGAAACGTCTGCTTCATTCCTCAGTCAGCGCACGGAACCAATCCTGCAAGCGCTACCATGGCTGGAATGGAAGTGGTCGTCGTCAAGTGTGACGACGATGGCAACATCTCGATCGATGACCTGGAGTCGAAGATCGAAGAGCATGGTTCTCGTTGCGCTGCACTGATGGTGACTTATCCCTCCACTCACGGCGTCTTCGAGACCAGTATCTCGAAGGTTTGCGAGATGATTCACGAAGTGGGAGCTCAGGTCTATCTCGACGGAGCGAACATGAATGCGATGGTGGGACTCTGTCGCCCCGGAGATATCGGAGCCGATGTTTGTCACCTCAATCTTCACAAGACCTTCTGCATACCTCACGGTGGTGGTGGCCCTGGAATGGGACCCATCGCGGTGGCCGAACACCTCGCTCCATTTCTGCCGGCTCATCCGGAACGAAAGACAGGTGGCGAACAGGCGATCGGCCCCATTTCCGCCGCCCCCTTCGGTAGTGCCATGATCTTGCCGATCTCGTATGCCTACATCCGCATGATGGGCGCAGAGGGGCTGCGTAAGGCGACCGAGGTGGCCATCTTGTCGGCGAATTATCTCGCCAGCCGGCTTCAGGATTGCTATCCGGTGCTGTTTCGCGGGCACCAGGGCCATGTTGCCCACGAATGCATCATCGATACGAGGGTTCTCAAGGACAGTGCCGGGATCTCTGTCGATGATGTTGCAAAGAGGCTGATCGATTATGGCTTCCACGCACCGACGATGTCCTGGCCGATCGCTGGCACCCTGATGATCGAACCTACAGAGAGTGAGTCGAAAGTAGAACTGGACCGATTCATCGATGCGATGCTGGGAATCCATGCCGAGGCCAAGGCGGTGGAAGAGGGGAGCTTCCCCGCGGGTGATCATCCACTTTGCAATGCGCCTCACACCGCTGCCGTGGTGACCTGCGCCGATTGGGACCATCCATACTCGAGAGAGGTGGCCGCCTATCCAGGAGCGAATCAGAAGTCCAGTAAGTTCTGGCCAGCGGTGGCACGCGTCGACCAGGCCTTCGGGGATCGAAATCTGGTTTGCTCTTGTCCTCCGGTTGAGGAATACCTGGAGTCTTGAGCGGTCAGTTGTTGTCAGTCTCGATCAATGCGGCATGAAGAGCTGTGGCACCTCTGGCGAGGTCCTTCTCCTTGACGACGCAGGTGATGACCAGGTTTGAAGAGGAGATCAGATCGAGGTTGATCTGTTGCTCTGCGAGCACGGAGAAGATCTTTCCTGCGACTCCAGGTTCTCTCTGGATGCCCTCCCCGACGATGTTGAGTAACGCCACATCGTCATCGACGATCCATGAGGTGCCACCGACCTGCGCAACCACCGTCTCCAGGTCAGATTTCTCCATGAGGGTATCACCGGATACGATGAACGTGATGTCGTTGTGACCTTCATGACTCTGGGCTTGTACGATCAGGCGCACATTGATTCCATGATCTCCGAGCGCACTGAAGAGTTTGGCAGCGATCCCCGGTTCATCGGGTACCGATAGGATCGATACCTTTTGTACGTCTCGATCATCGGTGACCGCTCTGACAACGACCTCTTCCATCGACTCATCCTTTCCGACAATCCTGGTTCCAGGGAGTTCCTTCGTCGCAGAGGCGACCACGAGTGGCACCTGAAAGCGGCGTGCGAGTTCCACACACCGGCCGTGCAGTACCTTGGCACCCAGATTGGCCATCTCGAGCATCTCATCGTAGCTGAGTGTAGATATTTGCTTCGCACTGGACACCAGCCGCGGGTCGGCGGTGAACACGCCGGGCACATCGGTGAGGATTTCGCAGCGTTCCGCTTCCAGAGCCGCTGCCATGGCAACCGCGCTGGTATCGGATCCGCCTCTTCCCAGGGTTGTGATTTCCATCTGCTCGTCGGTGCCCTGGAATCCAGCCAGCACCACGACCTGGTCGTCATGGAGCGCCTCGACCACTCGCGCAGGATCGATGCGCAGGATTCTCGCCTCCGCATGGCGGTCATCGGTCAGGATGCCGCCCTGCTGACCGGACAACGAGATCGCCGGTACACCCAGTTCTGTCAGGGCCATCGAGAGCAGAGCCATCGACTGAACTTCTCCTGCAGACAGCAGTACATCCATCTCCCTGCAGGAGGGATTGCTGGAGACCTCGCGCGCCAGAGAACCGAGTCGATCGGTGGTGTCGCCCATGGCGGACACGACACAAACGACATGCTTCTGTTCCAAGCGACAACGAGCGATCCGCTGGGCGGCATTCCGGATCAGAGCCGGGGATGCAACGCTGGTGCCGCCAAATTTCAAAACCACGACAGGTTTCTTCAGTTCGGAGGGAGTCATCGCTGTTCCTCCACCCGCAGTCCATCCGGATCGATCTCGAGAACTTGTACGCGACAGGGAACGTCGGCATCCTCTAGGACCTTCACCGCTTCTGCTGCGAGTTCGTCTCCGGAGGATGAATCGGGAATGAACGCGGCGAGGGTCGGACCTGCTCCCGAGAGCCAGCCTCCTCGTAATTCTGGTGTTGCCCGCAGAGACTCCAGTGCTGCGCCCAGGCCAGCGATCAGTGGCAGACGGTATGGCTGGTGAAGGCGATCGATGCACCCGTGGTGAACCGCATCCCAATCGCCTCTGGCGAGACCCGAGATGAGAGTTGCCAGCGACTGGAGATTTCCGACGGTGTCAGTTCGAGGGTATTGATCCGGTAACGCCGCTCTCGCCCGGACCGTTTCCAGTGGCACTTCAGGGATCAGGGTGAGCAGCCGAGGTGCGGATTCGATGGCCAGATGCGAGCGGGTCCACTTCTCTGCAACTCGTCCACCTGCCTGAAACCCTCCTGCAACACAGGCCGCAGCGTTGTCGGGGTGCCCTTCGAGGTCGCAGAGGCGTTGAAACACCTCCTCTGGCCGTGGCGCGCAGCCATCTCGAAGCAGAATCCCAGCCGCGACGCCACATGCGTGTGCGGCGGCACTCGATCCGAGTCCTCTCGCCATCGGGATGTCGCTCTCGATCTTCCATGCCACCGACTCGATGGCATCTCCTGCGATTTCTGCAGCGGTGCTGACGATGAGGTGGGATCGATCCGTCGGCAGGGAATCACTCCCTTCACCGGAGATCTCGAGCGAGAAGCCATCGCTTCCAGCGGTCTGCAACTCGACACGGATGGCCAGATTTACAGCCAGCCCCAGCACATCAAAGCCGGGTCCGATGTTAGCGCTCGAAGCAGGAGCGTGAATGATCGAGCGATTCATGACAGCCCCATCGCCTGGCGCAGGTCATCGAGGTCCGAGCCGATCGGCTCTGGAAGCACGGTCCCATCGACAGCGCGCTCAGGATCTTTCAAGCCATGGCCTGTGAGGGTGCAGACGATGGTGCCTCCAGGGGGAGCGATTTCGATTCCCGCCTCATGCTGCTTCAGCAAGCCCGCAACGCTGGCGGCGCTCGCCGGCTCGCAGAAGACTCCCTCCTTGCTGGAGAGGTGTCGGTAGGCGGCCAGGATCTGCTCGTCCTCGACCGCAAGGATGGCTCCATGGGACTCCTCGATGGCTCCAAGAGCTCCCTGCCATGAGGCCGGGTTGCCGATGCGGATGGCGGTGGCGATCGTCTCCGGGTTCTCGACCACTGCGCCGTTGACGATGGGTGCCGACCCCGCAGCCTGACAACCGATCATCCGGGGAGGAACCTGGATTCGGCCCGTCTCTCTTTCCTCGCTGTAGCCACGCCACGCTGCCGTGATGTTACCTGCGTTTCCGACCGGCAGAAAATGCGTCGCCGGTGCGCTGCCCAGTTCATCGATGATCTCGAATGCGACCGTTTTCTGGCCCTCTATCCGGTATGGATTGATCGAGTTCACCAGCGTGATGCCCTCTGCATCGGCGATCTCGATGACCCGTTGCAGGGCAATATCGAAGTTGCCATCGATGGGGATGACGATGGCGCCATGAACAATCGCCTGCGCCAGTTTTCCCGCAGCGACTTTACCCGCAGGGAGCACCACCCAGCAGGGGACTCCAGCTCTGGCGGCGTACGCTGCAGCCGACGCCGATGTGTTTCCTGTCGATGCGCAGATGACTCCGCGGCATCCTTCCTCCATCGCCTTCGACACCGCCAGCGTCATGCCACGGTCCTTGAAGGAGCCGGTCGGATTGAGCCCCTCGAATTTGAGAAAGACCTGGCGATCTTCCCCCAGCAGAGCGCTCAATGCCGGTGCAGGGATCAGAGGTGTCGAGCCCTCCTCGAGACTGATCACGGGCGTATCTCCCGTCACCGGGAGGCGATTTCTGTATCGTTCGATGAGTCCTGCCATCTTTACTCCTCGATCCGGATTCGTATCGGCCCGGTGATACTGCGAAGATCCTCGTCGAGCAAGGAGAGTGCGGCATCGAGTCGGGTCGTTGCGACTGGGTGAGTCATGATCCGGATCGGTACCTGCTCTGCGACCGAATCGAGGATTTCCGGTTGATCGAGCGCTGCGATCCCGACCTCTTCTGCGGCGAGTGCGCCTGCGACCCTCGCCAGGACCCCGGGCCGGTCGGGAACCTCGAGGCGCAGGTAGTGTCTCACCGGGATGTCGCCAGGATCGGTGATCTGTTCGAGAACTCCGGAACGGGGGGTGGCGATGGATTCACCACGAGCAGCACGGATGATGTCGGCGACGACACTCCCTGCTGTTGGCATTCCTCCTGCACCCTTGCCCTGCAACATCAGTGCTCCGAATGGTTCCGCCTCGAGCAAGACTGCGTTGTCCTCGTCGCGAACCGAAGCGAGTGGATGAGAGTTGGGAAGGAAGCACGGCATCACTCCGAGTGATGTTCCGTTGCCATTCCTCCTCAACATGCCGATCAACTTGAGGCTCAGATCATGCTCCCAGCCGAATTCGATGTCGTGTGGTGAGAGCCCCTCGATCCCCTCGATTCTCAGTTTCTCGATCGGAACGCTGCAGCCGAGCAGGATGCGAGCGAGCAGTGCTAATTTGTGTGCGGAGTCCATGCCACTGATATCGAGCGTGGGATCCGCTTCGGCGAGTCCCGCCAGCTGCGCAGCCTTGACCGATTCGTCGAAGGAGAGTTCTTCGAGGCGCCCCAGGATGAAGTTGCAGGTTCCGTTGAGGATGCCGGTCAGTCGATCGACCGGACCTGCCGGGATTCCCTGCTGGATGACCTGGAGGATCGGCACTGCAGCCGCCACCGAAGCCTCGTAGTAGAGTGAACTGTCGTGATTCTCGGCCACACCGAACAACTCATCTCCGTGTATAGCGAGCACAGCCTTGTTTGCGGTGACCACGTCTTTTCCCTGCTCGAGAGCGAGGCGGATCCAGCCGAGAGGAGCTTCGGTGCCGCCGACGAGTTCGACGATCGCATCGATTTCTGGATCGGTGATCGCCTCGTTGGCGTCGCCTCCGATGATCGCCCTTCCTGGAAGATCCGCGGGGACTTCTCGATTGCGGGATGGATCTCTGACGACGATCCGGGAGACCTCGATCGGTCGTCCCGCTCGAGTTGCGCATTCGTCACGAGTCGTGCTGAGCAATTCAGCCACTGCCCGTCCGACGGTCCCCAGTCCCAGTAGTGCGATCCTGTAACTCTCCATATCTGAAAAGATCGGATCTGGAGGGGTATCGCTGCAATGGATTTCCGGGTTCTTGCGTTATTTCTTGGTCGGTCGGTCGAGGATGAAGACATAGGGTTTGCCGCCGATGCGCAGTCGGTTGTTGGCGATGACGAGCGGGAAACGGCTAGAACGGTATGTACCGAGACTTTTACCCTTCATGTCCACGATCTTGACGGTTGCGACACCCTTGGCATCCAGGGAGATCCTCGCCTTCCCAAGTTTTCCGGGCAGGGTCACCAGTTTTTCGGCCCCGGGGTTCAATTGCTGGCTTTTCCTCGAGGTCAACTTCCAGTTCTCCGAGCCGGCTCGACGCAGGTACTTGCCGTACTTCTTCAGCGAATCGGGGATGCCACCGGCATCGGTGCCGACCGTGTGAACGACATCGAGAGAGACCGCCATGGCAGTCAGACGGTCTACCTGCACGGGTGATTCGGCAGCGACACGCCCGGCAGACGTGATCGAAAGCAGCAATCCGAGAGCAGTGATCCAGGCATTCATGCGTTTCCCTATCCGTTCGAGAGGATGATCATCAGGACACCATCCTCATCCCCCTCGTGTAGGATGAGACTTCCATCGCCGTCAGGCAAGTCGAGAACTTCGGCGACCACTTCGGCAGGCGCCTGCGGGATGGTGGAGAGGCCATCGCGAAGGATGGCGTTAATGACTCCGATACAGAGCAGAAGGGCAGCAGCGGCAGGGAGCAGTGGCCAGGCGTTCCTGGATTGTGCTCTGGAGTCGGGTAAGGCTCCGGCGCGACGAAGTCCTGCATCGACTCTCGCCCAGTCCAGAGTGGTGGCGGCGGGCACCGTGCGTAGCGGATCCTGCTCCACCGCAGCAGCAACCAGCTCGGCATCGGCCTCGAGCCACTGCCGACATTGCTCGGAACGGAACCCCATCCGACCGATGAATGCGGTCTCCACCTCGGTCAACTCACGCTCAGCCGAAGCTTCGATCAATTCCTGAAATCGTTGCAGGTCAGAGGCTTCGTTCATTCCTGTTCCCTTTCTCGTGAGCGGCTCGGTCCACCGGGATCCCAGTCGCCAGGAAGTGCATTCCTGATCTTGCGCCGAGCGTGGTAGAGGCGAGACATCACAGTTCCCACCGGAATTCCCAGTACGGCAGCGATCTCGCCATAGGAGAGATTTTCGTAGCAGTGAAGCGTGAATACGATGCGATGGGCATCACCCAGCTCTCCGACCGCATCGTGTATCGCATTGGCGATCTCCTCACGCTCCATCGCATCCGCACCCACGGGCTGGCTGCTGCGACCGGTGCGAAGGTCAGATCCGGCGGCCACGGACTCCTCGATGATGGGAGTCTCTTTTCGGACCTTTCGCCGCCGAATCCTGTCGATGGCGTGATTGGTCGCAATGCGAAATGCCCAGGTGAGGAATCGCCCCGATGGATCGAAGGAATCGAGCCCCCGGTGGATCCGGATGAACACCTCCTGGGTCGCCTCGAGCGCATCCTCCCTGTTGCGGAGCATGCGGACCAGGACCGCAAAGATGCGTTCCCTGTGACGTCGATAGAGGTCCTCGAAGCCACCGACATCTCCTGAGAGGTGCCTGCGCACGAGACGGCGGTCTTCATCATCTTGCTCCACATCCACATTTCCCCCCGTGGAACGGCCTGCCTTTGAGGTCGTTACCGGGGATGACGCAGGAGTTGGGCGTTCATTCACAGGAATGACCGACTTTCTCGATCTCGATCTCCGCCAGGCGGCGGATCTCCGTAGGAGAGTAGCCACTCGATCGGGCGGTCGCTCTGAGGTCATCCTGCTCTGGACGTATCGAGATGAGCTGGTCTCCCAACCACGCTTTCTTGATGCGGATCTGCGATCCGGCGACATCGATGGTTGCCTCTTCTCGACGCAAGGTACTTCGTTGCTGTAATCGCTCTCGAACACCGAGGGTGCCGGTGAGAATATGGATCTCACCGATCAGTCGTTCCCGGTCCTCCGGTCTGGCGATCACGGTCAACAACTGTCCCGGCCTCGATTTTTTCATCCATGCGGGAACCAGCACAGCATCGAGTGCACCACATTCCATCAAGGCCTCGACCACGCCGCCGGCTTCTTCCCCGGATAGATGATCGAGGTGAGTTTCCAGCACTGCGATCGTTTCTCTCGTGAGAACGCTGCTTTCCAGCAGCATCGCACGAACCATGTTGGGGGGGTCGCATTCCGGGGCAATGCGGGTGCCCGCACCCCAGCCCTGCGCTATCGGAGAGCCTTCCGGCGCATGACAGAATCGATCGGCGAGGCTGATCAGTAACGCTGCGCCGGTCGGAGTGGTCAGTTCGCGTCCCGCTGCCCCTGCACAGACGGGATAGCCGCGCAGCAGTTCGACCACCGCAGGAGCAGGAATCGGGATGATTCCGTGCGCAGCCTTGACGACTCCGCTGCCCAGTGCCAGCGGCGAGACGATGATCTCTGACGGTTGGAGCCAGTGGATCGCCAGCAGTACACCGAGGATGTCGACCTGGGCATCGATGGCGCCGACCTCGTGAAAGTGAACCTGTTCCGGTGTTGAACCGTGCACCTTTGCCTCTGCCTCGGCGAGGTGGCGGTAGACGATGGTCGCCTGATCGCGCACCACTTCAGGTATCCGTGGGTGATCGAGGGCGGCGATCAGATCGGAGAGGTGTCGATGCGGAGGCGATGTTTCGAGGGTTTCGACCCGGGCTCGACGGCCGACGATGCCCCTTCTCGTCTCCTGAAAAAACTCCAGTTGATGCTCTGGAAGAGCGCTGGAGAGCGGCTCGATCAACTGCTGCGGGGGTACGCCGAGATCGACCAGTGCCGCCATCAACATGTCACCGGCGACACCGTTCGAGGCATCGATGAAGAGCGTATTTTGGCGCGGCAACCTCAAACTGTTCATTTGACTTTACTTATGACTTTCATGCTGAGGCCAAAGTTGTCCTACCGTGCTAAAGGCGGAGCGCTTCCGATGCAACCGTAATATGCCAGAGAGTCGCCACAAGACGCCAGGGTGCCTTCTCAGGGTACGAGTTACTGGCGAAGGCTCGACAGCGGAGGGGTCCTGTGCGACAACATGGGCTCGTCATGCGGTCGACTCGTGCCATCCGGGAGGTCTCGTTGGTGGTGGGTGATTTGCGTGGCGGACTTCGGGGAGAAGGTCGGTTGTCTCGGGAAGACCGAGACGAGGGCCTGATTTTCGGGGGATGGAAAGAGATGTGCAGGAGGGAATGGACCTCGCGGAGGTGGCTCCGTCTCGGGCTTCCGGGGCAGGAGTTCTGTTCGGAGGTGTTCCCGTTCTTCCTGATGACTTTTTCGATACACCTTTAGAACTGCGCTCCTATTCGGTGATCGCATCCTTGCGCCTCACCAGTGGGAGACGCCCAGAAGGGGATAGATGAGCATGAAAGAGGTGGTCATGGAGTGCCGGACGGAAAAGCGTCGATTCCTCCACATGATCTTGGCAATCGTTACAGCGGTGATCTTGACCGTATCGGCAACCGCTTCGCTGTCAGCACAGGTACGTCCTGATGTGCAAAAACTACTCGACGAGGGCATCAGCCTGTTTCAACAGGGCAAACTCTCCGATGCACATCAGCGTTTCGAGCGCGCCTTGATGCTCGATGTGACCTCGGAGGAGGCGCTGGCGTGGGTGGATCAGGTGGGCTACAGCCAGTTGATCAAGGTGATCCGTTCGGGTGACGACACGCTCGGAGCTCAGATGGGTTCGTTGCTACGACTCACATCGCTGGAGACGAAGCGGCGCTCGATGGATGCGTCGGCGATCTCCGCTGCACTGAGCACCTATTTCTCTGATGAGGATCTGCTAGAGCGAACCAAGGTGTTGTACCAGGCGATCAGCGACCATGGAGTCTATCTGATGCCAGGTCTGATCGAGCGGCTGGCTCAGCCGGAGCAAGGTGCCAGGGTACTGGCGATTCAGGCTATCATCCGCCTCGCGGACGATGCCGTGATGCCGCTTTGTCGCTGCCTCCATTCATCCCAGCAAGGGGTGGTCACCGGTGCCATCGCATCGTTGCAGAAGCTCGGCAATCCAGTATCGATTCCGAGTCTTCGTTGGCTCGCCGAGAGTACCGCCGATCCATTGATCCAGGCATCCGCTGTTGCTGCTGCCAATGCCATCGTGCCGGGTAGTGCAACATCCTCCGCCTACCAGAAACTCATCGACCAGGCCCATATGTTCAGCATCGACTCCAGCATGATGGTTCGCAGTTATCATGATCCCATCGTGTGGACCATCACCGACTCCGGTCTCTCCTACAGAGGCGTTGAGGGTTGGGAACTCAATGAGCTGCGTGCGGAACAACTGATCGGGGACGCTCTCAGTGTCCAGTCGGACGGGGCATCGGCGCTGGCTCTCAACGCCTGCAACTTGATGGCGCGCTGGAGCGAGTACCGCGATGTCAGTTCCGTCATCTCCAATCAGGTCGAGGCCGGAGATGCTGACGAATCGCAACTGGCATCCCTGAGGGGCAGAAAGCTCGAGATGGAACGGGTTCGCTGCTCTGCGTACTCGATGCCTGTCGATGTACTCAACTCCGCACTCGATCTTGCACTGGCAGATCGACGCCCACAGGCTGCCATCGATCTGCTGGCAGCGATTCGACTCTTCTACCTGGGAATGACAGACACCCAGGTGCCCAGTTCAGTACAGGCTGCGCTGACCAACGATCACCGTGGTGTGAGATTTGCAGCCGCCCGTTGCGTGGCCTATCAAAACCCGAGCGGATCCTTCAGTGGATCCGGTGCAGTGGTGCCGGCTCTTGCGGAGGGTCTTTCCGAGGCGAGCCGCCGGGTGGCATTGACCATCTTCCCTGACCAGGACGATGCACTGCGCGTCGGTTCCTTGCTTCGAAGAGCCAATGTCGAGCCCTTCAACGATGCGGATCCACTGCGGGGGCTTGAAAGAGCCATCTCGTTTCCCAAGGACCTGATCGCCATTTCCAGCAACACGGGCTCGCTTCCGGCTGCCGACGTGATCCGACGTTTGAGAGACGATTACAGGACCAGAAGGACGCCGATCATCGTGTTCGCAGATGATGAGAACTTCACCCAGGCGCAGGCTACCTACGGCGACGAAGAATCGGCAGTGTTCGTTGTCAATCGTGCCATCGACGCCCTGAGATTGAGAAATGATCTGCTTGTGGGATTGCTCGCAGGATCCAGAGCGTCCCGCGGAGATGAGGTGGCGAGTCAAGCTGCCATGTCCATCCGTTATCTTGCCCGTAGCAGCAGCAAGTTTGATCTTTCTTCGACCACGGATGCGTTGATCAGCGCTCTCGATGTTCCTTCTGACACGGTGCGGATTCCGACATGTCACTCGCTTTCCTGGCTCGCACCTGCCGCTGCAAGTTCTGCACTGGTTCGTGTCGTCGAGGAGGGTGATGACGCCAGTGTTGACCTGAGGGTCCATGCACTGATCGCCCTCGGTAACATCCATCGGGGTAGCGGCTCGGTCGAGCCTGCGGTCCTCAAGGCGGTTGAGGGCGCGATGGCGAGCAACGAGGTGGATCTCATCGAGGCCGCATCGCTGGCTCTGGGATTGATGGGCATTCAGCCCGCTGTGTTCCGCGAGTAATTTCTGGACACTATCCATGGCTCCAGTGGCGGGGGGGGGGGGGGGCGGCGCGGGGCCCCCCCCCCCCCCCGCCGGCGGGGGGGGGGGTGGGCGGGCGCGCCCCCCCCCCCCGCGACCGC
>JAYZBV010000070.1:0-52119 GCA_036338595.1 Planctomycetota bacterium | reverse complement strand
CGGAGTGCCGGAGAAGTCGGCGATCGGTGCCGGTTCCGCCACCGTGATGTAGCCGCCACGAGTCAGCGTGTCGCTGCCACCGGGTCCCGTCGCCGTCAGCGTGACGGCGTAACTGCCCGCGGCAAGATAGGTGTGACCCGGGTTCTGACTGGTCGAGGATGATCCGTCGCCAAAGTCCCATGCCCAACTCGTGGAGGGGCCACCTGCCGACAGATCGGTGAAGGCCACCGTCAAAGGGTGTGTTCCGCTGGTCGGGGTGCCGGAAAAGTCGGCGATCGGTGCCGGTTCCGCCACCGTGATGTAACCGCCACGAGTCAGCGGGTCGCTGCCACCGGGTCCCGTCGCCGTCAGCGTGACGGCGTAACTACCCGCAGCAAGATACGTGTGACCCGGATTCTGACTGGTCGAGGAGGAGCCGTCGCCAAAGTTCCAGGCCCAGCTGGTGCTCGGTCCACCCCCGGAGAGATCGGTGAAGGCCACCGTCAGCGGATGGATACCACTGGTCGGAGTGCCGGAGAAGTCGGCGATCGGTGCCGGTTCCGCCACCGTGATGTAACCGCCACGAGTCAGCGTGTCGCTGCCACCGGGTCCCGTCGCCGTCAGCGTGACGGCGTAACTACCCGCAGCAAGATATGTGTGACCCGGATTCTGACCCGTCGAGGATGACCCGTCGCCAAAGTCCCACGCCCAGCTGGTGCTCGGTCCACCACCGGAAAGATCGGTGAAGGCCACCGTCAACGGATGCGTGCCACTGGTCGGAGTGCCGGAGAAGTCGGCGATCGGGGCCGGCTCATCTACCGTGATCAGGATGCTCGCCGAGTCGGTTCCACCGGGACCGGTCAACTGCAGCACCGCGGTGAAGGATCCAGCGCTCTCGTACAGGTGAGTCGGACTCTGCAGCGTCGACGAGCCCCCATCTCCGAAGGTCCAGGCCCAACTGTCGATGGAACCTGTACTCGAATCCGTAAATGCGACATTCAGCGGTACGATGCCCGAGGTCACCGAAGTGGAGAAACTGGCAACCGGTGGTGGTGCGGGTGCATCGACCGCGACTCCACAGCTGGCTGTAGGTCCAGAGACGCCATCCACAGCGCCACTCAACGTGTAAATGGGAATTCCCGCAGGTGCTGCAGCGTCCAGATAACTGGTGGTCGCCGCATCCACAGTGTCGAGCAGCACACCATCCCTGAGGATGGTGATCGAGGTCGCTCCTGCAGGGGAAGTCCAATCGAGTTGTGCCGTCAGCGGCTGATTGCTGACACAGGTCAATGCCGTCACGGAACCGGGCGGCAAAATCACCTGGCAGCTATTGACGGGCGAACTCAGTGCTCCACTGGTCGTCCGTAGTGAATACAACCTCGTTCCCGGGGTCACACCCGACTCCTGGAAAAAACCGGTGAGCGGCGCAACGGTCGCCACCAGTACTCCATCCCTCTCGATCTCAACCCCATCGATCCCGGCACCTTCCGACCAGAAGATCGAGACGGTTCCGGCACTCTGTGAACAATCGAGTGCCGTGACCGGATCGGGGGCACTGGTCGCAGTACAGGTTGTCTCTGAACTCGATACTCCGCCGAGCGAACCGGAGATTCCATAGAGGAATTGCCCCGATCCAGGGTTGTCAGTGAAACTGGTCGCATTACCCGCGAGCAGCGTAATCTGAACGCCATCACGAGTCACGGAGAGCTGATTGTAGGCAGCGCCATTGGTCCACTGAAGGGTGGACACTCCCGAGGCAGCATCACAACTGAAGGCTATCGGAGCAGCGGGAGGTACCGCTGCGGAGCAGGCGACATCGCCAGAATTCACCGACGAGATGGTTGCTCGCACCACATAGGATTGAATCCCTGCTCCAGGAACATCCGTGGTGGATGTCGCAGTGCCAGTGAGAGTCTGGATGAGAACGCCTGCTCGTAACAGGCTGATCGAGTCGTAGAGTTCCGAGTTGGTCCAGGCCAGATTGACGGTATCACCGACTCGTGCGCAACTGAGCGCAGTCACCGGCAAGGGGTCGATGATCACTCCACAACTCGCGGGTGAACTGTTGAAGCCCCCGACAATCCCCTGAACAAAGTACTGGTGCACGCCTCCACCGGGAGCCGGATCGACATGAGATGTCGCAGACGCTGCAAGAGTCGCAACCACCTGTCCACCGCGTAGCACCTCGATACTCTCGTAGGTTTCGGTATTGGTCCAGGAGAGGGCGACATCGAATCCCTGGCTCTGGCATGCCAGTCCAGAAGGAGCTGACGGGTCGACACCGAAGGTACATGCCACCGCGGGTGTACTGTCGACACCTACAACAGCCACCACCTCGACGGTATGGGATCCGCTGGCGAGTCCTGAAATCGTGGTTCCTGTCGAGGACCCTGCCAGGACCTGGGGAGCGGCTCCATCGACGGAGAGTTCGACCGAATCCCAGCCGCCTGGATTGGTCCAGGAGATGGTGGCCGTATTCCCTGCAGCGGAGCAACTGAGATTGGTGGGCCCTGAAAGGGTCTCACCCAGGCAGGCGATGATCGCCTCGACCAGTTGCAGGTGGGTAGAGGTGGCTTCGCTCAGCCCACCGAGTTCAAAAGCGCTTCCTAATGTGAAGAAACCGCCAGCACTCTGGAACACCGAGACATCGTAGACAGGGGTTTCATTGGACTGAACAACGAAAGCTCCCGCATTCGCTGAGAGTCGATCCACCCAGGAATTTTCGCCGATGTAAGCGAACGAGAGTCCCGAGAGATCGCAACCGCCCGCCGTGGCACCGAGCACCTGACCCAGATTGTCTACCGAGGCTCCATCCGAGAGCGCCGTGATTCCGAATCGACCATGAACCGTCGTCTGCGTGTCAAAGAACCAGGTGTCTCCACCTTCCATGAATAGCGCGTTTCCACCGACACCATTGGTCAGGAAAGCATCGAGGACATCGGACTCTGCAGCTGTGAGGACATGGTTGTTGGGAAACATCCCCAGTTGTACCCAGATCCGGTCGAGTCGATCGAGATCAGGCAGAGCGAAGATGGATCCGGCGGTCACGACACTACGGCCGGAAGCGACCAGTGCGTTGACCAGAGCGGTACCCGAGTCAGTGGTTCCCGTTTCCGGTGCCCAGACCAGATCCCTGATCGCCCCGAGCAGGAACAAATTACAGGATCCGGAGAGGCTCGGAGCGCCACCGGTGAGGCCCTGGACTTCCCAGATGTGCTGTCCGATGGGAACCGACAGGTCGAGGTATCCGGTCGCTGAACCTGCAAGCGTGGCCAGCAATGTTCCGTCACGACTGACGCGAAGCTGATCGTAGGCCTCACCGTTGGTCCAGCTGACCTGGACCCCGATGACTTCCTCGGAACAGGTGACACTGCTGGGCGCTGTCGGACCTCCCATCAGAGCCAACATGTTGGCCAGATTGATTCGACCATGACCGAAATTATTATCAAATCCCGGAGTGTCTTCGGCAGGGGGACCTACCTGGTCGTCACTGCTGGTCTCGAGAATGGTTCGAACCTGCGCCGCCGTGAGCGTGCCATCCTGGGCCAGTACAATCGCCAGCGCACCTGCGGTAACAGGAGTTGCAGAAGATGTACCATTGAAATTGCCGACATAGTTGGAAGTTGTCCCCGTGGTGACATAGCCACCGGCTCCCGTGATATCGGTGGTGGCCATCAGCACACCTGGAGCCACGATGGTCTGCTCGGGCCCGAAGTTACTGCCCCACCAGTCTTCCCCGTCGCAGGAAGATGGGCTCTTTCGCTCATCGCAGGGGCTACTGGCTCCCACTGCGATCGCCTCAGGGTACGCAGCGGGCCAGGAGACTCCTGCATTATCGTTTCCGCTGGCAAACACCAGCACACAACCCATTCCGTCCCGACCCACCTCGAGTGCATACTGGAGAGAAGCCTGCTCTGCAGCGCTGGGTGCCCCCCCGCCCCAGGAGTTGGAGAGGATATCGCCTCCGCCGCCAGGTGTCGTGGCATCGTTGGGGTCGCTGGCTGCCCAGGTGATCGCATCGATGATCCAGGCGTTCTCTGTCCAGTGGTTACCAAAGCCGAGTCTCACCGGCTGAATCTCGGCACTCCACGCAACTCCGGAGATGCCGATCGAATTGTCACCGATGCCTGCAGCAAGACCGGCGCAGGCAGTTCCATGTCCATCCGTGGTCGCGCAGTTTCCCGCCACTCCCGCGGGGCTGGCCTGATTGGTGGAATCGTGGCCGGCGACGATATGTGCGGCCAGATCCTCGTGGAATACATCCACACCTTCATCGATGATGGAAATCCTCACGCCGAGTGAACCCGTCTGGATTCCCCAGGCCGATGCAGCATCGATATCGATACCTACATTGCCGGCCTGCCCTGTATTTTCCAGATGCCACTGAGCTCCAAAAAAGGGATCGTTGGGAACCGCCATCGGCGCCAGATGCATGATGAAATTCGGGCTCGCCGCCACCACGCCATCGACCTCCAGCAGTCGTCGGATCCTCGCCTCGACCAGCCTGGGTGGACCATCGAAGGAGAGGTGTAGCAGCGGGCTCACCGATGGGAGTTCCTGGATCAGATGCAGATCCTGCTGTGCCAGCACACGTGTATAGGAAGCGGGATCATCCCCATCGAGAGTGGCCAGGATTTCGGCGCGAGGAATGTGAAGGCGTCCCCTGAAATCGAGGCAAGGCGAGGCCCAACCCGTGGCCAGATGATCGAGGATGACCAGTGCCTCGGCTGCTTTCTGTGGGGCAGTCTCGATCAGGTATAACCCCGGATAGGGCGTCTGTTCGATCGCTTCCTGCGTCGTAATCAGCCCGAGTTCGGCCAGTTGTTGCTGGATGGCATCGAGGGTACGAGTTGCATCGGGTTGATAGAGCGCAATACGGCTCGAATCGACCTCGAGTTTGACCCTGGTTTCCCCCCACAGATAGGAGTAGGAGGTCGGATCCAGATCCGAGCCTCGCTCGTCGCAGAATCCGATCGTACCGATCCCCAGGATGCAGATGCAGAGCACCCATGAGAGGCATCTGTTCGTCGCTAAACCAGGTCGCTGATGAATCTGCATCGGGTCTCATTTCAACTCGACTGGACCGACTGGAGTCCCTCCAAGGGATCGCACCCAGAAGATGCCATCCGATGTTGCATTCCAATGCACTACTTCGCAGAAACAGAGCGCCAGTCAGTAACCCATAAATGGGCGGGAACTACGGTATAACACGCGATATCTCCATGTTATGACCGAATGGTGCCGATGGATACATCTCATACCTGTCATTACTTGGTTTGGGCACCTTCCTTTCCTGACTCTTGGAATCCCGGCAATTGTTTCCCTGCCCGGTGGGCGCTTTCCAGCCTCTCGATGACAGAATCAGGTATGTTGGCCGCTGAAATTGGTCACCCAGCCACCAGTCAGGAGCTCAGAATGCAGAGAGTCCGTATCTGCACCATCTCTCTAATATTGGCCGCAACAGCGTTCTTCCTGGCCATCTCTGGTTGTGGTGGAGCCGGTACACCACCGGCCCCGCAACCCGTTCTGGACCTGTCGAAACATCGCGACCCGTTGACCAACCGGGTCGAGCCGATTCTCTCCGATCGCGCCACGGCAGATCCGCTCAGCGTCCCCACTGATTTTGATTACTTCGAGGTCGATAGTCCCTGTGTCATCGAGGATCCGAGCCGCGTCCCCATCTTTGGCGACCGCTTCCTGCTCTTCTATGAGGGCACCGATGCGCTGCTCAACTATGTCATTGCGGTGGTCTCATCCACCGAGGAAAACCTCGATCCTCTCGTCATCGGCAGGACCGTGGTGATGAGTGCAGCCAGCATGCCGGAT
The DNA here is from genome assembly GCA_036338595.1 of Planctomycetota bacterium. Lineage (GTDB taxonomy): Bacteria > Planctomycetota > UBA8108 > UBA1146 > UBA1146 > QNYK01. The sequence continues at coordinate 46,314 of JAYZBV010000070.1, read as the reverse complement.
CTGATCGATAACGGCACTCCGATCGCACCCTACGGCGCCGGGGATCCAACCGTCATCGTCGACCACTCCGTGCTGGTGAACAGCCCCGGAAGATATCAGATGTGGTTCGAGGGGACCTTCGGAGTCAACGCGTTCAGCCTCCAGAGCGCGATTCTCACCTGCTCGTCGCAGGACGGCATCACCTGGACGGCACCGATCTTTTGCACCGGCGTGGAACCGGGCGCCGCATTCGGAACGGTGGTTCGTGTCGCCGATCCCAGTGTACTCAAGACCAACGAGCCCTTTGACGCTTTCCGGATGGCGTTCGAGGTCGTGCGCACCGATGGCAGTTCGGTAATCGGCATGGCGTTCTCCGATGATGGAATCGCCTGGACCATCCGCGACGGGGTCCTCAGTGGGCCCCCTGCTGCGCCCAGTTTCAGCGGCGGTCCCGGTACTTTTGATGACTTTGCGGTCCACGCCCCGACCATCGCCATCGAGCGGGATTCGCTCGGCAACCTGATCGAGTGGATGCTCTTCTACGAGGGGGCTCGCAGCGGAATCGATAATGACACCGTCATCGGTTATGCCACCAGTCTCGACGGCTACAGCTGGAGCGGCTTCCAGATTCCGGTTCTCGACCCATCTTCTGACCTGGTGTCGCCACCCCTCTTCGATTCTGACGACCTGAAGCAGCCCGCCGTGATCCAGCCCAACAATTACCCTGGAACTGACATCAACGGCATCCCGTACCCGAGATTCCTGCTCTATTACACCGGGGACCCCGATGTTCCCATCACCTCGGATCGGATCAATCGTATCGGTCTCGCCACGGGTTCCTGATGCAGTCCACTGTTGATGCGGTAAGATGTGTGCAGTGCTGGACTTCAGCCCTGCGCTCAACCCTGCGGAGGTAGTGTTGGCGACCGAGCCTCTGAACCATCCCACCCGATCCGACGCGGATCGACGATTCCTGCTCCTGTGCAGTCTCTCGCTGACGCTGTGGCTGTGTGTCACAGGTTGCGTTGGTGATCGTGCAGAGGATCCCTCTGAAACCGATACCATTCCCCCCGACACGGTCGTCAGTTTACCGATCCAGATCACAGACCCATCCACGGTCCACGGAGATGGTCACGATCGGCCCCCACTCTTCGAGGGTGCGAACTCGGCGATCGCTGGCGATGGGCAGGTGTTGGTCGCCTGGGACCCCGCTCAAGACGACCTCACCTCTGCAGCAAAGATGCGTTACCACATCTATCTATCCGGCCGCCCGGGAAAGCAGGACTTCTCGGAGCCCACTGTCACGACCGATGCCGGTGCCGACTCTCACTTGCTCGAGGGGTTGGCCAATGGGGAGCAAGTATTCCTGGTAGTTCGAGCCATCGATGAGAAGCAACAGAGCGACTCCAACGAAGCCGAGTGGCCAGCGCTGCCCAACCCGGTGCTCTATGTCGATGCCAGCGCTCCTGCAGGGGGCGATGGCGCGTCTCCGACCAGCGCATTGCAGCACATCGATGATGCCATCGGTGAAGCGATCGGTCTCCTGGGCATCAACATCCTCGTGGCCGAAGGAGAGTACGAGGAACAGTTACTGCTATTCGAAGGGATGGCCATCTATGGTGGCTTCCCAACAGGATTTTCCGGGGACTCCAGCCCCGATCTGCACCGCTCGCTGCTGATCGGCTCACCCCGTCAGGATTCGGTCATCTTGCCTCCGGGCGATCAACTGGTCGTCGTCGATGGGTTTCATTTTGACGGCAAGAGCGAGGCACGCCGCGCCATCGTCGCCGACGATTGCCACTTGCGACTCTCTCGATGTGAGGTTCTCCACTACAAGGACAAGGGCATCCAGATCGAGACCGATCTCGACAAGGACGGCCTCGCAACCGGGACGATTCTATCCTGCATCGTGAGCGGAAATGGTGGCGACGGGATCCGGATCGAAGGCCATGTGGATCTGGCCATCCGCAACTGCCTTCTTGTAGACAACCAGCAGAGTGGACTATCGGTCTTGCCGCTATTGCCTCGGTCGGGGGCGAAGGCGAGGATCGATATGGATCGCTGCGAGGTGGCTCGCAACCAGGACATCGGAATCAACATCAAGATTGATTCTCCACTCGGCGACGGAGATGCCCCGGCGCGGATCCGCATCGGATTGCGCGGAGTTCTGGTCGAGCGAAATCATGATCACGGTGCCAGTTTCGACATCCGTTATCCCGAAGGTTCCCACGCAGACCTGAGAATCCGTGTAGAGCAGTGCTCCTTCATCAGTAATCACAAGACTGGACTCCACATCGACGCCGATGCCCCCGGAGATTTCAGTGTTCTCGAGTCGGAGTTCCTGGGAAACCTCGGGAGCGCAGGCGTGCTCGCCAGCGGCGATTCCACCGACGCTGTGACCCGCCTCCATTCCTGCTTCCTCGCAGCCCAGGCTGGTTGCGGTGTGCTGCTCTCTGGACAGGGGTTGCTCGATGTCACTCGCAGCCTGTTCGTCGACAACTCCGGTGCCGCAGTGAAGAGTTCCGATCTTCTGCAACTGAAAGCACGGATGTGGGCTTGTAGTGGCGTCGGTCCCGCTCCGGTCGGAGTTCGCAGTGACGGCGTGGAACTCGCCGAGCCGAACTCAGCCCGCCCCAAGATGCTCCGCATCGATCAGGTAACGGGTCCGCTCCTGTCGATCTCTTCGCCCGATGCCGCTCCTCTCGGAACCGGCTTCCTGCATCACCACCGTGGCGATCCCCCGATCGCCATCGAAGGACAGGAGCCAGACGGGACACTGATGGTCAGTGGTGGGAACTCCAGCAAGATCGAGGCAGGTTCCTGCTGGCTGTGGAGCCTCACGCCGCAGATCCCGACATGGCCACAGTACCTCGATTGGTTCGCGGCAGGATGGAGTTCCACCCTCTGCGCGCCGATCGGCGATCTGCGGCCGGGAGTGGATCGCAGCATCAAAAAATCGAAGCGATCGATTTCCTTCACAGCCGTCGAACCGATGCCGGGAACCCTCTCGCCAGGGCCCAGCCCGCGATGGCTCATCCTCCTGTCAGAGGAACTGCCCAAAGCACCGAAGGTGACACTGATCATCGATGGGAAGACGAGTCCGGTCGAGACCGATCTCGATGGAAAGAGGATGGAAATCTCGTCCTCAGCGCTGCTGAGTGCAGGCCAGAGAGTTCGCATCGAGTGGACTCCGGATGTGTCTCCTGCACCCAGCGATCCAGACCACTTCTCGTTGGAGTGGAGCGTCGCCTCCGAGGGAGACCGATGATGTTGATTCGCACGCGAATTCGACTGCTTGTCATCGTCCTCTTGACGGTCTCCATCGGGGGCGGGATCGCAGCCCTGCGCGTCATCGACGACCTCCAGCTGGCCATCCGTGAGAGCCAGCGCAGTCGCACGGATCTGGTCGCCATCGGTGAAATTCGCGACCTGCTGCTGATCACCACCTCGGAGATCGACGACCTCCCGAAGTGGCAATCCCCTCAGCGTGACCTGTTTTCCCGGCGGATCGATCGCTGCCAGCAGATCATCGCAGACCTCCAGATGCCCGATGTGGAGATTTCCATCCGGGAGAGGCAAGCGATCGAGGCACTGGCCCGGCCGGTGAAGAATTTTTCTCGAGCCGTGACCAACTCCCTTCGGTACGTGGAAGAGGGGCTCGAGGATCGGGCTCTGGAACGAACCCGTAACTGGTTGCGAGACCATCTGCTTCCCGACATCGCAGAGGCGGTTCGCTCTCTACAGCAAATTCAGCAATCGAGAGTCGGGCAGATGGAGTCCAGAGCAAGATACGCCTCCGAAGTGGTCACGGTCTCATTGAGAACCCTGGGGATCATCATGCTGGCACTGTGCGGAGGTTTCTTCCTGCTGCTGAAGCGCTGGATCATCACTCCCATCGAACGACTCTCCCACGCTGCTCAGTTGATTTCTCAGGGGCACTACGGAGAGCCGATTCAGGTTTCCTCCGGAGATGAGCTGGGCAGTCTTGCTCGCGAGGTGGAATCGATGTCAACCGACATCGCTCAGTATCAGGAGAGGCTGGTTGACCGTGAACGCCTCGCCGCAGTCGGAGAGATGACCGCCTCCGTGGCTCACAACTTGCGTAATCCTCTCGGCAGCATCCGGGCTCTGGCACAGGGGTGCCTGCGAAGCGACGATGAAGAACTGGTCGAACCATCACTGCGAACCATGATGGAAACTGTGGATCGAGCCGATCGCTGGTTGCGAGACCTTCTGCAGGGCTTGAAGCCGATCCAGCTCGATCGAAAACCGCTCTCTGGTCTGGGCGATCACCTGGCCAGAGTCTGTGCTGCAGTGCACTCCTTCGGTCAAAGGTGCCAGGTCGAGATCGCCATCGAGATCGAACCTGAACTTCCTGCAGTGGAGATCGATCTGCGCCGGCTCGAACAGGCGGTCATCGTGCTACTCAACAACGCCATCGAAGCGTCCAGTGCTGGATCCATCGTCTCGCTGGTCGCTTGCACATCTGACCGAGACCTGATCATCGAGGTGCGAGACAAGGGAACCGGAATGACGGAAGAAGTACTATCCCGCCTCTTTTCCCCCTATTTCACGACAAAAAAGGGAGGGCTCGGACTCGGCCTCTCCTTGACACAAAGAATCATCCACGGCCACGGAGGTCGGATCGATGTGGTATCTTCTCCCGGGGCGGGAAGCACGTTGACCATCGCCATCCCGCTGGAACGTGACCCGAGCATTGACAAGAATGAAAAGGAAGCCGATGGCTCAGATACTGATCCTCGATGACGAATTGCCACTGCTCCAATCTCTGACTCTCGAACTGGGTCGGGGAGGCCATGTTTCTCTTCCCGCAGAGACTGGCGCCGAAGCGATGCGAATTCTTGACACCCGGTCGATCGACATGGCCATCCTCGATGTGCAGTTGCCGGATATCTCGGGGCTCGATGTCCTGCGCAAGATCCGGGAGGAGATGCCTGAGGTCCCCGTACTGATGGTGACCGCATACGCTTCCGTCGACAGTGCCGTCGAAGCGATGAAAGAGGGCGCCCTCGATTACCTGGAAAAGCCACTCGACCTGGAAGAACTGCACCTGGTCGTTGAACGTGAACTGGGTAATGCGGACCTCAGACGTCTCGCCGAGGTCACTGAAAGAGCATCCGCACTGACCGTCGACCATCAGATCATTGGAGATTCTCCACAGCTGAGGGAAGTTCTGTCGGTGATCGAACAGATTTCAAGCATCTCTGTCGATAGTGCTGCAGAACTTCCGACGGTACTGATTGGAGGAGAAACGGGATCCGGCAAGGACTTGCTGGCTCGATACATCCACGAATCGGGCAGCCTATCTCGTGCATCATTCCTGCAGATCAACATGAGCGGGCTTCCGATGTCGCTGATCGAGAGCGAGTTGTTTGGCCATGAGAAGGGCGCTTTTACAGGCGCCACCAAGACCAAGCAGGGACTGTTCGAGGTGGCTGCGGGCGGCACCATCTTCCTCGATGAGATCGGCGACATGCCGCTGGATATGCAGACAAAACTCCTCAATGTGCTCGAAACCAAGAAGGTTCGCCGGGTCGGAGGCACCCGAGAACACCAGGCCGATGTGCGCATCATCGCTGCGACCAACCAGGACCTCGAACAGGCGGCACTCGATGGAGCCTTCCGATCAGATCTCTACTACCGCCTCAAGGTAGTATCGCTGCAACTTCCACCCCTTCGAGATCGAGGTGGCGACATCGACCTGCTGATCGATCACTTCTTCCAACGATATCAACAGAAGTACCGGAAACCCGACCTCCAGATGACCGCAGATGTACGAGCTGAACTGAATCAGTACTCCTGGCCGGGGAACATCCGGGAACTGGCGCACACCATCGAGCGGCAGGTGCTCATCTCATCCGATGAGACCATCGCATCGCCACACCTCGGTCAGCAGCGAATCTCCAACACCGCCGCCGGTACAGTCCCGATGAGGGTCGAGGAGATCCTTTTCAACTTCGATGCGGGAAAATGCACCCTCGAGGAGGTGGAGCGCCGATTGCTGGAGCAGGCACTCAAACACACCGATGGAAATGTCTCAGAAGTCGCTCGGCTGCTCGGGCTGACGCGAGGAGCTCTGCGGCACAAACTCGACAAGCGAGGACTGTCTCCCAGTTGATCGGGTCCATTTCCTGACTTGGCTAACTTGCGCCACCCTGCCGGCTCCATGCAGCCAGCCGGATCGACACCCCTTATCCATAGGCCGCATACCGCCACGATGGCTCCTCTCAGCCACAAATTTACGCCATCCAATCATCCATAACTCTATACGAAATCAAGAGTTAGAATCTGATATCGACACATCGTGACTATCAGTATACATTCAGACCCCATGGCCAGTCATTTGCTAACATCACAGCAGATCCAGTCACAGAAGGAGGGGAACGGCCTCAAATGGACCGCTCGAGTGTGCGTACCGACAAGGTAGATCCAGCCAAGTTCCGACTCGCCTTCTATAGCCATGACGGCTACGGGCTGGGTCATTTCCGACGCTCATTGTTGCTGGCCCAGAAGGCCCAGGAGCATCTGGGCGGACTCGAGATCCTGATGGTGACCGGCTCGTCGAGGGCTTACTTCTTCGATCTTCCCGCCGATACCCGGATCGTCACCCTGGATACCGTCACCAAGAATGCCGAGGGCAATTACACGCCCAGAAACGACCTGATGACTCTCACCGAGACACTGGCGCGCCGTCGGAAAACTCTCCGAAGGGCTCTGACTGAATTCAATCCAGACCTTCTCGTCGTGGACCATGTTCCGACCGGACTTCGTGGTGAATTGCTACCACTGCTGGCAGACCTCAAAGCCCAGGGAACGCGTCTTGCGATCGGCTTGCGAGATATCATCGACGAAGGTCCGTTGGTCAAGAATAGCTGGATCAAGGATGGGTGCTCCCAGTTGATCGAACATCTTTACGATCACATCTGGGTTTACGGAAATCAGAAGGTGTTCGATCTGGGGAAACTCTACGGCCTGAGTACCAGTGCATGTGAACGAATTGAATACCTCGGGTATTTACGCCGATCGGTCCATACGAGTGGGTCCACAGAGCCTACCGGTACAGCATTCAAGACTCCCAGTTCTCTGAAACGAATCGTATGTGTCTCCGGTGGCGGCGAGGATGGTTTCCCCATTGGATCGACCTTTCTCGAGACACTTGAACTCTATCCCCACAAGTTGGAAGGGACCCTCATCACGGGGCCATTCCTTTCTCGAACAGATTCTCAAGCGCTGGCCAGCAGATTCGGATCGGTCAGTAACCTCCAGGTGCTGCGCTTCACGACCCATCTCGAGCAGCACCTCAACTCCGCCGATCTTGTCGTCACGATGGGTGGCTACAACGCCATGATGGAAGCGATATCCACCAGGAAGCCGACGGTCGTGATCCCCAGGGTTTTCCCGCGTAAGGAACAGTGGTTGAGAGCTTCGCTCTTCGCCAGCATGGGATTGGTCCGCTGCCTCCACCCTGACGACCTGACCACTGCATCCCTCTTCAAAGAGATCAATGATGCGCTCTCGAGTCCTCCCCCTCCAACCCCTGAGGAACAAGGACTGAGCATGGATGGAGTGGGCAACTTCCTCTCCAGAATCGAGAAAATACGTCAGCAATTTTTCCAGTTGAGAAAGGTCCATCCCGTTGCCAAATCAGATCTCATCGGAGCCTGAGCAAGTCCTTCATGTCGCATACTTGCTGAAGATGTTTCCGCGTCTATCAGAGACCTTCATACTCAATGAGGTGCTGGAACTGGAGCGCCAGGGAGTCCATGTCGATGTGTTCAGCCTGATGGCTCCTGGTGATGGACGCTTCCATGGAAATCTCAGCCAGTTGAAACTCTCCATTCAATACACACCCAGAGAAAAGCCCGAATCGTTGTGGCGAAAGATCTGGCAACTGGAACCGGGGTTGGCTCCTCCCATGGATCGCTGGGCAGATGCTGTGGAGTTCATCCAGCGTCACCAGATCCCGAAGGACCTCGATATGTTGTTGAGGGCATTGGTCATCGGAGCAAAAGCAAAATCAGCAGGTGTGCAACACTTCCATGCTCACTTCGCGACCATTTCCACTCGAATGGCTGCGCTGGTGAAGATCCTCTACGGCATTCCCTTCTCCTTCACATGTCACGCGAAGGACATCTTCAGAGAAACCGTCGACAGGGTGCTATTTCGAGATCTTGTAGATCTCTCCTCCTTCGCCATCACCGTCAGTGACTTCAACAAGAATTACATCATTGAAAACACTCCGGGAGTTGACGCAGAAAAGGTGATACGGCTCTACAACGGCATCAACCTGGATTTCTTCTCGCCCTCGGAGACGGAACCGAGTTGCGACCCGATCCAGATCATCAGTGTCGGACGGCTTGTCCCCAAGAAGGGCTTCGACCATCTCCTGAATGCTCTGGCAATCCTCAAGGGCAAGGGGTTTCGCTTCAAGACCACCATCGTGGGAGATGGGGACGAGGAAGATCGCCTCCAGGCGATGAGTAAACAACTTCAACTCGATGCGGATGTCGAGTTCACCGGCGGCTTGCCCATCGAGGAAGTCAACAGGCTCTGCTCCAGTTCCTCCTTGATGGCGCTGGGGTGCGTGCCTGACAGCGATGGCAACATGGACGCATTACCGACGGTACTACTGGAAGCGCTCGGCCTGGATCTTCCCATCGTCACCACCACCCTCACTGGTTGCCCAGAAATCGTCGGTGACGATGCGGGCATGCTGGTCGAGCCCGCGAATCCCGAAGCACTTGCAGGTGCCATCGAGGCAGTTGCAGATAAGATCCGCAACGGTGACCTGGTCAAGGGAACCGCCCGAAAACGAGCGCGACGGTTGTTCGACCTCTCCACCAATGTTGCCACTCTGCGTGGGTATTTCGAGCAGAGCCTGGCGTCAGAGCGCTAGGGCCAGATTGATGCAACGCTTCTGCTACATCTGTGCTGACCCGGGAATCCCTCTTCCGGGAACCAAGGGCGCATCTGTACATGTCGCTTCCCTCTGCAATGCATTCAACGGGCATGGCCTCAAAGGCGAAATACACACCGTTCGTGCCAAATCGGATGCTCTGCATGGCAATGCACTCATGGCGATCGACCTTCCCCCTCGCCGTAAACACAAATCTCTCGAGGACAGGGAGAACCGCCTGTTTCTTTCCAGGGTGGATCAGGTCTCTGGAGTCCCCGACTTCATCTACGAGCGCTACAGTTTGTGGCATCCAGGTGGGGTGTACCTGGCGAGAAAGTTGGGGGTTCCGTTCATCCTGGAGGTGAACAGTCCGCTTCCTCTGGAAACCAGACAATTTCGCAGGCTTGCCAACGAGGACCTCGCCGATGGTATTTCCAGATTGCTGATGCGTGAGGCCGACGGAATCGTATGTGTCTCCGATGAGGTCGCCAGCTGGGTGATCTCGGAACGCCTCCATTCCAGGGGAGTGAAGGTGATCCCGAATGGCGTCGATGAGCAGAAGTTTCAACCCTCTGCAAAGAATCGTCCGCCTGCCCTTCCTCCACCGGGGACGCCATTGATCGGGTTCACGAGTACCTTCAGACCTTGGCATGGTATCGAGGATTTGCTGGAGGCATTTCGCATCCTGGTCGAGGATCTGAATTCGCCTGCTCATCTTGTCTGTGTCGGAGATGGACCGGCGAGGGGAGACTTCCTGAAGCACGCCGAGCGGCTCGAACTCATCGACAGGATCCATGCCCCCGGCAGACTCAACCACGAAGATGTTGGCGATTGGCTGGCCAGTTGCGATGTAGCCGTCGCACCCTATCCGGAACTGGAGGAGTTCTGGTTCTCCCCGTTGAAGATCTTCGAGTATTTCGGCTGCGGTCTCCCTGTGGTGGGATCGGATGTCGGACAGATCAGCAAACTACTTGCTGCAGGGCGCGGCCAACTGGTGCCGGTCGGAGACTTTCATGCAATGTCCAACAGCATCCACTCTTTTCTCAACGACCCCGAGGCTGCGAAGGAAACTGGAGATTGTGCTCGTCGCTGGGTTCTGAAGAACGCGACCTGGAAAATACGTGCGAGGGAGATCCTTGATCTTGTGGAGGCTGTGCGGTGAAGCCAACCACAGCACTGAGGAAGGGACTGCAGGACTGGACCACCATCACCGGAAAACACGGTGATCTGATCCGAACCCAGTCGCCGTTACTGGCACTATCAGGCGGTGCTCTGCTCGTGGAGATTCTGTTTGCTCTGCTCGCTCCGTGGCCGGTCAGATATGTATTCGACGGTCTTCTCATCCCTCAAGAAGGCGCCTCCATCCTGTTCGTTCCTCCGGGTTGGCCACAGCAGCAACCTATGGCCTTTCTCGGCATCGTCAGTGCAGCAGTCCTGCTGATCGCCACCGGTCAGGGTATCTTTGGATACTTCCGCACCGTGACCAGCGCCATGGCGGGCCAGCGCATGGTGATGAAACTGAGGAAGCGATTTTATTCCCAGCTTCTGCATCTGTCGCTTCGATTTCATAGGGACCAGAAACTGGGTGATCTCCTGGTGAGAATCACCGGGGATGTTCCGATGTTGAGAGATGTTCTCTCAACAGAGCTGGTCGACATTTCTGGTCGAGCCATCCAGGCCATCGCCACTCTCTCCCTGATGTTCTGGATCGACCCCGAGCTGGCGGTGATCTCGCTGGTGGTGCTCATCAGTGTCTCTACGCTGGCACGATTCTTCGGTCGGCGAATCACCAAGGTCGCCAAGAAGCAACGAGAGTTCGAAGGAGAAATCGCCTTCACCACGGGAGAAGGCCTGACTGCGCTTCAGCTGGTCAAATCCCTCGGGCGAGAAGAAGAGATGACTCGTCGCTTTGCTCGAAAAAACCGATCTTCTCTGAGACAAGGGGTTCGGGCCACCCGCCTTCAAGCCTCGCTTTCTCGATGGACAGAGTTGATCTTCGCGGGAGGCCTTTCAGTGGTGTTGCTCGCAGGTGCGTGGCGAGTGCATCAAAGTTCTGGCATGACACCTGGGATCCTGCTGGTCTTCATCTCCTATGTCAGATCTCTCCAGAAACCTCTCAGGCGAGCCTCTCGACTGGCGGGAAAGATCGGCAAGGCGTCCGCCTGCGCAGTCAGGATTGCAGAGGTTCTGGAGGTGGAACCGGAAGAGAAGGATCTTCCCGGATCTGTCGCTGCCCCGCCTCTGAAAGGCAAGATTGAATTCCAGGATGTGCATTTCGATTACCTATCCGGCTCCGATCCACAACAACTCGAGAATCCCCCCGCGGCGCTGAAGGGAATCCAGTTGCAGATTCCTCAGGGACAGCACCTCGTGATCGTGGGACACAACGGAGCGGGCAAGAGCACTCTCTGCAATCTGCTGCTGAGGCTATACGAACCAGGCCAGGGAAGGATCCTGATCGATGATCATGCCATCACCGACTGGACAATCCGTAGCATCCGGGATCAGATTTCGGTGGTCCTGCAGGACAGCCTGGTGCTTTCAGGGTCTGTTCGAGACAACCTGTTATTTCATAACCCCGATGCAACCGAGGCGCAGATGATCGCTGCGCTGAACGACTCCGGCTGCCAATTCCTTCTCCAGCACCCCGACAAACTCGATCGCATCCTCGCCGAAGGTGGAAGCGATCTCTCCGGAGGCGAGCGACGGCGGCTCGCCCTCGGCAGCGCATTTCTCCGCGACACCCCGATAGTCATCCTGGATGAACCGACGACGGGAATAGACCCAGAAACAAGTGCTGATCTGAGAGAACTCCTTCCCAGACTCTTGAAAAACAAGACTCTGATCCTGATCACCCACGACGAGTTGCTTGCGGATACTTTTGACCGAAAGGTCGTGATGGAAGGCGGGTCCATCGTTGGACAGACAGGGCCAACGGACACAGGAGGGATACGATGACAGAGTTCCCCCTGCCACCCGATACGCCATTCGGTTTTTCGAAACTGATCGATGGAGAACTCTGGGATCGGCTTGTCGCCGAGGGGAAGGTGTTTGGGCTCGATGACCCGCGCCAGAGCATCCAGTACCTGCGACTGAAGCCTGGAGCATGCCGGGTATTCTTGATGGGCGATCCGCGGGAGTCCGCCGACACGCCTCCGCAGGGTATCCTGTTACGAATCTTCGATGACCGCGAACGAGCATCGCTGGCCTTCGAGAAGGAAAAAACCAGACGTCCACTCCCATCCCCGGATGGGTTCAAGCCATTCCTCGATGAAGAGTCGGGTGTCGTCGGATTGCCATTTCCCAATGATCCTGAAATACCCGAGCTCAGACGGATCTACGAGCCGGATCGCTTCCGTCGACTCGCTCTGGAACTGGTACAAGACCGATCAAGTGATCAATGGAGACTTCAGAGAAGCCTGACAAAATTCCGACTGCTCGCATACAAGCCGGGTAGGCGGGCTGTGCTGCGCGCAAAACTGAAGTTCAGACATCTCACTGAAGACCAGAAGATCAGGATTCGCCTGCACCTCAAGGTCGAGAAGAAAGCAACTGCGCAGATGTCCATCAAACAGGCGCAGCAGATCTCCTCAGCCACCACAGATTGTAAGAATTTTCAGACTCCACAGTTTCTCGGTGCTGCCTCCAATGGATCGCTCTTCGCCCACGAATGGTGTGACGGAAAGTCGATCTTCACCTCCGGTGAGAACCTCACCGATGTACTGCGAACACTCGGGACTGCAGTCGCCGAGTTTCACTCACTACCTCTGGAGATCAACTCTCATGTACCACCTCAGTTGATGCTCGATGAGGTCAATATTCTCGCCGCTGACCTGACTCGCCTGATTCCGGGGTGTGGGAGTGACATCCAATCCATCACCGATGAACTACTGGGACAGATCCCCATCCTCTCCTCATTGCCCTCTTCACTGCTACACGGCGATCTCCATCTCGATCAGTTCCTGATCAATAAGGGCATGCCGATCATCGTCGACTTTGACCGGGCTGGACGCGGCTATGCCTGTCTCGACATCGGCTCTTTGCTGGAAGATCTTCGCATCCGGGGAGTCGATGAGGCTGCTTCTGTTTCTTTCGTGGAAGGCTATCAGCAGCAGAGCGACCGCCAACTTCTGCCACAGCACATCGTCATCGGTAGGGTTCTGGCGATTCTCCGCCGCGCATCCGAACCGCTAAGAAACCTGGAGATGGACTGGCAAGATCAACTACAAGCCTCGCTATCAGAGTGCCATCGACTGCTTGCAGGAGGTGAGAAATGACTTGGACTTCCAAATTGATCGCTCCACTGGCAGACCACCTCGACCCCGAGACCAACTGGCTCCGGGTCGAAGAAGCACGCTCGGGTGGGTGGTACTGCCTCGAAGGAAATAAGGCCGATCCGGTCGTGGACTGGCATCACCTCGATGAGAAGGGAACACGGACAAAGCTGGACGCCATGAGCGACAAGAGGCTTCCGGTGATGGCATCGGCTTGCGCACGGTGGATCTCTTCTGGATATTCTGTCCAGCTTCAGGCATGGCGTGTCGGGAGTCGTGCGATCTTCAAATTGCGCCGCAATCACATCAGCTACTATGCAAAAATCTTCCGCAAGGACCGCCAGCTGCTGGAACGATGGAAACACCTGTCTGGCCAGTCACCCGGAAACCATCCTGCGGTGCCTGAGATCATCGACTGGAATGAAGAAGAAAAGGTTCTCGTCACCGAAGAGCGACCGGGGTTCAGTCTGCACCACCTGTGGACTACTGGAGTCTGGATGCCGGTACACCTGGAAGTGCTCCGAGATGCTCTGACCTGGCTCGGTAGCAGCCCCGCTCCTGAAAGCCTACCTTGTCACCAGGTGGCGGATGAAATCTCGATCCTCAGAACACGGCTGGAAGTATTTCAGCGTATTCTCAAGAGACCTCATACCGAGGCCGAACCGCTCGTGACGAGCGCCATCGAGCGTTTATTGGATCTCGACGAGGTCGAGATGTCACTCGCTCATCGAGACCTACACGATAAGCAGATGATCGTCTCGGCATCTGGTACCTCTCTCATCGATCTGGATCTGCTCGCCCGAGCCGACCCGGCACTGGACTCGGGCAACATCATTGCTCACTGCCGACTCCGGGCACTACAAGGCCTACCGGTTCCGTGGAAAGAGGTTGCCAGCAGCATCGCTGCAGATACCAGAATACGAGGAATCTCACCGGCACACCTGCAAGCCTGGACAGGCGCAACCTTATGCCGGCTGGCTCTGATCTATAGCCGCAGGGCTCGATACGATGGTTTCATCAATGCGCTTTTCAAGAGCCTGAAACAATTGCATGAATCCAGAGGTGAATGGGAAGGAGTACTCGAATGAGATCTTTCATCCCAACGCTACTGCTGCTGTTTGTGATGCCGTCCATGGCCACCACGAATGAGCCGACCATCGGTGATTTCCCCATCGGTACGCGCGTCGAAATCGATGGGCGCTGGGACGGGGAGTATCTGGAAGCTGTGAAGTTGGTCCGGGAAGAACCCGATGAGTTTCTCGAGATCAAAGGCTTCGTGGGCTCCATTGATGAACAATCCGGAACCTTCAACCTGGGGCCATTCACCATTCTGATCGACCCCGAGACCGACTTCGATGACTCTGAAGATAATGAGAAATCTCACGAGTTGGGCGATCTGAAACCAGGTTGGCGCGTCGAGATCGAGGGTGCGTTTTCTGCCGAGCGGACGTTTCTGGCCAAGGAGATAGAGGTCAACACTTCTCCCGACAGGGCCAAGTTCGGAATACTGGAACTGGAAGGATATGTCGAGGCGGAGGAACGGGACGAGGACGGCGTCCCCTTGCTGACGGTCCACGGCATTCGCTGCCGCATCGGCCCAACGACCGAGATCCCCGGCGAAATCTTCCGAAAGTCAGCACAGCGTCGGATCCAGTGGGACGACGAGCGGCCCATCGGTTCCATCCGGTACCTCGATGGCCGCCTTTCCCTCGGTGGAAGAATCAAGTTCACAAATGACACCAGAACCAACCACGATCTGGAGGAAAACCTGCCCGGGGATCGAGTGGATCACAAATTGAGTGCCAGTATCGAGGCCACCTGGAACGAGGACCGGCATCGGTTCCTGTTCGCAAAGGGCCGCTGGAAGTCGACCAACATCGTCGAGGAGGACGAACTGGATGTCGCTCCAGACCAGGACCTGGCTCTGGAGGAGGCCTACTACTTCCAGCAAGGAAACCATCTTGGCCAGCCCATCTCATTCCAGATCGGACGAATGGATTTTGATGAGGGAAGGGAGTGGTTCTACGACGCCTCCCTCGACGCGGTACGGCTGGAGTGGGAGGATGGCCCCTACTCGATAGAAACATCCTGGTCGACACTGCTCGGCGCGCCTCCGATTGAACTCGAATACCGACAGAATCGGATGTTGATCGGCACATGGCGCCCCGAAAGCCGCACACATGCATCCATCTACATCATCGACATCGTACAGGATCGCCCCGGCATCGATTTTTCAGACCCGAACGCCCTGCTCAATGAATCGCCCTTCTTCATCGGGTTTCAGTCTCACGGGCGCAAGATGGATGGGAACCTGCGCTGGTGGGTCGACGGAGCCTATGTCAATGGCATCAGCGGGTACGACAAAATTTCCGCATTTGGCATCGATACCACCATCGCCAGGCAGTTTGATTCGCTGCCGATGCAGCCCTATCTCTTTGGTGGTTGGGCATGGGGATCGGGTGACAGTGACCCCAACGACGGAACCGATGAGAACTTCCGTCAAACAGGTTACCAGGACAACAACGGGCGCTACTTCGGGGTCTCTTCCTATCGCTATCTCGGAGTCCTGATGAGGCCAGAACTCTCGAACCTGTCGGTCCTGACAATCGGCGCTGGACTGCGCCCTACACGGGACTCTTCCATCGATTTGATACTCCACAGTTACAATCAGGTAGAGGCTTCTACCGAGATCCGACGGTCCCGAATCAGGATCTCTCCTGAAGGCCTTCACCGAGAACTGGGGACGGAACTGGATCTGGTCCTCGGCCTCACCGAGTTGTGGGATGATTACGATCTCGATCTCGAGATCGGTTATTTCCAGCCCGGCTCAGCATTCGTGACCACGGCGGATCCTGCCTGGTTTACATCGATACAGTTGGAGTACAACTTCTGAGATGCGCTTCTTGCCGAGTATGTCCTTTATCATCGTGGCGCTGCTGGCGCTCACGAGTTGTGATCGCTTCACCCCTCCGACTGCACCGGTCGTGGATGTGGGTTCCGTCCCGGACGGCGGCGGACTCGGATCGGATGGTCTCGCACAGGTCAGCCACCCACGATTCGGTGGGATCACCGATCTGGTAGCAGGCGATGGAATGGTACGCATCGGCTGGGCACACGCTTCCGATGACGAGACCCCTGCCGAGCAGATCGAGTATCTGATCTTCATCTCACCTGACTCGATCCCCATCGATCTGGATTCTCCCGATTTCATCGCAGAGGGAGCCACCAACCTCACCGTCGAGGGGTTGCCAAATGGTGAAATGCTGCGCTTCCTTGTCAGAGCTCTGGACGCATCGGGAGAGGTCGATCCCAACAGGAATGAGTGGGTGGCAACACCGAATCCGATCCGTCACGTGCGATCAGGGGCCGATACATCCGGCGCCGACGGGCTGACTCCTGAAACCGCATTCCCCACCCTGGCCCAGGCAGTCGCGACGAGCATCTCGCTACAGGGAGTGAATCTGTACGTCGCAGAGGGACTCTACCCCGAGAACCTCTTCCTCTTCCCCGGCATGATGGTGTTCGGTGGATTTCTCGAGGACTATCAGCTGGAACAGCGGGATCCCGTCAAGAATCTGACACAGTTTGGAATCCTGTTTCCCAATGACCTGGTCAGCCTTCGGCCAGGAGACCTGCTCAACGGCATCGACGGGATCAGCCTGGCTGGAAATGACATCGCAGAGTCCTGCGTCTTTGCCGAAGATTGCAATTCCAGGATCACTCGCTGCCGCATGAGTGGTGCCACAACCCAGGGAATCGATCTTCGCAGCGACTACCTCGAGGGAGAGAAGATCCGCGTTCATATCGCAGATTGCGTCGTCACCGGCTGCAGCGGTGAAGGGATCCGCATCCAGGGAATCCCCGAGATCCGCATCGATGATTGCGAGATCCGCGACAATCTCAACGAAGGCATCGAGAGCCAGTGGATCCGAGCTGGAACCGACTACGATGCACGAGTCGAGATCACCCGTTGCGTTATCAAGAGTAATGGCGATGAAGGGATTGACCTCGATATCGCTTCCATCGATGGCCCTGGCCCCGTCAGTGAAGTAGGAGCCAGAATTCGGGTGAAAATTCGACACTGCTCCATCGAGGAGAATCGACTCGAGGGCATCGTCATCGACCTGGATAATGTCGAATCGGACCGGATGGATGTGAGGGTTCGCATCGATGATAACCGCATCCGAGGAAATCAGATGGCTGGCATCTTTCTCGATGGCGATTCCGATGCCGCATTGCGCATATCTCGCTGCCAGATCAGTGCAAATGGCACCGATGGAATCCTCGTCACGGGTATCTCCACAGGCCCCCTGCCACTGGTCCAGCACTGCAACATCCTGGGAAACGGCGGTGCCGGTCTGGCGACCCACGGGCTCGGGTCCATCTCGGCGTGGCATTGCTGGATAGAGGGAAATGCTGGCGGCTTGTCCCGCACTCTGCGCGGATCGATCTCCATCCAGGACAGCCTGCTCAGTTCTGGCGGATCTCCGATAGATCTAGCACCACTACAATATTGCCTTCTGGAGGGCGAGGCCCTTCCTGCCGATGCACCCGACCACCTGATCTCAGGCTCGATCGATGTGGTCGGTCGTCCAGCTGGATATTCTCAAGCCACGATTCTCGATGGAGGAACGCTACTGCTCCAGCAGCCACCCTCTCAGCTTGAAAACCTGTCCGTCGAGATTGCTGATGACGGATCGCTCCGCGACATCACCTCGAGTTCTGGACCGATGATCACTGTAGATCCACCACTGATCGCTTCGAGCGTCGCTGGATCCTCCGACCAGGTTTCCGTCTTCTTCTGGCCCACAGGTGAGATCCCCTTCGAGGATTGCACACCACTGCCCGGTAGTTTACTCATCGATGCTGCAGACCCCGCGATCCTCGATAGCGACGGGACCCCGCACGACCTCGGCCCCCTGGGCGCAAATCCTCTCCAGTTCGTCGGTCCCGATCCTGCACTGGCGGATCCTCCTGGCCAGGCGCAACTACGACACATTTCGCCAGCGCCATCGATGCCATCGATCTCGGGGACCTGGTCACTCTCGTTCACCAGAGATCTTCCAGCAGCCAGTGAATCTTCGATCAGAATCCAAATCGATGACATCGACCGGACCTCAGATACAGCGATCGACATCGATGGATCAGTCATCCACCTTCAAATCGATCCACCACCGCTGCCGGGACAATTCATCCGCCTACAGCTTCGTCCCTTCGAAGACGATGGCAACGGCAATGGTCTGATTCGCAGGCTCATCTTCGATCAGTACGCTGCGTTGATCTGGCTGGAAGATGAAACGACCGGCGCCAACGACTCGCCGCTGACCGCACCCCAGATCGAAGCAGAACCGGTCCTGATCGTCGCGACCATCGATTCATCGACCGATGACGACTGGTACCTGATCACTCCGCCGACCGCCGGACCCTTTCAGGTCGAACTGCTGGCGAGGCGAGATGGCTCGCTGCTGACCGGCTTGCTGGAGTGGTACTCGAGCGACGGAGAGACTCTCCTCGCTGCCTCGAGCGCCTCTGCTCCCTTCTACTTCGACCCCTTCCTCGAGGGCGTGGAGACGGGACCGAACGGATCGATCTTGCTCAGGGTCTCAGGAACGACCGATGCGACCGTCGTGGAGCAGCCCTACCGCCTGCTGCTGCAGCGTCCCTGAGCCCAGCACTGCAGCCAATCGACGCCTCAGACCCAGCGGCAGCCCCCTCCCCATGAATCGGCTCCTACCTGCTGTATTGGGTGCGTCGTGCCGTTATCGGAGTTATCTTTGTGCTCCTGTAGCGTCCAATCCGGCGTAGCTGAAGTGGGATCCATCGGGGAGTGTAAATGGGACAGAAGCGAGGGCCGGATGCATCCTGGCCAGCCATCGGAACCTGGGTCCCGAACGGGGATGCCGTTCAAGTGGACCTCGATGAGGCGATGGAGCAATTGGATCATCACTGGACCATCGTCGGTGATCCATCGGGAGACATCCGTGCTGTACGAGCAGGTCAGGTCTCATTCCACGACGACACCGGTGCATCCAGTCCATCGCCGCATGGCATCCCCGTGCTGGGAGCGATCCCCCCCACGCCGCCCGCATCTCTGGGATCCGCTCACTTCATCCGGGATCACGGTACAGCGAGTGTGTATGTTGCCGGATCGATGGCAAACGGTATCGCCTCGGTACCGCTGGTCACCGAATTGGCTCGCGCGGGCTACCTGTCCTTTTATGGAGCCGCGGGTCAGTCCGTTGCCACGGTGCATCAAGCACTCCTGCAATTGAAGCAGCAACTTCCCGACAGACCGTGGGGATGCAACCTGATCCATAGTCCAGCAGAACCGACCATCGAAGATGAAACCTCTCGCTTGCTCGTAAAAGAGCAGGTTCCCTGCGTCGAGGTGAGCGCCTATCTGGATATCACGGAACCACTGGTTCGTATGCGA
The DNA here is from genome assembly GCA_036338595.1 of Planctomycetota bacterium. Lineage (GTDB taxonomy): Bacteria > Planctomycetota > UBA8108 > UBA1146 > UBA1146 > QNYK01. Next base: position 26,711 of record JAYZBV010000070.1, on the reverse strand, counting down.
CTGCAGGGTGTGCAGATCGCTTCCAGTGCTCCGTTGACCCGCTGTCCCCGGGTTCCCCGGGTGATGGCAAAGGCGTCGCGTTTAGAAGTAGCACGCAAGTTTCTCTCTCCGGCACCGGAGGCGATGGTCGAAGCACTGCTCAGAAAGGGTGAGATCACGTCCCAGCAGGCGCAGTGGGCCCGATTGAATCCTCTCTGCGACGATCTGACCGCTGAGGCGGATTCGGGCGGTCACACCGATAATCGACCGATGTCCACGCTGGTGCCCGCATTCGCCAGATTACGCTCCGAGATCGCCGAGCAGTTTCCAGCGACAGCCGAGGTTCGGATCGGTGCCGCTGGAGGTCTGGGAACCCCTGAAGCGATCTGTGCAGCGCTGGCTCTCGGTGCTGACTATGTCGTCATCGGCTCGGTACACCAGGCGTGTGTGGAGTCCGGTTCCAGTGATGTCGTCAGGGAGATGCTCGCCGCTGCGGGCCCCGCCGATGTCATCATGGCACCCGCTTCAGACATGTTTGAACTGGGAGTACATCTGCAAGTTCTTCGCACAGGAACGATGTTCGGTCCACGTGCCAGAAAACTTCTGGAGTTGTATCGAACCTACAACAGCATCGAGGAACTTCCACCGGCTGAACTGCTACGGCTGGAAAAAGAGATCTTCCGGATGCCTGTAGCAGAAGTGTGGGAGCAAACCAGGCAGTTCTTCCTCGCACGAGAACCGGGTCAACTGGAAAGAGCTTCCGGAGATCCTCATCATCGCATGGCGTTGATTTTCCGGTGGTACCTTGGCCTTTCCTCCGATTGGGCAAACTCGGGAGATCCACAGAGAAAACTCGACTATCAGATCTGGTGTGGCCCCGCGATGGGTGCCTTCAATGAATGGACACGAGGAAGCTGGCTCGAGAATCCATCCGCCAGACGCGTTGCGGATGTGGCAGACACACTGATGCACGGTGCGGCTCTTGCGTGTCGGCGCCAGGATCTATCTCGTCAGGGAATCCCGATCCCCCCTGGAGCCCGTGATCGATCCCCTCGAAGGACCAACGGCTTGATATCCGACACCCTGAGGTCAACAACATGAACCCTCGCACGCACCAGCACTCCGCTTCACAGGATGCCCCCCTGGCCATCATCGGCCTCGGCTGCCTCTTTCCAGGGGCGCAAGACCTCCACGGCTACTGGGCGAGTATCCGAAGTGGTCGAGATCACATCGAGGAGGTCCCTGATGGTTACTGGGATCTGGACGATTATCACGACAGCGATCGATCTTCGCTCGATCGCACCTATGGGCGCCGCGGCGGATTTCTGACTCCGGTACCATTTCGACCGCTCGATTTTGGTATCGCTCCCAATGATCTGGAGGCCACGGACACCTCCCAGCTGCTGTCGCTGATCGCCGCAAAACAGGCGCTGACGGACGCAGGATACGACTCTCACACTGCCTTTGACCGATCGCTGACCTCGGTGATTCTTGGCGTGACCGGTGCACTGGAACTGGTGATTCCACTCGGTGCCCGGCTGGGGCATCCGCATTGGTGGCGTGCATTACGCGAAGCGGGCGTCGATGAGAAAACTGCTTCTGATGTGGTGAGGAGAATTTCCGACTCCTATGTCCCGTGGAAGGAAAACTCTTTTCCGGGATTGCTCGGAAATGTCGTCGCAGGGAGGATCGCAAATCGACTCGATCTTCATGGAACCAATTGCGTTACCGATGCCGCTTGCGCCTCCTCACTCGCAGCGCTTCACCTCGCCTCACTGGAACTCAGAAGCGGTCGAAGTGACATGGTCATCACAGGTGGAGTCGACACCTTCAATGACATCTTCATGTACATGTGCTTCTCGAAGACTCCAGCACTTTCGCCGACTGGAGATGCTCGGCCCTTCGATGGTGCAGGGGATGGCACAATTCTGGGTGAAGGGATCGGGGTGCTGGTTCTGAAGCGGCTCGACGATGCTGTTCGAGATGGAGATAGAATCTATGCAAGACTCCTCTCGATCGGAACCTCCAGTGACGGAAAAGGGGCGGCCATCTACGCCCCGACTGCAGCGGGGCAACAGCGAGCGCTCCTGGACGCATACGAGCAGGCTGCCATCTCTCCATCTACGATCGGTATGGTGGAGGCTCACGGCACCGGCACCTCCGTTGGCGACGCCACCGAACTTCAAGCCCTTCATGAGGTATATTCCCGAGGCAAGGCGCTGCCGAACAGTTGTGCACTCGGTTCCGTCAAGTCGCAGATTGGCCACACCAAGGCTGCTGCAGGTGCCGCTGGACTGATCAAGGCTGTGCTTTCCCTTCACCACAAGGTTCAACCCCCCAGCATCAAGATCCGGGAACCTCTCGATGCTCTCAGGGAATCCAACTCGCCCTTCCACATCGAGGAACAGGCACGCCCCTGGGTCAGTCACCCCGGGTTTCCGAGACGAGCAGCGGTTTCATCGTTTGGCTTCGGTGGGAGCAACTTCCACGCAGTGCTGGAAGAAAATTCTGCCGGACGGATCGAGACGGACTGGTCCGAATGCTGCCATCTGCTGACCTTCTCGGACCAGACTACCGATCGTCTGGCGCAGCAGTTGAAGGATGCTCTGGCTGAACTGAAGTCTACCGAGAGCGCTCACATCCTCAACTCGATGGCACGTGAAAGCAGGGCTCGTTTCCGGAACTCGGATGAGCATCGCATCAGTATCGTCGTCGAGTACCAGGGGGATCCGAAGGCAAAACTGGAAACCGCTCTCGACACCCTGAGCAAGGAATCAAACAGCCGCTGGAATCTGCCCAACGGAATCGATCGCGACAGCGGACCCTGTCGAGGTTCACTCGCAGTCATTTTCCCCGGTCAGGGTTCTCAGAAGGTCAACATGCTCCGGCCGATAGCATGTCGGTTCCCTGAGATGATCCAGACCGTCGATGATGCAGAACGGGTGTTCTGGAACCAGCAGGAGGACTCGGGCCTTGCCTCCCGGATCTGGCCACCACGCAGCTGGACCGATGATGCAGAGAAAAACGACTCCGAATTGCGCCGAACCGATGTGGCTCAACCGTCACTCGGCGCGGTCAGTCTCGGGCTCTTTCGCGTACTCTCGCGCTTCGGAATCGGTGCCGATCTGTTCGGTGGTCACTCCTTTGGAGAACTCACAGCACTGGCCGCGTCCGGCAGGCTGACAGAAACTGACTTCCATCAACTCGCAAACTTCCGCGGCCGACTGATGGCGAGCGCGGGTGGAGCAGAAGCGGGCTCGATGCTGGCGGTGGCACTGCCGATTCGTGAGCTGGAGCGATTTGTCGAGGAGAACTGTCCACATCTCGTGATCGCAAATCGAAATGCGCCACAGCAGGCGGTCCTCTCGGGCCAGGACGCGGCCATCTCGGATGCGATTCGGATCCTCGAACAACGGGGGATTCGTCACCGCAAACTTCCCGTCGCCGCTGCCTTTCATTCAGAGGAGGTCGCCTCGGCAGCGGCCCCCTTCGAGGAAGTACTTCAACGCGCTCGCTTTCATCCGACGACAGCCGCAGTGTTCGCCAACAGCACCGCCAGGGAGTACCCGGAAGCGGAGTCCGATGCGAAATCATTACTGGCGCACCAGATCGCCCGTCCAGTTCAGTTCCTCGAGATGATCGAGGAGATGGTTCAGCGAGGGGCAACGACATTTCTCGAGGTGGGTCCCGGGCAGGTCCTGACCGGGCTGATTCGTTCGATACTTGAAGATTGTTCCGAAGGGGCAACAGCGATCTCGGTCGATTCAGGAAAACCTGACCTGACAGATCTGGCTTCCGCCGTGGGGCGCCTCGCCGTCGAGGGGCACCCTGTAGATCTCTGTAGCTGGGATCCTCATGGTCGCCCCATCGAGAAGGAAGATGGTGCGATGGTGGTGATGATTCGAGGGGCGAACCTGGGTCCAGGGGAAGCAACCGCTCGACCTGAAACCGATGTCGTTCGGCCACCCACCACCGACACTTCCTCCCCTCCTTCGGTCACCCCGGTTGCATCGATCACGACCTCTTCCGTTGCCGAGAGGGTGACCACTGCTGCCAGACCGGATGATCGGTCGGCACCTGCGATGACCGTCACCGAATCTCAGGAGAACTTGATGCAGGCGATCGAGAGCGCCCTGTCGATGCAACAGAAACTCGCAGGAGCGCAACGCACCGCAGAGCAGGTGCTGGAGGCCAGCCTGAATCGGTCGCCGGGGACTTCTCGCCCATCGGCACCCGTTCCCGCGCCGGTTCCTGCATCCGTTCCCGCAACCGAGACGGACAGACCGATACACGATGCGGTTGAAGAAGTGGCCACGACCGCAGATGACGGCCTGATGGCTGCCATTCTCGAGATCGTGGCCGACAAGACCGGTTATCCCACCTCCGCCATCGGCACCGACCTCGATCTGGAAAGCGACCTTGGCATCGACAGCATCAAGCGCGTCGAGATCCTCTCGGCACTGCGGGTCGAGCGCCCCGATCTGGAGGCGATCCCCGCCGAACTGCTGGGTACCCTGCGCAGCATCGATGCCATCGTTGAGTGGTACCATGCGAGGACGCCCGGGCCGAACGATGCCATGCGCAGCTCGGAGGTGGCTACGGGCGCTGCGGATCCAGTGGTGGCTCGACCGACCGAAATCGTCGACACAACCCTTCCATCACTGATCCGTGAGGTGGTCGCTGACAAGACTGGCTACCCGGTCGATGCGATCGGAACCGATCTCGACCTGGAAGCGGACCTGGGCATCGATAGTATCAAGCGCGTCGAGATCCTCTCTGCATTGAGGCAAACTCGACCGGAGTTACCTGCGATTCCACCTGAACTGCTCGGCACGCTTCGAACCATCGATTCCATCGTATCCTGGTACAGCGAGGTGAGCCCGAACTCCGAGATCGATACCGAGATCGTTCCTGAACCCCCTCGACAACAACCGACTGCGACCGAAGAGGATGGAGTCGAGTCCATCATCGTCTCGGTGATTTCTGAAAAGACCGGGTATCCAGCCGAAGCGATCGGCACCGATCTCGATCTGGAAGCCGACCTGGGAATTGACAGCATCAAACGTGTCGAGATCCTCTCGGCCATCCGAGAACGGAAACCGCAACTGCCGGCGATTCCACCGGAACTACTCGGAACGCTCCGATCGATCGACTCCATCGTTGGCTGGTATCTGGAAAACTCCAGTACGGTGGCGACCCCCGGAGCGCAGCAGGAAACAGTCGCCGTGGCTGCTTCCGTGGCGGCCGGGCCGTCACACAACTCTGCAGATTCCGCGATAGAAGCTGCCGACCGCACCTATCTCGATGCGATTCCGGTCGCCCGCCCGGTCGCCCGCCGTGGCGCGAGCCAGATGCCGACAGCATTCCAGCAACGACCCTTCCATGTTGTCTGCGACCAGCCGCAACTGGCCCGGACGCTGGTGGCTCTGCTGCGATCCAGGGGAATATCGGCACTGTCATCCCCGTTGTGTGGTCCGGGGGATCCCGAACCGATGATCGGATCAGAGACTCCCGGCGGATTACTACTGCTGCTCGATTCCCCCGCCGATCCGGATGAGGCGATTCGAAACGCCTTCCGCTGGCTCAGAGCAACGGGAAGATGCTTCCAGGATGCAGACGATTCACACGGTGCACTGGTGGCCCTGGTGCAGCGTTTCGATGGGAGGTTCGGGCTGGGACCTCTCGACGGCACCCTGGTTGGCGCAGATCCAGCAGCAGCAGCGCTTTCGGGTCTGGCCAAGTGCGCAGCACGAGAGTGGCCTGCGGTGCAGGTACGATCGATAGATCTGTCGCTGGCTTTTGACGATCCCGGCGAGGCGGCTCAACAACTCGTCGATGAACTGAGCGAAGGTGAGGGGATGGAGATAGGCCTCGCACCGGAAGGCCGAATCGAGGTGCAGCTGCAACCCTCGGCAGAGGATGAGCCACAGGGTGAATTGCTCCGAGATGGCGGCCTCGTGATCGTCACCGGCGGTGCTCGAGGCGTCACGGCGGCGTGTGTCGAGGAAGTGGCCAGGCGTTACCAGCCGAACTTTCTGCTGCTCGGTAGAACTGCAGCACCTGGCGATGAGCCGGACTGGGCGCTGGGTGTGGCCGACGATCAGCTGGAGTCGCGCTTCTTCGAACTCCAGGGACAGAAGGACTCGCCTGCAGCGATACGCGCCAGAGCAACAGAGATTCTCAGGATGCGCGAGATGTCGCGGCTATTCGATCGACTGCGGCAGTCAGGCTGCAGCATCGATTACCGCTCGGTGGATGTACGCGATGGCTTCGCGCTCGAACGCTGCATCGATGAAGCTCGTACCCTGTACGGTCCCGTTCGCGGCATCATTCACGGTGCAGGGGTCCTCGCAGATCGCTGGATCACTGAAAAGAGCGACGAGCAGTTTGATCTGGTATGGAGCACAAAGGTCGACCCTGCCAGACACCTGCTTTCCCTCTGCCGTGAGGAAGAACTCGACTTCATCTGCTTCTTCTCATCGATGACTGCTCGTCTGGGTCGCAAGGGCCAGAGCGATTACGCTGCGGCCAATGAAGTCCTCAACCGGATGGCGATCACCGAGGCGACACGACGGGCATCGTGCCGCGTCCGAAGTATCGGTTGGGGTCCATGGGACGGCGGAATGGTACACCCAGGGCTCAGGAGCGTTTTTCACGATGAGGGCATCGATCTGATCGGGCTTCGTGAAGGTGCTCGTGTCTTCATCGAGAAGATGCAATCCGATGGACCCCCTCAATGTGTCATCCTTGCACCGATGGGCTCCGTCGAGGAGACGCTGCTGGCCATCGGGAGTTACCCATCCGAGGCGACTCAGCGCACCACTGCTCCGGTGGCCGATGTTGTGGCACCGAAGATGGAAACGGGTCAGACGCTGACCATCTCCACCGATCAGATGCCTGTTCTGCTCGACCATTTCCTGGATGCAAGAGCGGTTGTTCCTGCAGCGCTCCTCCTTGAATGGTGTCTGTGGGCTGCATCTCATCGCCACCCTGGTCTCGAACTGCATGGCGCCGATGACTTTCGCATCTTCAAGGGGGTCGTTCTGGATGCCAACGAGGAGAGGCAGGTGACCTTCCAGACCGGCCCACCCATCACGGATGGGGCGCTGCTTCGAGTCCCGGTAGAGATCCGATGTGGCGATGACAGCGGAAGAGTTCATGCCCGCGCGCACGTACTTCTCGGAGATCGCATCTCCACGCGCTCCCATCTGCAGACACCGTACTACCCCGAAGACAACGACCCTGTCTATCCAGCATTGCTCTTTCATGGGCCTCGATTCCACTGCATCCAGCAGGTCGCGCGGATCTCCTCCCTGGACCTTGCGATCCGCTCAGTGGGAGCTCCGCCGCCCAGAGAATGGCTCGCCACACCGATGCGAAGTGATTGGCTCATCGACCCGCTGCGCATCGATGCGGTCTTTCAGGCGCTGATCCTCTGGAGTAGATCGCAACGAGGAATGCCATCCCTTCCATGCGCCATCGCAAGAGTTCGATGTCACCTGCCGATCGATTCGGGAGTGCTCGAGACCAGGATCGCCATCGAATCGTCAAAGGGCGCCACCGCCAGTGCGCGAGTCGAGATCCTCAATCGATCGGGTCTCCCTGCGATCACCATCGAGGGAGCCGAGATGGTGATCGATGCGGCACTGGAAAATGCCTTCGGCTGCGATCAGCAGACGGAAGAAGTAACCCCTTGAAGCCGGTCGCTGTGGTTGGTTTCGGACTGCGATTCCCCGACTCTCCCGATCCAGGTGCATTCTGGAATGTCATCCGCGAAGGACGAGACACATCCAAACCGGTCCCCGATGGCAGATGGACCCTGTCGCTGGAGAATGCACTCGGCGGTGCACAACCGGAGCCAGATAGAGTGCTCACGGAGCGGGGCTGCTTCATCGATCTTCCGCAGGGTGACCTGGGTGACCTTGACGAGCAGCTGGCGCAGTCGATCGACATCTCTGCACGGCTTGCCGTCATCGCTGGAGTCGAAGCGGCACGCCATCACCGCGGCCAGCTCGATCCAGACAGTACTCGCGTCATCCTGGGCCAGTTGCTGCTTCCCACCGATTCCACATCTGCCATAGCAGAGGCCGTCATCGGAGACACGGTCGAGGAACTGGTGCTCGAGTCGATGGGAGCAGAAGATCGAAGGCCGAGGGGGATTCCACGCTGTCACCCTCTCGATCGATATGACTGCAGCTTGCCCGCAGCTGCGCTTCACAGTGCACTTCGCCTTCGCGGAGGATCCTTCACACTCGACGCAGCCTGTGCTTCTTCTCTCTACGCCATCTCCTGCGCATGCAGGGACCTCGCCGCACACCGTTGTGATGCAGTGCTCGCAGGGGGAGTGTCGCGTCCAGATGGTCTCTTCACCCAGATGGGCTTCTCCCAGTTGAGAGCTCTCTCCCCCGAGGGTCGCTGCCGACCGCTCGATCAGCGAGGACAGGGACTGTTGGTCGGTGAAGGGGCGGGGGTGCTTCTGCTCAAGAGGCTCGAAGATGCCATCTCTTCGGGCGATCGGGTGTGGGGTGTCATTCGAGGATCAGGACTCTCCAACGATCGATCCGGGGGGCTTCTGGCACCGTCAGGCGAGGGTCAACTGAGAGCGATGCGAAGCGCTTACAGATCCGCAGACTGGTCGCCAGAAGACATCGATTACATCGAGTGCCATGCCACCGGCACTCCCGTGGGCGATGCCACCGAACTGCGCAGTTTGATGGCTCTCTGGGATTCAGGAGCCTGGAGACCGGGCCAATGTGCCCTCGGGTCGGTGAAAGCGTGTATCGGACACACTCTCACCGCGGCAGGGGCTGCGGGCGTGATCAAGGTGTTGCTGGCCATGGACCGCGGTGAGATCCCCGGACTTCCCGGACACGAAACACCACCGGACGGTATCGACCTGAGCGATTCTCCCTTCCGCATCCCTCACCGCAGTGAGTCGTGGCCACGCAGATCGGGTCAGTCACGAAGAGCAGCGGTGAGTGCCTTTGGTTTCGGTGGTATCAACGCTCACATCCTGATCGAAGAGGCGCCCACGACGACCGAGAGCACCCGGGTCACGGTGCCCCGATTTCCCTCACCCGCATCCAGGATCGCCATCATCGGTCTCGGTGCCATCGCCGGGCGTCATCAGGGTATAGACGCGGTGGCTCAGGCGGTGCTCGGCCACAGTGACACCGCTCCTCGGGAGCCGATGCCGGGAGATATGGGGATACCGAAAACCCGCTGGGCCAGAGAGGCCCGGCTCGAATTTCCGGCCGGGGAAAGTTGCGGCCGATTGCGTGGCTCTCCCGTCGAACTGCGCATCCCTCCCACCGAGTTGTCGCGTATGCTGCCGCAACAACTGGCGCTGTTGCAGGTATCCAGGGAAGCTCTCGCCTGCACCTCTCTGGAGCAGTTAGGAGAGCGCGGCGGACTGTTCGTCGGCCTCGGTATCGACCCCAGGGGTAGCCTTCCTCACCTGCGCTGGATGATCCCCCACCGCGCCAGGCGGTGGCTCCGCGAACTCGGGATGGACTCGAAGGCCCCCGACATCGAACGCTGGATCTCTGCTCTGCAAGACGAAGTCAGTGCACCACTCGATGCGAACCGGGTCATGGGCTCTCTCGGCAGCATCGCTGCCAGCCGCGTGGCCCGGGACCTGCAGGCTGGAGGTCCTTCTCACACCATCAGCGCTGATGAAATTTCAGGATTTCGAGCGATGGAGATGGCGATCCGCGCGCTGCAGGATCACCAACTCGATGTGGCGCTCGCCGCTGCCGCGGATCTTGGCCTCGATATCCTGACCCGCACCCTCGACTCACAGGATCAACTTCCCCCTCGCGTCGACGCTGCGGCTGCAGTGGTACTGAAAAGGCTCGAAGATGTGAGTCCAGATGATGGTCCCATCATCGCCACCATCGATGGAATGGGCTCTGCCTGTACCGGTGACCTGGAGAGACCGGAGAGAAACTCGACGGCGCGCATTTCGAGTCGTGCCGCAGCGCTGGATGAAGCGTCTCTGGATCCATCCGGGATCGATCTGATCTGCAGCGATGAAACATCCACTGCCTCCATCGAGCCTCTTGCAGGTCGCCCCGGCTGGCAGGTGACTCTTCCCCCCGAGATGGCATCGAGTGGCAGTGTGGCCTTCCTGATGTCACTGTTGCAGGGCACCCTGGCAGCATCTCGCGGCGTGATTCCAGGTGTCCATCCCAACGAGCCGGTTCCCTGGGCTGCAGATGGAGCCGATCGCCGCCGAGTCCTCATCGAGAACTCGGGGAAACTCGGTGCTGCCACCTCGATGGTGATCTCCACCGAGGAGGTTCCCGTCGCCATTTGCGCCGAATCCATTCCACCCCCACGCTGCATCGGAGAACCGAAGTGGGGCGTCATCTGTGTCGAGGCGGATGACGAATCAGCATTTACGGGCAGACTGGAACGGTTCCGCAGCGACCACCTCGGCGGGATGGAATCAGCGGCGAGCATCGCCCGGAGATGGCTCTCTCTGAATCCCAGAAATGAGGGTGCTTCCCGCGCGATCTCGATCGTTTTTCAGGATGAACTCTCACTCCGTGCAGCAGTGGATTCCGCTGCTGCTCTCCTGGCGGGATCCTCGACCGAACTGAAGGGCCAGGGCTGGGAATTACATCGTTCGTCGGAAACACCACTCGGATACTCCGGCGACTTGACCTTTCTCTATCCTGGATCGGGAAGCCTGTATCCGGGAGCCGGTCGAGAGTTGTTCGCTCGTTATCCAGGGGCACTCGATAGAACCGCCCTGACCGTTTCTGATCTCGCCCGTTGGCTCGCAGCCCCCGAATCCTGGCAGCCCGACGCCGACCTTCCCACCGACCCGAGAGATGCGATTCTCGCTCAGGTGACACTGGGGTGCATCGGCACCGATCTGCTGCTGGGATGTGGCATCGATCCGGAGCGAGCGGCTGGCCACAGCCTCGGAGAAACCACGATGCTGTTCGCGTTGCGAGCCTGGCGCGACCGTCAAGCGATGCAGCAGCAGATGGAAAACGATGACCTGTTCACCGACTGGCTCGCCGGGGGTTACCGGGCCGCTGCCAGGGAGTGGTCATACCCCCCCGGAAGGAAGGCTCACTGGGCTGCAGCGGTGATCGACGGCACGGAGCAACAGATCCGACACGCCATCTCGAGCGAGCCTCGACTGGAGTTGCTGGTCGTCAATGCCAGCAATGAAACCGTCATCGGGGGTGACCCCGAGGTGCTGGAGCGAATGTGCAACCGCCACGGATGGACATCGATTCCATTGCAGGGAGTGACCTCGGTTCACTGCCGGATGGTCTCGCAGGTGGCGTCTCGTTACAGAGCTCTCCATCATTGGCCCGTGTATCCCCCCGTTGGAGGTGTCACCCTTCACTCCACGGCAACCGGATTGCCGCTGGTCCTCGACAGCGATGGAGTGGCCGACTCGATCATGCTTCAGGCCACCGACGGTTTCGATTTTCCTCACCTGATCGAGTCGCTGTGGCAAGCAGGATCGAGGATCTTCATCGAGCCTGGACCCGGTGCATCTTGCTCGAGGCTGGCTCACAAGGCACTCGAAGGTCGTCCCCACCGAACCTTGCCTCTCTTCTGGCGAGGAGAAGCCGCGGAACTCTCGCTCGCCCGCATCCTGGCGGTGTGCATCGCCGAGAGAGCACCAGGGAAACTGGAAGCCTATCTCGGATCTGCTTCTGTAGCGGTCGAAGCCAGCGACTCGGTCGATATCGAAGATGGTCAATCCGGCATCGTCTCACCTCCCTTGCCCACCCCTGGAATCGATGCATCTCGCGCTGTGAAGACAACACCTGCCCTCCACGATGGCAATCGCCTCACCCCTGCGGGCCGGGAGCAAAACGGGAAGCCATCTGACGAACAGCCACGATCCATCTCGAAGCGACTCGAACGGGCGCGCCGAGGGCGACGAGCGCTGCACCCGGTTGAGGATGGTCAGGCCAGCCAGGGGTCGGTCGCGCCCGCGCTGGCCGAACCCGTTGTGGATCACAGCAGCCACGATTCCATTCCTACAAGTTCACCGGCGCCCCTCTTCGACCGCCAGAAGTGTCTCGAGTTTGCGGCGGGGCAGGTCGGTCCCGTGCTGGGGCCGCTTCACGCCCCCGCAGACCAGTTCCCGACCCGCGTTCGGTTGCCAGAGGAGCCGTTGATGCTGGTCGACCGAATCGTGTCGATGGAGGGCGATCCTCTGACACTCGGACCGGGACGCATCGTCACGGAACATGACGTCTTACCGGGAGCCTGGTATCTCGATGCCGGGCGAATTCCGACCTCCATCGCAGTGGAGAGCGGTCAGGCAGACCTGTTCCTGAGTGCATTTCTGGGTGCAGACCTGCACACACGGGGTCTCTCCGTTTACCGACTTCTCGATGCCCAGGTCGTTTTCCATGACGATCTCCCGACCGCGGGAAACACCATCGTCTACGACATCCACATCGATGAGTTCTTCCGCCAGGATCAGACGCTGCTGTTTCGGTTCCACTTCGAGGGAAGCGTCGCTGGAAAGCCTCTGATCTCGATGCGCGATGGCTGTGCCGGGTTCTTCTCCCCCGAGGAACTGGCCTCGGGAAGAGGGATCATCCAGGCTCCTCACCGTCCACGCCCGAAGGCTCTGGCCCCGGCCGGTTGGATGCCACCCGCTGGCACGGAACCGATGGTCCTCGATGAATCCAGCGTGGATGCTCTGCGTCGGGGTGACCTGGGTACGGCACTCGGCGAACGCTTCCGCGGGCTCCCGTTGCAGCGCCCCTGCACACTTCCGGGTGGAAAGATGCGGTTGCTCGATCGCGTCACTGCGATCGAACCTGTCGGTGGAGATTGGGGCCTCGGGCGAGCGGTCGCAGAACTGGCGATCCATCCCGACGACTGGTTCCTGACCAGCCATTTCCGCGACGATCCGGTGATGCCAGGTACGCTGATGTACGAGTGTTGCCTTCACACCCTCAGGACCTTGCTCATCGCCTGGGGCTGGGTGGGTGAAGAGGACGAGGTGATCCCGATGCCGGTACCCGATGTCGCCGGACGACTTCGGTGTCGCGGACAGGTCGTTCCCGGGACAGCGATGGTCAGTTACGAGGTCCAGGTCAAGGAGATCGGATTCCGGCCAGAACCCTATGTCATCACGGATGCGACGATGTTCGCAGATGGTCGACCGATCGTCGAGATGGAGGGGATGTCGCTTCGCCTCGCTGGACTCGATCGGCAACGGATCGATGCCATCTGGTCGCACCAGCATCCGCCCCGGCATCACGAAATCGTCGCCGAAACGGAGCGACAGATACCGCCACAAGCACCCGGTGGAGGAGCGGATTCCCCCGTTGGATCTTCCGCTGCAGCAACCCTGTATGACCACGATCAGATCCTTGAGTTCTGTAACGGTCGTCCGTCTCTGGCGTTCGGCGACCGCTACAGCCCCTTCGATGGCGATCGATTCATCGCCAGGCTTCCGGGGCCGCCTTACTGTTTTCTGGATCGGATCATCGACGTTCAGGGCAAACCATGGCAAGTCGAAGTGCCTGCGGCCTGCACTTCCGAGTATTTCCCGGTTCCGGATGCCTGGTATTTCGATGCCTCCGGCGTGGATGAGATGCCGTTTGCCGTGCTGCTGGAAATTGCGCTACAGCCTTGTGGGTGGCTCGCTGCATATGTCGGATCGGCCCTGACTTCCGATCAGCCTCTTCAGTTTCGCAACCTGGGCGGGAGCGCCACACTCCTGAAGCCGATCGGCCGTGACATCGGATTACTCACCACAACGGTCCAGTTGACCTCGGCAGATCATGCTGCGGGGATGTGGATTCAGCATTATGACATCGAGGTCAGAGATGGTGACGCTCCCATCTATCGCGGAAACACCTACTTCGGGTTCTTCCCCGCAGAGGCTCTCGCACAGCAAGTCGGACTTCCCGGTGCCGTCGCTCGGACCATCCCTCCGCGGGAAGCTCTGCGAGGGCGTAGTTTCATGGTTCCCCCGCACCCAGATGGCCCATCGCTGGCGTTCCAGATGATCGACGAGGTGGAACTGTTCGTTCCGGATGGGGGCACCGCAGGACACGGATTCATCCGCGGTGCGATCGATGTGGATCGAGAATCGTGGTTCTTCCGCGCCCACTTCAAGGACGATCCGGTCTGGCCCGGAAGTCTGGGGCTGGAGTCGATGCTGCAATTGCTTCAACTGGTGGCTCGCGAGCGCTGGGGTGACGAGGGCAACTGGCTGCCTCGCACGCTCGCGCCGGGAGTCCCCCACAAGTGGACCTACAGGGGCCAGGTGATCCCCGACAGGAAGCGAGTCGTCGTCGAGGCCAACATCAAGAGTGTCGATGATCAGAGGGGAATCCTGGTGGCTGATGGAATGCTGCTGGTGGATGATCTTGCCATCTACTCGATGGAGGATTTCTCCATCGAAAGAAGGGATGCAGGTCGATGAGGTATGATGGCGGTGAACTACCCACGGTCCATCTCGCCTCGATCGGCATCGAGATCGCCCCCGAGGTGGTCTCGAGCAGCGCCATCGAGGACACCCTCGCTCCCGCCTGGGATGCGATGGGCATCGCTCCAGGACAGTTGGAACAACTGACCGGGGTCGGTGAACGGCGATGGTGGCCAGAGGGAACCCGGATCTCGGAGATGGCCGCAAGAGCGTGCAGGAACGCTCTCGAAAAAGCCGATCTACAACCCGATCGGGTCGGCCAACTCGCCTACACCGGTGTCTGTCGAGAGAACTTCGAGCCTGCCACCGCCTGTGCCGTGGCAGCGCAACTCGACTTGCCGACCGATGTGGCGCTGTACGATGTCTCGAATGCCTGTCTCGGGGCGATGGACGGTGTCGTGCTGGCGGCCGATGCGATCCGCCTTGGCCGTGTCGATGCGGCGCTGGTGGTCTGTTGTGAAAGTGCCCGTGAGATCGTCGGAATCGCCATCGACAAGTTGCTTCGTGATCCGGTCATGGAGCACTTCATCCCTACCCTGGCAACGCTCACTGGCGGATCGGGGGCGGCGGCGTTGTTGCTGGTCTCTTCTCGTATCTCGGCGCAAGGTCCGCTGCTGCTCGGCAGCAGCCATGGAACCGATGCCCGCTGGCATCACCTCTGTCGCTGGGGTGTCCGTCCCGATCCAAACGCAGAAGGTGCATCGACCAGAATCGAGTTCATGGAGACGGACTCACTGGCAGTTCTGAAGCATGGCGTGGAAGTGGGAAATCGAACCTGGAGCCACTTTCTCGAGGAGATGCAGTGGGCTTCCTCAGAGATCGACCGCACCATCTGCCATCAGGTCGGATCCGCCCACCGCGATGAGATCCTGCCTTCTCTGGGCCTCTCTGCTGCTGGAGATTTCATCACATACCCTTTTCTGGGCAACATGGGTACGGTATCGATCCCGGTGACCGCGGCGATCGCCGCCGAGCGAGGTTTCCTGGGAGCGGGGCAGAAGGTCGCGTTCCTGGGCATCGGCAGCGGCCTGGTGTGCCGCATGATCGGTTGGGAGTGGCGATGAACCGTCTCTTTGTCGATGAAGAATACCCCTTCCGGAGCCACCGGTTTGACCGCGGCGCGGGGATCCGGATGCACTATGTCGACGAGGGGCAGGGCGATCCCATCATCTGCGTTCACGGCAATCCGACCTGGTCCTTTCACTTCAGACGACTGATCTCGGAACTGTCCAGATCGAACCGGGTCATCGCAGTGGATCACATCGGGTGCGGTTTCTCCGACAACCCGGCACCGCAGGATTATGGTTATCGCCTCCTGGATCGGATCGATGATCTGGAACGATTGCTCGATCATCTTCAGATTCGCTCCGATGCAACCCTTGTTGCTCATGACTGGGGTGGGGCCATCGGATTCGGAGTCGCTGGACGATCGCCCGATCGTTTCTCCAGTCTGGTGGCGATGAACACGGCCGCCTTTGCACTACCGGAAGGTGTCCGCTTCCCGTGGATCATCCGTCCAGCGCGTGGCCCGCTCGGCGAATTGCTGGTCAGGGGACTCGATGCGTTCGTGCTCGGAACCCTCGCCATCGGAACTACCCGGCGTAAACTCTCGCGCGCAGAACGCGCCGGGTACCGAGCCCCTTACCGCAGCTGGAAACAAAGACTCGCCGTGCATCGTTTCGTGCAGGATATTCCGGTGCAACCCACCGATGTCTCGTGGCCAACGCTCGCTGCGGTCGAATCCAGCCTCGAGACGTTGCGGGACCATCCGCTGCTGCTCCTCTGGGGGGCGAAGGATCCGGTGTTTGGGGTCGAGTTTCTCGACGAGTGGCTGAGGCGCTTCCCCTCTGCAGAGCACCACTGCTGGGCAGATTGTGGCCATCTATTGCTCGATGACGCACCCGATCGGGTGATTCCAGCGATTCGATCGTTCCGCGAATCTGTCGCGAGGCAGCAGGTGCGCACATGACCACCGCCGAGCGGGAACTCACTCCCACTGCCGGAGCAGCGACCCGATTGAGGGATCTCGCCATCGAACGCCCCGATCAGGTCGCCGTGCGGGAACTGGATCACGGCCGCTGGCAGCAGAGGACCTTTCGCGAACTCGATCAACTGGTCGACCTCACCTGCCACGCACTCACGAGGCATGGAATCCGACGCGGCATGAAAACCGTGCTCATGGTTCCACCGGGTCGGGAGTTTCTCGCCTGCGCCTTCGCCTTGCTTCGAATCGGCGCTCCCCCCGTCATGGTGGACCCGGGCATGGGGATTTCCGGACTGGGCCGTTGCCTCGCGCGAGCCGCTCCCGAGGCCTTCATCGGAATCGCGCGAGCTCATCGAGCCCGGGCACTACTGGGATGGGCCAGGTCGACGATTCGACATCGCGTCTCGGTGGCAGGAGGATGGAATCCTCCCTTCACTCCCAGCCTGGAGCAGTGGCGCCAGGGCTGCGAACTCGCGGTCCCCTACCAGGAACCGGTCCTCGAAAGCACGGAGACGGCAGCGATCCTGTTCACTTCAGGAAGCACCGGCCCCGCCAAGGGCGCCATCTCGCACCACGGACTGATCGATCAGCAGATCGAATCGATCGGTCGGCTTCACGGAATCGAAGCGGGAGAGGTGGATCTGGCGACCTTTCCCCTCTTTGCCCTCTTCTCGGTGGCACTCGGCATGACCACCATCATTCCCGACATCGATTTCACGCGCCCAGCGGATGCGGATCCCGCCCATCTGCTCGACCTCATCGAGCAATTCGAAGTGACCAGCATGTTCGCCTCCCCCGCTCTGCTGGGAAATCTTGCCCGATACATGAAGAGGGAGTCTCGTAGCGCCGACCGCCTTCGCCGCGTCATCAGCGCCGGGGCACCAGCTCGTCATGACGAAATCGACCAGTTGCTCGCATCGCTCCCTTCCGATGTGAGGATCGAGACCCCTTATGGTGCCACCGAGGCGATGCCGCTGTGCCTCATCGATCACCGCGAGTTTCTCGACACGCGCGAGCAGACCTGCCTGGGCCAGGGAGTTTGCGTCGGCCAATCCGTCTCGGGAATCCAGATCAGAGTCAGTGCCATCGACAGACCGCCTGACCGTGACCACTGCGTCAAGGAGGGAACTGCCGGTGAAATCTGGGCCAGTGGTCCTGTCGTCAGCCGCGGCTACGTCGAGGATCCTGCCGCCGATCAGGAGCACAAGTACACCGATGAGGAAGGCATCCTCTGGCATCGCACCGGAGACCTCGGTTGCATCGACACGCAAGGAAGGCTCTGGTTTCGCGGTCGACGCAGCCACATGGTCCAGACTTCCAGCGGCGATCTCCATACCGTCGCCATCGAGCGGGTCTTCGATGTCCATCCGGGGGTGCTGAGGACCGCTCTGGTCGGATACGGCCCGGTCGGTCAGCAGATCCCCATCCTCTGCATCGAAGCGCTGGACGATACCGAACAGACTCAAGCCGCCCTCATAGAGGAACTGAAGACACTCGGGTCGCCGGTCGCCGGCGCCGATCGGATCGAGCGCTTCTGCTTCCCGGGCCCCTTCCCCGTCGACATCCGACACAATGCAAAGATCGATCGCTCCGAACTCGCTCACACGGCTGCAGGGATCATCTCATGAAGGTCCTCGTCACCGGCGCCGGCGGGTTCATCGGTGGGCACCTGGCTCGTCGCCTGCTCCAGCAGGGCCATGAAGTGGCCACCTTTCAGAGGGGTCATTACCCGTGCCTCGAATCGGAGGGGATCTCGACGATCCGTGGCGACGTGGCCGACAGTGCCGCAGTGATCGAGGCCATCCAGGGCGTCGATGCGGTGTTTCATGTCGCCGCTCTGGCCTCCGTCTGGGGACCTCGGGCTGATTTCGAGCGTTGTAATGTGCTCGGAACCCAGAATGTCATCGCGGGTTGCCGACATCATCGAGTCTCGAAACTGATCTTCACATCCTCACCGAGCGTCGTCTTCGACGGCAACCATCAGCAGGGTATCGATGAGAAAACACCTTATCCTCGCAAGTATCTGGCCCACTACCCCCGGACCAAGGCGATCGCTGAACAGGATGTGCTGGCGGCCAACGATGCGCGACTCGCAACGGTGGCACTCAGACCTCATCTGGTGTGGGGGCCCGGTGATCGCCACCTCATCCCGCGCATCCTGGACCGTGCTCGCAGAGGAAAACTGAAGTTGATCGATGCACCGGGGACACGCATCGATGCGACCTTCATCGACAATGCCGTCGACGCACACATCGCTGCACTCGAGGCCCTGTCGGTGGGTTCTGCCTGCAGTGGTCGACCCTACTTCATCGCCAATGGAGAGCCGATGCCAGCGCACCAGTTGATCGGTGGCATCCTCGAAGCAGCAGCACTGGCTGCGGTGTCCCCCAGCGTCTCACCGCGCCTCGCTCGCATCATGGCCACGGTTCTGGAATGGTTCCACAGCATCCCCGGGGTCTCGGGGGAGCCGTTTCTGACTCGATTCACTGCCAGCCAGCTCTCCACCAGTCACTGGTTCGACCTGTCGGCAGCAAAGCGGGACCTGGCATGGTCACCCCGGGTCACCACCGAGGAGGGTCTGCAAGCGCTGGCAACCGAGTTCACCGGGGAGAAGGAAGTTCTCCGATGAACTGCCACCCCTTGCCGGAGCCCGGCACCATCGAAGTGTGGGCCTTCGGGCTCGATGAGCCCCCCGAACGGATCGAGGATCTCGTCGATTCCCTTCCGGAGCAGGAAAAATCCCGCCTCGACCGAGGGATCGATCCTGTCATCGGAATACGATCCACCGTCGCCAGAGCAGGACTTCGGCGAATCCTCGCCAGTTACCTGGATTGGACTCCACAGGAAATCCCGCTGACCGAGGGGAAGCACGGCAAACCGGAACTGATCGGCGTCGATCTCGGATTCAACATCACTCACTCCGAATCGTACGCCATGGCGGCGATCTGCCGCGGATCCAGGATCGGCATCGACCTCGAGACGCTGAAACCCGAGACCCCCATCGAGGAACTGGCAAGGAGATGTTTCAGTACCAGCGAATATCGTCAATGGAGCCTCATCGCCGAGCAGGATCGACTCGCTTCCTTCTTTCATCTGTGGACGCAGAAGGAAGCCTTCATCAAGGCGCACGGAGGAGGGATGACCATCCCCTTGCAGGACTTCGACTGCCAGGTGGACCCATCCGGTCCGGGAGGGCTGGTCGAATCGAGGATCGAGGGAGACGAATCCGGTCGGTGGTGCATTCGAGTAGGCTCTCGGCATCCGGGAACGCGTTACTCGATAGCCTGCGACCGCATCGAATTCTGCATCGTGGATCGGGATCCGCATGAGGTGGGACTCAATCGTCGGTGAGCGGGATCCCGATGTTGATGGTGAGGGTGCCTGTGCCGTAATCAGTGACGTCCCAGCCACCGATTCGAATCAAGTAGCTCGCCCCCTCGAACACGGCCACGTCGGAGAGAAAAGAACCCAGATCGGGGCAACCGTCCCCATCGCCGTTACAAGCGATCTGTACCATCGACTCACAGAACCCCTCGTAGACGACCAGATCTGAATCAAACTCGACCTGGCCACAGAGGGAGAAGGTCGCCGCTCCAGTCGACGGCGCGAGGAAACTGAACCAGATGTCCGACTGCATATCGCCGAGCAGGGATGCGATGCAGGTATTGTCGCTGTACGGGTCGATGGAAGCGGTCAGGTCAGTGGTATCGAACTGCGTGTTTCCCAGTCCGACCACGATGAAGGAGTTGCACTCGTCTCCGGCGGCCTCCGGTGAGCAGGAAGGCCCTGTACACGACACCAGGCAGCCGAGCGTATCGGGCGTAGGATCTGTCCCGGCATAGGGAAACGGGACGGCAGGAGCAGGCCCGGCTGTAAACAGATAGTCCAGCAACGAGATCGCATCGGCGAGGTCGAGAGTGCCGCTATCGTCATGATCCGCTGCAGAAGCACAGGGCATATCCCCACCGATGAAGAGATACTCGAGAGACTTCACCGGATCTGCCAGATTCAGCACCCCATCGGAGGTGGTGTCACCACGGATGAAAAACCCGTCGGGGGTCGGGAACTCCACCTGGCAGGAACTTGTTTCACTCACCGCTGAAGCGATCGATCCGGTCACCGCGTACTCGACAACTCCTGCAAGAGCCGGATCCTCATCGAGATAACCTGTGGTTCCCTGCGGGAGCGTCGCCAGTTCAGCGCCATTCCTGGTCACGGTGAAGGAATCGTAGGGGAGCGAATTCTGCCACCCCAGCAGGACATCCGATCCGCTCAGGACGCAGGAGATTCCGATGGGCCCCTCAACGGTCCCATTCACGGTAGCCAGGCACATCGTCGAGGTGGAAGGAATCGAGGCGGCAACACCGTGAATCCTGTACTCGATGACATCCCCCGCGGACACATCCGGATCCTCGTAATGTTCAATCCCTGCAGCCACCTCTCCGATCAGGTTTCCGTCCCGTTCGATCACAATTGAATCGAACAGGATCGGCTCCTGCCAGGAGAGGTAGACGATCCCCGCAGCCTCGCCACACTGAAATGTCGTGGGGGGCGGCAGGTCGCTCACGGTCAGACCGAGAGAGTCAGCCATGGTGGGCACGATCGCTCCTGCTGGATCGGTGGCAATTGGGCCGAGCCAACCACAGGAGAGGTCCGGAGCCGGGGGAGCCATTTCCAGCGGGCCGTTGGGCGCAAAGGAAGTCACACGCATGTGGAGAATTGCCAGCGGTGAAGAGGCCTGTGACCAGGCTCCTTCGATCACCATGCCGAGACTGAACGCCTCTTCTCCCTGCCCGTCCCACCACTGGCTGCAGCCGACATCGCCTCCGGGTCCGACCGGGGGAGGAGCATTCCACGCCATCGCCAGCAGCGGTGGCGATCCAGGCAGGTCGCCGGGAAGTGTCAGTGAAAGCAACTGTAAATTCGAGGAGTCCCAGGCGAGAGCCTGCTGCACACCTTGAATCAGAAGCTCGTCGGGGTTTTCAAGTCGCAGCGTTACATCAAACTGAGCGCCAGGAGCCAGCACCGTCTCCGATGACTCCAGCGCCAGGGTCACTCCCTGCCCGAAGCACGGAACCGCCATCGATGCCGCCATCAGACTGGATGTCACCATCAGAATTGCCCAGGTGGCAAACCGATCACCCAGGTTTCTCAACTTCATGAGATTCATGTTGGTCTCCAGTGATGGACGCAGTGGTCTCGAGCTTCCTCGGCCTCAGGTTCCAGGATAGCACCGAGACGAGGCGGAGCGAGCAGTGGCACGCCAACGGATGCACTAGGATTTGAGAGTGTTGAGCGCCGCACCTTGCCAGAACCAGTTCACCTGACTATCACTGAATGTGTGACTGCAGGATATTCGATCCTCGGTTCCGTCCTGGTGATGGAAGACAGCGGTGATATCGCTCCCGGAAGCGAACTCATCCAATCCCTCGATCGTGATGGTGTCATGCTCCTGGACCAGCGAGAAATCGGCGGGATCCGTGAAACACAGCGCCAGAATCCCCTGCTTTTTCAGATTCGTTTCATGGATCCGGGCAAAGGAGCGCACAATCACAGCACCACACCCCCTGAAGCGAGGGCACATCGCAGCATGCTCCCGGCTCGACCCTTCTCCATAATTTTCGTCTCCCACCACAACCCAGGCGCTCCCTGAATCACGATAGCGACCCGCAATCTCGTGTAACACACGGCTGGTACCCGCATCGGTGGCATCATGGCCAAGGCCCGGCGAATCATGGTGTTCGTTGATCGCTCCGAGGAACATGTTCCGGGAGATATTCTCCAGATGCCCTCGATATCTGAGCCAACGCCCCGCAGGAGAGATGTGATCTGTAGTGCACTTTCCCTTCGCCTTGAAGAGCAACTTCATGGCGGACAACTGAGATGCCTCGCGCGGAGCAAACGGCTTCAGAAGTTGCAACCGATCACTCTCGGGGTCGACATCGACCACGATGGTGGACCCATCCTCGGGTGCTTCGACATAGCCACTGATATCCGAGACGAATCCTTCCGGGGGTAAACTCTCTCCGGCAGGCACTGCCAGAAGCGATGCCTCACCGTTTTCACTCTCGATGGGATCTATCAGCGGATTGAAATCGAGACGACCGGAGATGGCGAAGGCCGTGACAATCTCCGGGCTTGCGATGAAGGAGAGGGTCTCGGCGTTTCCGTCGTTTCTGCCGGGAAAATTCCGGTTGAAGGAACTGACGATGCTGTTGGATGCACCATCTTCCATCCCTTCTCTATGCCACTGGCCAATGCAGGGACCGCAGGCATTGGCGAGCACGGTACCACCGAGTTCCTCGAAAGATGCTGCCTGTCCATCGCGCTGAACTGTACGAAACACCTGAGTGGAACCAGGGGTGACGAGGAACTGAGTTCTTGCCCGTATACCCTTCTCTGTCGCCTGGTCCGCCACTGCAGCAGCACGATCCATATCCTCATATGAAGAGTTGGTGCAGGATCCGATGAGCGCAGCAGAGATCTCGAGGGGCCAACCCTCGCGCCTCGCTTCCTCGCCCAGTTCGGAGATGGGGCGAGCCCGATCCGGTGAATGAGGACCGACCACATGGGGCTCCAGCTGGTCGAGATCGATCTCGAGTACCCGGTCATAGGCAACGCCCGGATTCTCCTCGACCTCTGGATCGGGGCGTAAGATATCCGCGTGATCCCTGGCGAGCTGCGCCAGTGATGATCGATCGGTCGCCTCCAGATAGTTCGCCATCGCCTCATCAAATGGGAACACCGAACAGGTCGCCCCGATCTCCGCTCCCATGTTCGTGATGGTCGCCTTGCCCGTACAGGAGATGCTTCTGGCTCCAGGCCCGATGTACTCGACTATCGCCCCGGTGGCTCCCTTGACCGTGAGTTCTCCAGCGACCTTGAGGATGACATCCTTGGCCGAACTCCAACCGGAGAGTTCACCCTTCAGGTGTACAGCGATCGCACCGGGCCACTTTGTATTCCAGGGTAATCCCGCCATCACATCGACGGCATCCGCACCCCCAACACCGATGGCGAGCATTCCTAACCCTCCTGCGTTGGGTGTGTGGCTGTCGGTTCCTATCATCAGGCCGCCAGGGATCGCATAATTTTCCAGCACCACCTGGTGAATGATGCCCGAGCCTGGCTGCCAGAAGCCGATTCCATATTTCTTCGAGGAACTGCGCAGGAATCGATAGACCTCGGCATTCGCCTCCTCTGCGGCAGCCAGATCTTTTGTGGCGTCATGTCGCGCCTGAATCAGATGATCACAGTGCACCGTCGTGGGTACCTGGACTCGATCGAGCCGTGTTTGCATGAACTGGAGGATCGCCATCTGGGCGGTGGCATCCTGCATCGCCACCCTGTCTGGATGCAGATCACAGTAATCGGTTCCGCGAGCCAGTACCGCGGCCGTATCCGGCTCCAGGTGTGTCAGCAGGATCTTCTCTGCGAGTGTCAATCCGCGTCCAAGAGCCTGCCTCGCCTGGTCATGGCATCGGGCTGCCTTGCTGTAGAGGGTCCGGACAGGATCGAGTTCTGATGACATTGCTGATTCCCCTATCCACGCCAGAAATTGTCTTCCCCGGTGATCTCCGGGGTCCCTGAGGGCAAGCAGAGGCTTTCTGGACACTGCGATGGGGAGGTGCTCACGGCGCTTGAGCCACCCCCTGCAGGGGTTATCATCGGGGATAGCGGCGAATTGCGCTATCACCACTTCGCCTCGGTCACTTTATCCGCTGAAGGATCGCTCCGGGAGCGATTTTGACAGCCTCAGCCAAGCTAGCCTGCCTGGATCCTGGGGGTTTGATGGAAGCCACGAAAAGAAATCAGGTGCCCTGGTGCCCTGAAACGCACTCCTCTCTGGAGATCGCCACGCGGTGGCTGGCCATTCTCTTGCTGGTGGGCGGCGTCGAGGTGGGAGTTCTCTCCAGCACTTGCCAGGGCCAGCAGCCGATGATCGGTGTCGGAGAGGTCACGGTCGAGCCTGGAAGTTCCTTCAGCCTGTCCGTGATCGGTGATTGGGAAGGCCTGCTCGCGGGGTACTCCTTCTCCATTGCATTCCCTTCCTCCGCTCCGATCGAGAACCTGGTCGTGGATGTGTACGGGACCCTGGTCGGTTCCATCGAAGCCGAGTATGTCCAGGAGCAGGTCAACCCCGACGAGGGAACCATCATCTGTGGGGTTCTCTTCGATGCCCTTCCTCCATTTGACGGTCAGACTGTTCCTTCCCTGGGATTTCCACAGGAGATTGCGTTTCTGTTGGGTGAGATCTCTTCCGGAGCGCAGGAGCAAGAGATTGTTTTCACCCCGCAGGATGGCTTCGGGGATCCGCCCATCATGAACATGTTCGTACTTGGAACCAGGTCCGTCAGCGTGACCAACCTGATTCCAGGAACCATCGAGGTGAGTATCCCACCCGTCGAACCGGTTTTTATTCGTGGTGATGTAAACATGGACACCGATGTCGATATCGCTGACGTGATCTATCACCTCGATTACACGTTCCTGTCCGGCCCGCTACCGATCTGCATGGATGCCGGGGATGCGAATGATGATGGGATTTCGGACATCTCTGACGCGATCTTCTTGCTGTACTACTTTTTTCTGGCTGGACCCGGGCCATGGGTTCCGTTCCCGGATCCCGGTATCGATTGGACCGATGACTCACTGGGATGTGATCAAGGACTGTGATCCTGGCGCGTCAATGATGGGGTATCTGGCTGATCGACCGAATTGCACTCTCGCTGATGTGACCGGATCAAGAGGGCTGTGCGCTAACTACACTCGCGAAAGAGATCCAGAAACCTATCCTCGAACCTCGAGAATACACCGAGGCGATCCAGTTCCGCCTTGAGCACTGCAGTCTTTGTTTTATCCGAAATTGCAGCAGAGAAGAGGCCCTCAAGATTGTCCAGCTCAGAGGTTGCGAGGTAATCATCCTGTTGGACTTCATCCGCCGATGCAAATTGTCCATGCTCGGCGGCGAACTGCGCCAGTGTCGCTTGCTTTTGTTCGATCAGGTATTCCTCGATCACTTCGATCTGCTTGTCCATGTATTTCAGATCGAAGGACCTACCGATCAGCGTTCCAAAATTTTCCAGGAGTATTTTCGAGGTCTTGGGGCTGGGAAGTTGAAGGCCCCAATTACTGATCTCTCCGATCAAGCATTGTGAAGGGATCCCCGCTTCCTGAGCAGCCAGCAACATCAGACCATTGAGCCCCTTCACTGATCCATGGTCCATCGGAGTCATCCCTCGGTTCAACAGATCAGTAGAGGTCAAGGCGCATGGAGTGCAGAAAGTTGTGCTTGGTGTTGCTTGCGGATCGATGGTAGACGTCATTGCTGCGAAGGTGACGACCCGTTCGACTCCAAAAGAAATGGCAGCAGCCATCACTCTGCGGCAGAGTTCCAGTCCCCCATTTACGGGTTGACGCTCGGGCAAGAACAGCACCAGATCATGATCCCCACCTGATCTAACGGTTCGAAATGGAAGTCTAGGAAGTGGTCCTGGGAAACTGATCCCATCACGAATAAGGATGTGCTCGATCTCGAAAGAGGAGTCTGCCACAACAACTTCGGCATGATCTGACTCAAATAGATGGTCCAACTGCTGGATCACATGAGAAGCAACACCGCCTATTCCAGGCCATCCAACAACAAACCATGGGCTCTTTAGCCCAAGTTGGTCGATGCGTACTGATTGACTAGATGCGCCGCCGTGGAAATCTGAATTTGTCATATCTTCCAACTCAAATAATAATTATAGATCAACTCTCATATGGAAATTCCCAAGTTCGACGAAGACTACTGACTGAGCATCTTCGACGATCCCAGGGATTAGATCCCCACAATAAAGCCAACACCTCTACTCGAATAAAACATGGCTACACCTCACTCGTGTAGACAATAAGTCCTCCCATGGATAGTACCTACCCCTTGCGAATGGGCAAGAGAGCACAAGAACAGGGATGAGGTTTCATCATGCGTAATGACACCCTAATGGCACTAATTCTAGGATTCAACAGTAGTTAGTGACTATCTCGCCACTACCTGACTCTCCTGACATTCCTGTCATGGGCAATTCCCTCAGGGAAACTGAATACTGAATAACGTTGTCGTGATCCACAATACGATCAACAACTGTAGCGAACCATGAGTCTGTAACATCTCGACAGGAGACCGCGTTTCTCCCTGAACCAGAATCTTGTACTGGTATTGCCAGAGCCCTACGAGCACTGGCGGCAGGCTCCACCACCAGCGCTCGGGGTAAAACGGTGCGATCCTGAAGCAGTAATCGAAGTACATGATAGCCACCAGTAACACCTGAATCC
>JAYZBV010000069.1:0-28362 GCA_036338595.1 Planctomycetota bacterium | reverse complement strand
TGCGAGAGATTCGATATCCATCGCCACATCGCATTCATCGGCGGTGAGAACATGGGCAGAAGACCCTCCTGGAATGACAGCCTTCAATTTTCGGCCCTTCCAGACTCCTCCTGCGTGCTTGTCGATCAGGGTCCGAAGTGGAACTCCCATCGGTAACTCGAAGGTTCCTGGCTTTTCGACATGACCGCTGACACAGAACAGTTTTGGACCCGGCGAGTTTTCCGGGCCGATGGCGCGGTAGGCCTCTGCACCGATCTCGAGGATGTAGGGCAGATTTGCCAGGGTCTCGACATTGTTGACCACCGTCGGGCAACCAAAGACACCCTCGATGGCAGGGAAAGGAGGCTTCAATTTCGGATTGCCACGATCCCCCTCGAGGGAGGTGAGCATGCCGGTTTCCTCGCCACAGATGTATGCGCCTGCACCGCGATGAACGGTGACATCGATCCGCTGTCCGGAGCCGAGTGCATTCTTACCGAGGATTCCCGCATCGTAGGCCTCATCGATCGCTTTCTGGAGGCGCTCCGTGGCAAACACGAATTCTCCTCGGATGTAGATGTAGGCGGTTTCGATGCCGACTGCCTTGCAGCAGATCAAGATCCCTTCGAGCAGCAGATGAGGAGTTTTCTCCATGATGAGCCGGTCCTTGAAGGTGCCAGGCTCCGATTCATCTGCATTGACGACCAGGTATTTTGGCTTGTCGGTGGTCTTGGGGACGAAGCCCCACTTGACCCCGGTGGGGAATCCAGCTCCGCCTCGACCGCGCAGATTGGAAGCCTTGACCTCTTCGATCAGAGTGTCCGGCTTCTTACGCTTGCTGAGGGCAGCCTTGGCCTGCTCATAGCCGCCATGTTTCTGGTAAAACGCCAGGGTGTGGCAGGTCTTCTTGGCGATGTGCTGGGTGAAGATTTTTCTGAATGCCATCAGTTGCTCCCACCCTTCGCATTCTCTCGCAGTTGCTCGATCAATTGGTCGACGTCATCGATGGAGAGATCCTCGTGGTAGTCGTCATTCATCTGCAGCATCGGAGCCGTATCGCAGGAACCGAGACACTCCACCTTTGACAGTGAGAAGAGACCGCATGGAGTGGTTTCTCCAGGCTCGATACCGAGTCGTTCGGCGATTCGGTTGACCACATCTTCCGATCCTCTCAATGCGCATGAGATGGTGCTGCACACCTGGATGTGATACTTGCCAGTGCCTGCACGTCGGTAGTGGGTGTAAAAGGTGACGACGCCAAAGACGAATGCCGGCGGAATCTCCATCAGGTCAGCGACATACCGCATCTCGGCGACGCCGATCTCTCCAAACTCCGACTCGGCAAGACGCAATGTCGGTAGCAACGCTGCTCTGCGCGTCGGATAACGTGTCAGCAACCACTCGTATTGCTTCATCGTTGCGGGAGAGAATGAGAGTGTATCTGCCAAGTTTCTCCTACCTGTCCAGTTCGCCTGCGATGACGTGGAAACTGCTGAGGACGGCGACTGCATCGGAAATCATTCCGCCCTCGACGAGGCGTGGAAAGATGGCGTAGTTGTAGAGTGAAGGGGGACGAACTCGCAATCGGTATGCGGTATCACTTCCGTCGGAGGCGATGAAAAATCCAAGTTCCCCACAGGGTGCTTCGGTAGCGCTGTAGATGGAGGCGCCAGGTTCCGGTTTGATTCCATGCCCGAGCATCACCAGTTTGAAGTGATGGATCAGCGATTCCATGTCGTTATGGACCGCGTTCTTGGCGGGCAAACTGGTCTTGAAGTCATCGTGAACCACGGGTCCGGCCGGCAAGGTAGCCATCGCCTGGCGAATGATCTCCAGCGATTGTTCGATCTCCTCCATCCGTTGCATGTAGCGGGCGAAAGAGTCTCCCTCAGTCTGGACCGGAACCTTGAAGTCGTAGTTTTCGTAGCCGAGATAGGGGTGGTCCCTTCGGACATCGACATCGAGCCCACTGGCGCGTGCGATGGGCCCCGAAATTCCCCACGATCTCGCCTGATCCTCGCTGACGATGCCGATATCCTTGACTCGGTCGACGAAGATCCTGTTGTTGAGGAGCATCGTGTGAATCTCGGTGAGTAACGGCGGGAATTCATCCAGAAATGAATACACCAGGTCGGGGAAAAACTCGGGGACATCGCGCATGATCCCGCCGACCCGGGTCCACGATGTGGTCAGGCGAGCACCACAGACCGCCTCGATGATGTCGTAGATCAACTCTCGTTTCTCGAATGCCCAGAGCATGATACTGAAAGCCCCGAGATCCATTCCCTGGAGGCCGACGCAAAGAATGTGGTCGGCGATTCTCGAGAGTTCACACATGATCACACGCAGAGACTTGCATCGAGGAGGCACCTCGATGCCGAGCAAATCCTCAACGGCCACGGAGTAACCCACATTATTATTGAGGGCGGAGAGGTAGTTCATGCGATCAGAAACCGTGACCCACTGCTGGTAAGTCATGTTCTCACCGAGTTTTTCAAAACCGGTGTGAAGGAATCCGATCTCGACATCGGCCTCGACGATTGTTTCTCCTTCGAGGGTGAAGATGCTCCTGAGCGTTCCATGAGTCGCAGGATGCTGGGGGCCAAAGTTCATGACGAGCCGACCATCCCCATCGGGATCAGACATCTCCATCACGGAAGCTGGACGTGTACCTGAACGGTGGGCTCTCAAGCCTTTCTCCAGTTCGGTCCTCAGAGTCCTGGCAGAGGGGACCGGTGCGTCCCTCGTGCCCTTATCTGGGCTTGGAGTCACGTCGGACCTCCTCCTCGTACTCAGGAGTGTGCATCCCTCTTCCGATGCTGGTCGGATAGTCTTCCGGTTCCTCTTCGACCATCTGGTCGCCACGTGGAACCACGCGCGTGAACTGGCGGCGTTCGCCTGCTCCTTTGAGGGGGTAATCCTTGAGAAGTGGAAATGCTGGATAGTCTTCAGGCATCAGTAGCCTTCTCAGATCTGGATTTCCCTGGAAGACGATTCCGAACATGTCGTGCGTCTCGCGCTCTCCCCACCTCGCCGAATCCCACAGATCGAACACGCTCGGCAGTACCGCCTGATCCTCGCTGAGCCAGACATGGAGGCGAAACTGGTGACCAGAAGCGCCGATTCTTCGCAGTACGTAGACGACCTCGAATCGTTCCGGGCGGTCCATCCCGAGATGGTCCAGAGCAGTCACATCGACCAGGTAATCGTATCCCTGCTCATTTCGAAAGTGCTCGAGTAGTTGGCGCTGGTGCTCTGCCTTGCAAGTGAGCGCGACCTGGCCCTGATGCTCCGCCTGGTCGATGACCAGTGATTGGAGGTCAGAATCAAGGGCATCGTAGGCAGCATCGTTTGCGGCCATATCAGCTACCGTGCTTTCCGCTGTCGAATCGCTCCTGGCCGACGAGTTTCTGAACTTCAAACAGAGCATCGAGCAAGGACTCGGGGCGAGGAGGGCAGCCGGGCACATAGACATCGACAGGCATGAACTGATCGACGCCCTGAATCAGGGTGTAGGTGTCAAAGACTCCACCGCACGAGGCACAGGCTCCCATCGAGATGACCCATTTCGGCTCCGGCATCTGGCGGTAAATTTTCTGCAGGACAGGCATCATCTTGAGCGAGATTCTTCCACTGACGATGAGCAGGTCGGCCTGGCGGGGGCTGAATCGCACCACCTCTGCTCCGAAGCGAGAGATGTCATAGCGACCGGAAAAGGTCGCCATCATCTCGATGGCGCAGCAAGCCGTGCCGAAAGGCATCGGCCATAGTGCGTTCTTGCGGCCCCAGTTGACGATGCTGTTGACCGTCGTGGTGAGAAACCCTTCTCCACCCATCAGGCTTTCTAGTCCCATTCAAGAGCTCCTCTCCGCCACAGATAGACCAGACCGCTGGTGAGCACGAAGATGAATGCGCCCATCTCGATCAATCCGACCACCCCCAGTTGCTTGTAGATCACTGCGTAAGGGAGCAGGAAAACAGTCTCGATATCAAACAAGATGAAGAGAATCGCAACGAGGTAGAACTTCACCGTGAACGGCTCTCGCGCATCGTCTAGCAGTGGCACACCGCACTCGTAGATCGTTTCCTTCTGAACATCTTTGCGCCTGGGACCGAGCAACTCTGAAAGCAGCAGCAAGGCGACGCCCACGATCACTGCGACCCCGGCGTAGGCGAGCAGTGCATGGAGTTCATAGTCTCCTGTGACTGCGAGCATCGGGAGCCAGTTCACGGCGGCATTTTCGGAGCAGGTGAGCAGAAACACACGACCTCCGCGGTGGGCTGCAACCTTCGAACAGGCGTGCGCAGCAGGGGCAGCCTGCCCCGGGCACAACGAGATCTTAGGGCACCACGGGAGCGAGAAAAGGGAACTCGAACGATTTCCAGAATCGATTCCGGGCGGCGGCGATCACCCCGGTCGAACATCGGTTCAGGAGCGAATGGATCCGGGCAATCTCTCCATCAGAGTCTCGATGGCATCGATCGGAATTGGCCCCACGGGGGCGATGTTCCAGCCCAGGAGGGGTCCACTCTGATGCTGGTGTTGATGATCGATCAGGGTGCCCTGCAGGTCGCTGAGGATCTCCAGGGAGAGATCGAGGCAATCCGCTTCCGGAACCGTTGCCAGAAGGGCTTCCAGGTTGTCCGGGACCCGCACTCCGAGGTAGCGCAGGAAACCTAGCTGGCGCATCCGCCTGACCGGACAGAGGCTCACCAGCAGAGGCACCTGGCAGCCCGTGGGAGCCTGATCTTGCAGGTCTGACAGCAGCGAGAAGATATCATCCGCCTCGAAGATGATCTGGGTCGAGAAGAAGTCAGCTCCGGCGCGTGCTTTCTGCTCCATCCGAACCGCCTCCGAAATGGGGCTATCCTCGCGCTGCGGAATGCAGATGTTTCCGATGCACACCTCACCGGGGGCAAAGTGCTGGCGAATCAACTGATTCGCCTCACTCACGGCAGGGCCGGGCCACTGTCTTCGATCGTGTGGAGCTCCGACGAGTACCAGATTATGAACATCATGCACGTGAACCGTGTCGTGCACCCAATCCAGCAATTGGTCGGCCGGGTCAAATGAAACGACATGATTGACGATCGCAGGAATTCCCAGTTCATCCTGAATTCTTCGCCCCAGCTCCCTCGGTTGCATGCGGGCAGAGTATTCATGTCTGCGATGACCGCGGTCATTGCGATTCTCTTCATCGTGGATTTCGGGGATGTTGACGGCGTCGAAGTCGCCATTCTCGATGAGTCGCCGGATGCGGGATAGCCGCCTGTGGAGTCCCTCGAGCCCGCTTTTCAGAGTGGGTGGAAGAACCTCCAGGACTGTGGATCCCTCAGGATTCCAGACCATCTGCTGCCCCCTCTTCACGGTTCCCTACAGCAAGCCCCTCACAATACGATCGGAATCAGGCAGTCACGAAGCGTGCTTCGACCGCAGACCAATCGACCACATTCCAGAAAGCCTCGATGTAATCCGGACGTCGGTTCTGGTAGTTGAGGTAATAGGCGTGTTCCCAGACGTCGAGTCCCAGCAGCGGTGTACCGACACAGTCCGCAACACCTGCCATCCACGGGTTGTCCTGATTGGCACTGGAGCAGACGCACACGGTGCCATCCGAGTTCTGGCAGAGCCACGCCCATCCGCTTCCGAAGCGAGTCTTGGCGGCGGTCGCGAAGGCATCCTTGAATCCGTCAAAACTTCCGAACGTGGTATCGATCGCTGCAGCGAGGTCTCCACCAGGAGTTCCTCCACCGTCTGGACTCATCGATTTCCAGAACAGGTCGTGGTTGAAGTGACCACCCCCGTTGTTACGCACAGCCCCTCGAATCGACTCGGGAACCTCGGCAATATTTCGGCACAGATCCGAGATGCTGGCGTCTTGCCACTGGGAATTCTCGGCCAGGGCCGCATTGAGATTGGTGACATAGGCAGCGTGGTGCTTGCCATGGTGAATCTCCATCGTCTGGGCGTCGATGTGTGGTTCCAGCGCATCGAAAGCGTAGGGCAATTCCGGGAGTTCAAATGCCATCCGGTCTCCTTATGTCAGGGTGAGCACAGTAGGGTGCAACTCTACGGCTGACCCTACAGGAGGGTAAATCTGAATTCCGATTGGATCAACCGAACAGCGGCAGAGTCCGCTTACAGGCAGCCGAGTGGATCGTCCGTGGTGTCCGGGCCTGCGTCAGGGAAGGGTGCAGGTGGCTGCGGAGACCCCGAGAAGAGGTATTGGAGTGCCGTGATCGCATCGGAGATGTCGATGGCGCCGTCGTCGTTCATGTCTGCAGCATCCTGGCACGGCAAGGGGATGCCTCTGTAGGCACCTGCCAGGATGGTTTCTACATCGGAGAGATCTATCGACGTATCCAGGTTCGCATCTCCTCGAATGAAGTGATCCCACCATGTGATGAAGCCATCGAGCAGATTTCCTACCGGCGTCTGATCCACAAACGAAGCTCCATCGACCAGATCGATGACCCACGAGGAGGGAGCCGATGGCGGCATGGCGATCACCAGGAAACCCAGGGTCTCTCCGGACAGTGCAGGCACGGGGCCACCGGTGGATTCGAGTGTGATTTCGATGCCGGTCGCAGTGATCTGCTCGCTGACGGTCCACTCGCCCTGAGTGAGGTCGTCGAAATCGCTACCCTGAATCGTCAGTTCGCAGACGATCCACTCGTCATATTCGAGGCCCATGGCAAAGGTGGTCACCGGGCCATCGGTCCATGCTCTGATCGGTATCGAGAGCACCGTATCGAGCGCCGTACCTTGCTGACTTTCGATGAGAAAGAGCGGGAAGTCGAAGGCGGTGACGGTTCCCGGTATGACCGTCGGAATCACAGCGTTTCCACTCAGGTCAGTGAGCAGTACTGGATTGCCCTCATTGGCGATTCCGCCGACTCCAGAGCCTGCGGAACCTCCATCTGGAATCAAATCGAGATCGACCAGCGACAGTTTGAGGTAAGCCGCAAGCACCGAGGTTCCAGCAGGCAGTGCATTGCCGCCGGCATAGATGACCTGAAGTCCGCTGTAGGGAGGAAGTGCAGGACTGGGTATGAGGATCGGCTGCAGCAGTTCGCTCTCTGTACCTGTGAAGATGATTTCATCGAAGGAGAGCAGCAACTCGTCATACTCCAGGCCCATCTGCCAGGAGACGATCTCGGTCTCGCTGGTGATCAGGACCGGAACCAGGGCATGGTCTTCACCGGGGAAGATGATGGCATCGCCGAGTTCGATGACGGGGCCACCAAAACTACCACTATTGACCTGAGCATCGAGGGTCACGGAGCAGGCTAGAAACGAGAACATCAGCGCGAGCGTGATGAACATCGCCCTCGCAACTCCCTGAGGGGGAGTCGTATCCAGGATGTCATGGTGATCCACGCGGCGTAGCATGATCACTCCCGTTTTTCATGGGTCAATTCGGGATTGACCCGGGCCTTTGGTGGGCAGGTTCCATACTCGCAAGCGAGAATAAACCCACCCTAAGGGTCGATTCTAACCCACCCAGGATGTGTGTAAAGCAGTGCCTCAGGTAGGTTTCCGTGCTCCACGCCAGTCTTGACATGAGGTACGGCGACACCTAGGTTCATCCGGGTCTCCTGGGTGCTGGGACAAGGCTTCCGTACATTCTGGCCATGGCTGAGCTGTAGATCACACCTTGCCTGGCCAGGTAGGTCCAGTATCTGGCCCAGCGAATGTCGTGTAAACCCTGTTCAGGATAGAGGTTAGATGGATGACGAGGGGGCGAACGAGGACCCGGCGACCGCCTCCCTGTACTCGCTCCCGAGAGCGCTCAGTCGGTCAGAAGATCGCCTCGCAGCGGCCATATCGGCACGTCTGGCCCTGGTTCCCTCTGCCGTGCTTCAGGCAGCACTGGAGCGATCGACGAGTGGCGGCAAACGTTTCAGACCGCTATTGGCGCTCTGGTTCGGCGATTCTCTCGGGGTAGCCCGCGACGATGCGGAGCGAATTGCATGCCTGACGGAGTGGTTGCACAGCGCCTTTTTGATTCACGACGATATTCAAGATGGCGATGAGTGGCGCCGCGATCAGCCCACCCTCTGGAAAAGTCATGGAATCTCGACCGCTCTCAATGCTGCGGACTGGTTGCTTTCTGCTGTTTATCTCGAGGTGTCAAGGATGCACCTCCCGGATGAGGTTCGCTCACAGTTGCTGAGCGCGGTTCAAGATGTCCACAGTCGTACCGTGCTCGGTCAGCAATACGATCTCGATGGAAGAGGAGATGCAGATTTTGGTCTCGATCGATACGAACAGGCGGTGCGGGCCAAGACCGGTAGATATCTGGCGCTGGGAATGGTGGCGGTCGCCATCGCCGCCCGGTGGAGTCAACACGCCATCGATCAACTCTGGTCGATCGGCGACCACCTCGGCCCTGCCTTCCAGATTCAAGATGATCTGCTCGATCTGACCAGCAGTAAGGGGCGTGCAGGACAGCTGGGAAATGACATTCGAGAAGGGAAGCCCTCGATACTGTATGCTCATGCGCTTGAGCGAGGCCAACTGTCACAGGAGCAAAAGAACCGCCTCGTCGATGTGATGCTACAGGAGAGGGTCCTGACCAGTGATGAAGATGTGGAGTGGGTGATCTCACTGTTCCACGATTGCGGTGCGATAGAATTTGCCAGAATCCAGGCCAACGATCGCGCTGATAAGGGCATCCATCTGTTCCGGGAGCTCCCCGGAGTGCCCCAGGAGTTGCACGCAACCTTTGAACAGATCGCGCGCTTCGCCGTGGAGAGGAACAGGTAACAAGACGATGGTATCGAACCATGTGCCCGTCATCTATGGCGGCAACTGGAGCGAAAGAAATATCTCCATCCAGAGTGCACGCGCCGTCATCGGCTGGCTCAAGGAGGCCGGTATCGAGCCGGTTCCGGTGCGTTGGGATGAGGATGGGTGGATGACTTGCCCCGTCGATGATCTGGAGCAACTGGGGGAGCCGGTACATCCCTGTGACCTGCTGCAGTTACAGGTCGACTCCGGAATCGAGGCGGTGTTCAACGCACTCCATGGTGGTGCGGGAGAAGACGGTACCCTCGCTGCGCTCCTGTCCTGCTTCAAACTCGCCCATACGGGTGCGGGAGTCGCCGGCAGTGCTGTCTCGGCGTGCAAGATCACCTTTCGTCAAAGATTGCGCGGAATCGGAATGCAGGTCGCAGTGGGGGCCGTGGTGCATGAAGAGGTGTGGGCTCGTCGGAAAGACGATGTCCTCGCAGGGGTCGCCAACGAGGTGCACTATCCATGCATCGTCAAGGATCCGATGGGCGGCTCTTCCATCGGACTCAAACTGGTCAACAACCCGCTGGAACTGCAGGAGTTCATCGAGACCCTGTTCGAGGAGACAAGCCTGGTACTGATCGAACAGAGAGTCGTGGGGAGAGAGCTCTCCATTGCTTGCCTCGGATCCGCCAGAGGATCGTTGCCACAACTCCTACAACCGATCGAGATCGTACTGGATGATGGACGGGAGATCTTCGATTACGAGGCCAAGTATACCGCTGGTGCAGCACAGGAAATTCACGCTGCACTCAGTCCGGAGGAATGGATGCAGATCGCGCAGGAGATACGGCAGATGCATCTGGAACTGGATCTGGGCACCGCCAGCCGGACCGACCTGATATTGACGGCTGACGGCCCGGTCTACCTGGAGACCAATACGGTTCCCGGGTGCACCGAACGCAGCATTCTTCCCATCGCGGCCGAACTCTCTGGATTCAGTGGACCCGAACTGGTCAAGAAAATGCTCGAGATTGCAGTCGCCAATCACCTGCAGAGATGGGGTAGGGGACCCAGTGCCTCTTGATCTGCCTGGAGGTGGGGAACTCGATCCGGTGATCGACCTCATCGAAGGCGCAGGAAGGGTGCTGCTCCGATGCCAGAAGAACTTGCGGTCGATTGAAAAAAAGGGATTTCGAGATCTTGTCACCGATGCCGATCTCAGTTCCGAGAGGCATATCATCGAGGGCCTCCACCGATGGCACCCGGATGATGCTGTACTGGCAGAGGAGTCGGGAGGCGAGCTTCCTTCCAGTGGCCGCTGCTGGATCGTGGATCCCCTCGATGGCACGACCAACTACTCTCATCAGCACCCGCACTACAGCGTTTCTGCTGCGCTCGTGGATGAAGAAGGACCCGTTGCCAGTATCACCCACTCACCGATGCTCGCCGAGACATGGTGGGCGATCCGCAATCGTGGCGCCTGGAAGCGCACTGGAAACGTTCTGGAAGGCGAGAAACTGGCGGTGAATTCGACGGCAGATCTGGCCGATTGCCTGCTCGCCACGGGATTCAGTTATCAGAGAAAGGAACTGGATCATGGAGCGCTGGCGGTCTTCGAGTCGCTACTGAGGCGAGCGCAGGAGATTCGTCGAGGTGGTAGTGCTTGCCTCGATCTGGCGTTCACCGCAGCGGGCATATTTCAGGGATTCTGGGAGTTCTACCTCCAGCCACATGACGTCGCTGCGGGGGCATTGCTGATCCGAGAAGCGGGTGGCGTCGTGACCGATGGCGTCGGCGGCGACGACTGGTTGCTGGGCGGCAGCATCGTTGCGGCAACGCCAGAACTCCATCCGGTGCTGCTGGACCTGGTTCGACCCGCAGTTCCGCCCGCTGACAGGGTCGGGGGGAGCCGGTGAGTGCCTCGTCAGGTCGCCCGCTGCTGGTTCGTGGGGCGAGCGAAAACAACCTTCGAAACCTCGATGTGACGATCCCCAGGGAGCGGCTGGTGGTCGTCACCGGCATCAGCGGCTCCGGCAAATCAACTCTCGCACACGGCATCATCTGTCGTGAGGGGCAGAGGCGCTTCGTCGAGAGCCTCAGTTCCTATGCTCGCCAGTATCTGGGTCGACTCGATCGGCCTCGGGTCGAGGCGGTCGAGGGGCTCAGCCCGACAATTTCGATCGATCAGAAAACCATCTCGCGAAATCCGAGATCCACTGTCGGTACCATCACGGAAATCCTCGATCATCTACGACTCCTGTTTGCTCGGCTCGGGATCCCTCACTGTCCCGGTTGTGGAGATGCCATCGAGGGTCGCAGCCGCGAGCAAATCGTCCAGCACAGCTGGTTGCAACTGGAGGGGCAGGAAGTGCTGGTGTGCGCTCCCATCGTTCTTGAGCGAAAGGGCGAGTATCGAAAGGAGCTGGAACAACTCCGTGAGCAGGGATTTGTCCGTGTTCGCATCGATGGAGAATTGATGCGCCTTTCCGATCCCATCGCGTTGGCTCGATATGAGCGCCACACGATCGAGGTCGTACTCGATAAGTTACGGCTGGTGGACGGAAAGCGTGGCAGGCTAGCCGAAGCAGTCGAGAAAGCGCTCACCATCTCTGACGGACTGGTGACCATCGTGGATGGAGAAGTTGCCCATCTCTCCTCCAGCAGATTTGGTTGCCCGACATGCTCCACATCCTTGCCAGAACTGGAGCCCAGGCTCTTCTCCTTCAACAGTGCCCAGGGGGCCTGCCAGAGATGCGACGGTCTCGGCAGAAGGAGGTCTCCGTCGGAACACACGATGGTCAAGGATGCGTCTCTCTCGATCCGGGAAGGTGCTCTGTTCCTGAGGCGGCAGGGCAAATCGATCCGGGGCCTTTCCGTGGCCTGGTCGGTACTGGAGAAAGCCGCAACTCTCGAACGAATCTCTCTCGATAGGCCATGGAAGAAGTTAACCCCCCGGGCACGCAAGTTGCTCCTCGAGGGGGCCGAATCGGTGGGGGGAAAGAGTGACTGGCCAGGTCTGATTCCGCTCGTCGAGGTCGCCTATGACCTGCACGGGGGGCGAGAACTGGAACGGCACATGCCTCGCACGGAATGCAAGGCCTGTGGCGGCACACGGCTGCAAGAGATGCCCCGTGCCGTTCGCTATCGCGGACATGGAATCGATCAACTCTGCGCCATGACAGTCGACGATGCCCACGAGTTCTTCAACTCCCTGGAACTGGATGAGAGGGAACTCCGTATCGGTCAGTCACTGTTTCCGGAGATCCGAGCGCGGCTCGAGTTTCTCTCCAGAGTGGGCCTCGGTTATCTCGCCCTCGATAGATCCGCAGATACGCTCGCGGGTGGAGAAGCGCAACGCATCCGGCTGGCGAGCCAACTGGGGAGTGGACTACGTGGCGTTCTGTATGTGCTCGACGAACCTTCGATCGGACTCCATCCTGCGGATAATAGTGCGATGCTGGAGATCCTCAGGGGCTTGAGGGATCTGGGCAACTCGGTACTGGTGGTGGAGCATGATCGTGAAACCATCGAGAGTGCTGATCACATCATAGACATCGGACCGGGTGCGGGTACAGCAGGGGGAGAACTGGTCGCCGAGGGGTCGGTGACTGCAGTTCAAAAGGTATCGCGATCACTGACTGGTCAGTATCTCGCCGGGATCAAGAAGATCGAAATCCCCGCGAGTCGCAGGAAATCAACAGACTTCGTGCGGATTCGTGGCGCGAGGATGCACAACCTAAAGGATGTCGATGTCGAGATTCCGTTGCAATCTCTGGTGGTCATCACCGGAGCTAGCGGATCAGGGAAAAGTACACTCATCCAGGGAGTGCTACAGCCGGCAGTCGCTGAGTACCTCGAGCTGGTGACGGAGCCACCCGGAGATCACGACGGTGTCGATGGACTGGAACAGATCGACAAGATGATCCGTATCGATCAGAACCCCATCGGGCGAACCCCGCGCTCCAATCCCGGAACCTACACCAAGGTGTTCGATGACATTCGCGATCTGTTCTCGCGCACCGCTGAGGCTCGTGCTCGAGGATGGAAAAAAGGGCGATTCTCATTCAATGTCAAGGGTGGTCGATGCGAGGCCTGTGAAGGAGCCGGGGTCATCACCATCGGCATGCAATTCATGGCCAACATCGAGGTGGTGTGCGAGGAGTGCAATGGCACCCGCTTCAATGCGGAGACGAGGTCAGTGCGTTGGCGTGGTCACGATATTTCCGAGATTCTCGCGCTATCGATCGAGGAGGCCTCTTCGCTCTTCGAAGACGTGCCTCAGATCGACCGGACTCTTCGAACCTTGCTACAAGTAGGGCTTGGCTACGTGTCGCTGGGGCAACCCAGTACCACCCTTTCAGGGGGCGAAGCACAAAGGGTCAAACTGGCGACGGAGTTGCGAAAGAAGAGCACCGGAAGAACGCTATATCTGCTCGATGAACCGACAACCGGCTTGCACTTTGCAGATATCGATAACCTGCTCGGTTGCCTTCATGCACTCGTCGACAGTGGCAATACGGTCGTGATCATCGAGCACTGTCTCGATGTGGTGAAGCAGGCGGACCATGTCATCGATCTTGGCCCCGGAGGAGGCGCCCAGGGTGGGCGCGTTCTCAGTTGTGGCACACCCGAGCAACTGGCCAGGCTCGGCAGTGCGACCGGGATCGCACTCGCAGGAGAAATGAGTGGGAAGCGTCGAACTGCTCGCCGCTCCGGAAAGAAGAGGGGTTCCGGCTCGGGAGAGCCCGCAGACAGGTTCCTGATCGAAGGAGCGAGGCAGAACAACCTGAAAGATGTATCTGTTGAAATCCCTGCCGGGGAATTCACCGTCATCACGGGACCCAGCGGTTCGGGAAAGAGTACGCTGGCCTTTGATATTCTCTTTGCTGAAGGACAGCGCAGATACATCGAGAGCCTTTCGACCTATGCGAGGCGCTTCCTCGGCCGGGTGGATCGAGCAGAGGTGGACCGTGTCGAGGGGATCGCGCCGGCGATCGCCATCGATCAGAAGAACAGGGGATCGAGTCCTCGCTCGACGGTGGCCACCTCGACCGAGATCTATGATTACCTGCGGATTCTCTTTTCCAGGGCCGGGGAAGCGAGTTGCATTCACTGTGATTTGAAACTCGAGGCGCATACCCCGGCTGCAGCCAGCGGCAGAATTCTGGAGGATCGAGCGGAGCATCCGACATTGCTGCTCGCTCCACTCGATGCTCCCCATCCATCGCCTGGAGAAGTGGCAGGGGAGGGCTATGCGAGGGTACGCATCGATGGCGTGGTGAGTCGGCTCGACGAACTGGATCTCGATCTCCCCTTTCCGGATGAAGCGACGGTAGAGGTCGTTGTGGATCGACTCCGCCCGGCGCGTTCGGGTCGTGTGCGTGTCTCCGAGAGCGTCGAGGAAGCGTACCGCCGGGGAGGAGATCGATTGATCGTCGCCGACGCGGATGGAAAGGAACTGGTTCGCTTCACTCGCAGACCGTCGTGCCCCGATGGTCACATGATGCTCGCAGAGGAGCTGTCACCGAGGCTGTTCTCCTTCAATCACCACTCCGGTGCCTGTAACGCCTGCTCGGGGCTGGGTGTGCTGAAGCAGGTCGATCCGCGATTGTTGATCACGAATCCTGAGCGACCAATTTTTTCAGGAGCGATGGATCACGGGCTTGGATCCTGGATCGGCAGAAAGAGCGGCCGGGTCCGAAAAGTCATCGATGCGGCACTGATGGCCCACGGATTTGATCCTTCCAGCGCCGTCGATGAACTCGGAGAAGATGGATGGAAGGTGATTCTCGACGGTACGGGTGACCTCTCCTATCCAGTCACCTTCAGGACACGGCGTGGAAGTGGGCGACTGAGACGGGTGAAAGGCTCCAGCTGGGAGGGACTGGTCGAGCGAGTCTCCATCTGGCATCAGCGCGCCAACTCGCCACGCTGGCGCCATGCGATCGAAGAGCACCTGACCGTGCTCTCCTGTCCCGGCTGTAGCGGTGGGCGTCTGAAACCAGAACTGCTGGCCGTCCGAATTGACGGCGAAAACATCTCACAGCTCTGTGGTCGTACGGTGGATCAGGCCATCGAGTTCTTTGAGGCGCTGGAGTTGACCGGGTATCGCCGAGAGGTTGCGGATCAAGTTCGGCTGGAAGTCGTCAGCCGTCTCTCCTTTCTGCAGAAGGTGGGGCTTGGATACATCGCACTGGACCGACCCACGGAGACGCTTTCCGGTGGAGAAGCGCAGCGAATTCGCCTCGCCACGCAGATCGGGAACCAGTTGATGGGCGTGCTCTATGTCCTCGATGAGCCGACCATCGGACTTCATGCACGGGATGTGGATCGATTACTGGGATCCCTGGCCGAGTTGCGGGATCAGGGCAACACGCTGGTCGTCGTGGAGCATGACGATCGAACCATTCGAAGTTGTGATCATGTCATCGATCTGGGACCCGGAGCTGGAGTCCTCGGTGGGGAGGTGGTCGCCGAGGGCACGCCAGAGGAGATCATCAATAATCCCTGTTCCGTGACGGGGGCGTACCTGTCGGGTCGCGAGAAGGTCTCGGAGATCGGAGTACCCAGGTGTGGAGACGGAGGCGAGATTCGCATCATCGGGGCGACGGCACACAACCTCAAAAATATCGATGTGTCGATACCAACGGGTGTCTTGACCTGCATCACCGGAGTCAGCGGTTCAGGAAAATCGACCCTCGTGATGGACATCCTGGCGAGAGAACTGGCGACCCGGCTAGCCGGCGCCAGACCAGCCAGCGCTGCCCATGAAGGGATCGAGGGGGATGACGCATTTGATGGCCTGGGTGTGATTGATCAGCAACCACTCGGTCGTACTCCGTCATCCAACGCCGCCACCTACACCGGAGTCATGACTCCCATCAGGAGCCTCTTCGCACGAACACACCTGGCCCGTGTGCGAGGTTGGGGACCGGGTCGGTTCTCCTTCAATGTTGCGGGTGGGCGTTGTGAGGCGTGCGATGGAAAAGGTGGAATCCTCATCGAGATGCACTTCCTCAGCGACGTATGGGTACGCTGCGAGGTATGTCGTGGTCGACGCTATGAAAAGGAGACTCTGGAGGCGCGCTGGAAGGGCTGCAGCATCTCCGATGTGCTCGAGATGGATGTTCGGGGGGCGCTTCAACTGTTCGAAGATATACCCGCCATCGCTACGATGCTCCGGGCTCTCGATGAGGTGGGGCTGGGGTACCTATCTCTGGGGCAATCGGCGACCACCTTGTCAGGCGGCGAGGCTCAACGGGTAAAACTCGCTTCTGAACTGGGTCGAAGAGCCAGAGGACGGCGCATCTACATCCTCGATGAACCGACCACCGGATTACATTTTTCAGACGTTCGCCTGCTCACCCGGATGCTTCACAAACTGGTGGATCGCGGAGATACCGTGATCGTCATCGAGCATGATCTGGACCTGATCGCCTGTGCAGATCATGTCATTGACATGGGGCCGGAAGGTGGAGATGCCGGCGGGCAGGTGGTGGTAGAGGGTACTCCAGGGAAGGTCGCAAGATCTCGTAGAAGCCATACCGCAGTGCCACTCAGAGAGGTCCTGCGCAGGCAGGTTCAGTCCGATACCAGCCCACCTCCGGCGCGCTAGCGAGGTGCCAGGTCTCTGGTCCTCTGTAGCAGTCCCTGCTCCAGTTCGGCCTGCTGATCGAGACGCTCTCCCAGTGTCCTGAGTGCGTCGCCGAGAAACTCGAGTACATCTCGATCCTCACCGCGGCGGTTGAGCAGATCCCTGACCTGTTCCGTGGCTCTGCGTACTTCCAGTGCACCCTCTGCGTATCGATTTGCGCTCTCGTGCAACGCGATGAAGGCGCTTTCCCTGTCGCCCGGAGATTTCAAGATTCTCCACGGTCGACGCCTCAGGTCCGAAGCAAGACCATGGAGGTCCTCGCTGGTGGATTGAAAGTTCTCCACGGTGGCGCGCAACGGTGCTCGGTTTTCATGAAGCATCTGATCGATGTTTCGCAGCACCGTTTCACCCTTTCTACCGACACGAACAATCGATTCGGCCGCTTCGGGAAGGGAGCGTGCATGGGCCCGCAATTCGAGCAGGATCTCCTCCGCCTGTTGAAGCGAGGAGAGAATCGGGCTTCGCCCGTCTCGGATCAGGATACGAAGTTCTTCAGCAGTTTCTCTGACGCTGTGCCCCGCATCTCCCATGGTTCTGAGCGTCTCCTGGAGACCTCCCTGGCCCTTGATCAGGTCGGTGACCTGACCGATCGATTCAGCGGTGTGACGAAGAGCTTGCAGTGCTCTGAGGTATTCCTGGGCAGGATCACCCAGCTTTCCATGGCGTGAAACCAGCGTGGAGTCCTTGCCGAGCGGTGCACCCGAACCGGGTACGATGTCGATCGATGGAAAGGGAAGGTCTCTGACCGACACGATACTGTCCTCGGTAATCAGTTTACTGATCCGGGACTCGATGGATCCGGTGAGGATCAACTTGGCGCCCTCGGCGTCCTGAGCCTGAGCGATGTTGGTTCCACCGGCGATCACGAGATCGATGGCGGTCACTTTTCCAACCGGGAATCCTCTGAAGCAGATGGCGCTTCCCACACGCACTGATCCGGCGTGGGGGAGTTGTACCGAGAGGGAAGTCATCGAGTCGGACCGCTCCCACGAGGCGAAGAAACCAGGGATTACCAGTGCCATCAGCACCACGCAGCTGGTGACTCCGATTCGAGTGA
The DNA here is from genome assembly GCA_036338595.1 of Planctomycetota bacterium. Classification (GTDB taxonomy): domain Bacteria; phylum Planctomycetota; class UBA8108; order UBA1146; family UBA1146; genus QNYK01. The sequence goes on along the minus strand of JAYZBV010000069.1, from coordinate 10,932 downwards.
TCCACCGCAAGGTGGGGCTGACTTCCCGGTTCATGTTGGCCACTCCCGTCCGCATGTGCGGAGACGACCAACCAGACCATCACGAAAGAGTGACGACGATGGAGGATCGCTCATCTCTCTCATCGGCTCGGACGGGGGAGAACTTCAGTGAATTATCAGGGGCTGGGAGGCTCGGGGCTGGAAAGTCGGTTCCACCACTCCTGGTGATCGGCTACGGCATAACGGCGCTCCCTGGGAGGAGACAGATAGTCGTACTTCGGGGCCGTGTTTCGCCGATCTCCGGCGAGCCACAAGATGGTGGATCGAGCGTTGTAGCGTACCCAGCGATCGGGATCATTGAGGAGCGGAAACAGCAGTGGCGCAAAATTTCGATCATTCGAACCCTGGATGGCCAGGATGGTGCGCGTCCGCACGACGGGTTCCTCCGAGGCGAGTCCAGGCCAAGGACCTGTGTCGGAGATTCGGAGGCCGGTCGCTTGACAGGACACGCAGCAAAGTAGGGTCAGTAGCAGCAGCACCGGGCCGATGTCTTCCCTGAATACTCGTTGAAGCATCTGTGTCGCGCTCCTTTCCTGGTCCCTGAATCTGCAGCCAGAGTCGGTCCCTGGCCCGTCACCATACTTGAGAAGAAGTGGTCCCGGGTCAAGTCGGTCGAGGTGGAGCCCGCCGTGGGGAGGTGATAGTCTCCCATCTGATGCTGCTGGGAGAGGATGATATTGGTGAAACCGCTTCGATGTGATCACCTGGTCGTGGGTGCAGGATCCACCGGATTGGCGGTGGCAGACCACCTTCTGCGTCGGGAAGCGGGTTCCGTGATCCTGATCGATGCCCTCGACTCGCCGCAGGCGGGCCCGACCGGCGAGAGGATTCCCTTGCTGGCTCCACAGGGCGATGCCTGGTCTCCCATCGTGCACAGGGCACGGGAACTCTACGAGGGGTGGAACGACTGGATTGAAGTCGACCCCGAACTGAGGCGATGCGGCGCCCTGGTGCCGGTACCTACCACTTCCTCGACGATGCCATCCAGTACGGTGCTGGAGGCACCCGACTCTTCCAGGCGCTGGTCCTCTCTCCAGGAGGCGGGCCCTCGTTGCCATCACCAACCGGAAGCAGCGACCGTCGACCCGGTGACGGTCGCATCGGCGCTGCTGTGGAGAATCCGCAAGGTGGGTGGGCATTTTCTGCCTCGATCCGTCTTGACCGCGATGGATGAAAAGACAGACGGTGTCGATTTCTGTGCTGGAATTCGCACCGGTACGGCAGGAAGAATTTACATCTGCACGGGCATCGACAGTCTGCGCTGGCTCGATCGCCTACGCCTGCGGCATCGTTATCAGGCAGAGACGGTGTCCAGTTTCACCGTGGCACTCGATGATGAATTGCCCCCCATCATCTACTGGCAGGAGGAGCGAGCGATGCTCTTCGAGCGAGGAGACGGGTACCACGAAGTGCTACTGATCAGCGACAGCCACGGAGTTGATGCTGATCCACCGTCGGTGGACTGGGATCGATACGCTGCATTTCGCGATGTGTGGAGGCAGTGGATCCCGCTGCTCGAGGACTCCCAGACTCTCAAGGCGAAGGCCAGCAGCCAGGTATCGAAAATCGACCACCCGGAGCAGCTGGTCAGTGCTGGCGGTCGCATCATCTTTCCTGGCGCCTGTGGTGAATTTTCGCAACTTCTGTTTCCTGCGCTCGCCGAGATGTCGGTGGAGGGCCAGCTCGCAGGCGATGTCGGCGGCCTTCTGGAAGATCCATCCCGGTGAGCGATATTCACCCTGACGCCTCTTCATGGACATGGATCGATGGTGAAATCGTGCCGACGGAGTCCGCGTCGATCGGCGTGCTCGATCGCGGCTTCCTCTATGGCGAATCGGTGTTCGAGACGCTTCGAACCGTCCAGAGGATGGGATTGTTCCTCTCCGATCACCTGCAGCGGTTTCGCAATTCTGCGAGCCGTTTGGGGATGGCCGTCGATTTCGATGACTGCTGGATGGAGCAGTTGCTGGACACAATGCTGGCCCGTCTCCCCGGTGAAGTGGATGCGGTTGTGCGGATCACGATGACACGGGGGGACCGTATCGATGGCCGGCTGGATGGAGACGGCTGTCGACCGCGGTTGATCGTCACGGTGACGGCTCTGGCACCGGAACTGCCGATTCTTCCGGTACACCTCGTCATCTCGAAGTACAGGAAAGCTCCCCCGGAAGTCCTCGATCCGACGATCAAGAGTGGGAATTTCCTCTCATCGGTACGGGCGAGGGAGGACGCCATCGGTCGTGGTGCCGACGATGGGATCCTGCTGTCACCCGATGGAATCTTGACAGAGACATCGTGTGCCAACTTGTTCTGGGTCAGGGACGGCGCCGTCTTCACCTGTAGCCGTGATCTGGTCCTCGAGGGGATCACGCGGGCGTGGGCGATTCGATGGCTGCAATCGAGCGGCACGGAGGTGATCGAAGGGCTCTTTCCCGAGCTGGAGATCAGGGCTGCACAGGAGGCGTTTCTGACCTCTTCGGTGTCGGGAATCGTCCCTGTTGCCAGCATCGATGGGCATGATCTGACCAGTGATCAGCAAACCTCCATCGCGACCAAACTGGCAGCTCAATACCAGCATCAGATCCACACACCACCACGAGGGAGTGTCCGATGAACCCATCGGTCTGGCTACCGGACCCCGATCAAGTGATGTCGACGCGGGTCGCTGACCTGATGACCGCGGTCGGGATGCCGATCGAACCCGACGATATAGATGGGTCGGTACGTCGATTCGTGCGCTGGAGCCAGCAGCATCCGGAACGGTTCTGGCCAGCAGTGCTGGATGATCTGGGAGTCGTATGGTCGCGCAACTACAGCAAGGTCGTTGATCTCTCCGCGGGCCCGGAGTGGGCTGACTGGTTTCCAGGGGGAAAGACCAATATTGCGATGAACTGCCTCGACATTCCTGCTGCCGAGATGCCGGATGATCTGGCACTGGTTGCGGAGGACGAGGATGGCAATTCGCGTCGCTGGAGTTTCGGAGATGCCGATCGTGAAGTGCAACGGCTAGCACAACTCCTCTCGGGGCTGGGCATCGAGAGAGGCGATCGGGTTGCCTGCCTCATGCCGATGGTGGGTGAGGTGGTCTTTGCGATGCTGGCGACGATGAAGGTCGGGGCTGTTTTCATCCCGATATTCAGTGGTTATGCGCCGCCCTCGGTCCGGGAAAGACTCGAGGACTCCGGTGCCAGGTTGCTTTTCACGGCGGATGTCGGAAACCGAAGAGGGCGACAGTTTGATCTCAAATCTCAGGCAGACCTGGCTGTGGATGGACTGGAATCGCTGCAACATCAGGTGGTGCTTCGCCGTGGTGATGGTGACGCCCCCATGACAGAAGGTAGAGATCTGTGGTGGCAAGACGCGGTCGCCAGCGTCGAGGGCGATTCCTGTACCGAGATGATGGCTGCAATGGATCCAGCGCTGATGATCTACACCAGCGGAACCACCGGCAAGCCGAAGGGGACGGTGCACACCCACGCGGGATGCATGGCGCAGATGGGTAAAGAGGTGCGGTACAACTTCGATGTCAGACCAGACAAGGACCTGTTCTGGTGGTTTTCCGATATCGGCTGGATGATGGGGCCGTGGCAGATCATCGGGTGCTGGCTCAATCGAGTGCCCTTCATCGTGTTCGAGGGCGCCCCCGATTATCCTGGACCGGATCGAGTGTGGCAGATGGTCGAGCGCTACGGCGTGACTCACCTGGGAATCAGCCCGACAGCCATCCGTCTGCTGATGCGATCCGGTGATGATCCAGTGGATCGGTATCCGATGGAGTCGCTCAGGATCCTCGGGTCGACGGGAGAGCCGTGGGATCCAGACAGTTACCGCTGGTATTCAAGAAAGGTAGGGGGCGGCAAGCTTCCCATCATCAATATCTCGGGGGGCACTGATATTGTCGGCTGTTTCCTCGCGCCACTGCCGGTATTGCCGATCAGCGAGACATCGCTTCAATCTGCAGGACTCGGTATGGATATAGATGTCTTCGATGAGGATGGTCACTCGGTGCGCGGTGAGGTGGGGTATCTGGTGTGCAAGAGTCCTGCCCCTTCGATGACAAGATCGCTCTGGCGTGCCGATGAGAAGTACCTGGAAACGTACTGGTCCCGATTTCCCGGTGTCTGGAATCATGGCGATTGGGCGATGGTCGATGATGATGAGCAATGGTTTCTGTTCGGGAGAGCCGACGATACGCTCAATATTGCAGGACGCAGGGTCGGCCCTGGTGAGATCGAATCTGCTTTGATCGCACACCCAGCAGTGAGCGAAGCGGCCGCCATCGGTGTACCGGATGAACTCAAGGGGACGGAACTGGTCTGCTTTGCAGTGCTCCATAGGGATGTCTCCGAGGACGAGGAACTCCGTCAGCAGTTGGTGTCGCAGGTCGTCGAAGCACTCGGAAAGGTGGATCGTCCCGGGGCGATCTATTTCGTCGACGATCTGCCGAAGACACGCAGTGCAAAGATAGTGAGACGACTGATTCGCGCCCGACATCTCGGGGACGAGGATCTGGGTGATCTGACCAGCATAGCGAATCCCGATGCGCTCGACGCGATCAGGGATTGTCGTTAGCCGTCACTCTCTGGACGAGGTGTAGGCATGCGAGCGCCCGTCTCCTGGCGCCATTTCCGGAGCATCTCGGTGAGCCTCAGCAGTACTTCCGGGTGCCGTTCATTGAGGATCACCGTCTCGCCAGGATCCTCGCCGAGGTGGTAGAGTTCCCGTCTCTGATCCTCGAGCAGTTCGATCAGTTTCCAGTCTCCTTCGATCACCGCCGATGCCGGGCTGCCGCCCTGATTGCCGTAATGCGGATAGTGCCAGAAGAGTGGAACGGGATCTCCCGGGTCAGCGCCAGTGAGCGCCTTCAGGAACGAATGCCCGTCCGGCTTCCATCCCTCTGGATGGGGCAGTCCTGCCAGTTCCAGCAGCGTCGGTACCAGGTCCGTGCTCTGTATCGGAAAATCGCACAGACGTCCAGCACCCGAGATCCCCGGGCCTCTCGCCAGCCACGGGACTCGTATCCCGCCCTCGTACACCCATCCCTTGCCGCCACGAAGCGGTAGGTTGCTGGTCGGGTGTCCTTCGGAAGTACTCAGCCCGCCATTGTCCGAGGTCAACATCACGATGGTCTTCTCGTCGAGATCCAGGCGCACGAGCGCTTCGAGAACCTTGCCCACCGCCGAGTCCATCGCCTCGACCATACCCGCGTAAACAGCGTGTTCTTGCACCTGGCGAACCTTGCGCTGACCCTCTCGTCCCCAGGTCAGTTGCAGGCCCAGTTGCTTCTTCTTCAGGCGGTACTTCTTCGTCAGATCATCTCGCGCGATCAGCGGTGTGTGGACGGAGTAGAAGCTGAGCACGGCGAGGAACGGATCCTCCTTGTGCTGCTCGATGAACTGGATCGTCTCGGATGCGAGCCGATCTGGAAGGTGCTCTCCATCGGGACCGTCGGTCAGGCGTGGATTTCCGTAGGGAGAGAAGTACTTCTTGCCGCCGTAAGGGCCTCCCCCTGTCCAGCCACCGCGGTTGACCTGATAACCCTGCTGTTCGGGCCAGAAGCCCTCCGGGCCCAGGTGCCATTTGCCCGCAAAAAATGTCGCATAGCCATGTTCGCGGACGATCTCCGCGATGGTCAGCTGATCGAGGGGTAGTCGATCGTTGTAGGAAGCGGGCAGATGCGATGTGTTTCGCTTCCATCGGGTGGGCCCCGGTGCGCCGAAGTAGTCGGTCGTGGCGAGTCGAGCCGGGTGGATTCCCGACTGGAGGCTGACACGGGTCGGACTGCACACGGGGCAGGCGGCGTAGGCTCGACGAAAACGAACTCCATCTGCTGCGAAACGATCGATACAGGGGGTCTCGTAGAAGGTACTTCCGGTGACACCCAGGTCCCTCCAGCCCAGATCGTCGACGACGATGATCAGCATCGAAGGAGGATCGCTGGTGGCCGATTGTGGGGCAGGCGCACCGGGAGCCAGCAGCGCAGAGAGAAGCAGCAGTGCTGTCGGAGAGATCAAGACTTCGCCTTCTTTGACACACCCAGGAATGCTCTGGGATCGGCGGCATCGCGCAAACCATCGCCCAGGAAGTTGTACGCCAGCACGGCGAGGAAGATGAACAGGCCCGGTGTCACGAGCCACGGATTGTACTTCAGTACCTCGGAGCCCTGGCAGTCCTTGAGCAGTAATCCCCACGAAGAATCGGGCTCGGTGATTCCGAAGCCGAGAAAGGAGAGCGCCACCTCGCCGAGGATGTAGTAGGGGACATAGAGAGTCGCCGTGACGATGACGATGGAAGCCGTGTTGGGCAGCAGGTGTCGCAGAATCACCCGTGCCGAGGAGCCGCCGAGCGCCCGGGCAGCGAGGGCATATTCACTTTCACGAAGGCTCAACACCAATCCCCGGATCATCCGGCCAGTGCTGGCCCAGCCCACGATGGCCAGGATCGCGACGATCATCATGTAGGTCTGACGCGGGCTCAACTCGTCAGGAATCGCGTAGCGCAGTGTCAGGATCAGGTACAGTCCTGGAATCGCCAGTAGCAACTCGACCAGACGCATCAGCCAGAAATCAGCGAGGCCTCCGTAGTAGCCAGCGATTCCGCCGATGACGAGGCCGATGGAGATACTGATGAAGATGCCGATCAGCCCGACCGACAGCGAAATCTGGCCGCCGTAGAGGATCCGCGTCCACAGGTCTCGCCCCAGGATGTCGGTTCCGAGCAGGAACAGGCCCGTGTGCAGATCCTTCCCCGGGGGGTGATCATCCGCCTCGATACCCATCAAATGCGTGCTGCCGTGGATCGGGAAGAATCCGCACAGGCTGAAGATCTCGTGCGGTTCGCTGGCCTCGACGAAGAAACTCACCGGTACCGAGATCGATCGATCTTCGGCGAGGATGTATTCCGTTTCACCATAGGCGTCCCAGGAGACGTATTCGCGCAGGGGATGAACGTGGGGACGGAGGGTGAAGTTGCCATCGCTATCATGAAAATGAACGCCGCCCTCGAACCACTCCCACTTACGGCTGTATGTATCACGGATGATCTTCTCGTAGTTTTCATCTTCGTCGATCACCTCGGCGATCTTCTCGATGACGTATCCACCCAGCAGCATCGGTCCGTACTTGACGGTGTACTTGTTGGTTTCGTTGCTGCCGTAGGGGGCGATGAAGCCACCGAAGCAACTGAGCAGGTAGAGGATCAGGAGGATGGTCGCACCAATCATGGCGAGGCGGTTCTTGCGCAAGCGGTGCCACAACATCGACCAGGGGCCGCGAGGTGGCGCTAAACCTGTAGCTGCTTCCATCTGGGCTTCTGGCTCGGGCTGTTGAGGATGATGGTTCACGATAGCCTCACCCGTGGATCGACCAGCGCAAGCAGCAGGTCAGCAACCAGGTTGCCAAAGACCAGCAGCAAGGTGGAGATCAGCACGCTTGCCAGAACCAGGGGTTCGTCCTTGGCAGAGATCGCCTCGAAGACGAGCCTTCCCAGCCCCGGCCAGTTCAAGACGATCTCGACCAGCAGGGATCCGCTGAGCAAGCTGGCCAGTGAGTAGCCGAACAGGGTGACGAGTGGGTTGACGGCATTTCGGAAGGCGTGCTTGAAGAGCACGCCATTTCGAGAAACCCCCTTGGCCCGGGCGGTGCGCACATAGTCCTGTCCCAGTGCTTCGATCATGTTGCCACGTGCCTGGCGCATGTAGCCTGCCATCGCCGAGGTCCCCAGCACGACGGCGGGCAAGAACAGGTGGTGAATTCGATCACCGATCTTGCCCCACACGTTGTAGGCCTCGTAGTCGAGGGATCGCATATCGCCGATGGGAAACCATCCGGTATAAGTGGCGAACAGAACCGCCAACAGTGCGGAGAAGACGGTCGGAATCGACAGGCCGATGAAGGCGACGATTCCTGCAGAGTGGTCCACCAGTGAGTTCGGTTTGACTGCGGCGAAGATCCCCAGCGGGATGCCGAGGCCGTAAGCGATCACAAGTGCAGCAATCGACAGGATCAGGGTGTTCCATAACCGTTCTGCGATGATGCCGAAGACCGGTCGATTGAACTTGTAGGAGCGGCCGAAGTCGCCGGTGGCGGCATTGAAGAACCAGGAGAAGAAGCCCTCGATGGGGCCTACCTTGCGGAACACGATGCCTTCGTCATCGCACTGATACTTGATCGATTCGATCTGGAAATTGAGCAAGCTGCGGCTCGCCATGCGACCGCGCACAACCTCGCCTTCGCGCAGAATCGTCGCTGCTTTGTCTCCGTCGTCACGAAAGGACCAGTTCGAGCCGTCGTCCTGAAAAACACCGAGAGCTTCGAGTTCGGTGGGGCTCAGGCGAACCAGCAGTCCAGAGGACTCCTTCTGCCGCAACACCTCGGTCAGGGATCGAGATGGGTCCGCCTCCTGCTGACTGTAGAAGTCTCCCGGAGCCGCCTTCAATAGCAAGAAGGTCAGCAGAGAGACCACCAGTACCAGCGGCGGTATCGACAGCAGCCGTCGGAGGGTGAAGGTCAGCAATGCTGCTTCTTCGCCGGTTTCATTCCCGGATCCACAGGGACTCGAGATTCCAGGTCAGTTGAGGACGCAACACGCTTGGCCACAGATTTCCGATCCGATCCTTCTTGACCGTGGCGTAAGAGTTGGCTGCGATCAGGTACAGGATCGGAATGTTCTGACCGATCAGTTCCTGCACCTCGTCGTAATACTTCTTCCGGACGGTGTCATCGAGTTCCTCGTCCATCATCGTCATCAGCGAATCGATGCGTGCTTCCCATGCGGTGGCCGGTTCTGGTTGCTGGGGGTACCAGCAGTGAAGGCGGCCGCTGGAGAGGGTGATGTTCTTGCCGTTGGCGGGATCGGGGGGTACGCCGGATCCCCAGCCCAGCAGAATCATATCCCATCTGTGGCTATCTCTGAGGCTGGTGACCAGATCGTTGAAGATGATCGGTTTGAAGTTGACGTTGATACCGACCGTGCTCAGATCCTGCATGATCAGGTTACCGACCTGCTGGCGCAGATTGTTCTCGACATTGGTGTTGAGATTGAAAACGATGGGGCGACCCTGGTCGTCCTCGCGAACACCATCGCCGTCACTATCCATCCAGCCCAATCCATCGAGCAACTCATTGGCCTTTGCAACCGAGTGGGGATAGGTGGTCACTCCCTTGTGGTACCAGCTTCGATTACCTGGGGTGATGCTGGACCAGATCGGCGTGGCTCTGCCCTGGAAAGCGGTGCGCAGAATCCCATCACGATCGATGGCATGATTGACTGCCTTGCGGAAGTCGAGCTGGTGAAACCAGTACGATTTTTCCGGATCGACGTACGATTCACCGGTCTCGGGGTCCTTACCAGGATGCAGGTTGAAGCTCACCCAGTTGCTATTGAGGCTGACACCGAGGCGGATCAGGTCTGCCGTGTTCGCCTTCTCCATCGCGGATGCTTCCCTGTAGTGGTCGGCGGGGAGGTCCATGAAGATGTCGAGTTCCCCGGCTTCGAACTTCTGCCACTGCAGGTTGAGATCCTTGATCAGCAGGATCACCAGCTCATCGAGGTAGGGCAGCCGTTGGCCTCGCGAATCCTTCTTCCAGTAATAGGGGTTACGCTGGTAGACGATCTTTTCGCCGGGGACATAGTTCTTGAGGACGAAGGGGCCGCAACCGACCAGGTCTGCAGGTGAAGCAGCAGAAGTCATCTGTTGCAAGAGGGTCGGATTCTTCTCTTGCAGGTGATCCTTCCACTTGTGGTGAGGAATCAGCCGCACATTTCCGATGTGCGTGATGAACTGTGAATCGATGCTCGACAACTGGAAGATGATGGCGTTTCGCTCGCGGTCGATGCTGACCGTGGGAAGTTCGCCGGTTTCCGGATGCTTGAAACCGTCCTTGATGCTGGTCGCGATCTGGTCGTGGAAGACCGCCTGAAACGAGAACAATGCGTCATCGACGGTCACCGGCTCGCCGTCACTCCAGAGGATTCCCTCACGCAGGAAGAAGGTCCAGGTCAGGTAGTCATCGGAGACATCCCAGGATTTTGCCAGTTCCGGCTCGGTTTTCCAGCTGCCGTTGTTGTAGGTGACCAGTCCAGCGAAGGCGAGGGCGCGAATCTCCTGGTCGGTGGCACCTTTCGGCTCGACCGGGTTGAAGGTTTCCACCTCACCGAGGATGGCGTAGACGAATCGACCGCCGTAGGTTCCGGTCCTGTTGACGGTGACGGCATCGGGTGTCAGTTCGCCCAGGAATGCAGGGGAAGGCTCGCCGATGGGAAGTGTCTGATCGGGTTCAGGTTCCGGCTGGCGAAGATCGCGTCGAATCACGGTTCTGGTCGGAGCGGTGGTTGAACTATTCACGCCATCGGAGTTCGCAACCGGTTCGGAGGGTGGAGACTTGGCGGTACAGCCAGCACCCATCAGTAGAGCCAGCATCAGTAGCATCTTCGGAGTGCAGAGAGGTATCGCTCTCGGACATGAGTGCGTAACAGGGAGCAACTTCATGGTTTCCTCTCTCGGCACAGGCAGGGTGTGGAAGCGATCCTCGGTCCAGCGGTCAGGCTCCAAGATCAACTGAGCGAGTAAGTTACTCCCCCGGCGTGGCTGCGGCAATATGGGGTGGCCCTCTCATCCGACGGGATTACGCCCGGAAGATGGCCACGGATGGACGCAGACCACGCGGAAGATGTTGCACAGCGCGCCCCTGGGAGGGGATCGGGTCATCTCGTCGGGCTTCCCATCCCGGTAGGCTCGTACTGGAGCACCACTTCGGCTACTGTGCCTTTCTCTCATGATCAGTTTTGATCCAGGTTTGCAGAGGGTCCAGAGGAGAACATCGAATGCCAAAGTATTCTTTCCGACCTGGTGTCGCGCTGCTGTGCTGCCTTTCGCTGATGACGTGCTGGATC
>JAYZBV010000068.1:0-22938 GCA_036338595.1 Planctomycetota bacterium | reverse complement strand
GTGCGCATCAGAACAATCTCCAGACGAGGGACCTGGGTTCGACGACTTCTCCCGTCATGTTTCGAAGGTCATGGCGAGCTTTCTCCAGTTTCTCCCGTAGCTTCTCCAGTTCACGGCGCTGCTCTTGCGACCCCAGCTCATGTTCCATCTCTGCGATCCGACGCTCTATTTCGCCTCGTTCCATCGCACGCTCGGCATCGGACACGGCTCGCTCAAGAGATTCCCGTTGCTGGGGGATCTCGATGGTAAGACTGACATGATGATCGCGCCGCGCCTGCTCGAGCGATTTCCTGGCCTGGTCGAGCTGGCGCTCTCCCCTGGATAGGATCAGTTCTGCAGTCCCGTCCTCCAGTTCGGAGCCCTCGTAGAGGGTCGAGAGTTGCTCCAGTTCCGCCTCTGCATCTTGCAGCCTGTTTTCTGCATAGGAGAGCGACTGATGGGCACCGTGCGTTTTCTTGGCCTCGCCAAACTCGTGGAACAGGTGCCGATCCCTGTTCGCTTCCTCCAGCGCTCGATGTTCCGATTCCCGCTGATGCTCGGTCTCATCTTCTGCGAGATGCCACTGGAACTCGGAGATCTCCATCTTGACCTCGGCTTCGTGGAGTTTCCGCTCCAGTTGCTCCACCTCGTCGCGCTGGGCAGTGATCTCGTCATTGTCGTCATCATCACCATCATCGTTGTCATCATCGTCATCGTCGGCATCATCATCGTCATCGTCTTCTTCGTGAAGGTCCTCCTCGAACTCAGCGGCGGCTTCATCCGCAGCGGGTTCGGCTGCCAATCTGAGGCGTATCGCTCCAGTTTCGGGATCTACCCTGGCAGCGTCGGATTGCACGACGATGCATCCTGAAAGAAAAAAGAAAATCACAGGAACCAGAAGAAACAGATGCATAGGACCCCCCTTGCCCATCGACGACTTGTTGGGGGGCAGTTTCCCGCATCCTGGGAGAGAGGCAAGAAGGGATGAGAAAAGACGCCCTGCCAGATCGAAATCAGGCAGGCTCGTCGCGATGGGACAGAGCCACCTCTACGCCATCGTTGACGATCCTGACCGGGTGACTGACCAGATCCTCGGTAGTCGGCCCATCGAGTACTGTACCGCTACTGGCATCGAAGCAAGCACCGTGGAGTGGGCACTCGATCTGGCCATCCTCCACCGTCGCCCCCATCATCGAAGAACCAAGATGCGGGCATCTGTCATCGAAAATTGCTATGCGCGCACCCTGACGCACCACCATCACATCTCTGCCACCGGCTGAGCCGAAATAGGGCTCCTCATCATCAGCATCTTGAACCGTGCAGACCGGATGCCACTGGCACCCATCGGGTGCGTCGTCATGGAGGGGAAGATCCCCGGTGACTTCACTCATAAAAGGGATTTTCTCCGGCGGCATGATCGGTGGAGTCATGGATGTTTCTGACCCTGGGGACCTTTTGACGGATCAGCGTCTCTACTCCCTGGCGCAGCGTCATCGCCGCCATGCCACATCCCTGGCACCCGCCTCCCATGTGAACGAAGATGTCGGTTTCCTTCACATCGATCACCTCGATGTAACCGCCGTGGGCAGCGACCATCGGGTTCATCTCATCATTCAGCAGATTCTGGATCTCTACGAAGAGCGCCTTCTCTTCATCATTCATCTCGCGAGAACGATTTTGCTGGATCCTGTCGAGGTCGTCGAAGTGTTCCTGGATCACGGCACTCGCCTGCTCTGCAATCGGATCCCAGGCTGGCCCGGGCACCGGCTTCAGCAGCGTGACTATGCGATCCTGAAGCAGAACCGCCTCGAGTCCCTCGATCTGGATCAACTTCTTTCCCAGAGGATGAGCCGAGGCCTCTTCCACCGTCGAGAAATACTCCGGAGTCTTCGCTACCTGACGGTTGGTGCGAATCACACATGTATCAGAATCGGTCTCGTACGGTTCGATCTGGACTTCGAGTTGCTGGTTCATCGGGTCACCTCTTGCTCTGATGATGACCGGAGAGTGACATCAGATCCAGCAGTCATGAGAAGAGTCTCCTTCGCAGCATCAGGAGCTGAAACGAGTCGTGGTCCCCTCATCGCAGACTCCAAGGGTCATGGCTCGCTGATGTAGCCAGTCCCAGAACGCAGACCTGAGTGCCAGCGCCTTTCGCATCCCCTTGAGTAGATCGATCCGACCCGCTTCAGTGGTGGCGTAATGTCTGGAGATTTCGAGAAGTGTCTCCTGGTGGTGGTCATCGACTGCTGCGTGCAACGGGAAGAAAACCGTCTCTGACTCCGGCACTTCGAGCACCTCGAGCGCTGGCAGGAAGTGCTGATACATGGTACTGACCACATTTTCAGTGCCGAGTCCGATGGCCCCGATCGCCTCCGCAGGAGAGCCTCCGGAGAGCACCGATAGAAACATCTCGCGCCAGCAGATCACTTCTATCGAATCGAGATCAGGTCCGACATCCTCGACCCCAGCTGCGATGCAGAAGCGACGGAATAGCAGCGGATGCGGAATGCCGTCGACCCACTGCCTATCGACACCGATCTCTGCCAGTTCAGCGAGTTCCTCCTCCTCATAAATTCCTGCCTCCTCGGTGAGATTTTCCATCAATGCGGTGCGATGTTCGGGAAGTTCGAGCCTGCCGATCACCGTCGTCAGGTAGCGAGGAAAGTGAGAGGAATATCCATAGTACTGCCTGGCAAAATCACCAAGAGCCCACTTCATGTCCGGGAATGTCCTGTCGCGAAGCGCCAGAAGATATGGGTGATGAACTGCACGATGCGAGGTCGCCTCTTCGGTCACCCCGGATAGAAACCCCTCGAGGCCCTGATCGACGGAAGAATCGAGGTGAGCCACGCGCCTTTGTTCCACCGCCTGGACGAACTCCAGCAGCAGTTCCGGATCCTGACCCAGTTCTCGCAGCAGATCTTCTCGCTCGACTCGATGCAGCACGGATGATGTCACTGCACGAACCGTTGCGCTTCGAGGCCGTCGATCAATGAACGCCATCTCGCCGACCACATCACCGGCATCGATGGTGCCCACACGCTGCTGTCCCCTTTCGACTGCAACCTGGCCACTCTCGATCAGATAGATGCTCTCTTCGAAATCACCCTCACGGATGAACTCTTCTCCCGCATCGAGTTCGACCTTTTCAGCAATCTTGACGAATCGATCCATCGCTTCCGATGGGAGCAATGACTCGTCGGCTCTTTTTTCCATCTTCATTCTCCGATCAGCAAGCTTGAAGCAGGGTAGGCAATCAGTTGTCACTCTTCTGTTTCTTCGGCCGATACGGGTGGACCCAGCTCGCAAAGGCATGGGGACAGCGTGATTGCACCCATACCTTGCCACGACCGGAGAAGCGCAGCAGGATCTGATCGCCGAACAGGAAGGAACGGATCCGTCTCGCCTTGGTCAGACGATATTCGAGGCTCGGCTCCCAGGCGACGGCATATCCATTGTCGACCAGGTATTCCCCGTCCACCTCGACCTCCTGGATATCGCCATAGGCATTGAAGAAGAGAGTACCTGTACCCGAGCAGCGCAGCACGAACAGGCCTTCATTGAAGAAGCCCCGCAACCCATCGAACTTTGCATTGATGTCGATGTCTCCGATGGAGGCCAGATAGGCACCCTTCTGGAGGAATAATTCCTCTCCCTGCATCTCTCTCACCGAGATGGCTCCTGCTGGACCAGGCGCCAGGCTGAGTCGAGCACCGGAAGTATTGGTGGTGTAAGTATTCTGGAAGAAGGACTCTCCCGAGAGCAGTGCGCGCTTCAATCCCTTGAAAACCCCACCTCTCGTCGATGTCTCCATCTCGATTCCAGGATCCATCCAGGCCATCGCTCCTGCCTCGCTGGAGATGGAGTCGGTGCTCTCCAGTTCCACTTCCAGGTATGAATACCCCGGGTGGCAATCGATCTTGTATTTCATCTATTACCCCCTCGCCGGCAGCATGGGACCGAGCCGTCTGCCGAATCCACTCGCGTCGTGGGTCTGAACGATGACACGACCACGGCCACTGAACTTCATGACAAATCCTTCACCCGCGAGAAAAGACTGCATCCACGAACCCCCTGCCTTGGAAACCGAGTAGTCGAGGGTCGACTCGTAGGCGACCAGGTGGCCGGTGTCTATCGTCAACTCTCCATCGACTTCCAGTTCACGGAGTGCTCCGAAGGCTCCGACCAGCAACGATCCAGAACCAGTCGCCTTGAGAAAGAAGAGGCTCTCGCCGCCGAGGAATCCACCGAGTCCCTGAAACTCCGTATCCAGGTCGATGTCTCCTCCTGCGGCGAGAAAGGAACCGCCGCTGGTCTTCCACTGCGTCGCGCCATCCACTTCGAGAGCCATCACCTCTCCCGGCAAGATCGGCGCGATGCCCACCTCGCCTGGAGCCCCATCTGTTGTGGTATAGGTGGAGAGGAAGAAGGAATCACCACCGAGCATCCGCTTCACTCCGGAGAGAAGTCCTCCGCCCTTCTTGGCCCGGGTCGTGACATCGATATCCACATTGCCGGAAGCGCGCACCATCGCCCCCGATTCGCTGACGACGCGCTCGCCCGCCTCGAAGTGCGCCAACGCCGACTGGAAGGCTCCTTGCTCGAGAATTTCAAACTCCATCGCCTTACCCTCTCAGGAACGGGGTGATCCACCCCGCCGTCCCGGACAGATGACGCGTCTGCAACCAGATCTTGCCGCGCCCCGAGAAACGCATCACCAACCCCTCGCCGGAGAAGAGAGTGGTCTTGAGTCCTCCGGCAGTCCCCAGTTTCCAGTCGAGAGTGTGCTCCCACGCCAGCACATGGCCGTTGTCGACAACGAGGTCTCCATCGAGTTCCTTCTCGACCACCGCACCGTAGGCACCGAACAGCACTTCACCTTCGCCTGCTGCTTCGATGAAGAACGCCCCCTTGCCGCTGAAGAACGCCTTGAAGCCACCGAATCGAGTCTTGAGACGAACGCCTCGAGTGCAGGCGGTGAAAGCCCCCCCCGCAATCAGCAACCCTTCACTGGTCACGGGAGTGCGAACCAGGGTTCCCGCCATCGCATGGCTGAGTGCCAGCCGGCTGTCCCCGTCTGCACTGAATTCCGTGATGAAGAGAGAAGTGCCGCCGAGTACCTTACGAGCGAGGGAAGTTCCCAACCCTCCGAGCAGCCTCGCCTTGAGACTGATCGGTCCCTTCATCCAGTTCATCGCGCCGGAGGCGGCACGAATACCCTCTCCCGATTCCAGTTGCACGCGCGCCTCACCG
The DNA here is from genome assembly GCA_036338595.1 of Planctomycetota bacterium. Lineage (GTDB taxonomy): Bacteria > Planctomycetota > UBA8108 > UBA1146 > UBA1146 > QNYK01. The sequence goes on along the minus strand of JAYZBV010000068.1, from coordinate 17,703 downwards.
AAATCTGGATTGCCTTCCAGTTCGATCTGCATCGGTATCCTTTCGGGCCATACGATGGCCATGGTGAACCGAGATCGTGCCCTTAGATGGAGCAGGTCGCAATCCCTGATCGAAAACGATAATCTAGCGCCCAGGAGGGTGTGCGGTGACCTTACCGGACTGCATCGAAACCGAGCGGCTGCTGCTGAGGAGCTGGCGTGCCGCGGATCGCGATCCTCTGGCTGAAATGCTCGCTGATCCTCTCTACAACCGATTCATGCCGGGTCCTGGCCCACGATCCGCTGCGGATGCCCTGTTCGAGCGTATTCAGCAGCAGATCGCCGTTGAAGGGTTCGGGCCATGGGTACTGGAACTGCCAGATGAAGTCGAGTTCATCGGATTCCTCGGCCTGGGAATCCCTCGTCACAACCTTCCTGCGAGCCCCTGCGTCGAGATCGGCTGGCATCTGATGCCTTCCTTCTGGGGACAGGGGTATGCCACCGAGGGAGCGACCGCCTCGCTGAAGTTTGGATTCGGGCATCTCGGGCTCGATGAAATCGTCGCCTTCACGGTGCCAGAGAATGCCGCGTCGATTCGAGTCATGGAAAAGATCGGCATGACCCGTGATGAGGATGGCGATTTCGATCACCCGGCACTGGAAGAGGGGCATCCGCTTCGCCCCCACATCCTCTACCGGATCCAGCGCGGCTGAACTCGAACAGGCGTGAACTCGATCAGGCCTGTGCAGGCGACAGCGCCCCGGCGATGGCTTTCACGATCTGCTGGTTCTGCTGCGGCGACTTGACCGCAGTCCTGAGCGAATGGGTTCCCAGGGCACTTCCCATGTTGCTGGCATCCCTCAGATGAACTCCTGACTGGCGGCACCGTTCGATGACCTGTGCCGCGGTCGGCCCATCGGGGGGAAGAAAGGTCAGCAAGAAGTTAGCCACCGATGGAATCACCTCGAGCCCCAGTTCTTGCAGGTCTCGGGCCATCGATTCGCGTGCCATCGCGGTCGCCTGATATTGCGTCTGGTAATACTGTGGATCCTCGAGTGCCTTCACCGCTGCCACTTGACCCGGCAAACTGACCGCCCACGGCGGAGTCAAGGCTCGCAACGGTTCGAGCAGTTCGGGTGACGCACAGAGATATGCCGATCGCACACCCGACAGCGCGTACCCCTTCGACATCGACTTGCAAACCACCACGTTTCTTCGCTGGCAGCCAAACCGTTCCAGCGAATGCTCGCTGCCGACGTACTCGATGTAGGTCTCATCGATCCAGAAGCGAGTGGATTGTGCTGTTGTCTCGATGATCGACTTTAACTCTCTCAGCGGAAGATGACGGCCGGTGGGACTGTTGGGATTGACCACCACTACCAGGTCGTAATTCCCATCCGCGAGTTGTTCCTGCAACTTTTCGCCATCGACCTCGAAGCCCTCTTCTCGTCGCAGCGAGAAGCGATCCACCTGACAGCGCAGCACCTGTTCACAGACATGGAAGTACTCGCCATAGGTTGGATCGAGCAACAACACCCGGCTCGATGACTCGAGCCACTGGTTGAAGGCGAGAAAGATCAGATCGGATGACCCCGCCCCCGGCAAGATACACGTCTCTGGCACACCCCGCGCAGCAGCGATCGCCGCGACCAGTCCCTCGCAACCGGTCGGAGGCGATGTTCGAACCAGCCAGTCGAGGTGCTCGGAGAGAGTGGAAATCACCCCGGGAGCGGCAGGGAACCAGGCATCGAGTACATCCGCATTGATGATCTCCTGCCGTCGCGAAAGAGTCTGGAAACCATCCCCCACATCGTTGAAAAAGCCGCCGCCATGAAAGCAAGCCGCAGGCTTTCTCAGCGGTACCGGCAGTTGCCAGTCGACCGCCTGCTCGATCCGCGACAGTAGTTGCGATCGATTCTCGACCTGCTGCCTGACTTGATCGACGGTGGCACTCATCAGCCGAAAGGTCACGTCTCCCCTGACCAGTTCGACGCCATGGTCCTGATATCCGCTACTGCGATAGATGGAGGCCACCTCGGTGCGGCCGATGACGACCAACCGGGTTCCTCCGCTCGCTTCCACTGCCCGAAACGAGGCATACATCAGCGCTGTCGCCAGTAGCGAACCTCGCCGTCTTGAGTTCACCGTCAACAGCCGAACTTCGAACAACCGATCACGATCCTCGAAGGGCCACTGCTCCCGATCCAGGTATCCATCGAGGGAGAATTCTCCCCCCTCCGGTGGAGTGACGCTGATGAAGCCAGCCATCTGCCCATCGATGAGCGCCACGAAGTAGCGATTGAACTCATCCAGATGATTCTTCAGCAAACCATCCGGGTTCTGTGGGTGCTGACCCAGTTCGACGGCATACACATCATGGCGTGAGCGGTAAATCTCCTCGCGATCTTCCTCGGTGGCTTCCCGGAGGACGATTCTGGATGTTCTGGACGATTCTGCATCGGGGACCGGCTTTGCGGCTACATCGATATCAGACATGTGTCGGCCCTTCTGAAGTTGGCATCCATGAGCCATTGATCGTCGATGATCATCTGCACTGCGTCAGTGGTGAGACGGTAAGGGTGCTTCAGGGCCGCCACACCCCATTCCGATGGATCTGGTACTCTCACTCACTGATGAAGTTCCCCTGTCAGCAGCCGAATGTGTTCCGGTGTCGTGCCGCAGCAGCCACCGATGATATTCGCTCCCGCTTTGATCCAGCGACGAGCATGCGTGAGGTAATCTCCAGGAGAGACAGCGTCTGTGGAGAACCAGTTCCCGTGCTCATCGGCGCACCCGATGTTGCCATAGGCGAGCAGTGGCGTGATCGGCAGCAGATCTCGCAGCCAGCGAACCTGGCTCTCCATCGCTCCGGCGGCAACACAGTTCACTCCAACCGCACTGGCTTCGGAAAGTGGCTCCTCCAGCGAAGCTAGACTTTCACCGCTGAGCAGCACTCCGGGGTGATCCTCATCGAGGCAGAAACTGATCCACCACCTCCCCGGGGCGATCTCCTGCGCCGCTTGCATCGCCGCCCGCGCCTCGCCGAGATGATTCATCGTCTCGATGAGGATCAGGTCGGCACCGGAACTCATCAGGTTTCCGATCAGTTCACCATGCTCGCGATGACAACTGTCGGGATCTGGAACCAGGTCGGGGCGATAACAATCCTCCAGCGGTGCCACCGAACCGAGTACCAGCGCATCGGGACAAACCTCGTCGCGAGCATCACGGGCGATCTCCAGCGCCCGTCTCGTCAATTCCGCCGCTCGATGCCCCATCTTCGCCTTCTCCAGAGATCTGCGATGGGTTCGAAAGGTAGCCGTGGTGATGGCCTGGGAGCCTGCTGTGAGATAATCGCGATGCACATCAGCAAGAATCTCGGGGGCATCGATCAGAGCTCGCGTCGACCAGAGCGGAAGCGAAAGGTCGACCCCTCGCCGTTCCAGCTCAGAACCGGTCGCTCCATCGATGAACTGAAGCTCTGAACTCTTCATCGGATGCCTCTATGTGGTCTGCCGTGCGACCAGACCTGCAAATGTTCCTCCGGCAGCGACCAGCTCTCTGTAATCCCCCTGCTCGACAACACGGCCGCGATCGAGAACATAGATGCAATCTGCAGCACGAATCGAACTGAGTCGGTGCGCGATCACGATGCGAGTGACGCGCCTTCTCTTGAGGCTGTCGTTGACGATCTGCTGGGCACGATTATCAAGCGCACTGGTTGCTTCGTCGAGGAACAGAATCTTGGGCCTTCGAATCAAGGCTCGGCTGATGAGGAGTCTCTGTCTTTGCCCGCCGGACAGGTTACTGCCCCCTTCACTGACGACAGTGTGCATCTCCATCGGCATCGCCCGGATATCGTCTGCGATCCCCGCCTCCTGCGCAGCTTCCCACGCTTCTTCCATGGTATGAATGGCGCCAACGGTGATATTTTCGAAGATGGAACCAGCAGCAAGATGACCCGATTGAAGGACCACTCCCAATTGACGCCGAACTGCCGTCGCATCGATCGAATCGATCTCTTGCCCGTCGAAGCGAACTTCACCGCTCTCAGGAGTCTCGAATCCAAGCATCAATCTCAACAAGGTCGATTTTCCGCAACCGGATGTGCCTGTCAGTGCGATGAGTTCGCCGGGTTTTGCATGAATCGATACATCCTCGAGTACTTTCGGGCCATCGGGGGAGTAGCGGAAATGGATTCTCGAGAGCTCGATGTCTCCCTTCAGTTTTCCGGGATCCACACTGGCGGAAACCGTTTCCATTTCGGCTTCCAGCAGAGGCTGCATTCGACCTGCCAGAACGGTCGTATCCAGGAAGCCGACGATGGTCGAACTCAATGTCAGCGCTCCCCCGAGAAAGATGCCAAGAGCTGTATTGAAGGCCAGGAAGATACCGATCGAGAGGGTCGTCCCGGCCGGGCCCTGATCCGTGACGAGCGGGATCGCAAGCATGAAGAGAAGCAAGGTGCTCAGCATCGGAATGCCCTGATTGAAGAGGGTCATCCCATCGGAAACTCTTTGCACCTTGTTGGACAGGTTCAACTGACGAGCGACTCGCTCCATCCAGAGTGCAAACGCTCTTCTTTCCGCACCGGAAACGCGTAACTTGCTGACCGCACTGATCAGTTGCACCTCGAAACCGAACAATTCGCCCTCTTGCTCCATCAATTTCTTGGCATACCTTCGGATCAGTGCGCCTCCGACCATCGTGACGATGGCAACGAGGATGGCGATGGCGATCGCCATGAGAGCCAGTTTTGAACTGTAGTAAAACAGCAATGCAACATTCAACAGTGCCATGAATGATGTCATCAAGGTCAGCAGCGTCGAACCACTGAACTCCTGGCTGATGGCGTGCGCTGCGGATACTCGCTGCAACAGGTCCCCCGTCGAGTACTGCGAGAAGAAGGAAACCTTCAGCCGCAGCAGGCGATCCCAGATCGCCGATTGCGCATCGAAATCGGTGCTCACCGAGAGTCGAATGCTGACAAATGCCTGGAAGACTCTCAGCATCGTCATTCCCAGCGAAACAGCGATCAGCGCTCCACCGAGTTCTATCAGCAGTCTTGGATTGGAATTGGGGATCGCATTGTCGAGAACGATCGCCATCGCCTGAGGGATGAGCATACCCAGGACCGTGAGGAACATCGCTGCCAGGAAGAATGTGGCCATGTCTGGAAACTTGTTCTTCAGGCAAAACGCAATCAGGCCGAAGGGACTCTTCTCATCCTCTTCAAGAGATCGGATCAGGACGATGGCATCCTGATGCAACAGCGAAGCGGTCTCCTCACTCACCGGCGTGGAAGAGTCATCTCTGGGGTCACGGATCATGTAGCGCCCCCTGGCGTCCTGCAGGATCGCCACGGGTCTGCCGTCCTCGGTGAGGTAGCCAACCAGCGGGCCGACATCGCTCTTCCACCACTTCCCCCTGAACATGACCCTGCGGTACTGGATTCGAGAAGCGCGGGTGATCGCCTCTGCCGGGTCGCTCAGCGTCTCGATGTCGGTCGAGTCTGCCATCGGCAAGATCTCGATCCCTTTCACCGACCCCACCAGTTTCATCACGGAGTAGAGATCTTCACCATGGACTGCAGGGGTCGATTGCGGATTCAAGACCGATGCCATCTGAGCCAGGGCGCGTTCAGATTTCTTCTCCTCGATGGAAGTCCTTTGCCGCACCCTTTCCAGGTTCATCTCTCCTTCACGTAACCGGGCTTCTGATCTCTTGCGCTGGATGATTTCATGGAGTCGATACAGCGCATTCCAGGCGGCATCCTCGGTGACCAGGGACGGGTCCATCACCTCGAACTTCATCTCATCGGTGGCCTCGACCCAGCTTCCTGCGGGAGAGAGCACCAGGTCATCCTCGAAGGACACGCGATGGCTGCCGACAAAATTGCCTTCACCCTGTCCAATTCGAATCCATGCTTCCTGATCCGGTGCCGGAGCGATCCTGTAGCCAGGAGAGAGCACCTGGCTGTCTCCAGCGATGACCCGCTCACAGGAAGCGGGAGAAGATCCAGAATCCAGCAGCGGGAAGATCCGGGTCGCCCAGTTCCCGATCGCCTCGATCGCAGTGCGTCCCATCGAGGATGCGGCAAATTCGAGCTGGTCCCTCGGCAACTCGATGACCCGCAGGGACTCCTGGGAAATCAGCATCGCAGCGTGTGTTTCGGTGGCGTGCTCTGCAGGCAGTGAAAACAGAACATCGCCCGCACTCGTATTACAGATGAATCGGCGACGACCCGTGGCCAGAGAATCTTTCACATCGGTGGATACGACCTCACCCTGGCCGTCGATGACGACCCAGATCAACTCCGGATCATTCAACAGCAACGCAAGGTGGCCTGAAACCACCCTGATCGTGCCGCTCTTCTCCAGTAGTTGTGATTCTGGATTCATCACGCGCTCTCCTCCTTGAACTCGTCATCCAGCTTGAGCAGTTCCGCGTATGCACCGTCCGAGTTCCACAGTTCATCATGGTTGCCGCGCTCAACAACCTTACCGTGCTCGAGTACGATGATTTCTGTGCAGTCCCGGATGGTGCTCAATCGGTGCGAGACGAAGATGGATGAGCAACCTCTCATCCTCATCCGATCCAGCACGATTCGCTCTGTTTCCGTATCGAGTGCACTGGTCGCCTCATCGAGGATCAGTATCGTCGGATTTGTCACGAGGGTTCTTGCGATCTCGATTCGCTGCTTCTGTCCTCCGCTGAGGTTGTCTCCACCCTCGATCAGATCCGCATCGAATCCGCCAGGTAATTCAGTGATGGTGTCGAGGATCGCAGCATCTTCGCAGGCTTGCTGCAGATCCTGCTCCGGGACGGTGGAATCCCACAGCGTCAGATTGTCACGAACCGTGCCACTGAAGAGCAGGATCTCCTGGCTGATGAAGGAAAACGAGTTCACGAACAGATTCCTGGGCAGTTCGGTGCTGGATATTCCATCAAAATAGATCTCGCCGCTCCAGGGAACCAGTTCTCCAGAGATCAATTTCGCCAGCGTCGATTTTCCCGAGCCACTTCCTCCGACGAGGGCCACTCGATCTCCCGGTTTGATGTGAAGACTCAGATCCTCCAGCAGTGGCGGCTCGAGCGGGTTGTAGCCGAAGGAGACGTTCTCGACGCGAATCTCTCCGGTGAGGAAGGTCTTTTCGCCATCGCCAGCGTCCTGAGTCTCCTCTTCCTTTCGCTCGAAGGGGTACTTCAGCACATCGTCGATCCGGTCGAGGTCCCCTCGCATCTCCTGGGTCATCGAGCCGAGATCGAGCAGATTCTCGACCGGCCCCAGGAAGGAACTCATCAGCGACTGGAACGCGACGAGCATTCCGATGGTCATGACCCCATCTATGACCCTGAAGCCTCCCACGATGATGACGAGTATCGTCGCCAGAGCGCTGAGCATCGCAGGCATCGTACTCAGCAGCACATTGGACACCTGCAGGTTTTGCTGCGCATTGATCGCCTTCGAATAGTACCCCGACCACTTCTCATAGAATCCGGCTTCCAATCCACTGGCCTTGATCGTCTCCATCCCCTTGAGGCCTGCCATCGCAGTGCCTTCAGCTTTTCCGAACTCCTGCAGCACTCGCATCGAAGCCTCGATGCGGCTTGCAGAGATCCACTTCAGGATGAAAAAGTTGAGCAATGCGATGCAGATGCCGATACAGGTCAGCATGACATCGTAGTAGAGCATCACAGTCAGATAGAGTACCGCCATCGCAACATCGATGACTGTCTGGGCAAGCCGTCCCGAGAGATCGGATGCCAGGTCTTGATTCAACTGGCTCCTGTTGGCGACCTCTCCTGCAAATCTCTGGACATAGAACTCATTGGGCAACTGCAGGAGGTGCCACATGAACTGGCTCGAAAGTTTGATCGTCAGATTCAAGCGAAGTCTTCGCAGAGAATTCAATTGCAGGTACTTGAGACCCAGCCCCATCAAGATGGCGAAAAACATCGCCATCATGATGGTCCGTGCCCAGTCCGTTCTTCCTTCCAGGATGATCTCGTCGAGAAAAACCTGCAACAGCACCGGAAAGAGGATCCCCGGAATCACCATCAAGAAGCCGATGAAGATGCAGAAGGCGATGGGCAGTGCAGAGCCCGCCAACCGTTCCTTCACGGCCCTCACCAGGCTCGGTTTCTTTCCTCCCCGGGTGAACTCCTCGCCCGGTTTCATCGCCAGCGCAACACCCGTGAAACTGCGCTCGAAATCTGCAATGGGAATCACTCGATGCCCCATCGCAGGATCATTGATGTAGGCCCTGTCATCCTTGAAGCCCTCGAGTACGACGAAGTGGTTGAACTCCCAGAAGAGGATACAGGGCATCCTCTGGGCGCGGAGAGCATCGACGCTGGCCTTGATCCCATTGGCCTCGAGACCGTAGCGACGGGCAGCGCGAAGCACATTGGCAGCCTTGCTGCCATCGCGCGAAACACCACAATTCTGACGCAACTTCGCAAGTGGTTCTATTCTGCCGTGATAGCCGAGGATCATCGCAAGCGATGCAGCACCACACTCCACCGCCTCCAGTTGGAGTACAGTTGGGGTCCTGACGCGTTTGTTGATCGCTCTTGCCATGTTGACCTAGTTACCACCGAGGTCACGGAGGAACGGTAGCAGAAACGTGATCGGTTTTCGGTACTCGATGGTGGCATCGACGGTGACCGTCATCCCTGAAGTGATCGAGATGTCCGGACCCTTGCCCGATGACCATCGATACCCACTGGGATTCTCGTCAGCCGCTTCCAGGCTGCTTCGAACCTCGATCATCGATCCCCCGGTACCAAAACTCATCGCCAGCTCTCGATTTCCGACGATGGCAGCGATGGAATCGGTCGAGCGTGGTACCGAAGATACAGTGGTAATATCGCCGACGATGCTGCCATACCTTTCACGCTTGATGGTTGTCGGAGTGATGCGAGTCTTCATTCCAGACTGGATCTTCTTGCCGTCCTTGACGGGAAAGTACGCCACTGCAACGAGTCCGTCAGGGCTGCCCGTGCTCTCGATCAGCCCGATTTGCTGCCCCTGTGTGAGCACCTGGCCCGGCGAAACGGTCAGTTCGAGCACTTTTCCCGAGTGGGGAGAGACGATGGTCGATTGATGAGAGTGACTCCGTGTCAGTCTTTGAAGGCGTCCCTGCGCCTCTGCCAGTTCGAGGCGAGTCTTCGTTGCAGCGGTCAACTCTGCCTGATCCAGCCTCGCATTCTGGACCCCGAGTTCTTCCAGGTTTCTTTTCAGTTCCTCGATGCCATCGAGGCGAACCTGATGCTCAGCGAGGAACTTGAGTCGCTGAAACTCGATCTCCTGCTGCTTCAACTTCAACTCGGACAGGGCAACCTTGTTGTTCAGCAATTCCTGGCGCGTATCGGTGACCTCTTGATCGTACTCGGCAAAGATCTTCTGTTCGGTCAACGCCTCGAAGTCAGAGAGTTTCTTCGCCAGGAAGCCCCCCAGTACCTCGAGATCGGATTGATATTCGAGCATCTGACTCGATTGGCGAGACAGGTACCGGTCACTTTCTGCATGACGGGCATTGGCCAATTCGGTGTTGATCTCGATTCGCTGCTGATACCAGCTCCGCTTGGCCTCGATGAAATTCTTTTCCGATTCAAGCGTGAATTTTCTCAGCGGTTCCGTGGTGGAAATCTTGGTTCTGAGTTCTTCGAGCAGTTCCTTCTCCACCGCTTCCTGCTCCGAGAGTTCCGGCTGATAGACCTCCCCGAGTACCTGTCCCCTGGATACCTCGTCACCGACCTTGACATTGAGCACCAGCAGTTGCCCCTGCGAGTGGCTCTGCAGCGGCACGATGCGTCCCGGATAGACCATGATGCCGCTGGCCTGCACATTGACGGGAATCTGGCCAAAGACGCACCAGATACCGAAACCGAGACAGCCGAGCCCGACCACCAGCAGCGGAATCCAGTTCCGTCTGGGAAGCACCTGCAACATCGTATCCAGTTGTTCGGGTGTCGAGATGTGTTCGAGAGCCTTCTGGCGAAACAGAGTGGGCTTTTCGGTGGACAAGGGAACCTCCTCGACGGATGGAACTGAGAAACCGATCAGTGATTGCTGGCCCTTTCGAGCAGGTATGCGAAGCGGCGGCTAGCCAGCGACATCGCCTCCAGTACATCCGGATCGACGATCGAACTGTCGTCGTCCACATCAGCGTCTGAATCTACCTTGCCCAGGGTGCTGACCGTCAGCGTCGTGTGGGTCAGGTGAATCAGCCGTTGAGCCAGACAGACTCCGAGCGCTCGATAGAATCGACTGGCAAATCCGGTGTCGTTGTGGAGTTTCGTCTTGAGTTCGGTACGAGAGATTTGCAGTACCGTGGTTCGTTCCGCAGCTATCAATGTGACCGCAGGAGGCCTTGAGTCGAGGAACGAAACCTCGCCAACAATCTCGCCAGGATAGATGGTCGCCAGTTTCTTTGTCGTGTCGGTGATGGTGGTAACCGTCAGGGCCCCTTCGAGAACGAACCAGAGGGACTCGATATGAATACCCTCTTCGATGAGGATGTCGGCTTCCTGAATCACAGCGGTCTGCCCGACGCGCACGAACCACTCGATATCCTGATCCTCGAGGACTCCCAGGATGATGAGAGAATTTCGCAACTGCCCACCTCTACAGTCTTGAACTGATCCGCATCCAGTCTCCGGATGTGGATCCACCAACGATCAAGAAAAAAGAACCGACCGCCTACCCGCCACATCGGCGGAGGCGACCGGTTCTCGAAACGGATGGCACCCACACGACAAGGCCGTGGCAGGTGCCTCCATCTTCAGCCTAGAATTACTTTTTGTAAGGAGGTCTCTTCTCCTCTTTGCCACCGCCCGGGAAGCCTGTGTCGGTCCCGTCGTTTTCCTTTTTCTGCGCCTTCTTCTTGTCCTCGGCGGAGGTCTTGCCCGCTCCCCCAGCGATGCCTTCCATATCAGCGTCGGATACTTCTTCTGGTTCCCAGTTGCTCATCTTGACTACTCTCTTGGAAATCTGGTCAGAAAAAAACCAGGACCACTCCGTGGGTCCTGCGATCTCGAGGAGCGAGTGATTTCCTCCGGCTCACCCTCGAGTTGTCAACTGCGTTGAAAACGATCCCTTCAGTTTCCCGAAATGATTGGCGGGCATTTCGTCAAACCCATCAGACCTTGCCAGTCAGCACCAGCTGCGGTCAGAAAATCGATCAAACCCGTCGACTTCTAGAGTCTAGATGACGGTTCCAGCGCTTGCTACTGCCCACATCTCAATCGGCATGGCCTTCCATAAACTCTTTATTTTCTGGGTGTTAGATACAATAAAATGTCACTCATGGTGTCGTCACCATCCGATATTGCGACAGGTCGAGAGCCATCGATCTGCACGCTGCGTGTCGATGGGATGGCCGCCATTCCATCGCTGGCAGATCGTGAGAGATCGCCGTCTCTTCTTCAGGATCACAGGATCGCAGCGGTTGAGCCCGCAATGGCTGATCCACTGGCGGAGTACTCCCTTCAGATCGCTTCGAATTGCAGATCCCTTCGAGCGCGTCTTCCGTTCCATCTCGCCATCCGCTTCCCTGCGCATCGGCTCGAGGCGTGGGTGAGAGAGGTTTCACCTCCGAGGGTCTCACTGCCAACGAGGATGCCCCGTGTTACGATCAGCCCATGAAGCAGATGTCGACCAGGAATCGCCCCCTCCCCCCCTTCCGGGGCGTGTCGATGGCGATGTTCACGCTGCTGTTGCTGTCGACTGGATTCATGGCTCCACCGCCCCCTGACGAGATCGATTACGATCGTTCCATCCGCCCCATCCTTGCCGATCGATGCTATCGCTGTCACGGTCCCGACGCGGCGGCCAGGAAGGCGAAACTTCGTCTCGATCGCCGCGAGGATGCGCTGGCACCGAGAACCGATGGAGCCGCCATCGTGCCCGGAGATCCGGCCTCCAGCCGCATGATCGAGCGCTTGCACCTCGACGACCCCGAGGAACGGATGCCCCCCCCGGAATCGAAGCTGGAAGTCTCCGCAGCCGAGATCGAACTGCTGGAGCGATGGATCGCCCAGGGAGCAGACTTCGATCGTCACTGGTCCTTCGTCTCGCCGGAGCCGGTGGAACTGCCGGAAGTGACCGATGCAGCGTGGGGAGCGCAGGCGATCGACCGATTCGTGCTGGCGAGGCTAGAGGCGCAGGGGCGGGGGCCCGCCGAAGCAGCAGATCGAGCGACGCTGGCACGACGCGCTTCCTTCATCCTGACCGGCCTCGCTCCCGAACTGGAAGCGCTGGATTCACTGCTTACCGACGATTCCGAGGCAGCATGGCCTCACTGGATCGACTCGCTGCTGGCATCGCCCACCTTCGGTGAACAGATGGCAACCCACTGGCTCGATATCGCTCGCTATGCCGACAGCTACGGCTACCAGTCCGATGTACACCGACAGATGTGGCAGTGGCGCGACTGGGTCATCGATTCGTTCAACAGCAATCTTCCTCATGACCAGTTCATCCGCTGGCAGGTCGCCGGAGATCTGATCGAGGATGCCAGCGCCGATCAGAAACTCGCCACTGCGTTCCAGCGGCTTCACCGTCAAACCAACGAAGGCGGCAGCGTCGAGGAGGAGTACCGCATCGAGTATGTTGCGGATCGTACCCAGACCTTCTCCACCGCATTTCTCGGTCTCACCTTCGAGTGTGCCCGCTGTCACGACCACAAGTTCGATCCGCTGAAGCAACGCGAGTTTTACGCGCTCTCCGCGTTCTTCTCCAACATCGATGAGAGTGGACTCTACTCTCACTTCACATCTGCAGTGCCGACACCGGCGCTGGCGCTGGTCGATGATGGAGCGCTCTCGAAGATCGAAACACTGGCCGAAGATGTCGAGAGTGCAGTGAGCCAGTTGCAATCCCTCGAAGCGACGCGGCGACAAGCGTTCGCGCTGTGGCGAGAAGATCAGCAGGGAGCCACTCCCGCTCCCTTCATCTCAGATGTGGTCGCCGGTTACTCCTTCGACGAGATCGTCGATGGCCTGTGCGAAAACAGCATCGACGCCGAGCATCCTGCCAAGGCACCGGCAGCCTTGACCCTGACGGACGGGATTCAGGGCAAGGCGATTCGACTCACCGGAGACGATGCACTGAGATTCGATGGGATCGGTGCCTACAGCCGTAACGATCCCTTCAGCATCTCGTTATGGATTCGTACCGACGGGCAGATGCAGCGTGCGGTGATCCTGCATCGCTCGCGCGCCTGGACCGATGCCGCCAGCCAGGGATACCAGTTGTTGATCGAAGATGGACGACTGTCTGCGGCTCTGATTCACTTCTGGCCCGGAGATGCGATCGCGGTGTCCAGCATCGATCGTATCGAGCCGGGGCGCTGGACTCATGTCGTCTTTTCCTACGACGGATCGAGTCGTGCCCGTGGAATTGATCTCTACATCGATGGAGAACCGGCCGCGGTCGAGGTCGTGCGCGATCACCTCGAATCCCCCATCACCGGCGGAGGCCCCTACTTCGCCATCGGAGAACGCTTTCGAGATCGTGGCTTCAAGGGGGGCGAGATCGACGAGATGCACCTGTTAGGGCGTTCCATCTCCGCTGTCGAGGTGCGCAAACTGCATCTCGCTGGAACGGATCCGGATGCAACTCTGGCCTTCGATGACGAGGAGTTGTATCGGTGGTGGATACTGGCGGTCGACGAACCATCTCGAACTGCCCGGGCAGCATTGGCCACTGCGCGCAAGGCTCTCAATGGCTTCAGGGACAAGAAACCAAAGATCATGGTGATGCAGGAGATGTCGCCCAGACGGTCAACGCACCTGTTGCTGCGAGGTCTCTACGATGCCCCGGCAGAAGAGGTGCAACCCGATGTGCCCGCCTTCCTGCCCCCGTTGCCCGAGGGTGCACCGCGAGATCGATCGACACTCGCTGACTGGCTCGTCTCGAGACGGAACCCGCTGACAGCAAGGGTCGCAGTGAACCGCCTGTGGCAGATCGCCTTTGGCCACGGAATTGTCGCCACCTCCGAGAATCTGGGCACACAGGGGATGCGACCATCCCACCCCGATCTGCTCGACTTCCTGGCGCTCGATTTCATCGACAGCGGCTGGGATGTGAAACGGATGCTGAAGCAGATGCTCACCTCAAGAAGCTGGATGCAATCATCCAGGACCACGCCTCAACTGTACGAGACCGATCCCGACAACCAGATGCTTGCACGAGGACCGTCTGTTCGGATGTCCGCAGAGATGGTCCGCGATCATGCGCTTCAGACCAGCGGCTTGCTGGTCAACAAGATCGGGGGACCGAGTGTGTTGCCGTATCAACCGCCAGGGCTGTGGCAAGAAAAGAGCGGTCACACCTACACCGCATCGAAGGGTGAGGGGCTCTACCGCAGAAGTCTCTATACCTTCTGGAAGCGCACTTCTCCCCCTCCCACGATGATGATCTTCGATGCCTCGAAGCGAGATGTGTGCGTCACACGCAGGCATCGCACCAGTACTCCGATGCAGTCGCTGGTCCTGATGAATGATCCTCAGTTCGTCGAAGCGGCACGAATGCTCGCTCGTAGGGTTCTTCACGAATTGCCGGAGAAACCCGATGCATCCATCGCTCAGGCCTTCCGGTTACTGACCGGCAGAGCCACCACAAGTGAGGAACTGACCACCTTGCTGTCGCTGCGCGATGACCTGTTGCAGCAGTTTCGTGCAGATCCGGAAGCCGCAAGTCGCTGGCTCCAGGTGGGAGAGAGTGGCAGCGATGAAACCCTCGATCCCATCGAGTGGGCGGCGATGACCGCGGTCTGTTCGGCCCTCTTTGGTCTCGATGAAACAACCCGGCTGAGGTGATGACATGAATCCAGAACCGCGACGCGCCGATGCACCAAACCGCAGGCAATTCCTCGCCACCGCAGCCTGTGCCGCCGCTGGCGGTGCAATGTGGGGTTGGTTGCCCACTCCTGGCCAGGCGATGGAGAATCTGAAACCACACTTCCAGCCACGCGCACGTCGTGCCATCTGGCTCTTTCAAAGCGGAGGGCCATCTCAGATCGATCTGTTCGATCCAAAACCTGTGCTCGGGCAACGACACGGTGAAGAGTTGCCAGCATCGATCCGGATGGGGCAGCGATTGACGGCGATGTCGGGCAATCAATCGTCGTTGCCGCTGGTCGGCAGTCCATTTCAGTTCGCAGCACACGGTGAATGTGGCGCCCAGTTCAGCGAACTGCTGCCGCACACCGCAGCCATCGCAGACAAGCTCTGTATCGTTCGTTCGCTGCACACCCGCGCCATCAATCACGATCCCGCCATCACCTTTGTTCAAACTGGATCCGAGATCGCCGGGAGACCATCGATCGGCGCCTGGCTCTCCTATGGACTGGGCGCAGGCAACCCGGATCTACCGGCAAGCATCGCAATGGTGACGCAGAACAAGGGTGGACAGCCTCTCTATGCACGGCTCTGGGGTGCCGGTTTCCTGCCGTCTGAACACCAGGGAATCCAGTTCCGCCCCGGCAAGGATCCGGTGCTGTTCCTGCAGGACCCGGATGGCCTGTCGCAACCGATGCGTCGCCGGATGCTCGATGCCGTGCTCGAGTTGCATCGCCTCCAGGATCCCGACGACAATCCCTTCATCCGCGCCGCGAACAACCGAAATGAACTCGCCTGGCGCATGCAGAGCTCGGTTCCAGAGGTCGCCGACCTTTCCGATGAACCTGAAGAGACCTTCGAGTTGTACGGCGAAGACTCTCGAACACCGGGCACCTACGCTGCGAATTGCATCCTGGCCAGGCGTCTCGCCGAACGCGGTGTACGCTTCACACAGTTGTTCCACCAGGGCTGGGATCAGCACGGCAATCTTCCCGGTGCCCTGCGGACACAATGCAAGGAAACGGATCAGGCATCCGCCGCTCTCGTCGTCGACCTGGAGCGTCGTGGCCTGCTCGATGACACCCTCGTCATCTGGGGAGGCGAGTTCGGGCGTACCAGTTATTGCCAGGGGAAACTGACTGCAAATGGATTCGGACGTGACCACCACCCGCGTTGCTTCTCGATGTGGATGGCCGGTGGCGGAGTGAATGCTGGTCACACCCATGGATCGACCGATGACCTCGGTTACAACATCGTCGAGAACCCGATGGATGTGCACGATTTGCAGGCGACGATCCTGCACATCCTCGGGATCGATCACGAGCGATTGACCTACAAGTTCCAGGGTCGCCGCTACCGCCTCACCGATGTGCACGGCAAGGTGATCGAGCCACTCCTGTCCTGAAGCACGGTAGCGGGCCCCAATCGGTACATTGTCCAAATCGAGGCCATCTTTGCTTGTATTGTGCCTCGCAACAGGGCCAAATGGGGCTACGCCCAGGAACCCAATCTCGGAGCCAAGATGACTGAAAAAGTACTGCAGCCAACAAGCACCGGCGATGGCCCCATCCTGTGGGTCAACACGTTGTTCCTCAGCCTGAGCCCCTTCATCGTTGCAGCCCTGGTTCCCATCTACCTGTGGAACGAGGGTAGTCACTGGGCACTGTGGGTCGCAGCAGTGGTGTTGTGGTGGGTCGCTGGACTCGGGATCACCATCGGTTACCACCGCCTCTTCGCCCACCGTTCCTACAAGGGGTCCAGGGTGTGGCGCTTCATGGCGCTGATTGCAGGTGCCACGGCACTGCAGAACTCAGCGATCGTCTGGTCTGCTTCCCACCGTCGCCATCACCAGCACACCGATCACCACGGAGACCCCTACGATGCCACGCGCGGCTTCTGGTGGGCTCATATGCGCTGGATCTTTCATGACAACGATCTCGTCGATGATCTCAGTAATGTCCCGGACCTTCAGGCAGACCCACTGGTGAGGTGGCAACAGAAGTACTACTGGGTCATCGCTCTGGTGCTGAATATCGGTATTCCTCTGGGACTCGGACTTCTCATCGGTCGACCGTGGGGAATGCTCCTCTTTGCCGGACTGGCTCGCATCGTCTTCACCCATCAGGCGACCTTCTGTATCAACAGTCTGTGCCACATCCTGGGCACCCAACCATGGTCCAAGAACAACACCTCGCGCGATTCATGGATCTGCGCACTGATCACCTTTGGCGAGGGCTACCACAATTTTCACCACGCATTTCCTGCCGACTACCGCAACGGACTGCGCTGGTATCAATTTGACCCGGCAAAGTGGCTCATCTGTGTCGCCAGCCTGGTGGGCCTGACCTCGAATCTGAAGAGAACCGAGGCTCCCGTGCGCTGGCGAAAACGCCTCGAACGACAGACGGAAAAATATGAGACCTCCGCATCGCTTTTCGTTCCCGAGGTGAGCGCTGATTGGCGTCTCCGGATCGACTCCGCTCGCCATCAGGTGGACGAGCGTCTGAGCCAGTGGGCGCAAGACCTTCGTGACTACCGACGCGCATGTCGGGATGGAGAGGTGACAAAAGCCTTGATTCAATCGATGCGTGAGGCCCGTCGCGCCTGGAGGCGTGCCTGGAAGGATTTCCTTGCACTTGAGCAGGCGATGCCAATACCTGCCTGAGCGCCCGTAGATCCACGATCGCTGTCGTCTACCATGACGATATGAAAAAACACACACATCTCCCCATCGTGCTGCTGGCACTAATTTCGTGTCCGTTGCTGGTCTCTTGCGATGCGTTCCCACTTCGCCAGCCCGCTGGCCCGGTATCGACCCCCCTCTTCAACGGAGAGAACCTGGACGGTTGGTACGCCGATGTCCCCGATGCAGACG
>JAYZBV010000067.1:0-7839 GCA_036338595.1 Planctomycetota bacterium | reverse complement strand
ATAACCCAGATCTCCAGATCGGGACGCCCCGTGGATAACACATGTTTTTGCCACCGAGCGACCATGAGTGATGTCGTCACGAACGATGGAGACAAAAGGAGCCAATCCGGTACCGGCACTGACATAGATTCTCCAGCGATCGTCTTCCATCCCGATGGTACCCGGGATGGTGAAGTGTCCTTTTGGTTTGGGACGCAAGAAAACACGCTCTCCTTCGCCCAGCAGGAACAGACTGTGAGTCAACGGATTCTTCGACTCGGGCTTCCCCACTCGACGGATGTAAAACTCGACGTGTGCTCTTTCGGCCGGTTCGGAAGCGATCGACATCGGTCTCTGTACCCCACCGAGATCTGGCTCCTGAACATTGTTGACGCCGATAACCATGTACTGCCCCGGAACAAACCAGTCTCCCTCTGGAAGCGCTTCGTCCAGGGCGACCTGGAAGATCGCCAGTCCTTCGGACAGGTCATCCCTGCCCACAATGGTTGCGTTCGGCTCGAGTACCTTGGCCAATACAATTCTCCTGCTCCGAGGGTTGAGATTCAGATGCGCAGAGTCTCCCGGTACTCGATCCCCCGGTCAAGGTCCGGAGTGCCCGTGGACTCATCGATCTCTACTGCGCACAATGGAGCGAGGACTCTCAGGAAAGGAATAGGATGGAAATCGGAGGGAAAGTGGCTCTGGTCACCGGAGCGGCCCGCCGCCTCGGCAAGGCGATGGCTTGCCGCCTGGCCACCGAGGGGATGCACGTCGCTGTTCACTGGAACACCTCCCAGAAAGAGGCGATACAGACGGTCGAGGAATGCCGATCTCATGGAGTCAAGTCACTGGCGGTACAGGGAGATCTGTCCGATCCCGGCTGTGTTTCGGCAATCATCGAAGAAGCACGCGAGTTGGGACCTCTTCAGGTTCTGATCAACAACGCTTCTCGCTTCATCCCGCTGGGACTCGACCAGGTCGATACGCACGAACTGGAGTTCGATCACCGCATTCACGTCGTCTCTCCACTTCTCCTTGCCAGGGAATTCGCTCGCCAGCTTCCGACCGGGGAACCGGGACGGGTGATCCAGATGCTCGACTGGCGAGCACAGATCGCAGATCCGCAGTACTTCAGTTATGGTCTTGCCAAGGCAGGTCTCCTTCATCTCACCCGCTTGCTCGCCGTGGAACTCGCTCCGGAGATCACCGTCAATGCCATTTCTCCAGGTTCCATCCTTGCTCCGTCGGGTGCTCCCCGGCAACAAGCCCAGGAGCCACCTGAAGATCTCCTTCTCGGGAACAACCCTTCCGTCAATAAACTCGTCGATGCGATGGTCTTCCTGATCGGCAAGGCGGACGATACAACAGGTCATGTGTTCCCGATCGATGGCGGAAGGATCTTATCGTGAGCGAGACTCCTGACCTATCTCACTGCGACCGGATTCAGATCGAGGATTTGATCGTCAGAACCGTCATTGGAATCTTTGACCGGGAGCGAGACCGTTGTCAGGAAGTCGTGATAAATATCACGCTCTGGACCGATATCACTGCAGCAGCAAGAAGTGATGACATCGAACAAGCGGTCGATTATCGATCCCTGACCAAGAACATCATCGAACACGTGAAGAGTTCCCGCTGCATGTTACTGGAGCGGCTCGTCGAGGAGATCTCCGGTCTCATTCTTGAAAATGAAGCGATAGTGGCTACCCGCGTCAAGGTCGAGAAACCGGGGGCGCTCCGATTCTCGAGGAGCGTCGGCATCGAGATCTTCCGGACACGCTCCTGATGTCTACTGGCACCACTTTCTCGCTACTACTGATCGGCTCGAATATAGATGCCAGGAACAATCTTCAGCATGGTCTCCAGCTGCTGGGAGATAGTTTCACGATCCTTTCAAAATCACCGATCTACCAGAGCCATCCCGTCGGAGCACCGGGAACGGCGGATTATCTCAACCAGGCGCTGATCATCGAGAACCCACCTCCGTTCGAACAATTACGAGATCGAATTCGGTCCATCGAGGATTCGCTCGGGCGAAGGCGATCGAGTGACCTCAATTCTCCCAGAACGATGGACATCGACATCCTTGGCTACGCTGGAGAAGATCTGCACATGCTGGCTGATTTGCCGGTAGACGATTCTCTCGGAACCTTTCATCACGCGGCGATTCCCGCCGCGTTGATCGCTCCCGACTGGAAGTTTCCACATACCGGAAAAACCATCGATGAAGCAGCCCGGTCGCTGGGACCGGCTCCGGATGGTTTCTTACCGGTGTCCTGATGCGACTCTTTCCTCAGGGACAGGAGATGGAGCACTCCAGAGCATCCGCAGTCGGATCTGGACCACACTCCTCGAATGGCTGAGGTAGAGGCTTTCCCGACACGAAGAGATGGTCGAGCAAGGTCACGGGATCCGAGATGTTAAGGACCCCGTCATCGTTGCAATCGCCTGCATCCAGACAACCGATGGTGGCACTTCCGGCGACAAACAGCATTCCCAGGATCTGGATGGCATCTCCGAGGTCCGCGGAGCTACTTCCATCCACATCGCCTCGCCGGAATGCATCCATCAGGCCAACTCCCAGCGCCCCCATGTCAGGAGCCGAACCATCGGGATCCAGTGGAAGAGCAGGATTTCCACTATCGATACAGGGAGAACCGACCTGCAGGGTCAGGATTCCCGCAGCAGGATCGACAAAGAGTGGATCCTCGTCGATGCAGTCGATGGCCTCGATCCCGGATGATGCGAGCCCTTCGATACAACTGTAGTAACCGATGGTAGATCCAGGCTGAGCATCGATGCTCGGGATTCCTCCCCCTATCACGATGCATGAATCGAGCAGCAGCACGTCGGGGTAATCGTTGTTAACCCTGATACTGGAGGCGGAGCCGAAAGCGGGCGGGCCAAAGGTGCAGCGTTGCATCGTCACGTTCACTGGATTGAAACTGATGACAACATCGGCACCACTACCCGAGGCAAAATTGCCGTGAAAAACGCAATAGCGAACCTCCTGGAGTAACTGGTCATCCGCCACATCGAACAGCAATCCCCCTCCGCTGGCTCCTCCGGAGTTATCGAGAAGCGAGCATCGTTCCATCGTCAACTGGGAGAAATCGGATACCACCAGTGCTCCGCCCACGATCAAGGAACTGTTCGAGGAGAACTCGCAATCGAAGAAATCTCCCTCACTATCGAGGTACAGCCACACTCCCCCCACGAGCATCTCAGCACTGTTCTCCGTGATCTGGCACGACTGCATCTGCACTGAACTCGCCTCGCAATAGATGGCGCCAGCAACGGTGTTGGATTGATTTCCCTGTAGCACGCAATTGACCAGGGAAACGCCCGAGTCAACTCCGATGATCGCCAGTGCGCCTCCGGAGTCGAGAGCGAGGTTCGACAGGATCTGAACCTGTTCGAAAACGATCTGCTGCGAGGGTCCTGCATCGATGAAGACCCCACCTCCAACGGAAGCCTGGTTACCTTCGATGATGCAATCGCGTATGCAGGGAGAAGAACCGGAGATGTAGAGCCCGCCACCCAGCTGGGGACCTGAGCTTGCGGTGCCACCACCACCACTGATCTTGAATCCCTCCAGCATCGCAAGACTCGTCTCGCCGGACTGAAACACCACCACCGAGGCACCGAGGGTTCCCTCGATGAGAGTATTCTCTGGTCCTTGCTCCGATCGAATCACGATGTTCTTGCCAGAAAAATCGATGGATTCGTTCCAGATTCCGGCGGACACGATGATTTCATCCCCATCGTTGGCGATGGCGATCGCTTTTTGAATCCCCGGTACATCCTGGGGAACCCGAATCTCGATGGCATGACTCCAACTGCAATAACTGAATGCCATGGTGAGAAGGAGGGTAAATCTCAAGGCCGCAGGAATAATCATGCAGTCCTCATTACTTATTCGTTCCTCGAACCAGCACGGCTGCCGAGGAGAATAGGAGCGGGCTTTGAAATAACATCTGTCACGATAGTCACGAATGTTCGAAATGCATGGTACAGCAGCGAGGAGGCGGCTGCAGCCCGGGGGCAATGTTTAGCCGAGGCTAAACAATAAATTGCTCTATGTTAAATATTTGATTGTGCCCGTGGGTCGGCGCCCTGACAATGATTGAATGAAAGACTATAGATCGGTTCTGGTGCTGACTCTGGCGCTCTCATGCTGGTCCGGCTGTACGAGCAACAGTTCCACCGCCTCCACGACTACCAACGGCCATCTGAAGATCCTCTGCACCACCAAAATGCTGTCGGGCCCGCTCTCTGACATCGTCGGATCTCATGCCGAAATCACCACCTTGATGGGGCCCGGTGTCGACCCTCACCTCTACAAGCCCTCCCCCGGTGATGTGCGTCAGATCAGTTCAGCCGATCTGGTCCTCTTTCATGGCCATCACCTCGAAGGTCGGATGGGCGAAGTGCTCTCGAGAGCAGAAGGCGTCACCCGCGATGGTCGAACTCGCCGTGCCTTCGCGGTTACTGAACGGATTCCAGAGGATCGGCTGATCATCACCACATCAGGAACCGTCGATCCCCATCTATGGATGGACATCTCCTTGTGGCTGGATGTCGCTCGTGAAATCGAGCGAATCCTTGCAGAGGTCGATCCCGCTAACAGCGCCGAATTCGCCTCTTCCATCACGCAACTGGAACATGAATTGACCCTCCTCGATGAGCAAGTCGAAGCATTGCTGGCCTCGATCCCCCAGCAACGCAGGATCCTGGTCACTGCACATGATGCATTCGGATATTTCGGAAGACGCTACGGCCTTGAAGTGCTCGGAATCCAGGGAATCAGCACAGAATCGGAAGCTTCCATCCAGCGAGTCAACTCGTTGGTCGAAATCCTATCGTCGAGAAAGATTCCGGCGGTATTCGTCGAGTCGACCGTGCCCGAGAGAAACGTTCGCGCCCTCATAGAAGGATGCAAAGCCAGGGGGCACAATCTGCGTATCGGGGGCGTCCTCTACAGCGATGCTCCAGGCCCTGCCGATTCCGGTGCTGCTCGCTGGAGAACGATGGTGCTCCATAATGCCCAGGTGATCTCGGAGGCACTGCGATGACCCGGTCGGCAGTGGAAATCCACGACCTGACCGTCGCCTACCGCGAGAAACCGGTTCTCTGGGACATCGACGCGGTCATCCCGGAAGGCTCCCTGTCGGCCATCGTCGGCCCCAACGGGGCTGGCAAGAGCACTCTTCTGTCGGCGATTCTCGGCACCATCGAGCCCGCCAGTGGCTGGCTGAAGATCTTCGACAAACCCATCGAGGAGTCCGACGAGATCCTTGGATTCGTCCCCCAGCGTGAGAGTGTCGACTGGGACTTTCCGGTCGAGGTGCTCGACGTGGTGATGATGGGGACCTACCGGAGACTCGGATGGCTACGAAGACCAGGGAAGGCCCAGCATGATTGGGCGATGGAATGTCTCGAAGCGGTGGGGATGGCTGATCTCCAGCGCAGACAAATCGGAGAACTCTCGGGCGGACAACAACAGCGTGTCTTCATCGCTCGCGCACTGGCCCAGGATGCGCAAATCTTTTTGATGGACGAACCTTTTGCAGGGGTCGACGCAGCGACCGAAGATGCCATCCGCATAGTGCTGGAAGATCTGAAAAAACGTGGCCGTACCGTGATCATCGTCCACCACGACCTGCAGACCATCGAACACTTCTTCGATCATGTGTTGCTACTCAATCTGAGACTGGTGGCATCTGGACCGACCGAAGAGATCTTCACCCAGAAAAACCTGCTCAGAACCTACGGCGGTCGATTGACCCTGCTCGATGAAGCTGCCGAAGCCGTGCGCAGAATCCGTACGGGAGCCGGTGGGGGCGGATCGTGATCTCTCCCAATACCATCGTCATCCTGGTCGGCACCACGGCGCTGGGAATTTGTTGCGGGCTGATCGGTGCCCTGATGCTCTTGCGAAGACGTGCATTGCTCTCGGATGCACTGGCGCACGCGACCCTTCCCGGGGTCTGCATCGCGTTTTTACTGTCGGGAAGCCGGTCGACACTGACGCTCGGGCTCGGAGCCTTCGTTAGCGCATTGATCGGTGCCGTTCTGGTATCGCGATTACCTCGCTTCTCCCGGGTGCGTCGCGATTCGGCAACCGCCTGCATACTGGGAATTCTGTTCGGTGCCGGCATCGCTCTGTCAGGAATCATCCAGCGCTCGGGCCCCGGCGCATCCGCAGCGGGCCTCGACGGACTTCTGCTCGGGCGCACAGCAGGGATGCTACGCTCGGAGGCTTTCGTACTCAGTTGTGCTGCCATCGTCATGAGCCTGCTGATCTTCACCTTGCGCAAGGAACTGCTCCTGAGTTGCTTCGATCCGTTCTTCGGACGGTGCTCCGGTCAGGCAACAGGGCTTCTCGATCTGTTACAGACCTCGTTACTGGCAGCAACCATCGTGTTGGCTTTACCAGCAGTTGGAGTCGTACTCACTGCCGCACTGGTGGTCATCCCACCAGCAGCCGCTCGCTTCTGGACCAATCGCTTCGATGCACTTCTTCGTATCTCAGCATTGCTCGGTGCGGCCTCGGGAATCACGGGTACTTTTATCAGTGCCTCTCATCCAGAATTGCCTGCAGGACCCGTCATCGTTCTGTCGGCGACGGGGTTCTTCACGATCTCACTGCTGGCAGCACCGAAACGAGGGATGATTGCCCGAAGACTGAGATGGAAAGCCCGGAAACGTCAGCGCCAAGTTCGTAAGATTCTGCACACCTTGCTGATCGCCTCGGAGCAGGATCTGGTTTTCCTGTCCACCGATCAGATCCTCGCTGGAGCTGTCTCCGCCAGTCCCCGAGCCCTGCGACGAGCCATCCGAGAGGGCCTCATCGAGAAAAATGATGAGCAACTCCAACTGACCGAACTGGGGGTACAACGGGCACTGAGCGCGCGAAAATCACAGGAGATCTGGCGCGAGTGGCTCACCTCGGAAGCCGCCATCGACCGTGACCTCATCGATCTCGACGAGGAAGATGTCGAGAAGTTACTCCCCACAGAACTGGTTCGGACGCTCGAACATTCGATCCATCGGCGAGAGGCAACCCGATGATGGATCTGCTTTCAGCGGAAGGCTGGGAAATCCTGTCAGTTGCAGCCTGCGCTTCGGTCGCCTGTGGGATCATCGGACCCCAGTTGATTCTGCGTCGCAGGGCGATGCTCGGAGACGCGATCTCTCATGGAGTTCTCCCGGGACTCGTTCTCGGTTTTGTCATCTCCGGTTCGCGAGATCTGTTTCCGATGATGGTGGGCGCTCTGATCGCAGCGCTGCTCGTTTCATTCCTGGCAGAGTGGTTACGCGACCGCGCAGGACTCGATGGAGGAGCCGCCCTGGGGGTGGTCTTCACCAGTCTCTTTGCCATCGGAATCATCCTGGTGGAGATTTTCGCCAGGGATGTGGATCTGGATCCAGGCTGTGTTCTTCACGGAATGGTCGAACTGGCACCACTCGATCAGGTCGTGTGGTTCGGTCGCTCGATTCCTCGATCCCTGGTTCCGACATTGATCGCTCTCATCTTGAATCTCGTCGTGACTTTGCTTTTGTGGAAGGAATGGAAGATCTGCGCGTTTGATCCAACGCTGGCCAGATCCACCGGACTCCCGGTGAAAACGCTCGAGCAGGGTTTGCTCGCACTGGTCGCCATAACCTCTGTCGCTTGCTTCGAAGCGGTCGGTTCGGTGCTGGTCATCGCCATGCTCGCGGTCCCGGCAACGATCGCCCACCTGCTGTGCAACCGGATGGGTTCGATGGTGATCGTCTCGATGCTGGCTGGATTCCTCTCCGCTTTCATCGGGACCATTTCCGCCGAACAACTCAACACCAATGTGCCTGGCATGA
>JAYZBV010000066.1:0-3370 GCA_036338595.1 Planctomycetota bacterium | reverse complement strand
CGTTTTGCCACTCCAGCGAAGTCGTTGCAGTGCATAGGGCTCACGACTGCGAGTCGGCCAGCCACGACAACATCCACCGACGATCAACTGGCCATTGGATGACAGCAGTCCACCGAGCAGACCGGTGCTGAACCCCTCACGGAACGGATAGCACGCTCCCTGCCACACCCCGGCGACTTGCTCCGTCGTCACGCGCATGACGACGCTGAGTGTGTAATCGAGCACAAACAGTTGATCGCCGAATGGGCCAAAGGCACCGTTTGATTCATCGAGCAGGATCGCGGTCGCTGATTGCCCCATCTTCTTGTAGGGAAGCACGACGCTGGTCGGGATCAACTGAGGGATTCGCTCGGCGTCGAGGTACTGGCGACCATCCTCGCCGTCGGTTGGTTGTTCCGGTTGCGGTCCCATGTTGGGAGCGAGCTTGTACCAGGGGAAACTGATGGGGTGTCCGACAAATCCGCCCGGGCGCAACACCTTGAGACCACAGGCTCCGTTCCAGGGCCCCTGATTTTCGCTGTAGAACGCCACGCCCTGGGCGTTGAAGCCGACCCCGCCGGGACTGCGGATTCCGCTACAGGTGGGGGTAGTGGTGCCATCGGCATTGACGCGCAAGCACCAGCCGCGGAATGGGAAGTCGGAGGTGTAGGAGCCAGACAGGCACAGCGTGATCCAGATGTTTCCATCCGGATCGAAGCGAGAGCCGAAGGTGAACTCATGTTCCGAGCCGAAGCCCCAGTCGTCACTGACGGTTTCATACAGATCGGCGGTGCCATCTCCATCGCTATCGATGATGCGGGTCACCTCTGCTTGCTGAGTGGCATAAAGAACGCCATCTTTGCGCGCCAGACCAAAAACTTCGTGTAGCCCCTGAGCGAACAAGTGGTAGTCGGCGGCCAGGTCATCATCGAGCAAGCCGTCGACCAACCAGATCTCACCGCGGCGGGTGCCGATGGCGACCTGCCCGTCATCGAGTTCCAGCATGCTGACCGCCTCGAGATGGATTGCCGGTGGGATCTCCAGATCCTCGATCACCCACCAGTCCCCCTCGTCGATATCCGCCATCGGTGGCAGATTTTCCTGCTCATTTTGCGCCAGGGCAGGGATCGAAACACAGATCGAGAGGGATAGGACGATGCCATGGAGAGCTTTCTTCATCGGTTCTGCCTTCCCCAGTGATATTCGATGGTGACGGATGTTTCATCTTCGGAGATGGGTATTCGGAGCCAGGTTTCCCACTTCTCCGGCACGGTGTACATCGGGCGGATGGCCGTGCTGTGCTTCGAATCGGACAGCCTTACCTGGAGACCATCTTCGTAGATGCAGATGCCGTCATCTCGAATCTCTTCCGGTGGAACGTCTCTGATGCGCAGGTGAAACGAGCCGCGCTGGTTGGGAGACTTGTTCAACTTGAAATCAATATTCCTTCGCAAGAAGGAGCCGTTTTCATCCTCGACCGCGACGATCGTCTCTTCGACGTCGAGATAATCGGTGGAGTACATCAGGGTCGGGATGTTCTTTTCACCCAGCTTGTAACCCCTGAATCGGTAACCGGCAGGGCGGATTCCTTCTTCTCTTTCCCCGGGCCACGGGCAAAAGACGTCCTTGAGAAATACGATGTCAGGTCCGCGAGGGAAGGTCAGTACTTCATCGCCCAGTGGGCGGATTCTGCCCATCCCCTGGGAAGACCAGTGTGCACTGGCATCGAGGAAGCGCCCCTTCCACATCAGGGCGAGCCGCAGTTCCTGAGCGTCGAAGGCGTAGTTGAGTCCCTCCGGTAAGCCGACCGCGATGCCGCGGAATCCTGCCTCCCATAGCTTGCCGCGATAGAGGATCGCCTCACCGCCGACGATCAGTTCCTTCTGCTGGCGGCTCAGTCCCTTGGGGAACACTGCTTCTTCTCCGTCATCCAGGTAGCGCCACAGTGCCTGCACTTGCTGGCCGGCATCGCCGTCGAGCACATCCGGAAGCATGCTGCGACCGTTGGGCCAGAAGGCGAGCATCTGAGTTCCCGGTCGCAACGATTCCGGATCGAGCATGTAGCGATGGAACCAATCGCGGTTGAGCCGTTCGGTGGTGGTCACCAGATCCATTGCGCGCATACCGACCGATTGTTTGCGATTGAAGTCGTGGCACAGCACGCACTGCAGCATGCCGACGCTTGCCATCTGATGTCCGGCGGACTTTGCCGTTTCGTCATCATGGATGAGGCGGGGTACTGAGGTGGCCTGACGATCTATTGAGATCAGATCAGAAGCAAGTTTGAGGGTCTGAGGATGATTGAAATGAGGCATGCGCGTGTTCATGTAGTCTCGAACCGATCGCCCACGTCGGATCACGGTGTCGAGCCAGTCCGGCTGTAGTTTGTCACCGACTCCTGAAAGAGGTGGAGGAATGCGTCCCTCATCTCCGAGGGTGGGGTCGGTTCCGGTGAAGAAATCTCTGCGGTCATCGGGGATTCCACCGAGATCGCCACGAGCATGGCAAGCAGTACAGCGAAATGTTTGCATCGTGAGATCGACACGCTGCTGGGGGCCGGGTGGTTGAGGATCCGTGTTCAGGAACTCCAGGGCGGCTTCGAGGTCTCGTGTCTGGTGGGCAGAGAGCGTGTACTTCGCATGGGGACGTGCAGGAACTGATCCAGCGAGTTTCTCCAGTTCTGGTGCACTTGCACTGGAATTATCCTCATGACAGTTCACGCACCCGAACTTTGTATAGAGATACTCCCCGATCTCCGCATCGTCATCGACCAGTTCCCACGATGGCTGAGGAGGCAGTGGCTCCTTGAAGTTGCTCAGGAGCGAGGAGTCGATGGGGCCACGATCGAAGTCCGGACCCTGCCATTCCAGTTCCAGGATGGCATCTTCAACCCACTGGAAATGAGACACTTCGATGCGATGCAGACCCGGTTGCAGGTGGATGGAAGCATCGCTCTCGACCACCTTCTTGCGTTGATAATTTTTTGTCCCTCCAAGATCGATGACGTTTTTCTCATCGATACGAAGTCTGCCGATGTCATCGACCTTCAAGTAGAAGTGATAATCACCCGCTTGTTCAATTCGGAGCCAGCCGGAGAGGTGTGTCGTGATGTCGTTGCCACGCTGTTTCTCCGGTAGGTTGAATCCCCCGGCGACAGAGGTTTTCCAGGGTCGGGAACGCGAGGAGTCATCGAGCCCCTTGCGATGTCCACGGTCGAGGGCCAGGTCGAGCGGAGCGGCGACCCTGGTTTCTCGCAACAGGAAATGAGCTATGGCATTGGCTTCGCGATGGCTGAGCCCCAGTGATGGCATTCTGCCAGATGGTCGACTGCTGTGCGGATCTCGGAGAAAGCGAGCCAGTTGTGGTTGCGACCAGTGCTCGACTCTGCCGC
>JAYZBV010000065.1:0-81501 GCA_036338595.1 Planctomycetota bacterium | reverse complement strand
GGTCCGTAATGCGACCAAGAAACTGATGCAGAAACTCGGCTACGAGCCGAGCATGAAGGAGATTTCCGTCGAACTGGAAATTCCGGAAGAAGAGGTCAGAAAGGTCCTGAAGATCTCCAAGCATCCGATTTCTCTGGATCGTCCCATCGGTGATTCGGATGACGGATTCTTCGGTGACTTCATCGAGGACCAAACTGTTGAATCTCCCATCCATACCGCGACCCACGAGATGCTGAAGGATCGCCTCAAGGATGTCCTGAAAACGCTCACCTACCGTGAGAGGGAGATCATCAAACTTCGATATGGGCTGGAAGACGGCTACACCTACACTCTCGAGGAGGTAGGAAAGATCTTCAAGGTGACCCGCGAAAGGGTCCGGCAGATCGAAGCAAAGGCGGTCAAGAAATTGCAACATCCGATCAGGTCTCGTCACCTGGAGGGCTTTCTCGACGATTAGGGGCTCGTTCCGCATCAGGCAAATCGTCAGAGATACAGGGCTTCGTATCGTGCCCACGATGCGAAGCCCTCTTTTCTGGTAGATGCATGAGCTTGGGGATAAGATCACCGATCTGGTCAGGGACTGCTCGATGGTCAATACCAGGTTGAAAGGGGAGGTGAGAGTTGGAAGCGGTCGATCGTCTCAGAGATGTGCAGCGTCTTGCTGGAAAGATTTCTCTATACAACTCTGAAATCAACAAGCACGAGGAAAAGTTGAAGCTGGCAGAGGCCTCGATGGAGGAACTCGATGCCGAAGCCTCTCCCATCGAGAGCCGTCTTGCACAGGGGTTGTCGCTCGCCAGGAAACTGGAACTCGATGTTGCAGAAGCGGATGAAAAGATTACAAAAAATCGTAAGCAACTGGATCAAGCAACTCAGGCCTCTGAGTTCACGGGCCTCAAGGAGCAGTTGACTCGATTCGAGCAGGAAAAAGCGGCAGTCGAGGATAACCAGATGCTCGTGCTCGAGAAGATCGAAGAACTCCGCAGCCAGAGTAAAGATCTCGCCGGGCGAATCGACCAGGCCAAGTCACAGTTTGAAGAATTGAGAGCAGAGGTTGAGAAGAATACGGTCGAATACCGTGACGAGGTCGCTTCTCTTGAAGGGCCATTACAGCTGGCAAGAGAGAGCACAGACGCAGAACTGCTGGAGGTCTTCGATCGCCTTTTCCCGGCACTTGGCGCCACCGTGATCGTCTCCCTCGAGGACCAAACCTGTGGAGGGTGCCATCTCAATGTCAGTTCTCAGGTGGCAGAAAAGGTGAATGAGGGCTCAGAGGTGGTCAATTGTCCCTCCTGCTCTCGAATCCTCGGATAGCGATGAAACCGGCAGGCATTCACGGCAAGAAATCCTTCCTGGTCCTGTTGTCGTTACTGGCAGTTCTGGCGATTCTGATCAACTGGTCCGTCGATTCACTCAGAAGCCAGAATCTGCGCAGGATAGAAGAGTTCAGGCGCATCGTCGCCGCAGAGGGTTTTACAACATTCACCACCAGGGTCATCTCCGAGCGAAGCCCGCACTTGTACCCGCTCCACGAACTATCTGCGGTTGTGCTCAATTTTCGTATGCTGCCACTTCATCCGGCGGTCGAACAAACTGTTGCCGAGAGAGAAGAGCTGCTGGATGCTGCTTTCGCAGCGTTTCAGGATTCTCCGCCATCTCTGGAGATTCAGCACAGCGATGGATCGCTGAGATTTCCCTGGGTCATGGACATCTTGAACGCTGGTTACCATTGGAGAAACAGTGCTGAAGACCACTGGAACGCGGGAGAATCCAGCAGAGCGATCGATCGCTGGCAGCAGTTCCTCGAGATCAACGAATCGCTCTCTGTCGGAGGGTCGATTAGATGTGAGACGGCCAGATGTGCTGCCATTCGTGAATTCAATTCCTGGTTGGTCGAGCGCATTCATCAGTTGACGGATGCCGATCTTGAGAAGTGTCAGCCGATCCTATCTCGCATCAGACCTCCTGGAGAGGGATTTGCGAGGATCGTCGTGGAGGAGAGTTTGAATCTCCTCGAGAGGGTACAGAGACTGGATCTGGAAGACCCAGATCTGGATGAATCGACGATGTTTCTGGCCCTCGATGTGAGGGTTTTCCTCGATCGTGTGTTGCCGTGGGCGATCGCCCCCGGCAGCGAGCATGGGATGGCCTCATTGAGGAAACCGGCGCCCTTCTGGTCACCTTTCGTCAAGCTCACAGGCTTTACCCAGTTCATCGAGTTCGTCGAACTGGAGGATGCGCGATTGAAGTCGTTGCGCCATGGACTCACGGCCTTACGCGCCATGCGCCAGGGAGATTCATGGGATCCTCCCGCCGGGATTGAAATGAAAAACAGCGGGGGAACCATCTGGATTCATGTGACCGGCGCCAGCGGTGAAGCAGACTGTTACCTTCCTGATGTGGCCACCTCCCGACAGGAAGTTGAGCTCAAGCCTGGAGGGGATCGATGAGACCACGGATCGCAAGTTTCCAAGCGATGGTGCATGGGGGGGGACAGTGACACCAACACAGGGAGATGCTGGGTCGATCTTCAGGCGACCCTGGCTTCGCAATTCGTTCGCCGTGTTCGCCATGCTGGTGCTCCTGCTCATCTCTGTGTGGATTTTTCTGGATGTGGTAAGGGAGTCAAATCTGCAAAGGATGGGCGAGTATCGTCAATTGCTCGGTGCAGATACGGCTGCCCAACTGTGGGCAAAATCCATCGAGGAACGAGATCCTGCTCTGTTTCAGTTGCGTGATGTGAGGGTCCTCCGCGATCTGAAAATGATTCAAGATCAGCTGAATGAAGATGGCTCCAGTCTCAGCATCACCGATGATCAGTTGAGAGAGTTGCTGGCTCTGGTTCGTCAGTCACCTGAATCGCAAGCACCTGTGACGGTGGACCTGTCGACGGACATCCCCCATATCTCGGAAGTTCGCAGGCTGAT
Source organism: Planctomycetota bacterium (assembly GCA_036338595.1). Lineage (GTDB taxonomy): Bacteria > Planctomycetota > UBA8108 > UBA1146 > UBA1146 > QNYK01. The sequence continues at coordinate 78,574 of JAYZBV010000065.1, read as the reverse complement.
CGAAGCCTGCTGCCGTTCCGGTGACGAGGCGAGCTCCCTGGATGCGGCGGGTCGATTGAAATCGGATCAGGAACGCTGGTTGATCGGTGTAGAACTCCTGGAATCACTCTGCTCCGGTGGCTTTCTCATCAGTGAAATGGTCCGAACTGCAGTACTCGAGGTTGCGATGCAGAGAGGACAGGACCTGCTGGGCACTCAGGAACTGGCATTCATTGAAAGAGCCGAATCGGCTCTCGCGAGGATCGAACTACCAAGTGAGGCACTGACCAGAGCACTCCAGATCGAAACAATGATGAGCTTCGAGATGACGGAAGATGTATCAAGTCCCTGGTTTCTCTCGGTTGATTTGCAGTGTTATCTCGATCGGCAGATTCCCATCAGTCTCGATCCCACTGACCCCGCTCTCCTGGATCGATACCGGGAGGAGCCTCCTTTTTATGCCATCACGACAAGATTGATGATCCTGAGCATGGATTCCATCATCGGCACCATTCGTTCTTCCGATGCAAAATTGCGAGCCCTGCGCAGTGCCTTCGCCGCAACGGCGGCGAGGATTCGCGGCGTCGAATGGCAACCGCCGGATGGTGTGAAACTCATCGAGACTTCCGACGGTTTGGCGCCGAGGATTCACATCACAGGTGCACCGGAAGGAACCGACATTTATCTGCCGCGGTAGGGCATGATCCATCGCTTCTGGGCCAGGGACCATTCGACCTTCGAGAGGTCCACTCCGGGATCGATGAAGGTTGCTGCTGGCTGACCATTGATACTCACCAGCACATCGGCATGAATTGGATAACTCTTGCCGGTTTTCTCCAGCAGGTTGTTGTGCATATCTCTGGCAAACTGAAGCATCAGGTCAGGCTGCCTCGACATCACATCTTGTTGCCAGGCGTACAAAATCTTCATGCCATCGAGTTTCAAACGCTGGCCACTCGTGGGGTCGATGGTGAAAAACACAAGTTCTTCGGTTCGTTTGGCGACCAACTTCATTCGCCAGGACCAACGGTGGCCTTCGTGAGTCCAGGATGTATATCCAGGATAGAGGTGCTGTCGTAATGGCAACAGCAACTGGACGCAGAGATAGAGGCCGAGTACCAGGAACAGAACACCTTGTCCCGATGCAGACCCGTTGGCCCTCTCGGGCATCGGGATGACGGGCCGTAATACGAATCCGAACCTCTGGAGGGCCCTCCTGGGCCAGTTGGGAGCGAAGAAGATGGTGCTCGCTGCCAGCATGAACCAGGGGAAGATCCCGACACTGACCAGGAACAGGCCGTTGGTCAGGTGAAAACCTGCTGCCGCTAGAAACGCAACCGTCCTTGTACGCCTCCACAGCAGAAAGAAAGGAATGGTGAGATCGAACAGGAGTCCCGACCAGACAAAGAAGAGCAGAACCGGTGCCTTGAGCAAGAATCCGAGAACTTCAGGAGAATGCCCCTCGTGGATGAAGATCATCTTGAGCGATTCACCGGCGATCCAACCGGGGTCGAACTTGGCGATCCCGGCAAAGAAATACACGACACCGATCTGAAAACGCAGCAGCCAGATGCACCAGGTGGGGCAGTGTTCCGATTTCGATTCTGGCCTTCGAGAGGCGTCCATCGAGAAATAGCGGCCAGCGGGCAGGAAGATCATCAGCAGAGACAGTAAGGCGAGCAGGTAGAAGTGATTTCGGTAGGTCGCGGCATCGAGCAAGAAAGTGTAGGTGAAGGTGATGAAGAGCAGCGTCGAGGAGATCCTGTGACGATATCCGAGCAGCACACCCAGCGAGGAGAGGGCGGTCAGGAAGAAAACCAGGTACATACCTGTTTCAGGCAATCTCTCGACCCAGGTGAATCCGAAGTACTTGAAGTGAAAGGGTGCGTCGATGTAGTAACTCTTGAGATTGCCGTCGATCCAGTAGCGAATCGTCTCGAACAGGATACTGCCGCCAAGGACGATGCGAAAAACGACGAGGGATGCGATATCCATCGGTTGGAGCAGTCGAACTCTCCAGCGGTTCGGTTCGGCGGTTTGCTCCGGTTTCTCGGGCGGGGTCTTCACCGTCCTGTTCTCCCTAAATCAATCTGTGGGTGTCTATTGGTTCAGTGCTGGGCGAGATGATGCCCAATTGAATCGGGCAGTCAAGCGCAGAAGATCTCGGAAGGTTGACAGTTCTTCTCAGGGGCAGGCAGGCAAGGAAGTGCAGGGTAATGCGCCAGGGCTGGTGGGATCTGTTCCACAGGTGCTGTTCGGTGCCGGTGGATGGGGTCCTCCGGAGAAGAGGTGGCCGAGCAGGTAGATAGGATCTGCGATGTTTAAAAGTGAGTCGTCGTTGCAGTCTAGAGCCATCTCGCAGGGTACTGTCACTTGACCAAATAGAGCATCGAGAGATGTGATAGCATCAGCAACATCCAGAAGTTGATCGTTATTTCCGTCTCCTCTAAGGAACAATGTACAGACATCAATAATGCCATTGTTATCTGAGTCGAGGCCTGGATCTTGGACGATATCTTCGAGATCGGGGATAAGGTTGCGATTGCAATCCGAGAATGACTCCAAGGTGTTTTGGTCGGCGAGAGTGAATGATCCAGCAGCCACATCTTCGAGGAATGAAAGTTTACCATTCGGCCAGCGAATGAGGATCTCCTGGGCCTCTTCATGATCAGATAATCCCACGGTTATGGCCGTTTCCGATGACGATTTGTAGAGGTCTCCACTCCTAACCTCACGCCATTGCGAACCAGATTGAGTAGTTATCCGAACCAACGATCCTATGGCGTTTGTGTTTGGATAGTTACCCTTTAGTTTTAAACGTAATGAGTTACGGTAGTCGCCTTCGTGGTTGATGTATAACGCCAGATTCTCATTCTTGCTTTGGGTGATGAGATCAAGATCACCGTCCAGATCCAAGTCTGCTTTTGCGATGCAAAAAGAGGCGGAAAATTGAGAAGTAGAGGTGGACGAGAAAGCCAAGTCCAGAATGGGAGCTATGTCTTCACAGGGAAAAAGACCGTCACAATTGTACAACCGATTTTGAGCGTTGCTGGCGGTAACGTACAGTTCCTCAAAACCGTCGTTATCAAAATCGAGGAAACAGGCTCCCCAACAGACACCACTGGCTTCGACCTGGGCTTCAGTGGAACGGTCAATGAAGGTTAGATCACCGTTGCCACACAGGAGAACATTTTCTCCCTGATTGCCGACTTGTGGACTGTTGGTGCAATAGATATCGAATTGCCCATCTTGGTCGAGGTCTCCGATGTCGATCCCCATCGAGTCTATCGAAATTTGAGCCCCTGAAATCTCCCCAACGTCCTCAAAAAGACCGGATTCGGCGAGCCAGAATCGATTGTAGTGTGTGGCTGGATCAGTGAAGCCCTTGTCATTAGAAACATAGAGATCGTGATCACCATCTCGATCAGGGTCAAAGAAGACAGCTTGAAAGGACAGGTGCAGGTCAGCTATGCCAAGTTCGTCTGCGATTTCGGAGAAGGTATTACCTCCCATATTTTTGTAAAATCGGTTGGGGAACGCTCCGCCCGAGCTTCCGGTGAAATTGTAATTGGATAGATACATGTCTAGCCAGCCATCCCCATCCTGGTCAATCCAGGTAGCTCCTATTGCTTTTCCTTCATCCCCGAAGCCAACTTCCTCAGTCACGTCTGTAAAGATGAAGTTCCCTTCATTTCGGAGCATGAGGTCAGGGATCTGATATCCAGCCACAAAAACGTCGAGATCTCCATCCCCGTCATAGTCTACTAGCGAGACGGCGTTGTATCGCACGTGGTAGGGGAGGTTACTGGTTGCCGTTCTCTCGACGAACTGGGCCGAGCCGATGTTTTCGTAGACTGCAATCTGACCTAGGTTTTTGCCTGTAGCGATGAGATCCGGATCTCCATCCCCGTCCAGATCATCAAGTCCCAGCCCGTAACCAAAGGAGGGAGAGGAGTAGGTAAAATGGGTGAGTCCACGGGCCACCGCTTCTTCAGTGAAAGGCGCAACCTGGGCAACAACGAAATTTGCGGAAAAGACAAATAGCAAGACGGCAATGGATGACTTCGATCTGTTCCACCTCATGGGACACCTCGATAAAGACAACGCCAAGAAAACTACCCAATTAGTTATTGTAGCAGATGGTCGTGTATTTGATTCATCGCATATCAGTCGCGTTTATAGGGGCGCTCGTGTGGAAAGGAAATTATCCAGAGAGTCAAGAAAAGTGGTGAGCGGGCTGTAAGCCGAGTCCTGTTCACCGATACGAGATCGATGTGCGGTCATTCCTCTAGGTTGCCCGTTGCCGGACGACTCGAACGGCCTACCCGGGCATTCTCCCGGCGAACCGGGAACGGAGCGGACCGCTCCTTTGCCTCTGTTTGGCCTTTCTCCGGGTGGGGTTTACCCTGCCAGGGACGTCACCGCCCCCGCGGTGAGCTCTTACCTCACCATTTCACCCTTACCGGGGATCCGAGGATCTCCGGCGGTATATTTTCTGTGGCACTTTCCCTGGGATCGCTCCCGGTGGGCGTTAGCCACCACCCTGCCCTGCGGAGCTCGGACTTTCCTCGTCATGGATGGACCATGCCGCGACCGCTACACCCGCTCACCATCGGACAGGATACCGAACTCGCCTCAATACTGGAAGAGTTGAGCGATCGCTTCGATGATCAGACCCAGAAGTAGCATTCCTCCTGCAGCACTGAGGAAATAGCGTCTGGCCTCCCTGTGAAGCCCGTCCTTCCTGTCTGCTGTGCGGGTGACTGACACATGAACAACGGAGATGAAGGCTGTCAGCACCAGAAAGACGACCAGTTCACTCACGCCTCCTCCTTCACCTGACCGAGGGCTGCTGCTCTCCTGGTCCGATCAAACCTGGAATCGAGAAGATCTAGCAAGCACAGAATATTGAGCAGCCCTGCGACATAGACGAGCAGTACGCCGGTGTCACTCCAGCGCGGAACATCTTGATATTGCTGAATACTGGCGAGGCCTCGTAGCGCGAGATCTGCGGCAGGGTCAAGGTAGGAAACGATCACCGATGCGCCACATCCCGCACCTGCCCAGAAGAGCCAGGGATGGAATAGTCTCGACGCTGCCTCGTAATCGCAAAGCAGCATCCCCGAGAGCCACATCGAGTTGACGAGCAGCAGCAGCAGCCACCCGGTGCGCTTCTGGTTGCTGAGAATGTGGCCCGAACCCGGGATGAGCCAGCCTGCGATGAGCCGTGTCAAAAAAGGTTGTTGCTTCAAAGTTGCCCCATATTCAGTCACATCGAGAACTGTTCGCCCAGGTAGTACCTGCGGGCGTCTGCATCCTGGAGGATCTGATCCTGATCCCCCTGTGCGATGATCCTGCCGTCATAGATGATGAAGGAGCGGTCGCAAACGCTGAGCGTTTCCCGCACGTTATGGTCGGTCAGCAGGACACCGATCCCTCGCTCCGACAGGGTTCTGATCATCTTCTGGAGGTCGGCGACTGCGATGGGGTCAACGCCACTGAAGGGTTCATCGAGAAGGATCAGATCGGGCTCAGACACCAGCGCTCTGGCGACCTCCAGCCGTCGTTTCTCTCCTCCCGAGAGGAATTCGGCCCGGCTTTCTGCTACCCGAGAGAGCCCGAATTCCTCGATCAGTTCACCGAGGCGAACATTTCGCTCCGGCTCACTGAGTGGGCGAGTCTCGAGGATGGCGATCAGATTCTGGCGAACGGTCAGGCCTCGGAAGACCGAAGTGTCCTGGGGCAAGTAGCCCATGCCTCGCCGAGCACGCTGGTACATCGGCAGATTGCTGATCTCTTCACCGTTGAAGAAGACCTGCCCCTGATCGGAGCGGATCAATCCCATCGTCATCCTGAATGTAGTGGTTTTTCCGGCGCCATTTTTTCCCAGCAGCCCGATCACCGATCCAGGGGGAACATCGAATGAGACCCTGTCGACAACGCGGTGATTGTTGTAGGACTTGCTCAGATTTCTGACGGTGAGAATCATCGGATGAATCCCGTCTCGTTGCGCCCCGGTAGGGCGGGCCAGAAGATGGAGAAGCCTCTCCCGATCAGGTTTGAGCGACCGAAGGAACCCCACCAACGTGAATCGAGACTGCTGGGGCTATTGTCTCCCAGCACAAAGAAACGATGGTCCGCGATCTGGTACGGCTCGGATGTCGCATACCTGGAGGCTCGAGTCCAGTGCTGGTCGCGGCGCAATTGGAAATGCTGCAATTTTCCGCCGCAGTTGAGTGCGAAGAATGACACTCCGCTGGCAGGTTGGCCGCGACCGCCGCCTCGCATTCCTGAATCCAGTTCGGAATCCGGGAGGGGGATATTGACCACCAGCTCATCTTCGATGAAGAGCCGGATCGATCGGTCCACGACCTGGAAATCGATCCGGTATTCTCTTCCAGGCTGCAGGACGACATCGGGTAACTCGCCCACCAGCAGGGGCTCTGAATCGGGGCGGATCAACAGCAGTTGGGTGGATCCACTGCCGATGGGGAAGGAGCAGCGGTATTCGGCCGGGTGGTTCCAGATGGAAATGTCGAGACGTGAATCGGACTCTTCACGTGCTTTGGACGCACTCAGGGTTGCCTTTACTGACAGATCCCTCACCGATCCAATCCTGGCTCCGGCGGGTTTGATAGCGTTGTAGTTGTAGCGATTCTCGATTCCCCTGATGTAGCGAAGAGAACCCTCATCCTTGATCAAGTTGTAATCCCAACCACTTCCATTGCGGACCCAGCCGGGAGTGGATTGCCATGGAGATTCAACCAGGCCCGCTTCCTCGATGGAACTGTCGTGAACAACGGTCCAGAAGCGATCCTGCGCCTCGACAGTCTTGGCCTCGATGTTGCCATCGATCCAGATGTCGCCGTTCTTGATCTGGATCTGTTCCCCTGGCAATCCAACGAGCCGTTTGATGTAGTCCCTCTCGCGATTGAACTTGAACACGACAACATCCCAGCGCTTTGGCTGCTGCCAGTCGTAGGCGAACTTGTCGACCAGAATCTTGTTGCCGCCAAGGATGTCTGATAGTTCGACAACGATCGGGAAAATCAAGGTGCACTCCTTGCACCAGGCTCGCATCGTTGAGGCTCTTCCCCAGTGCGTCTTGCCAGCGGTCGGGTGCGCCTCCTTGCAAGCAGGACAGGAGATCCTTTCGGCACCCATCGTGGCTATCTTGATGGGAATTTCTCGCTTCGGACAGACACCCTGATAGATCTCCAGTTTTGAAGACAGTTCCACCCTGTTGGTGAGACTGTTGCTACTGACCCCGACATGGTTGGCTGTTGTGCAGTTGGGGCAGTTGACGGTGATATGGAGACCATTGAGACCTGCAGCCATCGATCCCGTGGGGATTTCGTACGACCCGACGAAGAAATGTCGAATCACCAGTGCCAGCAGCACTGCCACCGTGAGAGCCTCGACATTTTCCCTGAAGGATCGCCAGTTCATTTCTTCGTCTCCTCTTCGTCCAGGCGAAGTATAGCCATGAACGCGTCCTGGGGAATCGCAACGCTCCCCACCTGCTTCATCCGTTTCTTCCCTTCTTTCTGCTTCTCGAGCAATTTTCTCTTCCGGGAGATGTCACCACCGTAACACTTCGCGGTGACATTCTTCATCAGGGCGCGGATGGTCTCTCTGGCGATGATTTTGCCCCCGATGGAAGCCTGAAGGGGAACCTGAAACATATGGCGCGGGATGACCTTTTTCAACTTCTTGAGCAGTAGCCGTCCCTTACGCTCGGCGACTCCCTTGTGAATGATGACACTGAGTGCATCCACGGATTCTCCGTTGACGAGGATGTTTAGCCTCACCAGCGAATCCTTGCGATACTTGCAGAAGGTGTAATCCAGAGTCCCGTAGCCTCGAGTCGAGGATTTCAGTTTGTCGTAAAAGTCAGAGATGATCTCTGCAAGTGGCGCTTCGTAACTCATCTGAACTCTGGTCGGTGACAGGTAGTCTGTTTTTTTCCACTCGCCACGCTTCTCATCCATCAATTTCATCACTGCACCGATGAATTCTGTAGGCACGATGATGTGGGCATCGACGATGGGTTCCCGGATCTCCTCGATCAGCATCACTTCTGGCAACTGGCTGGGGCTGTCGATGAGGTGAACCGATTCGTCTTTCATCTGGATCTCATAGGTAACGGTGGGGGCGGTCTGAACCACTGAGATGCCGGATTCTCTCTCGAGTCGTTCTTGCACGATCTCCATGTGGAGAAGCCCGAGGAATCCGCAGCGAAACCCGAATCCGAGAGCATCCGAAGATTCTGGAACGAAGGTGAAAGACGGATCGTTGAGCCACAACTTGTCGAGAGCAGTACGGAGGTCCTCGTACTCGCCACTGTCCGCAGGATAGGTACCGCAGAAGACCATCGGGTTGGGGTTCTTGAAGCCGGGGAGCCTCTCCCTGGATGGGTTCAAGCGAGTTGTCACGGTATCGCCGATGCGGACATCGTGAACCGTCTTGATGCTGGCAAAAAAGTAGCCCACCTCGCCCGATTCCAGGATCCCGGTCGCCTTTCTTGCTGGGTTGAATACTCCGACTTCATCCACATTGTATTTACGCCCTGTCGACATCAGGATGATGTCTTCACCTTGCTTCAGTGTCCCCTGCTTTATGCAAACATAGATGATGACGCCTCTGAACTCGTCGTAATGTGAATCAAAGATGAGTGCTTGAAGAGGCTTGTCGCGCTGGCCGGAAGGTGCCGGAACAAAGGTAGTGATCGCTTCGAGTACTTCGCTGACTCCTTCGCCTGTCTTTGCCGAGCAGCGGATCGATTCGCTCGGCTTGAAGCCAAAGGTCTGAGCCATCTCCTCGTCAACCTCATCCGGTCGGGCGGTGTTGAGATCGATCTTGTTCATGACGGGTATGATCTCGAGGTTGCCTTCTATTGCCAGAAATGCATTTGCGACAGTTTGAGCTTCTACTCCCTGGGCGGCATCCACGATCAGCAGCGCACCTTCGCATGCAGCCAGACTGCGGGATACTTCGTATCCGAAGTCGACATGACCCGGGGTGTCGATCAGGTTCAGTTGGTATCTATTCCCATCTTCTGCCTCGTACTCCATTCGGACCGTCTTGGCCTTGATGGTGATGCCGCGTTCCTGCTCCAGTTCCATATCGTCGAGCATCTGGTTCCGGAATTCTCGCTCCGAGATGGTAGCCGTGATCAGCATCAGCCGATCTGCAAGCGTTGATTTTCCGTGGTCGATGTGGGCCACGATGGAAAAGTTCCGGATGCGATGGGTGGGAAAACTCACCTCGGGCCTCCGGTGGTGTCGAGTTGCTGATACAGATCGCTGAATCGTCGCAAGGCGCGTCCACGGTGGCTGATGGCATCCTTCTCGGATGGTTCCAGTTCAGCAAAAGTGCGTGATTCGCCCTCGGGAAGGAAGATCGGATCGTAGCCAAAGCCATCGACGCCACGGCTGATCTCAGTGATCGTGCCGCTGCACCTCTCCTCCACTGTCAGGATGACCTGATCGCCGTCGCAGAGCGCCAAAACGCAGCGGAATTCCGCCCCCCGACGCTGGCGAGGAACACCATCCAGCTGCTCCATCACTCTGGTGACATTGTCCTCGAAGGAGGCCCCCTCACCTGCCCAGCGAGCAGAGAGTACTCCGGGAGCGCCGTCGAGTGCATCTACCATCAAGCCGGTATCGTCGGCGAGTGCCATGAGACCACTCCAGCGCGAAAACGCTCGAGCCTTGAGGACTGCATTTTCGAGCAGGGAATCTCCATCTTCGGTGGGATCAGGAGCGGCCGATCCGACCGTCGCTTCCAGTTCGGAGGGCACCACCAGCCGAGCGATCTCGGCAGGGAAGGCACGGCGAAATTCATCGTGCTTGTGCTGGTTCCCCGAGGCGATGAGGAGGGTGCGGTCTTGGGGGGCGGTCACACGATTCTCCGAGTTTCGATGCGGGGCGGTGTCCCCTGAGGAAGCGGGCCTGTGCAGGATGCTACGAAAGCGGCATGGGATGCGCAAGGAGACCCGAAACGCGACATCTGGCGCTGCTCCGGCAGGCGCAGTGGGTGCCACCGGGCCTTCCGGGAGATCTCGAGGTGATTCAGGGGCTCATCGCCACCAGGTGCTCATCGAGCATCTGGGAGACCTGCAGGATTCCGCCCCGGGCAGCGTCGATGACGCTTTGCATCGTTTCCATGGCAACGGGACCTTTTTCGCACCCGCCGACGACCTCCACCACCTCCCCGGTCGAGGTGCCGATGAGGTTCAGGTCGAGGGAGGCACTGCTATCCTCCTGATAATCGAGGTCGACGAGCAAATCCTGGCCCAGGATTCCGGCACTCATGCCGAGGATGAGCGCACGGCGCGGGTCCGTGGCGAGGATTCCGCTGGAGAGGTGCTGCTGGATCAGCAGGCTCACCGACACCGCAGCGGCATTGATGGAGGCGGTCCGGGTACCGCCATCTGCGTGCAGCACATCGCAATCGACTCGGATGGTGTAGCCAGGCATCAGTGAGAGATCCAGCCCAGCGCGCAGTGATCTACCGAGCAGACGTTTGATCTCGGTGGCGCGCCCATCGGGACTCCTGTGACTGATCCTGTCCAGCCTTGGGGTGACGCTGTAGGGCATCATCTGGTAATCAGCAGTGGCCCAACCTGAAGGATTGGTGTTCCACTTCGGTGTGCCTTCCTCAAGCGATGAAACACACAAGATACTGGTGTTGCCGCACCGATATTGAACACTGGATTCAATCCCGGAGATGACTCCAGTGAGTACCTCGATGGAACGGGGGGTGTCGTTGCTTCGATCTTTGCGAGCCATCCGTGTCACTTCCTCTCGATTTCTACTGGACTGAATCCTACTGTAACATCCGCTGCGTAGGGCGACTTCCTGCAGGAAAGAGAGTAGAATCTGCCCTGTTCACCTGAGGCTGGAGGGAGCCACCGGATGAGGATATTGGTCGTGGGGGGCGCCGGATATATCGGCAGTCATTGTGTTCTCGAAAGCCTCCGAGCAGGTCACGAGGTGGTCGTCCTCGACGACCTGAGGGAAGGTCACAGGGAAGCGATCTCGGATGTGGAGTTGATCGAGGGAAGTACTCACGACAGGAAGACTCTTCGGTCCGCATTCGAGACGAATCAGTTCGATGCGGTCTTCAACCTGGCAGCTTCCTGCAGCGTACCTGAATCGGTCCAGATCCCTGCGGCCTACTACCACAACAATCTGGCAGGCACCTTGAATCTCGTGGATGCAATGCTGCTGGCAGAGGTACCCGTACTGATTCACTCCTCCACGGCGGCGGTCTACGGCGATCCTGAGGAGACTCCGATTACGGAGACGCACCCGTTGCGTCCTGTCAATCCGTACGGTGATTCGAAGCGATTGGTGGAAGAATCACTGACCGCCATCTCCCAGCGTCACGCGCTGAAACACGTGTGCCTCCGGTATTTCAATGCTGCCGGAGCCGATCCTTCTGGATTGGTAGGTGAGGACCATGCAGAGGAAGGGCACCTGATCCCGTTGCTCTTGCAATGTGCGCTGGGAAGCCGAGAGCAGTTCATCATTTTCGGTACTGATTGGGATACCCCGGATGGCTCCTGTGTGCGTGATTTCGTGCATGTCACCGACATCGCTCGAGCGCACCTCTTGGCTCTCGAACGGATAGATACGGTCGCGGGCGAATCGATCAACCTTGGATCTTCTGCGGGTGCGTCTGTGCGCGATGTGGTGGAAGCCGCGAAGGAAATCACGGGGATCGATTTTCATGTCGTGGAAGAAGGGCGTAGAGATGGAGATCCAGCCACCTTGCTCGCTTCCAATGAGAAGGCGAAAAAACTCCTTGGTTGGACTCCTGAACACAGCGAGATGTCGATGATCATGGAAACTGCATGGCGCTGGCATCGAACCCATCCGACAGGCTACAGCAGTGAGATGACTCCCCTCGGTGAGGGCGGCACTCGCTTCGGAGATCTGGCCGTCCAACTCGGTTTTGTCACCCGCGACGATGTGAATTGTGTGCTGGCGGAACAGGAGCGGCTGGAAAAAGAGGGTCGAGGCCGAAAGATGATGGGCCTTTGCATGGTGCAGATGGGGCTGCTCTCGACGACCCAACTCGTTGAAGTCCTGCGCCACTATGAAGGTAAGCCATCATGATGAGGTGCTCACTGCCATGGATGCTGCTCATCCTCGTCCTGTTGGGTTGTGAATCGCCCCGGAATGCGAGGGATACCAATTGGGATCCCTATTCGGTATCGGGTTCAGGAACTCGCCCGGAAGCCGTGAACCGCCTACAGGCTCCGGATGGGCACACCATCCTGGCTCGCGTCGGTCGGGACATCATCACTGATCGTGAACTCAAACAACGAATACTGGCTCGCTATTACGGTCCTCGAGCCCTCAACGGGTTGGTCCGTGAGTCACTCTTCAGCGCCGAGGCAGAGCGGCAGGGGATCGGTATCGATTCGGAGGAGATTGCTGCTCAGGTCGAGCAGGAGATGATCCGAATCCTCGGAGAGACCTTTCAGGAGCGCCAGCGAGCACTGGCCAGGCTGGAGTTACAGGGCCTGGGCGAAAGTGATTTACGCCGGGAGATCGCCCTGGAGGTCGGTCCTGCGCTGCTGATCCAGGCAGTGGTCTCTCACCACCGGGAGATCGAGGAGGAGGAGATCCTTGATCTGTGGCGGGTGACATGGAAAGAGCAGAGGCGACTGGTCGAGCATATCGCCTTTCCAGCAGGTTCCGATGAAGGAGAACTCAGGACCCGGATCGAGCAGTGGGCAAATAACACCCGGGAGGTACTCGCCTCGGGAACACCCCTCGAGGAGGCTGTGGAACTGCCGGTGGGGATCGGGTCCGAACATATGCCCAGAATAGGCAGCGGCTGGATAAGAGAATCTGAACTGGCCGGGAATCCGGCCTTCTTCGAGGTGTTTCAGGTGCCCGAGGGGGATGTGCTGGGGCCGGTCGAAGAGGTTGATTATGGCTGGCACCTGTTCAGGGTGGTGGAGACAAGAGCCACTCGAGCCTACTCTGAGGTGCGGGCCCAGTTGCTCCAGCAGTTGCTGGATGAGCCCGCCACCGATGAAGAGTTGCTGTCGGTGGAGCGGTTGATCCGGAGGCGCATTCCAGTGTCCATCGAAGCGGTCCCGAAGCCGACCCAGGTGACAGAGGATGGGGATCACTCAGAAGGAGAACGATGATATCTAGAGACAGCAATGCACCGGATGGTGAGCAGGAGAAACCATCCGAGGTGCCTGGCTGCGATGAAGGGGAGTCGCTCGGAGAACTCGATGGTGATCGATTGAAGTCAACCATCGAGGCCATCCTGTTCGCATCCCCGGAGCCTGTCACTCGCCGCCGTCTTCACGCGATGCTCCGTGAAGCGCCGAAGGGTGCGGTCAAGAAAGCTCTTCTCGAGCTGGAGGCAGAGTTGATCACGACACCTCGTGGCTATCTGCTTCATGAGGGTGGTGGTGGATTGCGACTTCTGACCAAACCAGAATTCGCACCCTTCGTGGCTCGACTGCGGGGCGGGCGCCGCCGCATTCGGCTCAGTTCAGCTGCGTTCGAGACGCTCGCGGTCATCGCCTATCGTCAGCCTGTACGCAGGTCTGATCTGGAAGCTGTTCGCGGCGTGCAGTGCGGTCCGATTCTCAAGAACCTGATGGAGTGGGGGCTGGTGCGGGTCGTCGGTCAGGAGGAGTCGATCGGACGCCCTCTTCTCTATGGAACCACCACCGAGTTCCTTGAACTGCTTGGACTCTCGGGACTCGATGCACTGCCTGAACCGGAGCGCCTCCGTCAGCAGGGTTCCGATCGAGGACTCGAAATACTCGACGATCTGCTCTCCGAGGATGAGCCAGAGGAACCTGATGGAGAGGGTATCGATCGAGCGGATGGGACAAGTTCCGGGAAGAAAACAGAGAAGACGGTGGCTCCCGTTGTCGCGCTGGATTCAGATTTGCCCCCAGATTCGTCGTCAAAGGCTCCCGTGGACGAGGACCTAGACGACTGGGTTCCCGATGACTGGGATGGGAAATGAGCACTACTCCGGTCGCCTTGACACCTTGGGGGGGCTGGCTAACATTGGCCCTTCTACGCGCCGGTAGCTCAACTGGATAGAGCACCTGACTACGGATCAGGAGGTTGGGGGTTCGAATCCTCCCCGGCGTGCTTGATCGATCCCTGACCAGGGGCGGAGGACCTTGAATGGGCATCTCCTGGCTCGATGAAGATTCCGACCGAATTCACATGCAACTGGCGCTTGAGCAAGCGAGGGCTGCAGAGCAGGACGGCGAGGTCCCGGTGGGGGCGGTGATCGTGCATCCCGACAAAGGGGTGATCGGGCAGGCTCGGAATGCGAAGGAGACCCTTCGAGATCCGACGGCCCACGCTGAGATCCTTGCCATCGGGCAGGCAGCCGAGGCCATCGAGGGGTGGCGGCTGGATGGCACCACACTCTTTTGTACTCTGGAGCCTTGCCCGATGTGTGCCGGCGCGATCCTCCAGGCGAGGATCGAGAGGGTTGTTTTCGGAGCCACGGATTCTCGCTGGGGAGCGGTGGACACGAAGTTGAGAGTCTTCGAGCCTGGCCTCTTCAATCACGATGTCTCGTGGTCCGGTGGATTGTTCGGTGAAGAGTCGGGCGAACTGTTGCGTTCCTTTTTTCAGCAGCGCAGGGACAGTTCGAACGGAAAATGATGATCATGGATGATAGCGGAGAGGTGCCAGAGTGGTCGATCGGGCCGGTTTCGAAAACCGGTGTGCCTTCACGGGTACCGTGGGTTCGAATCCCACCCTCTCCGCCACTCCCATGGCATCCAGGTCTGCTATAGATCCCTGGAATTGTCGAGATTTCCGGGGAAAATGGTGCCTGATCGGTGAGCATCAGTCCCCTGGATTCGGGTGCGAAGAGATGACACGAGGAAGCGTCGGGAGAGGTGTCCGAGTGGTTTAAGGAGCACGCTTGGAAAGCGTGTGTGCGTTTACGCGTACCGTGGGTTCGAATCCCACCCTCTCCGCCAACCTCGTGGTGTATCGCGCTGGTGCTGTGACGTGGCTCCTGGAGCCACAGAGTCTGGATGGAAATAGTAACTTCCGGGGTCCGGGCGACTGGCGGCCCGTGAACTTGGTCAGGCCCTGACGGGAGCAGCCATGTCGGTCCCCGTCGGTGTGCTTCGGGCTCCGGTCTATTTCCAGCCTGACCGCGTGGGAACCCTGTTGTGCCACTTCCACTTTCCATTTGGCGACTTGCAGCACCGGCTCGTCGCGGGTTTGATGACTACATGAATGAGCAGTCCCCGACCCCTCCAGCTGTGCAGAACGATGCTACTTCAGGTCGTTACGAGGTGATCGCGCGGCGCTACCGACCCAGAAAATTCGATGACGTGGTGGGGCAGGAATCGGTCGCCGAGGCTTTACGGCAGGCGATCCTGCAGAATCGTCTCGCTCACGCATATCTTTTCTGTGGGCCGCGCGGAGTGGGCAAGACCTCGATGGCACGGATCTTTGCGCGGACCTTACAGTGCCCTGATGGAGAAGATGCGGTCCCCTGCGATCAGTGTGCCACCTGCGAACAGATCTTTCGCGGTGAAGATTCCGATGTCACCGAGATGGACGGCGCATCCCATCGGGGCATCGATGATATCCGTAGCCTGATCGAGCATGTCCAGTACGCTCCCAGCTCAGGCCCGTACCGCATATTCATCATCGACGAGGTACACATGCTGACCAGGGAAGCGTTCAATTCGCTGCTCAAGACCCTCGAGGAGCCCCCCGCGCACGTGAAGTTCATCTTCGCCACGACCGAACCGGAGCGAGTGATTCCAACGGTTCTTTCCCGCTGCCAGCGCTTCGATTTTGCCTCGATCTCTCGTGGAGACATCGAGCGTCGACTCGGCCAGATCTGTCAGCAGGAGGGCGCCGATCCGCAGCCCGAATTGCTCGAGAATATCGCTTCCCTCGCGGATGGGGGCATGCGAGATGCCCAGTCGCTGCTCGATCAGGTGCTCTCCTTTGCGGGAGACCAGCCCGGTCCCGAAGATCTGAACCGGATCACCGGTAGGGTGTCGAGTGAAGCGCTGGCAGATTTACTGTCAGCGGTCGATTGCGGTGACCTCTCTACGGTGGTCGCAAAGGCGACAGCCATCTTTGCTGGAGGAACCGAGGCATCGGTGTTGACCGAGCAGATCGCCGAGACGTTGCGCCAAAGACTTCACACCGGAGTCAGTGATGGTTGGGGTGAGGAAGATCTCGAGGCAAACCTGCTCGCCCAGGAGATCATCCAGGAAACCCGCCAGAAGTTGCGTCGTCAGGATCGTGGTGATCTGCTGCTGGAACTCGCATTGATGCGGATGGGGACCTTGCGATCCCTGGTGCCGATCCGATCGCTCACCAGTCCCGACGTGGCAACCGCTGCTGCTTCCATTTCCCGTTCCCCCCGCGATCAGGATCCTGATCCACCTGTGGCAGCAGTGGCAAAGGAACCCACGGTTCCAGATGCAGCCATTGTCCCGGAGCAGCCAGCCACGAAGCTTCCTGCACGTGGGGCGGCTGCTGCTCGCGAAGCACTTCGGAAGCGTGAAGGCGATGCAAAGTCATCCGGTGTTGCTTCAGCGGTCGCAACGACCGACGCGGATCCCGTAACTGAAGGCGATTCACCCGAGGATCAACTGATCGATCTGCTGCGGAAGGTCGACAAACTGCTGCCGAGAATGATCCGGCTCGGAGGTGGAATCACCCGTGTGGGTGACGGATGGCAGTTGCAGACCACGAGTGAACTTTCTCAGGCACTCGCAACAGATGCGGCGCAGAAGGCCCTGAGCTCGTGGCAGAAAAAACATGGCTCGATCGAGATCGAGGAGTACCCAGCGGATGCCGATCCAGCGCCTGGATCTTCGGGTTCTGCAGAGAAGCCCGAGATCGTTGGTCAGGCAGCGGATATATTTTCGAGCGAGGCCAAAAATCGTGGTCCGGTACGGGATGAGGACCGGGTCCAGGGAAATAATTGAAGGAGACTTATCATGTCGACCGGTGATCTGGGTGGATTGTTCCAGCAGGCACAGAAGATGCAGAAGGAACTGAAAGCGGTCCAGGAAGATCTCAAGCAGCGAACCGTGCTGGGAGAATCTGGCAGCGGACTCATCAAGGTATATGCCAGTGGCCAGCAAGAGGTGCTTAAGGTCGAGATCGATCCGGAAGTTGTGGATCCGGATGATGTCGAGATGCTCGAGGACCTGGTGCTGGTGGCGGTTCAGCAGGCACTGGAGAAGGCAAAGGAACTCTCCGACCAGGAAACCTCCAGAGTTACCGGTGGTATGTCCTTCCCGGGAATGGCATAGGGGGGATCTTGGCGGGAGAAGGACTACTCGGAGAGTTGATCGATGCGTTCGCCTCATTGCCCGGGATCGGTCAAAAGAGTGCCGAACGGCTCGCATACCATGTGCTCAAGGTTTCCAGAGAAGATGCGATGCGCATCTCCGATGCGATTCGCAAGGTCAAGGATGAGTTGCGCCGGTGTGCTCAATGCCAGGACATCAGTGAGGAAGAGATCTGTGCCATCTGTCTGGATGATAGCAGGGATCGAGGGGTCATCTGCGTTGTTGAGCAGCCCAAGGATTTGCGAGCGATCGAGGAGAGTGGCTCTTATTCAGGTCTCTACCACGTACTCGGGGCGTCATTCTCGCCGATGGACGATCGTGGCCCCGAGCAGATCGCACTCAAGCGTTTGATCGAGCGCAGCGAATCATCCGATGTGAAGGAGGTGATACTCGCCACGAATCCTGACTTTGAGGGCGACGGTACGGCGCTGCTGGTCGCAGAGGCGCTCTCGAAAGCAGATGTCTCCGTCACGATGCTCGCCAGGGGATTGCCTGCTGGTGGGCAAATCGAGTACATGAATTGCAGCATCTTGCGTGACGCTGTCGCGGGAAGAAGTGCCCTCGAGAGTACGCAGGGGGACGAGTGAGGGCTGCCACTGGAAAAGTGGGGCGGGCTTCATTTTGCTGGTGGTTACTTCCAACTGCCATCTCCCTGTGGATTCTGATCCTTCCGCAACCATGTGAGGCACAACTGGTTCTTGAGAAGAGTACAGTCGATGTCTCGAGTCTGAGGCAGCGACAGGTCAATGCTCATGACGGCAATTTGACTCATAACTGGCACCCGATGTTGATCATGGTGAATAACCAGTACGGAACGGATGATGGTGTATTCGACATCGAGATATCTGGAAATACGAAGCTACGGTCCAACTCTCAGCAAAGAAAGTTCTCATGGCGTCACACCGTAGAGGTCGCTGCGGGGGCAGAAGCAAAGCGGGTGCTGGTAGGTTTCCCCAACTGCCTCGGATCTGGCGGGCCCTGGTACAATAATCATTGCCAGATCAAGGTATGGAGAAATGGCACACCATTACATATGGATGGCTATCCGGAAATTTCAGAGGACAGTGTAGCCTTCGATTCTCAGAGCACTCGCTCTGCAAATGAATACTGCTGTCTGCAAGTGACCTTGTCCGGTGAGGCTGTTGTCCCGAGTCAAAGATTCATCTGGCCCCGCGTAACCGGCATGGTGGAGAGTACCACCTGGATCGGGTCTGGCGATCTGCCCTTGAATCGAGAGGCCCTGCTCGGATTCGACTTCGTGCTACTCGATGGCGTTGACCCCGAAGATGTCTCAGCTGGGCAGCGAAATGCGATTCGAGAAGCGGTTCGAGGGGGAGTCTGCGTCATCTTGCGACCGGATGGTCAGGGGCGTGGGCTTCGCTGGATTAGCGGGTTAGAACTCGAACCTCGGGTTCATTCGGATGGCGGGGGGGCTGAGCGGATCGTATTTCCGATCGAGGGAATCGGCGAGAGAATTTCTGAGCCCACCGGATCCGGGGGTTTGAGTTCCTGCGTACAAATAGAGGAAGGACTCGGTCGCTGGTTGGCACTTGAACTCGCTGAAGGACAGTTGGCCCAGGGAGTGATCCATCCCGATCGCCACCCGATGCACCTGGGATCTGCGATCTCAGTTATCGAAACGAAATACCCATTTCAACATGTGCTGGCGAAGATCGATTTGCTGCAGCGAGGTGCAGATCCGTTGCAACTGATATTCTGGATCGGACTGGCCTATGTCCTCGTGTTGTGGCCGTCGATCGGGTTCATCCTCAAGAAGAGGGGTATGCTCCCCCATCTGCTGTGGCTTCAACCCGTTCTTGCCGCCGCTTGTATCGCTGCAGTCTTCGTGCTGTCGCTGGTGAGACTGGGTGTGACCTCTCGCAACCTGGAGGAGGTGCTGATCATTCGAGAACCGAACAGTAGGGTGGCTGTTGCGATGGTGATCGAATCCCACTATTCACCGACAGGGACCGCTGACGAAAGTGTGGCGACCAATTCGATGCCAAGATTCCCTTTGGCTATTGGCGCGGATCGCGATCTCTGTAGTTATCTCCAGCATCCTGACGGTTCCACCACTTCAGTAGTAGATCGTCGAATCCGTTCGCTGAGCCATGAAGCACGATGTGAGGTGATCAAGGTTCCACTGATGGAACGTCTCGTCATGCAGGCGAACACCGAGCCGCGAAGAATTGCCATGAGCAAAGGAGTGTCCTCAACAGCGAAGTTGTTCGAAGCAAGGCCGGGAGAATGGCTAGGTGGCGAGTTATTTCCAGGGTTTCAGACTGCATCAGGAGCCCTCAGAGCCGCCACCTACGGGATGATGCGAACCACTGCTTCCGCATTCCTGGAAGAGAGTGAGCGAAACCGGCTCGGAATCGAACCCGAAACGATGGTGACGATCTGGGATGGCAATCTGGATTGGGGAAGCGGTCAGCGCAAATGATTGAGTCGCGCCCATCTATCATCGAGGTCAGAGATCTGTGGATGTCCTTCGGCAAGAAGGATGCGCTGGCAGGAATCAGTTTCGATATTCCTCGCGGAGTCATTCACGGCTTCATCGGACCAAACGGTGCAGGAAAAACAACGACCATCAGGATTCTCGCTGCATTGCAGATTCCCACAGCCGGGGGGGCCTGGATCGATGGAGCCAATGTCGTCACCGAGCCAGAGGAGGTGAGACTGCGACTGGGATACATGCCCGACTATGTCGGCGTATATGAAGGCCTGTCGGTGATGGAATACCTCGAGTTCTTTGCCATGGCTCACCAACTGCCTGCAGCAAGACGACGCTCAGCGATCTCCGATGTTGTGGAATTGACGGACCTGGATAAGTTGCTCGAAATCGAGGTTCATGTCCTCTCGAAGGGAATGAAGCAAAGACTTTGCCTCGCCCAGACCCTGCTGCACGAACCGGATCTGTTGATTCTGGATGAGCCGGCAAGTGGTCTCGATCCTCGGGCCCGGATCGAATTCAGGAGCCTGCTCACGGAGTTGCGTCGACTCGGAAAGACGGTCTTTCTCTCCAGCCACATCTTGTCGGAACTCTCACCCATCTGCGACTCCGTCAGCATCGTCGAGAAGGGCCACCTGGTGGCACATGGACCGATGGACCAGATCCAGAACCGGATCAGGTCCGGAGATGTCCAGTATGAGGTCACTCTCGTCAAGGCCGATGATGATGTGGAAGCGATCCTGTCGCAGATTCCCGGCGTCAGCAGGATCCTTCTGGAGGGAAGAAAACTCAACTTCGACTGGTCAGAAGATGACTCTGAGATCCATCAGGTCTGGGCGGCGCTGGCCTCCCGAAAGATCGCTTTCACGAGAGTTCGCAGGCATGAAGACGACCTTGAAAATCTGTTCATGAGCCTCACGACGGGAGAGGTGCAATGATCGGAGCGAATCTGCTGGGAGGATCCAGTTACGCCATCATCCAGAAGGAACTGATTGTGAGGATTCGCCGAATTCGTTCCCTCATCATCCAGTTAGTGTTCGCTGCCGTGGTGGGTAGTGTGATGTGGATCTATTCCATTTCAGAGTTGGCCGGATCAAGAACATCGCCAGAGGTGCACGCAGTGCAGTTAGTGGGCATCTACTTCATCGTACAGTTGTGTGCCATCTGCCTCGTGATTCCGCTCCTGAGTGCGATCAGCATCACCACCGAATTGCAGGCAAAGACCTGGGATCCGTTGATCGGTTCCGGAATGAGGCCCGGACAGATCGTCAGGGGGAAACTGTACGGGATTCTTGGAATTCTCTTCTACTTGCTGTTGCTCCCCGCACCTCTACTGTCAATGACGACATTATTTGGCGGGGTGTCTGTCACCTCGATCCTGTTCGAGTACCTGATCCACTTTCTTGCCGCAACATTGATCGCCTCCATCGGAATCCTCTCCTCCGCATCGACCCGAAGCACGATTCGATCGATTCTTCAGGTGGCTCTCCTGGGCGTGCCTCTTCTGCTCACCGCCATCACCTTCCTCTCCTCAGAGGTCTACTCCGAGGGGATATTGCTTCTGGATTATCTGGAAGCGTCCCCTCTTGGTTGGCAGTTCTGGGCCTGGGCGATTCCCGGCTACATCGTTGGTGTTGTGGGCTCCATCATGGGGGCCACCCATTTCTTATCGGGGGTCGAGTCAGCACGCGATGTGCCGATCAGGATACTGTTATTGCTCTGCTTCATCGTCACGGTTGGTCTGATCGTCATCACGGTAGGACCAGATTTGCAGTCGGGTTCCCGCAATTCCATGTCCAGAGATCTGGGCCGTGTGATGACCATTTTTGTTGGCCTTTCTGTCCTTGGTCTGGCTCGCATCGCAGGATCCGAGGCGCGAGTTCCGCTGCGGATAGCGC
The DNA here is from genome assembly GCA_036338595.1 of Planctomycetota bacterium. GTDB lineage: Bacteria > Planctomycetota > UBA8108 > UBA1146 > UBA1146 > QNYK01. The sequence goes on along the minus strand of JAYZBV010000065.1, from coordinate 56,895 downwards.
AGATTCGCCAGCGGGGACACTGGACAAACTGGCTGGGTACTTTGTTTTTCCCGGGAGGTATCCGTAACCTGGTGTTTGCGACGATGTTGTACATGATCTGTTTCGGAGCTCCTCTCGGTTGCTGGATCCTGGAATCTTCAAACGCTGTGACGACCGGTATCAATTTCGATCAGTCGGGATATAGCGTCGCTATCTACGGCTTTCAACTGATGCTGGCCATCATGTGCAGCTGGGGGGTATCCGTGCTGAGCATGGCATGGTTCTTCGGCCAGTGCGGATTCAACGGTATCATCAGTTCTGTGCTTGCGAACGGGGTCCAGGTGGGGTTGGCCATGATTGTGGTCACTGCTCGAGAACTTTCGCTGTGGTCAGACAAGATCGAGTGGCTCTCGCCTCCAATGCATCTCATCTATAGAGATGGGATAGAGACGGCGCCTGAGGTCGTCCTGGTGAGTATTGCACTTACAGTGCTCATGATCATCGGAGGTGTGCTCATCGCACGAGGACGCGGAATCCCGGTCTGGTCGATCCAGAGATCCGGAATGGACAAACTCTATCTGAAGATTCCGGAGGGGAACTGATGCGAATCCTGATCATCGGCTTCAGCGTGCTTTTTCTGCTCTGGATGCCTGAAGTGTTGACTGCAGATGTGGTCCTTCTCAAGTCTGGAAAATCACTCGAGGGGAAAATCCTGTCAGAATCGGCGAAGGAACTGAAGATCGAGGTGGTCATCGGGAAGTCTCGAGCAGTGATGACACTGCAACTGAAAGCGATCGAGAAGATCACGCGGGGAGAACTGTCAACGGAGGAGTTCACGAGGCGCCTGGACGCTCTGAAACCAGACGATCTGAAGGGTTACAAGGAACTGCTCGCCTGGTGTCACGAGAAAAAGATGTTTGATCAAGAAAAGATGGTACTCGCAATACTGCCAGCGGTAGAAATCGAGGCGAGGAAAAAAGAAAATCCAGAAAAGTGGTGCCGACTCTGTGCCGCCGTCGGAAAGGCCCCGTGCAAGGTCTGCGATGGAAGTGGCGCCATCTCGATTCCGTGTTCTCGATGTGCGAGTACCGGTGAAGGAAAAAAATGTGTCACCTGTGCTGGTGTTGAGGATTCACTGCTGGATTGTCGCCGATGTGGAGGTGCGGGAACTTACGAGAGATTTGATCCAGTCCAGGGAAAAAAAGTGAAAACGCGTTGCCGGGACTGCAGTGGCAAGGGCAAGATCGTATGTCCCATCTGCAAGGGTAAGAAGCGAAGCGAGTGCAAGGAATGTTCGGGAAAAGGCAAGTTTCCCGAGAAGTGCGAAGACTGCATGGGGGAAAAGAATCTCACCTGCAAGGGATGTGCTGGTACAGGAATCACGGTTCCGAAGGATGCAGCTGACCCCACCCAGAAGCAGGGCGACAAGAAGGAAAAGCCCAAGAAGAAGCCTGTTGTGGATTCGGATCCGTTCGGATAATCAGTACCATCGGCCGTCGATCAGCTGGAAAGCTCGATCACCATCAAGAGTGCGCCCGCTGCCACGGCTTCTCCTTCTGCAACCAGAATCTCCTGAATTGTCCCCGCCGCCGGGGACAGGATTTCGTTCTCCATCTTCATCGCCTCCAGCAGCATCAGGGGGGCTCCCGTTTCCACCTCGGTTCCCGCTGCCACCAGTAGTTTCTTGATGATTCCCGGCATGACGCTGTGAATCTCCTGACGGCCAGAGGCTCCTGGTCCAGGTCCAACCTCGCGAGTGATCAGATCGATCGGGTCGAGCACGTCCAGTTCCATCGGCGTATGATCGAGTAGAAATCGAACCGCTTCTCCTGCTCGATTACCGGGTAACAGCGACAGGGTTCGGCTTTCACCCCCGATGATCAATCGTAGCACTGCACCTTCTTCGAGCGTTTCTACCCTGGCATCGATGATACGGCCATCCGGCATCTCGAAGCGCCATTCCCTGCCGAGTGGATCACTGTGGGCTATCACTTCGCGATCTTGATCATCCCATTCCACCCGGTACTTCATGTCAGGGGCCCCCTGACTCCACCTTTTCTGGCAGCCAATCCCCAGGCACCACCTCCTGGTTCGCCAGGAGAAGAGTGCGACCGTGCAGAACTCAGTGCATGTCGGGCAATCACTGCGGCGATCAATTGGATGTCATCGGGAACATCACTGCGTTGAGATCGGTCTGCCAGCCACGACTCGAGTGTGCCCGTGTCGAAGTCGCCATCGAGGAACCAGCCCTGATTGCAGATCTGTATTCCGAGTGGAACCGTGGTGTGAATACCGCCGATTCGCAGGCGTGAGAGCAGCGCTGTGAGACGGTCGACAGCAGCCTTGCGGTTCTCTCCCCAGACGATCGCCTTGGCCAGCATCGGATCGTAATAGGGGGTGATCTCCAGCCCTTCCCTGAGAGCGCCGTCGATGCGTGAGAAGGGGGCGTGGGGGATTCTGAGCGCACGAATCTGACCGGTGGAAGGAAGAAAGTTGCGGTAAGGATCTTCGGCACAGATACGGAATTCGATAGACCAGCCGCGTCGAGGCAGATCCGGGTCATGCTCCAGTGTCATTCCACTGGCCACATCGAGTTGCAATCCGACAAGATCAATTCCCGTGACCATCTCCGTGACAGGGTGCTCCACCTGGAGCCTGGTGTTCATCTCGAGAAAGAAGAACTCGCGACTATGCTGGTCGAAGAGGAACTCCATCGTGCCTGCGCCGCGGTACTGGATCGATGCGGCTCCTGCGATGGCAGCAGCGCGCAATTTTGCCCTGATTTCTTCATCGATCACCGGGGAAGGGCTCTCCTCCAGCACCTTCTGGTGATTTCTCTGAAGAGAACACTCTCGTTCACCGAGGAACCAGACCGCTCCCTTGCCATCTCCGACCACCTGAACTTCGATGTGGCGTGCGGGGCTGACAAATCTCTCGAGGTAAACGCGCCCGTCACCAAAAGCAGATTGCGCCTCGGATCGGGTCCTCTCCCAGGCGGAGATCAACTCTGCTGATTCATCTACTCTTCTGATCCCCTTGCCACCGCCGCCACCGGCTGCCTTGATCAGCAGCGGGAAGCCGATGCGTTGAGCTTCTTTCTCGAGGCTCTTCTCATCATCGATGGGCCCATCGGTTCCGGGGATCACCGGTACCGATGCCGCCGCCATCAATTTGCGGGCCTGTACCTTGTCTCCCATCGAGGCAATCTGGTCGGGAGTGGGGCCGATGAAGATGATGCCTGCTGCCTCGACAGCCCTGGCGAATTCTGCATTTTCCGACAGGAATCCGTAACCGGGGTGAATTGCATCTGCTCCCGATTTCCGGGCTGCTTCAAGAATCGCATCGATGCGCAGATACGATTCAGAAGGGGCAGCTGGACCGATCAGAATCGATTCATCGGCGGCGAATCGATGCGGTGCCGTGGCGTCTGCCTCCGAATGGACCGCCACCGTTTCTATCTGGCGCTCACGGCAGCACTGGAAGACCCGGATGGCAATCTCTCCACGATTGGCGACCAACACCTTGCAGATTTTTCTCGATTTCTTACGACTCATAGAGGGATGTTCCCGTGTTTCTTCTGAGGGTTCTGGTCTCTCTTGCCGGCCAACAGGCGAAGTCCTTCTATCAGGCGTCGCCTGGTTTCCGGTTCTTCGATGACGGCATCGATGTACCCTCTTTCTGCAGCAGTGAATGGATTGGCGAACAGCTCCTCGTACTCACTGGTGTGGGCAGCGGCCACTTCTTCTGGATTGTCCGAATCCGCGAGTTCCTTCCTGAATAGGATTTCGACCGCTCCTGGAGCACCCATCACTGCAATCTCGGCGGATGGCCAGGCGAGGTTCAGGTCTCCACGGATGTGCTTCGATGACATGACATCGTAGGCGCCACCATACGCTTTTCGTGTGATCACTGTCAGTTTTGGCACGGTCGCCTCGCAGTAGGCGTACAACAACTTGGCCCCGTGAGAGATGATTCCATTCCACTCCTGGTCAGTGCCAGGCAAGAATCCGGGGACATCCACAAAACTGATGATCGGAATGTTGAAGCAGTCGAGAAACCTGACGAATCGGGCCGCCTTCACGCTGGCATGGATATCGAGACAACCCGCCAGAACCGAGGGTTGATTTGCGACGATTCCGACCGGTTTTCCATCGAATCGGGCAAACGCCGTGATCATGTTTCGAGCGAAGTCAGGCTGTACCTCCATCAGGGAATCCTGATCGGCCACTCGGCGCAGCACTTCATGCATGTCATAGGGTTTTTCCCGACTCTCCGGGACGATCGTCGCCAGTTCGGCATCGGCTCGGTCGATGGGGTCGCTACAGGGTTGCTCCGGTGGACTCTCGAGATTATTCGAAGGCAGGTAGGAGAGCAGTCTCCGCATCTCGTCCAGGCAATGACGGTCATCCTGACAGCGAAAATGAGAGACCCCGCTGCGGGTAGCATGCGTCGAGGCGCCGCCCAGTTCTTCCTGGGTCACTTCCTCATGAGTGACTGTTTTGACGACACTGGGTCCGGTCACGAACATGTAACTGGTGCCCTCGGCCATGAAGATGAAATCGGTCAATGCAGGTGAGTAGACTGCTCCCCCGGCGCAGGGGCCGAGGATGGCACTCAACTGAGGGATCACTCCGGATGCCAGGGTGTTGCGCAGAAAGATGTCGGCGTAGCCGCCGAGGCTTGCAACCCCCTCCTGAATTCGTGCTCCACCGGAGTCATTGAGGCCAAGCAGCGGAGTGCCTGCCTTGAGAGCCATATCCATCACCTTGCAGATTTTCGCTGCATTTGTTGCCGAGAGACTTCCTCCCTCGACAGTGAAGTCCTGGCTGTAGAGAAACACCCGACGTCCATCGATCTCTCCCCAGCCGGTGACGACGCCATCTCCTGGCACTCGCCGCTTTTCCATGCCGAAGTCGTTGCAGCGATGGGTCACGAAAGCATCCAACTCCTGGAATGTACCCTCGTCGAGAAGCACTGCGACGCGCTCCCTCGCTGTCAGTTTTCCGGCTCCGTGCTGACGCTCGATACGAGCTTCACCACCACCGAGGATCGCTGCCTCGAGGCGCTTCCTCGCTTCGGTTCGATTTTTTTCCTTCAACTGTCGATCTCCTCTTCAGCGGATTTTCCGGAGCCCACCTGCGGATACTCCACCAGTTCGATCAGAATCCCACCGGTGGAGGAGGGATGGATGAAGTTGATCAGCGTCTCGTGACTGCCCCGCCTCGGTTGGGGGTAGATCAGGGTCGATCCTGCAGCAGAGAGTCTGCCCATCGTTTCACCGAGATTTTCGACCCTGTATGCGACATGATGAAGTCCCTCGCCCCGCTTTTCGATAAATCGATGAACAGGTGATTCATCACAGGTAGGCTCGACAAGTTCCGTGGTGGTCGCTCCGGTCTTCAGGAATTGCACTTCGACCAGTTCCGATGGGATCGTCTCTCGAGATCCTATCGTGGCGTGCAGGGCATCTCTCCAGAGAGGTAGCGCTGCATCGATGGAACGGACGGCAATGCCAATGTGGTCCAGCTGGAGCGAACTCATGAGGTGCTCTCCCCGGTCACCGATCCGGGCCGGAGTTCGGCTCTGAGATCGGAGACGATTTGATCCAGCGTGGTTCCCGGTGGATAGATCCACTCGAATCCAGCAGCACCCAGGCTTTCCACATCTTGCCTGGGAATGATACCGCCCCCGAACAACAACACATCCGAAGCCCCCTCTGACTCCAGCAGTCTGGAGACCTCGATGAAGTGTGTCTGATGGGCACCCGAGAGACTGGAGAGCCCGATCGCCTCGACATCCTCCTCGACGGCAGCTCGGACGATCTGCTCCGGTGTGGATCGCAGGCCGGTATAGATCACCTCCATACCGGCATCTCGCAGGGCGCGAAGAACGAGGCGGATTCCCCGATCATGGCCATCGAGTCCAGGCTTTGCCAGTAACACCCTGATCGGTCCGCTTCTACCCATGATCTTGATACTCCCCGAACACGCTCGCCAGAGTGCTCGATACCTCACCGAGTGTGCATCCAGATTCCATGGCGCGGATCAATGACGGCATCAGGTTCACGGATCCCTGGGCGTCTTCCTCGAGTTGAGTCATTGCAGATTCCACCGAACGGGGGTCTCGATTTGCCCTGAATTGAACTAGCCGCTCGATGCGTTGCTGCTCGACCACAGGATCCACATGGAAGGGGGCATCTGGAATTTCCCCACCCTCTTCCGAGCCGACCGGAAGCGTCTCTCCCGAATCACGAGCCACCTGTGCTTCATAGGCGCTCTGTTCGATGGCCTTTCGAACGAAGCCATCTTCTATCGAGCGGAGCATGCCACCGCGCTCATCTATTTCCTGGATGATGTCGGACGCCGCTCGATCCATCTGATCGGTCAACTCCTCGATGAAGGGTGATCCACCGAGCGGATCGGCAGTGTCGGTCACGCCTGATTCGCTGGCGATGACCTGCTGGGTTCTCAGTGCCAGTCGGGCAGCCTCTTCCGAGGGCAGAGATAACGCCTCGTCCCAGCCATTGGTATGTAAAGATTGTGTGCCACCGAGTACGGCAGAGAGAGCCTGGAGTGTAACCCTCACGATGTTGTTGGCGGGTTCGACTGCTTGCAGTGTGGAACCACCGGTTTGGGTATGAAATCTCAGCTGGCAAGCTCGGTCATCCTCGATGCCAAATCGATCTCGACAGATCCGTGCCCAGATTCTGCGGGCAGCTCTGAACTTTGCGATCTCCTCGAAGAATTGATTATGAGCATTGAAGAAGAAGGACAGCCTTCTTCCCACAGCCACCAGGTCCAGGCCACGATCGCGGCACGCTTCGAGATAGGCGATGCCGTTGGCGAGCGTGAAGGCGATCTCCTGAGTTGCAGTCGAACCAGCCTCCCGGATGTGATATCCGCTGATACTGATGGGGTAGAAGGCAGGGACCTCACCCGAACAGTGCTCGATCACATCGACCACCAGTCTCATCGAAGCTTCGACGGGAAACCGCTGGGTCCCTCTGGCGCTGTATTCCTTGAGGATGTCGTTTTGAAGAGTACCTCGGATCTGGGCGGGAGAGACTCCGTGTCTTTTTGCGACAGCGAGTAACATCGCCAGCAGTAATGGCGCCGTCGAGTTGATCGTCATCGAGATACTTACAGAATCGAGCGGAATCCCCTCGAGCAATTCATCGAGATCATCCACGGTACTGATCGGAACACCGACCCGTCCCACTTCACCCAGCGATTGCGGATCATCCGAGTCGTACCCGATCTGAGTAGGAAGGTCGAAGGCGACCGAGAGTCCTGTCTGCCCCTGCTCGAGCAGGAATCGGAAGCGTTGGTTGGTTTCGGCTGGCGACGAATAACCGGCATACTGTCGCATCGTCCAGATTCGACCACGGTACATGCTCGGGTGGATTCCTCGAGTGAAGGGGAACTCCCCCGGACCTGCCTCGCTGCTGTCTCGGCAATAGAGCGGGTCGATCGGGATTCCGCTGGCACTGTGGAAGGAATCGATGCGCTCCGGGTGCTCGGAGACGAATGGCTCCCAGCACTGCTCGATCCATCGTGAAGGTCGATGATCCTCGCTGCTCAAAGCTACCCTTCCGTTGGTATCCCAGGTTTCAACGCTCGTTCTGAACCCTCACATGCGAGATCTCTGCCGATCGAAGCTGGCAGACCCGCCCCGGAGTCGGCGAGCCCATCTCTACGATGAGCGCTCCGTCCGTGGCGATTCCTGTCGCTTCCCCCTCGCCGTCCTCGTCTCCCTGGGCCACCCAGCAAATCCGACGCCCGATGGTGTCGAGCACCTCGGCGATCTGGAGCCGGATTCTCTCTCTACCCACTTCTGTGCCGTCCTCCTCAAGAAGTTGGTCGAGGTGTGAAAGGATACTTTCCAGCACCGCTTCGGGGGAGGGACTGTGGCCGAATTCTGAAAGGATTGAGGTGGCCCCAGAGGGGATCTCCCGCTGGTCCTTCAGTTGATTCTCGCTGATTTGCAGGTTGAGACCGATTCCGAACAGGACTTCCTGTTGCTTCCCGGAGCCAATCACCTCTGCAAGAACACCACCCCATTTTCGGCCGTCGAAGATCAGATCATTGGGCCACTTCAGTGCCAGCCGATGGTGTCCCGCTCCGAGGCCATCGGAAACCGCCCTCAGAGCTGCCAGTGCGACCACCAGGTTATGGAATGGGTCAGGACCTTCGCGGCAGGGGAGGGTGAGAGTACACCAGAGACCACCTTCGGGACTGGCCCAGGAATTCCCCCTTCGTCCTCGCCCGGCGAGTTGTTTGTCCGATCGTATCGCTCGGCGAACACCGGGCTCCAGCAGACACAATCTGCGAGCTTCCTGTTGAGTGCTGGAAGTCTGCTCGAGATGAAGTACTTCCCATGGTGTCCCTGTATGCACGATTCCTCCTGGTTCCGAGGATACCGTGCGTTCACAGGCGAAGGACCCCGTGATAGCCTGATTCCATGGCTTCAGATGCGGAACTGATGAAACCCAGGGATCTCATGGAGAGGACCGGAATCACCCGGCAGTTGCTCCAGAGCCTGGTCACATCCAGGCTGATCGAGCCGGCCAAGATCACCGATACTGGCCGATATCTGTATGATGCGCGGACTGTGAAGATGGTCAATTCCTACCTGAACTTGAGAAAACTGAAGTACCCGCAGGCTGAGATTCGCAGGATGTTTGAGCACAGGTTTCGGAAAGAAACTGACGGAACCGACTCCAGGCAGTAGGAGCGCAGATGACCATCACGGGAACGAGCACCATTCGAGTCCGATATGAAGAGACGGACCAGGGAGGAATCGCCCATCATTCTCGCCATGTCGTCTGGTTCGAGACTGCCAGGACAGAATGGCTGAGAGAACTGGGAATGCCGTATCAAGAACTGGAAAAGGATGGGATTCGGTTTCTCGTCTCGGAAGTCGCGGTTAGCTACCAGTATCCAGCACTTTACGACGATCTCTTGACGGTCGAGACCCATCTTGTAGAGGCCAGGGGTGCCAGGCTTCAACTGGGTTACACCATCACCTCGCCTCGTGGAGATACAGTGTGTACTGGATCCACTACTCTGGCCTGTATCGATGTAGATCGCGGCAGGCCGCGTCGGTTACCTGTGTTCTTTCAACAGCAAGCCATCACGGGTGCCGAGAAGGAGTGACATGAATCTTCGGTTGCTGATACATGATGGAATGCCCAGGCAATTGCCGCTCGATGAAGGCACCATCACACTGGGACGATCGCGTAGTTGTGCCGTGCAACTTGAGGATCCCATTCTGAGTAGGCAGCATTGTGCACTGACCGTCGATGGCGATCGTATCGTGGTTGCTGACCTCGGCAGTTCAAACGGTACCTTCGTTGGTGGAGAGAGAATCGAGGTTCGTAGCATTTCACCGGGTGAGGTGATCGAACTCGGTTCGGTATGTCTTCTCCCGCACGATTACGATGGTTGTCTGACAGAAGTAGATTGTTCGGTCCTTCGCAATCAGGAGCGTGTGACCGACCTGATTGCAATGGCTGCCGACAAGACCCAGGATCTTCCCCGAGCGGGAGACGACCTGCATCGCAGTGCTTCAAGATCTCCACGCTTGCTGGCAGAGATCTCCTCGGATCACCTCGTCGATGAACTGGTCACGCTGTTACTTCGCAGTCACTCGGGCCATCGGGACGCTCTGGCTCGCGCACTGGATCGGATGATCAGCGAGCAGATCCTGGAGACTTGCAATGACCGTGAAGAACTGAGGATTGCCGCCCGGAAGATCGTCGAGGAGGAACTCGGGGCTCAGGGCAACGACCAGGGGGCCCGATGATCCATCCACTGCTGGCACTGGCGATGGCACTGAATCTGGCAGGTCCGATTCATATCGATGAAATGGCGAAGGCGCGAGATGCGCTGATGTCAGCTCTTCAGATGCGAGATGAATCTGCCATCTGCGATGCCATCGAGACACTGGGTGGGCAGGATCAAGAAGAGAGTGCTGAACTGATGTTGCGATTCGGGATGGCACACGAGAGCTTGCTCGTGCATCAGGAAGCGTTGCGCCTGCTCCGTACTTTCGAATCGGAGGGGGCAAGAGAGGCGATCCGAACTGCAGCGAGGAATTCGAAGGATCCGTCCAGGCGCCTGGATGCATTGCGGGTGCTGCGTGCATGGCCCCAGAGTCTTTCTCGCCCGGAACTGTTGCTGAGATTGAAGGACCGATCCTGGTTGGTGGTATCAGAGGCAATCCGCGGATTGCGAGACCACAGGGCAGCCGAGACGGTGAAAGCACTGATCGACAGGATGCCCGATGCCCGGGGTCGATTGCTCGAGGACTTCCGAGAGGCACTGATCACTCTTACGGGACATACGCTACCGCCTGAAGCGGATCAATGGAGAATCTGGTGGCGAGATCATCAGCAGGACTGGCAGCCTCCTCCACCGGACGCCGACGAAGCAGATGATGAACAGAAGAGCCTACCGACTGCGGTTCGTCAGGGACTGTACGGGGAGATCGTCAGCGAGCGCGTCATCTTCTTGTTAGATGTATCGGGGAGCATGCTTGCGGAGACATCGGTGGGGGGATCGAGAATCGAGGTCGCCAGGACTGAATTACGTCGCGCACTTGAATCCGGTCTGGACCCGAAGAGCCGCTTCTCGGTGGTCGCCTTCTCCGAGGATGTGATGAGATTTTCTCCATCGCTGGTCAAGGCTCGAGGCCCGATCCTCAAGAAGGCTCTCCAGTTCGTAGATGGTCTGCGAGCCGGTGGCGAGACCAACTCCTACGGTGCGCTGGAGGCTGCCTTCTCCGATCGCGAGGTCGACACCATTTATCTCCTCTCCGATGGAAGCCCGACGGTGGGGGAAGAGACCTCGCTCACCCTGATCCTCGATGCGGTGACCCGATGGAATCGCTATCGAGGTACCCGTATCCACTGCATCGGGTTGTTTGCAGGAGATGCCCCGCGCCAGGACCTTCCCCAGGCCCGGGAATTCCTGCGTCGGCTGGCCCACGCAAATCAGGGGAGATACACCGAGATTCGCTAATCGACCCCCGATGTCACGCCGAGGTTGACGAGTGCGCCTGGAGAAGGTCTCATCGGGGCTCCACTGCCGTCATCTGACCCCCAGGAGAAGCCGAGTGACCGACTCTGACCCCCCCGACCCGAGCATTGGCGATCTTATCGGTCCTTCCGATGGCGAGGGCCGTCCTGCACCGGAAGGCGAGGAACTTCGTCGAGAAATCGATCAGCAAAAGAGGGAAAACGAGAAACTGTTCGAGGAGGGAAGGGACGACGCGGCTGCCGACATGAACCGCCGTGATCTGGTCCTGATCCATCATGGCAACCTGATCGTCCACGAAGAGATGGCGGATCGCATCGGTGACAAGGCCTCGCTCCATGCCTATCCCACTGTGGCTGCTGCTCAACAGAAATTTCCATGCCATATTGCAGGTTGTGACTTCGTCATCGTCTATGGGCACGCGCATCGCCTCGATCAGTTCGCAGAGTATCAAGATCGTTTGATCGAGATGGTGGACGAAGACCCTCCTGTTCCTGAAAGTTCTGACGTACCTCGAATCGTTCGCCCCATCGTCTCGTCCGCAAATGATGAGATCTTCGACTTCTTGATGGCGAGTCCAGATCAGGATTCAGCGACACCTGCTCCTTCATCAGCACCTGCTCCCGGGCGCGATTTCGATCTTCCCAGGTTGTCCGAGGAGGAGGTGAGCCGCCTGACCTTTGAGCCAGAGACCACAACATCTCCAGGTCATGACCTGCAACCGGATGCGATGGCAGCTGTGAAGGCACTGCTGAAGGCTCGCAAAGATGGTGTGGTTTCGGCAGAGGCTCTGAGGAACTGGGTGATGTCCGATCCCGCATTTCTTGGCTGGGCCGAACTGAGGAGAAGCGGTGATGAGATCTCGGTCAAGGTGGGGGGGCATGATCCTGGTGCAGTACTCAGAAGCATCGGTGATGAACTCGATGTGGGAGAACCGATACCGACCGAGCCAGGATCTCTGGGGCCATTCGTCGGGGTTCCCTTGCCCGAGGCGTGGCTCGGGTTCCTGGCAAGAGATCCTCAAGCGGCTCGCCGCGAGTTCTTTCGTGCCTTCCAGTTGTTGCCGCTGATCGATGACCTGGTGCCAGCGATCGCCTCCGACGGCATGCCACTGATCGAGGATCCGGAGCAACGATTCACTCGACTGCTCGACACCCGCATCCGGTCAGCGGAAAGACGTGGTGTGGCACCTGGAGTGCTGGTTCTGGAGCACACTCAGGGTGGTCGTGACCTCGCCGAGAAGATTCCGAAGGAGCTGCGAGGCACCGACTGGGTCGAGATCTGCGGTGACAGGCTCTGGGTTCTGATCGACCAGCCGGAACCCGGAGCTGCCGAAAGCCTCACTCGGAGACTCGACCAGGCGATTCCGGGCATCCGTGGTGGTGGCATCCTCGGCGTATCCACCGGTGAGGTGGCTCGGGAATGCATGGAGAGAGCCCGGCAACTGCTCAGGGGCAGTGATCAACTCCGCATCGTCGATGAAATGAGTTAGCATCCATCCCGCTGGATCGAAGGGGTTCAGGGAAAGGTGGAAGTTTGTCTGGCCCAACGGACCCGGGGAAGAAGCGGCGACGGCGCAAACGGTCCAGGAGTCGCCGCCAGGAACCTTCAGACATCCTCGATGTCATCCCTTCGAGTTATCGCCGACTCGATCTGGCCGACCTGCTCGAATGTGTCGCAGGATTTGCATCATCTCGTCCGGGAAAGTTGCATCTGCAGCGGGCAATACCGGCAACGGATCTTGAATCCGCCAGAGTTCTACTCGATGAGACCGAGGAGATTCGCGAGCGGCTGAAAACCAACAACTGGAACCCAGGACTCGAGGGGCTGATCGATATCCCCTCGATATTGCCGGAATCCGGGTCCAGCACTCTCGATCCACAGATGCTGGCTGCGGTGTGGCAGGTGATTGATCGATCGCGCAGGCTGAGATCTCAACTCCAGGCCGTGGAGTGTCCACGGCTGACCCGCAGAGCTGAGTTTCTGGTGGATGTTCCTGGCTTGAGGGAACGCTTGGAGATGTCGGTCGATGCATCCGGAGAGATTCTCGATCAGGCGAGCGATAAATTGAGCGGATTGAGATCCGAGTCTGCCCGGCTCGATGCTGAAATTCGCCAGTGGTTTGTCGAAAACTCCGAGAAGAAACCATGGAAGAAGGCGCTCCAGGGGAATGTGGTCACGCCTCGCCATGGCAGACTCTGCTGGGCGATCCGTGCCGAGTGCAGGAATCTTGTGCGTGGAGTCATTCGAGGAGAGTCCTCATCGGGGCAGACGCTCTTCATCGAGCCAGAACCGGTGGTCCGGCTGGGGGATCGTTCGCAACGCTCTAGAGTTGCGGAAGCTCACGAGGTGCAGCGAATTCTGGCAGATCTGACACGTGCAGTCAGGCTTCGTCGAGAACTGATTCTTCAACTCTGGCAACATCTTGTCGAACTCGATGCTGCTCAGGCGAGAGCACGATTTGCCGATGAACTCGGATGCGTCAGTCCCGAATTGACCGAAGAGCGCCGCATCGTTCTGGTCGCTGCAAGACATCCCTTGCTACTCTGGCGACAACGGAAGACTGTGCGCGGCTCCATCTTTGATCTGGAGTCTGCACGAGCCGCTGTGGTCCCCATGGATCTCGACATGAATCCTGGCAGATATCAAATCGTCGTCACCGGTCCCAACACGGGCGGCAAGACCGTGGTCCTCAAGACGGTGGGGCTGCTTGCACTGATGGCTGCATGCGGAATCCCGATTCCAGCGTCACCGGGTTGCAGTATTCCTGTTTTTGATGCTGTGCTTGCCGATATCGGGGATGAGCAGAGTTTGCAGCAGGATCTCTCGACATTCTCTGCGCATGTCACCGTGGTGGCGTCGATATTGCGTCGCTCTACCAGTCGTAGTCTGGTGCTGCTCGATGAACTCGGATCCGGGACCGACCCGCTTGAAGGCGCACCGTTGGCAGAGGCAGTGCTGGATGTGCTATACGAGCGAGGCACCTTGACACTGGTCACGACACATCTGGGTCGACTCAAGGAGTACGCCTACAGGCGCCGCAAGTGTGAAAACGCTTCGATGGAGTTCGATCCCGAGAAACTGGCTCCCACCTTTCGGATTGTGGTTGGCCTGCCGGGTCGATCGAATGCGCTGGTCATCGCAGAGCGGATCGGAATGCCTTCGGAGGTAGTCGAAAGCGCCAGGCGGGCGAGTCGAGATCAAGATGCTGTGGATCACGAGGTCGTCGATGCGATGCAGCGAGCTCAGAAGGATCTGGAAAGACGCTCGAGGGAAGCGGAAGGTCACCGCAAGAGGGCGCTCCACCATTCACAACAAATCGCTCGTCAGGAACAGGAAGCTGAAAAGACCCGCTCCGCACTCGAATATGAACTGGAGCGCGTTGAGGAACTGCAAATCTCCACCTCCGTTGCGCGAATCCGCCACGCCCTGGACCAGATCGGAGAACTTCCCGGGGCGAAGGGGGATGCTCTGAGCGATGCCTATCTGGCTCTTGCCCAGGCGCTGGAAGGAACAGACCTGGCGAAGCGTCGCCTCGATACTGCTCGCTCACTGAGCAAGGGAGACGCGGTTTTCATCCCGAGATTTCAAAAGGTTTGCGAGGTGCGAAAGATCAACAAGGAGAAGCAGCGACTGGTGGTGCTCATCAATGGCGTCGCTACCGATATTTCATTTACAGAGATTTCGTGGGTGCTACCTCCACCCGGTTTCGAGATCTGGTGGGATTGCGATGAAGGGTCGGGGGACCCAGGAGAGACAGGGCTCTAGTAGAGGAACCAGCCAAGATCCAGGGAGAACTCCTGCAGCCGATCTCCATCTTGCTTCTTCACCGCCTCGGTCCAGGTGATGGAGATGGGCAATGACTGACCAAAGATGGGGATGTTCAATACGACTCCTCCACCAACTCCGACTCTATATTCATCCAATGAGAAGGCAGCCTTTCCATCGGATAGGTTTCCGAAGTCGGTGAATACGAGGCCGCGAAGTGTGTTATCCAGCAGCGGCCAGGTGTATTCGATGGATCCTCTGTGGCGGACGGTTCCCCCGATTTCTGCATCGTTCTCCCGAGGCCCTGCACCTCGGTAATCAAATCCGCGCAGCGATCGTGGACCTCCCAGATAGAAGCGTTCAAATACCGGAATCAGGTCATCTTCGCCGAGAGGCTCAGCCCAGTTGAAAGTGGTTCGCATGGCAAAGACATGGCGAAGAGCGTCGCTGTTTTCATGAATGGTGCGGAACATGCCGGTACCGAGATTGAATTTCCCGATTTCCAGATCCCCGCCGAGCGGCCCGCCGATGTGACTGTAGCCGGTTTCAAGATACCACCCATCGACCGCACCGATGACAGGTCGATAGACACGCTGGTCCCAATCCAGGTTGATATCGATGGCGCTGTAGGTGGTCTTGCCGGCGCTGTTGATCACGACCGACGGGGCAGACGCCGATACTTCATCGACTGAAACTCTATCATTGCGAAAACCAAGGGTGCCTCTCAGTTTCTTCTCGAGGCTGAAGAGGCGTCCCACCGTGATTCCAGCGCTGCTTCGATCCTCGATGTATTCCGGGCGAAGCAACACGGACCGGAATGCCGATATCTGCAGAGAATTTTGAGACCCTCCAAGAAATGGCTCGGAGAACTGCAGGCGATACCTGGAGTACTCCGTACCCGGCTGCGCCTCAAGAATCAGGCGCTGTCCTCCTCCGGTGAAGGATCCTGGAAGATCGGTGAGCGAGTCGGGAACATCGGTGATGTCAAAATTCCGCTTCTCGATGGAGAGATTCCCCACGGCTCCACGGCCACTGGAGTATCCGATCCCGAACAAGGCCCTGCCTGTGGATCCTTCCGCCAGCTCGAATACCAGCGGGCGGCGCTCAGGATCGCCACCGCTGTCAAATTGAGGACGAATACCATCGAAGTACCGGAGTCTATGTAGGTTGCTGAGGCTTCTCTGAAGAAGGTCCGGATGGAGGAGTTCCCCCGGGTAAACCTCCAGCTGGCGACGGATCACATCGTCTCTGGTGTTGGTATTGCCCCTGAATTCGATGTCACTGACGTAGACCAATGACCCCTCGAAGATCCTGTAGCGAAGGATGACATCGACCCCCTCGAGGGGGTAGGTGAGGGAAGGGGTGATGGTGGCGTCTAGATAGCCCTGATCGTTATAGAGCCTTTTCAGTTGATCCGTGTCCGCCTTGACGAGTGCACCATTCCAGAGATCGCCAGGAACCACCTTCAGAGCAGAACGTAACTGCTCCTCGGGGATCACTCGGTTGCCCTCGAACGAGAACTCGATCTCTCCGATTCGATACCTCGGCCCTTCATCCAGATCGATGACGAGTCTGAGATTTTCCAGGTTGTCTTGAAATTCGAGCTGGTCTATCGACACCTCAGCATCGAAAAATCCCATCGATATGTAGTACTCTCGAATCTTCTCGAGGTCTTCTTCCAGCAGCCGTGGATCGAATTTTCCTGAACGGGCCAGGCCGAGCGGAGTTCTCGTGCGAAGTTGCATCAACTTCAAAATATTGCCAATTGGAAGCGAGCCCGATCCTTTCAGGTCGACGGTCCGGAGCAGTACCTGAGGCCCTTCATCGAGCTCGAATATGACCACCAGTCCGTCGGCAGTTTCCTCCGTGCGGCTGTCAACCCTGGCAAATGGGTGCCCCTGCTCCAGCAGGAGACCTCGAATCGAATCGATGTCCTCGCGCACCAGCAAGGGGTCGTGAAGTTCGCCCTTGTTGCTCCGAATCTGCCTCAGCGTTGCCTTCTCTGACAGGTCGTGGGCACCCTCCAGTTGGACTTCAAAAATTTGCCGGCGCTCTCTGAGAGTGATGGTGATGATGACACCGGATGCGGTGTGATCGACAAGAGGCGATTCGATGGTGACAAAATCACCGCTGGTCCAGAGTCGTCGATATTCAGCGTCGAGAGCGACCGGATCCCAGCGATCCCCGGATCTGATCTTCATCCTGGCCAGAACTTCTGCTGTCCCGAGGCGGTCGAGGCCCCGCAATCGGATCTCCTGTATCACCTCTTGCTCCTGGGATTGGGTCTGGAATCCGTGGAGGTGCAGGGAGGGAGATAGCAGCAGCAGAACACCCAGCAGCAGCGAGAGCCGCCTGTGGATCGTATGAAGGCCCGGATGCGGTGCCGAGTCCCCTGGCGCTGGCAGGCTCAAGATCATAACTCCCGATCTCGATGGTGGATCCCAAGAGGGCGGGACCGGTGCTCATTCCCCTGAAGGGGAGTTATCGAGTCCATGGCGGGCGAAGTCAACCGATGGACCCGTCCAACCGCTGGACAGTGGGGTCCGGATCGGAACTGTCGTCGCTGAGGTAGGGGGGCGGGGGGTGAATCAGAGCCCCATTTCACTCGGGCACGCAGCTTGCCACTTCTCCTGGAGAACATGAACCCGGTTGAAATGGAGAGATCGATGCGCCGTACCAGTAGCACCCAGGCACAGAGTCGTCTGGTTACCGTCGATGACGCCAACAAGATGTTGCCACTTCTGGAGAGAGTAGTGTCCGATATTGTGGATGTCTGGGATGGGATCATACAGAAGCGCACCGAACTGGAGTGCCTTGAAAAGAACCCGATTCGAGTCGATGAGGCTTCTGTTGCGGTGGATGCACAGGATCTGAAACTGGAGTTGAACCTGCTCATCGATCGCATCAATGGATACATCCGTGAAGTTGAAGATCTGGGTTGTTTCGTGCAGGAATTCAAGAGGGGAGTGATCAACTTCCCGACACTGTATGTCGGCAGGAAAGTATTCTTGTGCTGGAGACCCGGTGATGAGGAAGTCCGATACTGGCATGAGCTGGACGAGTCTTTCACTGAAAGAACGCCGATCCGGGATTTCCGAGACTTCTTCTTCCAGCGCGCAGATGAGAACAATAACTGAACTGTTGAATCACGAATTGAGTTTATCGAACAGTTCAGGGGGGAGTTCCAGATTGGAACTGACCTTCTGAACATCGTCGTGATCTTCAACCTCTGCGATGAAATTCAATACCTTGGCTGCTTTTTTCTCATCATCTAGAGTGACTGTTTCCTTTGGTAGCCGCGTCACTTCTGCATATGTCGGAGTCAAGTCAGCGGCAGAGATCGCCTGCTGCACATCGCTGAATGAAGTTGGAGAGCAAAGCACCTGATGATGGTCGTCCTCCATCTTCACATCTTCGGCCCCCGCCTCGATGGCAAGGTCCATCAGTTCTTCCTCGCCGATCGAATCTGCCGAGAGTTCGATCACTCCTTTTGTTTCAAAATTCCAGGATACGGAACCAGGGCTGCCCAGGGTTCCACCTTTCTTGTCGAAGAGTTTTCTGAGTTCACTGGCGGTTCGGTTCTTGTTGTCGGTCAAGATGTCGATGACCAGTGCGATCTGGGAAGGTGCGTAGCCCTCATATACAAGTTCAAAGAAGGAGACTGACCCGAGTTCACCAGTGCCCTTCTTGATGGCCCGAGCGATGTTGTCGTTGGGCATGTTGGCGGCCTTGGCCTTGTCGACAACCAACTTGAGATGTGGATTCTGAGAGGTGTCTCCACCGCCATCTCGGGAAGCAACCGTGATCAGTTTGGCCAGTTTGCTGAATACTTTCCCGCGTTTGGCGTCGTTGGCAGCCTTCTTGTGCTTGATCCCTGCCCATTTTGAATGTCCTGCCAAGAGAGTCTCCTTTCGAAGTCGGTCGATGGGCCACCCAGCGCGAGTTGGGCCACCTCTGCAATGCTCTATTTTTTTCGACTCTTCCTGGCGGTTTTCTTCGAGGGCTTCTTCTTTGTCGCCTTCTTCGAGGGCTTCTTCTTCGTCGCCTTCTTCGAGGGCTTCTTCTTTGTCGCCTTCTTCGAGGGCTTCTTCTTTACCGCTTTCTTCGAGGGCTTCTTCTTTACCGCTTTCTTCGAGGGCTTCTTCTTTACCGCCTTCTTCGAGGGCTTCTTCTTTACCGCCTTCTTCGAGGCTTTCTTCTGCGCGGCCTTCTTCTGCGCGGCCTTCTGCTGTGCGACTTTTTTCTGTGCGGCCTTCTTCTGCGCGGCTTTCTTCTGCGCGGCCTTCTTCTGAGCGGCCTTCTTCTGCGCGGCCTTCTTCTGAGCGGCCTTCTGCTGAGCGGCCTTCTGCTGTGCGACTTTCTTCTGTGCGGCCTTTTTCTGTGCGGCCTTCTTCTGTGCGGCTCTCTTCTGTGCCGCTTTAATCCTGGCGAGTTTATCCCTGGCGGCTTTCTCGGCAGCCTTCTCGGCGGCCTTCTTCTTCGCGGCCATCTCCCTGGCTTCCTTGGCCGCTCTGTCCCGGGCTTCCTTGGCTGCAGCCTTTGCTGCTTTGGCTGCTTTCAGCGCCGCCTCCTTGGCCTGGGCCGCTTTCTTGCGAGCGGCTGCCTCAACGGCAGGATCCGGGTGCAGACGCGCCTCCTCGTGAAGAGCGAGGACTGCATGAAGCAGAGGAATCCCCTCGAGTTGATCAAACAGTTGCCGCTGTCGTTGGACCGATGATACGGAGGACTTGAGGAGGCCGGCACGGATCAAGCCTCCTTGCGCCCAGGATTCAAGGGGCACATGAGGCTGAAATTTGATGTAGGAAAGCACCAACTGGCGGGCGAGATCAGGAAGCGCTGGTGATCGTTTGAAGAACTCCTTGGTTTCAGCGATGGTATTCTCGCGCAGGAACTCGAGACTGAGCATGTGGCGACGCTCAAAGACGACCTGCAACATTTCTTTCAGTTGCATCGCCAGCAGAATGGGATCCTTGGCCCCCGGGAATGTAGCCGCGACTTCTGCAGCTGAGGAGATGCGGACTTCGTTCCAATCCACGAACTCTGTCCGAAATTCACTCCAGCACTTGAGGACATCCGCCAGAGGCATCGAAGCAGAGAGTGCTCCGAGGATCACGGTCTCCAGAACATCGATCTCCTCGATGTCTCTCAGCGAACCGTGCTCCTTGTAGGCATTTGTGACGATTTCAGTCAGGGAGGCCTTGGGCCGTGAATTTGTACTATTGCCCCCAGCGGTGTTTTTGCTGCCAGGTGCTGTTTGTGCCAACATCAGGATTCCTTCCGGGACCGGATCCCATCGCTGCTTCGAGTTGAAGAACCGAGCAGCAGCGTCGGGGCGAACTGGATCATATCGAGAGCGGCCGCACGCCCACCCGGCTGGGTGGATCAATTATTTGAGGCTCAGTCTGGATCACGATTTCCACGACTCGGGATTCTATCTGCGGGATTGGAGGGGGGCAACGCGCGTCAGCCCTCAATCCTGGGTTTCCCGGGCCGGCAGGTTGGCTGCAGCAGTTCCGTGGGTCCCTCGGGTCTCCGGTTTCCGGTGGTAACAGATCAACTCGGCGGCGATGGAGATGGCGATTTCTTCCGGGGAGCGAGACCCGATGGGAATGCCAATCGGAGCCCTCACTCGCTCGGTGATGCTCGCTTCCGCTCCCCTGGAGCGGAGATTCTTGAGGATGGCGCCGATCTTTCCGCGGCTACCGATCAGTCCAATATATCCGGCTGAACTATCCAGAGCCTTGGAGAGTGCGAGCTCATCGTGCTGGTGACCTCGAGTGGCGATGACGACGCAGGCATTCGGGGAGAGATTCAGCCCGTCGGTGCACGATTCGAATGGTCGGCAATGTACCTCACTGGCAGCAGGGAACCTCTTCGGGTCGGCGAAATCTGCCCGATCATCGATCACGGTGATTCGCCATTGCAATGTGGCCAGTACCTCGCACAGGGCACCAGCGATGTGGCCTCCTCCGAGAATGATCACCCATGGGGATCCTATCGGCTCGATGTACACTTCAAACTCTCCTCCGCAAAGTAGACCAGTCTCCGCAACCGTGGCTGCTGTGAGCCGAAAGGACTCTCGCCTCGGTATTCCGTTCGAAATCACTTCCATGCACAGCCGCCAGATATCTGACTCCGTGCAGCCTCCTCCCACGGTACCGACCGCGGACCCATCCTCGCGGACCAGCATCTTGGCACCATCTTTTCCGGGGGTCGATCCGGTCGTGGAAACAATGGTGGCGATGGCTGCCCTCTGGCCAGTCTCCAGTATCTGGACAGCTTCCTGCAATACCTCGAGCAAGATCTGATCCTCCCTAAGCGCCGCTGAAGCCATGAGAAACGGTATCAGAGCACCGCCGATCATGCCACCCGGCGGGTCCGTTCGTGGACTCCATGTTATTCTTATCTGCGGGACCTCTTCGAGCCTGCACACAGGAATTCTGGAAGTTGGTCTGTATGTCCCGCGCTCTGCTTTCGAAAAGGCCCGGTGAGTGGCCATTACCCCCTGACCCCGGGGAGTCTCGATTGCTGCTCGATCTGTTTCCTGATCCCTTGATCGTGGCCCGGGGGCCTCATCGCAAGGTGATTGCAATCAACAGGGCGTTCCTCGATCTGATCTCCTGCAGTGAGGCAGAGGAACTGAGAGATTGCGAGCTGACTGGTTGGTTCCACGAGGAGGACCATCACCGTTTGCTGTCGCTCGGAGGAGATGGGGAATCCGAACCCGATGCTATCTTGCTGAGGATTCGCCACGGTGATGACTGGCGACCCGTTGCGGTGGTGGGTGGACGCCGAGTGAGCCCTCGCGGAGATGAACGCTGGGTTTATCGCCTGAGGATTTTGGAAGAGAGTGGGGTCGGGCTAGAAAGAGAGATGGAGGAGCAACGTCGGCGTGCCTGCGATGCTGTCCGAACATCTCTCAGGATCTTTCAACTGACAGAGAAGATACGCACGGCACCCAGGTTGTCAACGCTGTTGATCGGCGTTCGAGACGAGGTTGATTTCTTCTGTAGGGCAGGAACTCTACTTTGCTCCGAGGGACTTGGTTACAGAAATGTGCGCCTGTGGAGTTACAAGGATGGAGAGAAGCAGATCGCCTGGTGTAGCGATCCGGACCTGATGAATCGATCCCGTATCGCCGAGAAGGATGATCCAGGGTTCCGCAGGCTTCCGTTGGCTGTAGGGAGTGAATCCCCCTGCGGCATGTTGGAACTGACAATAGACCAGAGAGAAGTGAAACTGCTCGAAGAGGCTCCACTTCTCAAGGACTGGCACGAAGAGGTGCTTGGTACCATCGGGGAAATCCTCGCACTGACGCTTCAAAACTTGCGATTACATGACCAGCTGGAGAAGCAAGCATTGCTGGATCCACTGACAGGGATTGCGAATCGTCTATACCTCGGATCTCAACTGGAGAAAGAGGTCCACAGGGCCCGGCGCGAAGGCGGAGAGCTGGGGCTACTGTTTGCAGACCTCGATGGTTTCAAGGGTATCAACGATGTTCTCGGCCACATGGTTGGCGACGAGTTGCTGAAAGAGATCTCTGCACTGCTGGTCGAGTTTTTTCGAGAAAGTGATCATGTCTGTCGATACGGAGGAGATGAGTTCGTGATTCTGATGCCAGGTTCCCATCTGAGAGATATGGAGCAAAAGGGACGAGCTCTTATCGACCAGTTCCGGAAGTATGAGTTTCTCGGTGGCCGTGCGCGCGAAGCATCGAACCTGTCGCTATCTGTTGGAGTCACGGTATTGCGTGATGGGATCTCTGCAGACGAACTTCTCGATGAGGCGGATACCGCACTGTATCAGGCCAAGAGAGCGGGTCGGGATCGACTGGTAGTTGTAGAGCAGGGAAACTACGAGGGCAGAGAGCGACACTAACTCGTTGCCAGGTCCTCGTCCGGGTCTGGCCCGGTCTCGGCGGGTGTACCCCGTTTTTCACGTTCCAGAGCCGCGAGTTCATCCTCTTCCCTGGCGGCGCGAATGATCTCTTCGATGGCCTGTGTCCGCTGCTGACTTTCGTCCAGTTCGAAGCGTAGAATTGGCGTTTCCCTCAGCTGGATCTGGGTGCTGAGGAGCGACTGGATCTTGCCGCGTGCAGCCTCAAGCCCTCTGAGAGAAGTGCGCTGATTCGCCTCATCACCCAGGATGGACACGAAGACCTTGCACTCCTTGAGGTCCTCGGTCGGCTGGACTGCCAGTACCGTGAGTGATCCAATCCTCGGGTCCTTGAGATCGAACTGGATGATTCGAGAAATTTCTTCACGCAACTGGCTGGCGATGCGAGCAAGGCGAATCGGTTTCATCTAGATCACGAACGCGCTTCCGACTCGTCGAGTTTTCGACTGGTCTTGATGACTTTGATGCTCTCGATGACATCGCCTACTGCGATATCGCTATAGCCATCTATCACCACTCCACACTCGAAGCCCTCGCGGATTTCTTTTACATCGTCTTTTTCCCTGCGTAGGGAAGCGAGGCTGCCTTCGTGGACCATGACTCCATCACGAATCAGGCGCACCTTGTCGTCTCTCGTCATGACGCCACTGCGACCGATGCAGCCCGCAATGTTACCGAGTTTTGTGGATTTGAAGATCGCCTGGATCTCGACCGTCCCTTGTACCTCTTCGGCGATATCTGGAGACAGCATCCCTTCGAGCGCGGTCCTCAGGTCATCGATAATCTCGTAGATCACAGTATATGTACGGATCTCGACACCTTGTGCATCCGCTTCCGATCTCGCCTTGTCGGATGCGGAAACATGGAACCCGATGACGATCGCCTTCGATGCGTCGGCCAGAAGAATGTCAGATTCCGAGATCTCTCCCACTCCTGCGCGGATCACCCGGATGGCCACCTCCGAGGTGCGCATCGACGAGAGTTCCGACTTGAGAACATCCAGGGTTCCCTTCACGTCGGACTTGAGCACGACCTTGATTTCGCGCGTCTTCGCCTCATCGATCTTGTCGAACAGACCCTCGAGGGTGACCTTCTGGCGTTCTGCCCGATCCGCCTTGGCCTTCGCTTCCTGGCGTTCCTCTGCGATCTTCCGCGCTTTTGCTGCATCTTCGAGGGCATACAGTCGATCGCCCGCTTCAGGCAGATCGTTGAGACCAGTGATCTCCACCGGTGTCGCAGGAGGAGCCGCATCGAGGTTTTCACCTGCTGTAGATTTGAGTGTCTTGATCTTGCCGTGTGCTGGGCCACAGACCACGGTATCGCCTCGACGCAGGGTGCCATCCTGGATCAGAGCGGTGATCACATTGCCCTGACCGGTCGATGCACGGGAATCCAGTACAGTGCCGATGGCATTCTTGTTAGGGTTCGCCTTCAGTTCAAGAATCTCGGATTCGAGAGAGAGTTGCTCGAGTAACTGGTCGACACCCTCGCCCGTGATACCGGATACCGGAATCATTTCGGTAGAGCCTCCCCATTCGACGGGGGAAAGATCCAGTTCCGCAAGCTTGGCCTTGACCTTGTCGATACTGGCTCCTTCGCGGTCGATCTTGTTGATCGCCACGACGATGGGAACACCTGCAGCCTTGGCGTGCTCGATGGCTTCTTCTGTCTGCGGCATCGGGCCGTCATCTGCAGCCACGACCAGAACCACGACATCGGTGACATTCGCACCTCTGGCCCTCATGCTGGTGAAGGCGCGGTGTCCAGGAGTGTCCACGAATACAACATGGGCGTCTCCCTTATCGACCCTGTAAGCACTCATGTGCTGGGTGATGCCACCGGCTTCGGATTTTGTTATGGCACTCTCGCGGATCTTGTCCAGCAATGTTGTTTTTCCATGGTCCACGTGCCCCATCAGAGTCACAACAGGTGCGCGTAGGATCAGATCTGAATCTGAATCTTCGATCTGATCGAGTTCTTCGAGAGAGGAGTGCATCGCCTTCGGAGCTTCGAGGATGATTTCGCAATTGATCTCGACGGAAAGGACGTCAGTGATCTCCTCGTTGAGAGGGGAATTGACATTTGCGAGCATGCCATGGTTCATCAGTTTCTTGAGCAGCGCGGTTTGCTTGATTCCGAGAGCCAGGGAGAGGTCCTTGATGCTGGCAGGTTCTTCAAGAGTGATCGTTTCCGGGAGGTCATCCGGGATGATCTCCTGCTCGAGGCGTCGTCTGGTGAAGTCCGATTCCTGACGGCGTGGCCTTCCTCCTTGGCGTCCTCTGCCCTTGCCGCCGGGGCCACCTCGACCTGGAGGGCCCGATCTACGTGGCGGCCCACCGGTGGTATCGGCACCGGGGAAAACCATCACCTTCTTGCCGCCCTGCGGCGTTCCTCCACCGGGGGCTCCAGGTGACGATCCGCGCCCGGGAGGACGTCCACCGCCCGGTCCGCCGGAGAACCCACCACCACCTCTTCTCGCTGCTGGTGCCGAGGAACCTCCAGGAGCTGGTGAGCCTCTTCTTGCGGGTCGAGCGGGTGGTGCGGGGCGTGAAGGGGCTTTGGAGCGAATGATCAGCGGTCGCCCTCTGGACGGTTTCGCCGAAGGCGAGTTGCCGGAAGGGAGCGGTCTGGCCACAGGTGCTACTGGCGTCTCGGGGACCTTTGGCGTGCCGCCAAAGCCGGGAGCCATGACGATCGTGGTCGGCTTCTTGCGAGTGGGGGAGATTTTTTCCAGGTTCGCTTCTGTCAGTTTCTTTACCTGAGATTGAGCCTTCTCGACTTCGGCTGCCTCTTCGCTGGCAACCGGTTCGTCTGCATCCGTGACGCTATCCACATCGGAGATTTCAGCCGCAGGCGTCGTCTCTTCGGCAGGCGTTTCAGCAACCGGTGTAGGATCCTCGATATCCACGGAAGCTTCAGGAGCATCCGCAACAACGGATGTCTCATCCGCCTTCGTTTCTTCGGCTACCGGATCCTGAGGTTCTGGTTCAGGCTGTGGTTCTGGTTCAGGCTGCGGTTCTGGTTCAGGCTGCGGTTCTGGTTCAGGCTCCTGGGCGACTTCAACTTCTTCCGGTTCTTCGTCCGGCATGTTAGTAATTCGAAGTTGGGCCGCCATGCCATCGTCGACCGAGGACATGTGGTTTTTGACCTGGATGCCGCGAGCGGCGAGCAGTTCGATGAGGTCCTTGCTCTTGAGTCCAAGTTCCTTCGCCAGCGTGTGTATTCTCACACCCAATGCAACAGCCTCCTGTTTAGTTTCCCAGTGAAGTGGGTCACTCCCTACATGGAGTCAGACCTACTCTACTTCCTTCTTTGTATCGTCAACTTCATGGTCGCCTGTCTCTACTGCGTCTGTCTTTACTGCGTCTGTCTCTACTGCGTCTGTCTCGGCTACCTCAGCCTCGACAACCGCTTCATCCGCTGCCACTTCCTCAGCCTCGACAACCTCTACGCTGGCGTCTTCAGCAGCGAATTCCTCGTCGTCCACGCTGTCCATGATTTCCTGAATCTTCTCGATGATGAGGGTGGCGGAAGGGGTGTCGAGTCCTTCGACCTGCGAAAGACCCTCGATCCCTGCCTCGAGAAGCGCATCGGTGCTGTCGTATTGCAAGTCGACCAGGCGATCCGCGATCTCTTCGGTAACACCGGGAAGATCTTCCAGACCCATGACCACTGCGCCCTCACCGTACTCCGCAGCGATTTCTTCTGCTGAGGGTTCACGGTCATCGAAGATCTGATCGAGTGGATTCGCGACCAGTTCATCTCCATCGCCTCCTGCAACACGAGCGAGACGCTCTCCGAACATCTCCTCCGCTCGAGACTCTGCTCCCTCGATGCGTAGACGTGCCAGAGCTTCTTCTGTGATGGCGCAGATGTTCAGCTCCCACTCGGACAACTTCGATGCGAGGCGTACGTTTTGACCTCTGCGACCGATGGCGAGAGATTGTTGATCCTCTGTCACATAGACGTTGGCGCACTTGGTTTCGTAATCGAGTTCGATGGATGCGATCTCGGCTGGCTTGAGAGCCTCTGGAATCAGCACCTCGACGGAGTCATTCCAGCGAACGACATCGATCTTTTCGCCGTTGAGTTCATCGGTGACATTTCGGATTCTGGAGCCCTTGATGCCGATGCAAGCACCGACACAATCGACGTTGGAGTCGAGAGTCGCCACTGCGATCTTGGTCCTGTTTCCAGCTTCTCGAGCTATGGCCTTGATTTCGACGACAAAATCCGCGACCTCAGGGATTTCCTGTTCGAAGAGTCTGCGCACGAGGTCAGGAGCTGCTCGAGATACCAGCAACTGAACGCGTGTCTGCTGCATGTTCACTTCCTTGAGAACCACCTTGATGCGATCTCCCTCGTTCCATTCTTCGAGGTGAGATTGCTCACTCCTGGGCATGAATCCCTCTGCACGATTGGTCAATGTGATGACGAGGCCCCCGCCCTTGCGGCTGGCAACGGTACCATTGATCATCTCGCCAACACGGTCAGCGAACTCGCGAAAGATGACTTCACGCTCTGCTTCACGGATTTTCTGGAATAGAACCTGCTTGCCAGCACCCGCTGCAATGCGCCCAAGAGCCTCACGAGGATCGAACCCATCTCCGTCTCTTACCGCGGAGATGACTCCTGTTTCTCGATCTATGAGGACCTCGATACCTTCTTCCTGGTCGAAGCGTTTCTGGGCAGCGGAAACAAGAGCCATCTCGATGCCCGTGAAGATCACCTCTTTGTCGACTTGTCGATCACGATGAATCGTGTCAACGAAGCGCAGGATTTCTTCACTCACCATCAACTCCTTCTCCAGGACTCAGTTCACCGGATCGAGGCACCAGGCGAACAGGCTCAAACCTCTCTGGTCGAGATCCGGGCATGCTCATCGCACCTCCGTACCGGTTTCAGGGTACGGACAGACCAGCGTGCTGGTCGTCACAGACCGCTCCAGGTCGGATCCGAACAGATCCCATCAGAACGCGGCACAGCAGTTTCTCGCGGGAGAAGTTCGGCGATGGGATGGGGCCGGCACGAGCCAGCGTGAGTGCAGGCATCGGCACGACCCTCCACCTGGGCCGAACAAGGCCCGCTCCTGGTCCGAGGACCAGGAATTTGGAGTTGCCGCTGTTGCCCCGTAGGGGAAGGGGCGAGAACCCGCAGGATGCCGGATCCGTGCTCCTCCCCGGTGATCCGGGACGGAAGCAAGAATCCTAGGATAACTGCCCGGCACTGTCAACTGGTCCGGAATCGTGATGAAAGTTGGAACTGCTGGCTCTCAAAGAGGTTGGAACCCTGGAACGGAAACTCATCGGGAATTGAGCCTCCTCCAGCCGCAGGAGAATAGCCTGGGGGTGCTGGATTCGCCTCTTCGAGACCATATGGCGCATCTGGAGGATGACTCCTGCTCGATGAGGGATCCAGAATCGCGCTACTGGCGTTGTCTGGATGCAGGGTCCAGTGGAACTCGGTCGGCGCTGAGCCAGACCGATTTCCCGGACCAGGGTCAGCAGGTGTTCCTGGATGAAGAGTCCCGTGAGACCGGCCAGGGGGGACGATGACGTGTGCGACTCGCATATATTCTATCTCAAGAGGGGTGGAGCGAGGCTGCGGAACTGTCGATGATAGGAACAGGGGGATGGTCCCTGCCAATTTTTTCCGGGGAAGGAGCCGAGCCGACAATGCTCTGTGAGAACTGTCAGAAAAACAAGGCTGTCGTGCACCTGACCGACATCGTCAATAACACCAAGAAGGAGTATCGCCTGTGCAAGGAGTGCGCCGGGATTCATGGCGTCTCGATTCAGGCACAGTTGAAGAAGCAAAAGCAGTTCACTCTTCCTGATTTCTATTCCGATCCGGACACATTGACGGGGGCTGATGGTGGAGACACGGCGGACAAGGTGTGTACACAGTGCGGGATGAGTTACTCACTCTTCCGCAAGGAAGGAAAGTTCGGTTGCTCTCACGACTACCAGTGTTTCCGAAGCGAGCTCGATGAGTTGCTGGAAAAGATCCATGCGTCGAGTCAGCATCTAGGAAGATCTCCAGGTAGATTCAGGGAACAGGTTTCTCGCCAGGCGCGATTGACTCAACTGCGTGAAGATCTTTCCAAGGCGGTCTCCGACGAACAATATGAAAAGGCTGCGGCGATTCGAGATCAGATGCAAAACCTGGAGAGCCAGCGATGATTTTTGGCAATTCTGATCCCTTTGTTGGCGAGTGGCTACGAGGTGAAGGCCTCGATTCCGATCTCGTCATCTCCAGCAGGGTGAGATTGGCGAGGAACCTTACCGACCTGCCATTTGGCACCCTTGCAGAGGATCTTCAACGGGCCAAGGTTGCGGATCGAATTCAGGATGCCATCGACAAGCTTCGACCCGGACTGACCCTGACCACGAAGCACCTCGAAGAGATGGACCAGATCGAGCGGATGGTTCTTGTAGAGCGCCATCTGGTGAGTCGAGAACTGGCACTCGGGAGTGGGCCGAGAGTGGTCGCCTTCGACGAGAGTGAGGCCATCTCCCTGATGGGGAATGAAGAGGACCATCTTCGCATCCAGGTCGTGAAGTCAGGGTATCGGCTCGAGGAGGCGTGGCAGGAGATGGACGAGCTGGAGAAGGCTCTCGATGGAGAACTTCAGTTCGCTTTTGACCAGCAGTACGGCTATCTCACAGCCTGTCCGACCAACACCGGAACAGGAATGCGGGCATCGGTGATGCTGCACCTGCCGGCGATGGTGATCACGGGTCAGATCGAGGAAGTGACCCGTGCTGCTACCCGGATGCATCTGGCAGTCAGAGGGCTATTCGGAGAGGGGACCGAGGCGCAGGGAGATTTCTTCCAGATCTCTAATCAGCGTACGTTGGGCCTGTCTGAAGAGAAGATCCTCAAGCGGATCTCATCTGTTCTTCCCAATATCCTCAACTACGAACGAAAACTTCGGGCAGGATTGCTGGAGCGAAAACGAGAACGGATCGAGGACAAGATCGGGAGGGCATTCGGTCTCCTTTCCCACGCGAAGGTCATCCAAAGCCAGGAGGCGCTCGAGCAACTCTCTCTTGTACGTCTGGGGGTTTGCCTCGGGTTGCTCGGGAAATTGACGCTGGAGCAGGTCAACAGGATGTTTCTGTTCACACAACCAGGCCATTTGCAGGCGAAGGAAGGTCAGGAATTACCCCCGGATGAGCGCGATATGCTGCGAGCATCGGTGCTCAGGCGGATCCTGAGGGAAAACAACTAGCACCCGGATCGACTTGACCAGGGGTCGGGGTGTCGGGGTAGGATGTCACTGCCGTATCGAGAGGCCAGCCGCTCCGGCGGCACTGAAGATCGAGATCCCCCCGGGGAACTCAATCGGCGGAGAAAGCGTCTAGTCAATGAACCACCGTTTGATTCAGTGGCTTTCCAGGCGGAGTAGACGAGTGACAGAGGTGAGTGAGGGAGCCAACCGCTCCCTTGGAAATTGAGGATGGAACCCGATGTTCGACAAGTTTACTGACAGAGCTCGAAAAGTGATGGCACTGGCCCGCAAGGAGGCACAGCGCTTCAACCATGATTTCATCGGAACCGAGCACGTCCTTCTTGGACTCGTTCAGGAAGGGAGCGGAGTCGCTGCCACTGTGCTCAAGAATCTCGATGTGGATTCTGGCAAGATTCGAGCAGAAATTGAGAAACAGGTGCAAAGTGGCCACGCGATGCACCAGATGACTCAACTTCCCTTCACGCCGCGGGCGAAGCGAGTCCTTGAGTTGTGCCAGGAGGCAGCCAAGGAGTTGCGCCACAATTACATCGGAACGGAACACCTGCTGCTCGGGTTGATCCGTGAAGAGCAAGGCCTTGCGGCTTCTGTTCTGAAGGAACTTGGACTGGTTCTTGAAGAAGTTCGAACAGAAGTCCTGGAGATCCTCGGTGCCGATCCGGGAGAAGTCGAGATGGAGTTCGACCAGGAGTCAAAGTCCCTCGGCCAGAAAAGCAGAAGCTCCAAGACTCCAGCACTGGATTCGTTCGGGCGTGATCTTGCGGAGATGGCCAGATCGGGGGCACTCGATCCGGTGATCGGTCGCGAGGAAGAGATCGAGAGAGTGATGCAGGTGCTGGCTCGTCGGACCAAGAATAACCCTGTGCTCCTCGGTGAGCCGGGGGTCGGCAAGAGCGCCATTGTCGAGGGGCTTGCACAGGAGATCATTTCAGGCGAAGTGCCAGAGATCCTGCGAAACCAGAGAATCGTCGTGCTGGACCTGGCACTGATGGTGGCGGGAACCAAGTACCGAGGCCAGTTCGAGGAGCGCATCAAGGCGGTGATGACGGAAGTCAGTCGAGTGAAAAATGTGATCCTCTTCATCGATGAACTGCACACTCTGGTGGGGGCAGGTGGTGCCGAGGGTGCCATCGATGCCTCGAACGTGCTCAAGCCAGCGCTTTCCAGGGGCGAAATCCAGTGCATCGGTGCGACCACGCTCGACGAGTATCGAAAGCACATCGAGAAGGATGGAGCACTGGAACGGCGCTTTCAGAGCATCCTGGTCAATCCGCCCAGCCGAGATCAGTCTGTGGAAATCCTCAAGGGGCTACGCGACAAGTACGAGGCGCACCACCGTGTACGCTATACCGATGAGGCTCTCGAATCCGCCGTGGATATGGCGATTCGATACATCAACGGCAGGTTCCTTCCCGACAAGGCCATCGATGTGATCGATGAGGCCGGGTCGAGGATCCGTCTCAAGCAATCCACTCGTCCCCCTGATCTCAAGGAACTGGAGAAGGAGATCGAAGAACTCGATCGAGAGAAAGAAGCTTCAGTTGCTCAGCAGAACTTCGAACTCGCAGCAAATCTGCGAGATAAGGCGAGCCGGCTCAAGAAGAAACGTGATGAAGACCTCAAGACCTGGAGGGATCATGCAGACGATGTGAGTGGCTGTGTCGATGAGGAAGTCATTGCCGAGACTGTGGCGAGGATGACCGGGATCCCGTTGACGCGAATCGACAGTGGCGAGGCGGAACGCCTTCTGTTGATGGAGGATGAACTACACAAGTCAGTGGTCTCGCAAGACGACGCCATCGAGCGAATCTCACGTGCAGTTCGCAGGAGCCGCAGCGGGCTCAAGGATCCTCGTCGCCCGGTCGGCTCATTCCTGTTCCTGGGTCCCACGGGGGTTGGCAAGACCTTGCTGGCAAAAAGTCTGGCAAAGTTCCTGTTCGGCGAAGAGGACTCACTGATACAGATCGATATGTCGGAGTTCATGGAGAAACATAATGTTTCGCGACTGGTAGGGGCTCCTCCTGGATATGTCGGATACGAGGAGGGTGGCCAGTTGACGGAAAAGATCCGTCGGCGCCCGTATGCCGTGGTGCTGCTCGATGAAGTAGAAAAGGCGCATTCCGATGTGTTCAACATGCTGCTCCAGGTGATGGAGGAAGGGCATGTTACGGATTCATTTGGCAGGGTTATCGACTTCCGTAATGTCGTTCTCATCATGACATCGAACATCGGTGCGGATCTGATAAAAAATCAAAGCGCTCTCGGATTTCGTAACACTGGTGAAGGCCGAGACACGGACCAGAAGCGCAAAGAAGTGATGGACGAGGTTGAAAAGTTTTTCCGACCCGAATTCCTCAACCGTATTGACGACCCCATTTTCTTTCAGCCCCTCGATAGGAAGGATCTCGAAGAGATCATCAAGATCGAGATGGCGCAGGTTCTGGGTAGACTTCGGGAGCGAGGGGTCGAACTTGAAGTCACGGAAGATGCGACAGAATTCCTGATCGAAAAGGGCTACAACCCGGACTTCGGAGCTCGTCCGTTGCGGAGATCGATCCAGCAACATGTTGAGGATACGCTCGCGGAACAACTCCTTCGCGGATACTTCCCTGAAGGCTCTCGCATCCGCATGGAAGTGATTGACGGTGAGGTACACTTCCAGAAGATTCCCACCGATAGCCCCAAGGAGGAGGACGCTCCAACAACTTCACCCTAGTGCAGTTGTTCGCACCAGTGCCGGCGAATCCAGCCGGCCAATTGCATCGAACCAGTGGCCGCTGCCGGGACCCCGGTAGCGGCTTTTTCCTTGATCCAGGCGAGTCCCTGTTCTGGCTCATCCAGGGCGATGCAATCGAGCCCCAGGCCATCGATGACCTCCGCAAGCTGCGAAGCGGGGAGTCCTCGTGCAGAGGGAACCGTGACGGAGGCGATGTTCGGCGGTGGCTCCAGTTTCGTCAGTGGAGCCAGGCTCGAGGACGCATCCTTGTCATGCATCATTCCCAACAGCAATGCCCCGGGTTCTGAACCGCAGTGGGACTGAAAACAATCGACAAAGGCATCCAGCGAGAGGGGCGTATGAGCTCCATCGAGGAGCAATGGATGAGGGGATGAGAGCAGTTCGAGACGACCTGGAAGTTGGATGAGTTCGATCGCCATCCTGATCTCATCGACGCTCCAGGGTTTGACCCCGTGCACACTCTCAAGGGCCGCAAGTCCAACCGCGGCATTGAGCCGCTGAGGGGCCACAACCGTGGCTGGCAGGCGATCGTCATCGCGGATGACCTCAGGAATTGCGCCATGACTCTCCGCAGTCTGAACTGCAAGTTCTGCATCGGCTCCATCTGCGATGATGAATGGTTTTCCTGCGCTGGCGATGCGGCTCTTTTCCCGTGTGATCTCCTGCGTGCTTTCTCCGAGGATCGCCTGGTGATCGAGATCGACTGTCGTCAGTACCCCGACATCGTGCCCGATGGCACATGTAGAATCGAGGGGACCACCGAGACCTACCTCGACCAATAACCAGCGCTTTCCCGCCTGGTGGGTTCTCTCGATGAAGAGTGCGATCCACAGGTCAAAAAAGGTGGGAGCATGAGCATCGGGACTCTTCTCATCGGTCAGATGAGGGTGGAGCCTTCGCAATCCCTCCATGATCGCCGCCTCTGACAACTCCCTGCCATCGATCCTGATCCGCTCGGTGATCGATTCCAGATGCGGTGAAACCGTGGCTGCACAGGGCTCTGCTCGCACCCTCAGCAGGGATTCCATCCACAGCACGGTAGATCCCTTGCCCTTGGTTCCTGCGACCTGGACCACCGGTCCCGACGGCGTCGGTATCCCGGCTCGATCGAGCAGAGCGCGGCATCTGGCTGGCCCGAGAGATCGCCGATCACCGGCCAGGGGTGCCTGCCTCTCCCAGTTGGTGAAGCAGCCCAGCCAGGAATCAAGATCTCGTAATCTTTGCGGTGGCAGCGGGATTTGTCCTGACTTTGGCAATCGTACCCTTCTGTCGTTGACGCGGGCGTAGCGTTCGTCAACCATCGGAGGCGAGCGAGGAATGATGAAACCACGAATTGGACTCAACTGCGACATCGAGGAAACGAATCGGACCCGATCGAGGGTCTGGTCAGCGTACCACGAACTGGTGATTCAGTTCGGCGGTGTGCCACTGATCATTCCTCCAGATGTACCCCCATCCGAGGTGGTTGAAATCCTGGACGGGATGGTACTGATCGGTGGGGATGATTACAGGTGTGGACTTGCGGATGGTTCGACACCACCCGAGAGATATATTCCCGTGCATCCGGATCGTGAAGATGCAGACATCGAGTGGGCTCGGTTCCTTCTGGGCAGCGAGTTGCCGTGTCTGGGCATCTGTGGCGGATTTCAAGTGCTGGCGGTCGTCGCCGGGGGCAGCATCCATGGAGATATCGTGCAGCAGACCGGATCCGTGCTGAAGCACCGACCGGAGGAAGCGATCGGTGAGTTCCTCACGCACGATGTCACCTGGACTGGTGAACTGGATGCTGGACCGGAGGCGGGTCGCTTCTCCATCAATTCCAGTCATCACCAGGCGATATCAATACTACCCCCCGACTGGATGGGCCTGGCTACCGCTGACGATGGAATCATCGAAGCAGCCTGTGACCCGACGGGAAGAGTGGTCGGAGTCCAGTGGCACCCCGAGTTGATCCCCGATGAACCGCTTAGCAGCGCCATTACCCTGCGATTCATGGAGTGGAGCCGCAGGCGAATGTCTGGAAGCGACTGACATGGCGGGAAGGCTCTTTGTCTGTGCCGGAGAACCCTCTGGTGACCTCCATGCTGCCAGGCTGGTCGAGGAATGCCTGCGACTCGATCCTCAACTGCAAGTGGATGCTGTGGGTGGAGAGCGACTCGCTGCTGCAGGTGCGGTATTGAGAGCCGACCGTGCGGATCGAGCCGTCATGGGTTGGTTGCCGGTGCTGGGGCAGATGGGCTCGATATTGCGTCACACCGCAAATTTCGTCGAAGAGATGCTGCAAGATCCTCCCGACCAGCTGGTCGTCGTGGATTATCCCGGATTGCACTACCATCTGGCGACGATCGCACGAGGTCTGGGCATCCCGGTGAGTTACTACATCTGTCCTCAGGTCTGGGCATGGGCACCCTGGCGAATTCGCAGGATAGCCTCCTGTGCAGATCAACTGCTGGTGGTGCTTCCTTTCGAGGAGAAGATCTACAGCGAATATCATTCGAAGGTTCATCATGTGGGTAATCCCGTCTTCGACTCGCTCGAGGACGCAGGGATGGTACCGCCATTGCAGGATCATGACGGATCGCCGATTCTCGCGCTGCTACCAGGGAGTCGTCGCCAGGAGGTTCGCACTGGCTTGCCGGCTTTGCTGGAGGCCGCTCGTATCTTGCGTCAGCAGAGCCCGTCCCTGGAAACCTGGGTCTCCTGCCAGCGTGAAAAGTTGCTCCCCGAGGTGGAGCAATTGATCGCCAGAGAGCCGGATGTGAAGATACACGTCGGTGATGCGAGAGCATTGCAGGCGCAAGCACGATTGGCCATCGTGTGTTCTGGCACGGCCACGCTGGAAACGGCGTGGCACGGCGTTCCGATGGTGGTGGCCTATCCGGCGACGGAGCTTTCGCGCTCCGTCTATCAACTGCTTGGAGTCGCACCGTATTTTTCCCTGGTGAACTTGTTTGCAGGAAAACGGCTGGTTCCCGAGATCCTGTTCGAGCCTGGCGATGGGCAGGCCATCGCTCGAATAGCAGCACCCTTACTCGACGACGACAATGGCGCCGATCTGGTCGGTCAATTACAGCAGCTTCGAGCCGATCGATTTCGTCCTGGCGCCAGCAAGGAGGCCGCTCGTCAGGTGCTGGCCCTGCTCGCAACCGGCGTTGGCCACTGACGGTCGGTTCGTACCCTGTTATCCTGAAGGCATGGTTTACTTCGGTCCCAGAAAATATCGTCCCGTTCGAGGGGGGCTGAGCCTGCGCGAAAAAATGCGCGTGATCGGTCCCCTGCTGCTACTGCTTGCGCTGGGGATGATCTTGCTGTTTCCGCAATGGCCAGTGGAACAGCCTGTTCCTGCCGCTGTCGGGGTGGTCCCCTTGAGAGTGGGATCCGGTTCCGACCCGGATGTGGGGTCCTCGAACGGTTCATCGGTGTCCAATGTGCCGGAACCGGTTGCGATTACTCCAGTAGGTGAGCTGCCTCCGATGGCGGCCCCGTTCATTGAAGATCCTGCCCGTCTTGCAGGGGTTCGGGATATCGAGGCCAGGATTCCAGGCGAAGCTGAACTGGATGGCCAGATTTATCTGCTTCATCGATGGCGTTCTGGTCATGAGGTCGAGGAGGCAGGGGAGGCTCCGCGGGTTCCCGAGATCGCTGAAGACGCCTCGAGTCTCAGGGGAAAGAGGCATCTACTGGTACTGACCCTGATCGAAAACCCTCAGCCAAGAACACTGGAAGAGAACGCATCGGGATTGAAACAGTACTGGGAAGTGTTCGGGTCCGATCTCGATGGCCGATTGCACCGGGTCGATTTCATCAAAAAACCAAAGAATCTTCCCAGCGGTAGTGATGTGCTGATGTCTGGTGATTTTCTGAGGCTCTATCGCTACAGGACCGCTCGAGGGGGCGAAGGAATGGTGCCGCAGTGGGTGGCGAATACCCTGGCTCCTTACCAGAGCCCATTTGTACAACGTGGCGATCGGTATCTTCCCTTGTGGATCATCATGACGATCTCGCTGGCATCCCTGATCCTGTTGCTGGTGATCCAGAACAGGAACAGGGGAGATTCTCGACGCATCTCCCGCAATCGTGGGGCCCGATGACCCGCGGCCAGTTCGGTACTCGAATCGAATGGCCCGATGCCTCATGCCTGCTCAGAATCGGCCCCCTCGACCAGGTCATTGACGACCAGTTGCTGGGCCCGTTGCCCACATCGCAATTGTTATTGCGAGACTCCGGTGTCGATGAGTCCTCGCTGGATCCTCTGCGTCAAATCCTCTCGAAGCGGGCTCCGCTGGTGGAGAAGATGGTGGCCGGCGGTGAGGAATCGAAACGGACGGGGTCGTTTCGCAGCATTCTGGAGCTGATGGCGCAATCGGGACTCGATCGAGGCGGCTTGCTGCTGGTTGCTGGAGGTGGTGCGCTCGCAGATTCTGCAGCGTTTGCTGCATCGATTTGGCATCGAGGTGTGCCGTGGATCGGCATACCCACGACTCTGCTGGCGATGGTCGATGCACATATCGGAGGCAAGACAGCGATCCACTTCGATGGTGTCAAGAATCGGATCGGTAGTTTTCACCTACCGAGAGCGGTCATCTCGGATCTTGCATTTCTTGAGTCATTGCCCATCGAACAGCGCGCAATGGGATGGGCAGAACTGATCAAGGCGGCATGGATCGGAGATCCTGGCCTGTTCGAGTCGCTCGAAAACGATCCCGCGGCGATTCCAGAGCACCTGATCCCCACGGTGGAGCAACTCGCATCGGCAGTCGCAGTAAAGGTGGACATCGTCGAACAGGATCCCTTCGAGGAGGATCGTCGGGAAGTGCTCAACCTGGGTCACACACTTGCTCATGCTCTGGAGATGACCTCGTCGCCACCGGTGCTCCATGGCGAAGCGGTCGCCAGGGGATTTTGCTTTGCCGCACGGCTGGCGGAGGAAATCGGCGAGGCCCCGGCCGGAACCGAGCGCAGAATCGCAACAGTGATGGAGCGAGTGGGTCTGCCGACATGCCTCGGTGGAATCGACCTGGAAGTTGTGATGCCGGCCTTGCTCGCCGACAAGAAGACCCGGGGTCAACAGTTACGCTGGGTCATACCCTGCGCCCCCGGCAAGGTCGTCGTCCAATCGGTTCCGACCGAGGTGGTGGAGCGGCTCTTGCGGTCCTCTCCCCCCGAGTCCATCGTGAATTCAGTCGGCTGAAGGGAGAAGGATGATTCGTGTCGATCCAGCATCGGATCAGGAACTCTCCCGCCCTCGCTGTGAAGTGACGCCCAGGTCCTCGCTGGCCATGGTGATCCTGGTGGTCATGCTCCAGGGTTGTACTGCGAATGATCCTGCGACCGGCCTCTCCCCGACCGTGACGACTACTGGATCAGGACCGGCTGAACCAACAGAGCAAGATCTCAAACTCCTCCGTGAAGAGGTCCGTATGCAGACGACCCACCTGCGCGAGATCGCTGACGATCTGGAGTGGCGCTCCAGATCCGGTCAACAATTCGATCGAGCGATCCTGTTGAGGATTGAAGATCATGTCCATCGCGCCACTGAACGAGTCGAGCGGATAGAAATCCTCCTGGGTCGGTTCGAAAAAGCTCAACGGTAAGGCCCCACTCACGTGACGCAACCATCAGCAGCGGGTGAACTCGATGGCGGATTGAAGGGGCGACAACTTGATCGCGAGATCCTGAGACTTGCGCTTCCTGCCATCCTCCAGTACCTGCTCCACACTTTCCAATTTTTGGTCGACACGAAGATGGTGTCAGCCACATCGGATGCAGATGACATCTCACTGGCGGCGCTGAATCTGGTCTCTCCATTGTGCTGGTCTCTGACGACCATATTCACAGTGACTGCCATCGGAGCGACCGCGATCGTTGCTCGCCGGACCGGAGAAAATCAACGGCTGAAGGCAGCGACCGCAACCTATACGGCACTGGTACTGGCATTTGCAGTCGGGTCCCTGGTGACGTTGATTGGATTCTCGGGTAGAGAAACTTGCATCGGTTGGCTCGAGGGACAGCTCGCGAGCGGGAATCCTGTGCAGGCGCAGGAGATTGCTCGCCTCGCAGACGGTTATCTGAAGTGGTTTTTATGGCTGTTTCCACTTCGGGCTCTGGCGGTGACGCTGGAGGCAACCCTTCGGGGTGCGGGCTCCTCGTTGTTGCCCGTTCTCGGTGGAGTGCTGGGCAATGTGGCCAACATCGTTGGCAATGCGGTGCTGCTTTTCGGACTCTGGGGCGCACCCCGCATGGGTCTGGAAGGGGTCGGGCTGGCCACTGGACTCGCGCCGCTGTTCGAGGTGGCCTTGATCCTCACGGTGATCCTGTGGAGTCGGGAAGGCCGCATCTCGCTGAGAATCCCCGGGGCTCTGCGTTTTGATCTGATCCAGGCGAAGGAGACGATTCGCCACAGTGCCCCTGCGTTTGGTGCCGCATTACTGTTCCACTCCGGTTTCGTGGTCTATCAATTCGCCATCCTGAAACTCGATGCGACATCGATGGCAGCACACAGAATCGCGATCTCGATCCAATCGATGGCGTTTCTCCCTGCCCACGGGTTTCAGGCGGCGGCAGCCAGTGTTGCGGGAAGACTGCTCGGGGCAGGGCATTCAGATGATGCATATCGCAGTGCCTGGCGATCCTGCATTCTGGGTTTGATGCTGGTGACTCCGGTGATGGTGCTGTTCCTGACCAGCTCCGGTGGATTGACGAGGATCTTCGACATCCAGGAACAGACTCAAACGCTGGCAGCAATGTGCCTCATGATCGGCGCGCTCGAGGTCCCATTCCTGCTCGTGACTGAATCCTTGACCGGCACCCTGCGCGGTGCCGGCGCAAACATGCCCGTGATGTGGATCACGGCAGTGGGGTCGTGGGGATTCAGGGTTCCCTTCGCCTGGATCCTGGCATTCGGCTACTTCGGATTTCCCGCCCTCGGTCTGCAAGGTGTCTGGGTAGCGACGGTGCTCGACTGGATCCTGCGAAGTGGTCTCAGCGCCATCGCCGTCCGTCGTCGGGGGTGGATCAGCACCAGGGTATGAGCAGCGCTACTGGATCCAAGGACACCCATATGGTGAAGCGGGGCGCAGGAGCTGATCGCGCCTGCGCCCCGCTTTCCGTGGCAAGCCTCCACGCAGGAGACGCACCGTCCATCTCGGCTGCCCGGTACTGATCGTCGATCAGGGGCAGCTGTTGTAAGTGGCACACTCGAGTGCGTCTGCCGTCGTATCGGACCCACAATTTGGACTCGGTGCTGGCGGCGCTGCGCCACCCGAAAAGAGGAAGCCGAGAAGATAGACGCCATCCGCAACGTTCGCCTGGCAATCGTCATTGGTGTCGACCGCATCGATGCAGCCAGCGGGACCGCCGTTGAAGAGATAGGTCAAGCCAGCGACTGCGTCAGCGATGTTGATCACCGAGTCATCATTGATGTCGCCACGAACGAAGGTCTCGCCGGCGCCAGGAGCGAGATTGATCGCCCCGTGTACGAAGCTGGGAGCCATCGGAGTTGAGCCGACAACGATCAGGTTGTCGACGGGAAGGCCGCCTCCATTGACGCCATTTTGCCAACTGAGCGCCGATGAGACCGGATTCATCTGGCCGATCAATCCACCCGGGTTGGTGTTGAACTCGACACTTGCCAGATTTACATCGGACGAGAGATCGAGCGAAGTGGCGCTGGTGAAATCGACCACTGCACCGATGGTGACCCAGCCATCTCCCCACTGTCCGTCGAAGAAGTCGAGGTCTGCGGGCACGACTGTTTCATCGAGGGCACTGACGAGAGCCAGCGACCCATCGAAAACCAGGGCCAACGAGTAGCCACTGATCGGATTGGGGTATCCGGTATTCGAGGGCGATTCAATGGCGGTGAGAAGCGCAGAGAAAGAGCCGGCTCCGGTGCCTGGATCGAATCCAGCGGAGACCGTTGGTGCGGTCACGGTGAAGCCCAGCGGCGGGGGAGGTAGCACCGTGATGACGCACTCGAGGGTTGCTGTGGTCACACCGCCGGAACTGGCGCTCATCGTGTAGAAATGACTGCTCACGGACGCACCAGAATCGGTGTAGGAGGTCGTGTCACCGCCCATGCTTGCAATCAGGGTGCCATTTCGAGACAGGCTGATCGCATCGTAGGTCATGCCATTGGACCAGCTCAGCAGAACATCGTTCGCCTCGGGGTCTGGCTGTGAACAACTGAAGTTGCCCTGCGGTTGCGGAGTGATGTTGATCTGGCACGGGATCTCGGCGGCGGGCACGGAACCCTGCTCCGCCTGCACCGTGTAAGTGGTCAATCCGTAGGAAGCGTTGGCATCGGTGTAAGCGGTCGCTCCTCCCGAGAGGGTAGCGATGGTCGAACCTTCCCGACGGACCGTGATCGATGTGTAAGTCTCCGGATTCGTCCAGGACAAATTGACGGATGGAGCAGTCGTGGTTCCCAGGTCACAGGCGAGGTTCTGGACACCGGGCAGGAAGTTGCCAGATGGCGCCAAGACATCGAAGGTCAACTCGTCGGGATCTCCCGCTGCACCTGGCTTGAAGAGGCCCAGGGTTGCGGAATTGGGCGCCGGAGGAGCATCGCTGGTGAAGTAGAAGTTGAACATCATCGACCAGCGCATCGCATTGGCGGTCTGATTGGCGGCAAAAGTGTCCGTCTCCCATGAAATCCCGATCCCGGGCAGTAGTGTCACATTCCAGTCGGTTCCATCGTAGGGTTCGCCGCTGTGCCAGGTGAGGTCGTGAAATCCGTGGTCGAGGATGGTTGCGCCTGCGGGGTAAGGAACCGAGAAACTCCTGGCGGAGCGATCCGAGTACATGTTGTAGACCGCGTACTCGTAGTTGTAGGTGCCATTGCCATTATCGATCACATCGTAACCTGCGATGAAGAGACCCTCGTTGGGGACCTCCACATCGACAAGAGTCACGGAGGGCTGATTATCTTGCCACGCCTGGATCGGCGGAGATTGCTGTTGTGTGCCTCCGACGAAACTGAGGCTGTGGTTGCCGGACTGGGAAACATTGACGCGGCGGTAGGAGGCATTGTTCGCCTGATTACCGAAGTTCGAATCGTCGGAAGCGACATACTGGCCACTGACGAAGAAAAGTGCGCCTGGCAGTCCGATCATGTCACTTTCTTGAACCTGAACCCGTCTGCAGATGGTTCCCTGCCCGCTGGGGCATGGGGGAGCGTTGTAGGGGTACGGGAAGAATCCTGTGAATGCATTGACCTGCGAACGAGGACCAAGATTGCTCTGATTGCCGTTGAGCCCTGCAGAGTAGGGATCAGCACAACCGGGAGTCAGGTAACTGAGGCAACCACCTCCGCCACCGCAGCCGGCGCAAAGGCCGGTGTTCTGCAGCGCACAGAAGCCGTGCTTGAGCCAGGAGGAACCGATTTGAGTGAACCGTCCTTCGTGAAGTCTCCACATATCCTGTGCGATCACGGGGTGCTGATTGTTGTTGGCTTGCCAGTTCAGGTTCGCCGTTCCGATGTTGCAGGATGTGGTAGCGACGGAGTACGCGTAGATGCCAGTTCCTGTACTGGTGCCATAGGAGTTGGTATTGGGAAGATCTCCGACGATGACATCAGGCTGAGCCACCAACATGGTCGGTATCAACAGGGCCAGGCACACAAACAAACTGAAAAGGGAACGCACGATAGCTGTCCTCTCTTGGCTCATTGACCGCTGGGAAAAGATGGCGGGTATCCGAAGACCGGACAAACATCTTCCTCAGGGTGTGAGCTGGTTTTTCTCTAGCATCAATTCAAAAGCCTCGGAGCAGTCGTCGTGGCCATCCGGTTAAAGGCGGACCGGTAGCCGAAAACGCGCCTGAGGCTCTATTCTCCCACAGGAGTCCCCTCCCGTGAAGGGGGGATCAATTTCAAGAGTGAAAAATTGTGTCGATTCGAAGCACGAGACTCGATGATTTCCTTGATTCCTCATGTGGGAGATTCTTTGATCCGGCAGGGACAGGACGCAATCTGGCGGCAAGCCGGTGCCAGATGATCTTTCGCAGGGCAGAGTCCGTGGTTGGATCGGGGAAAAATGACCGGAAAGACAGGGACGTTGTCGCCCCAGGATCCCGTTTCCTGGTGGATTGCTGCGATTCCGGTCGGCATCGGGGCCACGGTGTCGATGTGGAGTGCCGGGTATCTCTGTCGCCTCCCCTTCATCGAAGCGCCGCCGTGGCTGCTCTTTTTTCTGCTCGTCATGATCCTGATCCTGGCAGGGAGAGTCGCTGCTTCTCGAAGTTCCGACAGATTCCGGTCCGCACTGATGACGGGCGCGATTGCCGGCGTGATCGACCTGCTGGTACTGGGTGCGGTGCTGGTGCCAGAGGAGGCAACGGTTTCGAGTGTCGTGGTGTCCGCGTCGACCTTCGTGCTCAGTTGCATGGCTCTCGCTGCTCTGGGTGCTGCCACCACCTCCGGTGGAGGATCGACAGCCGAGAAGGGTGTCGAGTCGATCACTCGTACCGCGTTCTTTGCGACCTTGATGCTGGTCGGGATCGGAGGACTCGTGACCAGCGAAGAGGCGGGGATGGCGGTTCCCGACTGGCCAGGCTCATTTGGTAACAACATGTTTCTGCTGCCTCTCTCCAGGATGACCGGAGGAATCTATTACGAACACGCCCACCGGCTCTTCGGATCTCTGGTCGGCCTGGTCACCCTGTCGATGGCGATCTACTGCTGGCGAATCGCCAGGCGCAGGTCCCTCTCGTGGCTGGGCCTGCTCGCCTCGGTTCAAGTGGTGGTACAGGGCATCCTCGGGGGATATCGGGTGACAGAAGCGAAATCGGTGGAGGTGGTGGCTGGCCAGGTGACGGAATCGGTCGAATCCGGATTGAGTCTGGTTCTGAGAGTCGTCCATGGCATCCACGGTCAGCTCTTTCTCGCGGTTCTGGCCGTGATGGCGACCCTCGCCTCCATCAGCTGGCGCACCGAAGCGCCCGTGGTCCATCATCGAAGCTGGGCCCGCGCCAGTCGATGGCTGCTGGTGCTGTTGTGCTGTCAGTTACTGTTGGGTGGCCTTTCTCGACACATCTCTCGGTCCTGGGTGGTTCCTCACCTGATCGGCGGATTTCTGGCATTGCTGGCCGTGATCGTGGTCGCTGCGATGGTCGGTCAGGAATCCAGTTCGAGAACCCGGAGTCGATTAGCGATAGCGATGATTCTGGCAACGATCACGCAGCTGTCGCTCGGATTCATGACTCTCGCTGCGACCGGCAGCGAGGTCAGAAGTGCCTCCAGCGGAGTTTCGGAGACGCTGCTGGCGACTCTCCACCAGAGTCTCGGAGCGGTCATCTTGTGCATCTCGGCAGCGCTGCTGTGCTGGTGCCGGAGGGTGCCATCTGCGGACCTGGATCGGGATCCAAACGGGGCTCTCACCGGAGACTAATTGATCCCCAAATTAATGAAAAAAATCGTCGGGTTCGTTTGCGAATCCGGGACCGTTCGCTAGCCTGTGCCCGTGGGTGGAACCTGCCAGTAGTCAGCGTTCCGTCTCGGCCTGGGGGGGGAAGAGGACGGAAGGTGCGACCCGCAAGGTTCGCTATTTTCTGTACGCCACTGGAGACTTCTCGAAACGCTCCAACCTCTCCCCAGCAGTGATCGCGGTGCTCGAGTTTGCTCAGCTACATTCGTGGGGCCAGGAGGAACTTCGAACAGATGAATCGCACCCCTATTTTTCCGCCCTGGGTGGATCAACTCATCAAGTTGCTTGGTGCTGGAGCTGCAGTGAGCGGCCTTTATGTCGTGTTGATGATCAACTTCGGCGCCTCCCCCAAGACTCTCAATGCTGGATACATGCCAGAGCAACCGGTTCCCTACAGTCACGCCTTGCATGTTGGAGAACTGGGGCTTGATTGTCGGTATTGCCACACAACCGTGGAGAGCGCCGGGTTTGCTGCCGTGCCACCGACCGAGACATGCATGAACTGTCACGGCAAGATCGCTCCGACAAGTATGAAGTTGAAACCGATTCGCGATTCCTTCGCCACCGGAATGCCAGTGCCATGGATCAAGGTTCACGATCTCCCTGATT
Source organism: Planctomycetota bacterium (assembly GCA_036338595.1). GTDB lineage: Bacteria > Planctomycetota > UBA8108 > UBA1146 > UBA1146 > QNYK01. The sequence continues at coordinate 12,192 of JAYZBV010000065.1, read as the reverse complement.
ATGTTTACTTCAATCACAGTGCTCATGTGACCCGGGGAGTTTCCTGTGTCGAATGCCACGGAAGGATTGATCAGATGGAGGAAGTCCATCAGGTGGCTGCATTGAGCATGGGTTGGTGCCTTGATTGCCACCGCAATCCTGAGTCCAGGTTGAGGCCGGTCGATAAGGTGACCGATCTCGATTGGGGACTGGAACGCACTCCAGCCGAGAAGGCGACGCAAGGTCGGGAATTGATGAAGGACCTCGGGTTGTACGACGAGTCGGAACAGCCGACAGTCCGGATGACCCTCATGACGAACTGCTCAACATGTCATCGATAAAAGAACAGCACGAGCCCCAACAGGGTAAAGCTCTCTGGCGTAGTCTCGACGAGTACGCGGATACTCCTGAATTCCGAGCTCTGGTCGAGAAGGAGTTCCCGAACCATGCGCCCGAACTGTTCACGTCCACCTCGAGGCGACATTTCCTCAAGGTGATGGGCGCTTCGATGGCGCTGGCGGGAGGGTTGGCCGGTTGTCACTGGCCCACACAAAAGATTCTTCCCCATACCAGCCGTCCTGCGGGGCAGGCTCCCGGTGTGCCGGAAACCTATGCATCCTGCTGGGAGCAGCAGGAGGTTGCCGAGGGAGTTCTGGTCACCAGTTACGATGGCAGGCCGATCCGTGTCGATGGCAACGGCGATCATCCCGATCACCGTGGATCTTCCACCTCGCAGATGCAGGCGAGTGTTCTGGGGATGTATGACCCGGGCAGGAGCACCGAACCCACCCATGCGCAATCGGCTGGCCGAGTCGCTGGAGACTGGGACCAGGCGATCGAGGTGATCAGAAATGCAGGAAGATCTGGCAAGGTCTCCGTGCTGGCGGCTCCCAGTTCTTCGATCGCACACCAGGCGATGCGAAAGCGTCTTCTGCGAGAAGTGCCGGAGTCATCCTGGCACGAGTGGGCGCCGGTGAATCGCGATTCTGAACGTACAGGAACCGCTCAGGTATTTGGCAGACCGATGCGACCGGTGGCAGACCTCTCTTCCGCCAGGGTGCTGGTTTGCCTCGATGCCGATCCCTTGATGAATCATCCGGCGAGTCTACGCCACAGCAGTGGCTGGGCGGCGCTACGTACCTCCGCAGACGATGACGAACCGATTCTGTCCAGGGTCTGGGCGGTGGAGAGCACACTGTCGGTGACGGGGGGTGCTGCGGATGTCAGGATCCCGGCACGGACATCCGACATACCCAAGATCGCGGCCCAGTTGGCGGCGGCCACCGGAGTCTCGCTGCCTGCAGATGTGGCGAGCAGCGTTGGCTCCGTCACTGCTCCCAGCGACGGGCGCATCCAGCGGATGGCAGATGACCTGGTCGCCCACCAGGGAGCCTGTCTGGTGATGGCGGGGGACCGTCAACCACCCGCAGTCCATGCTCTTGTCCATGCCATGAACATCGCTCTTGGAGCTGCCGGAAAAGTACTCAGATATGCTGAGGTCTCTCACGGAGAGCGACCTGAGCACATCGACGACCTTCAACTCCTCGCCGACCGCATTCGTGCGGGTGAGGTCGAGACTCTGCTGATGCTAGGGGTCAACCCCGTCTATGACGCCCCCCAGTTGGGGCAGTCATGGTCAGAGTTGATCGGCCAGGTTCCCCACTCGATACACCTTGGACTGTACGAGGATGAGACTGCGCGAGCGTGCCAGTGGCATCTCAATCAGACTCACTTCCTCGAAGAATGGGGAGACGGCCGCAGCTGGGATGGCACCGTGACGCTGCGGCAACCTCTCATCGCTCCCCTGTACTCGGGGCGAAGTGCCATCGAAGTGGTCAGCGCAGTCGTCGATGACGAGATGAAATCGGGTCACGATATCGTGAGAGAATATCTGCGCCCGATGGCTTCATCCGACTTCGAAGGTTCCTGGAAGCAGTGGTTGCACGATGGCTTCATCGCCGAGACCTCGAATGCCGTCGATGTCGCTCCCGATATCCGTGGGGGCTGGGGAGCGGCGCTGGAAGCCTCGATGCAGTCGGTGGGAGGCAAGGAAATCGTCTTCCTGCCCGATCACTCCCGTTTCGATGGCCGCCATGCCAACAATGGCTGGCTTCAGGAACTGCCGGATCCGGTGACCAAGGTCGCCTGGGACAATTGCGCCATGATATCCCCACTTCTGGCGTCCGAACTCGGGGTCAAGAATGGCGACATGGTGGACCTCACCGTGGCGGGGGAGAGTCTCGAGATGGCGGTATTTGTCCTGCCGGGACAGAACCAGGACACCATCGGAGTGGCGCTTGGATACGGCCGCTTGATCTCGGATCGCGCCGCAGGACGCCTGTCACGCAAACCATCCATCTACCAGATCGCCGATGGGGTCGGCTTCGATACCTATCGGCTTCGCAACGCGGCTGCCTTGAGGGCAGGCTTTGCCTCCGTGAGCGTGTCTCGCTCGGGAGGAACCTACGAACTGGCCACGACCCAGGATCACAATCCGATACGCCCCGACGAGTTCATGGGAGATCTGGAGTTCAACGAGGAGCAACGTCGAGCGGGCGAATATGTGCGTGTTGTGGATTGCGATTCCACTCCAGATGCCGGCGAAGTCGCAAAGCAAGTCACTGCCGCGGGACCTCACCACCCTGATCTGGTGAGTCCATGGAAGGAACACGAGTACACCAGTCACCGATGGGCGATGTCGATCGACCTGAATCTCTGCACCGGGTGTAGTTCTTGCGTGGTTGCGTGTCAGGCGGAGAACAACATCGCGGTGGTGGGCAAGGATGAGGTCGCCTACGGTCGAGAGATGCACTGGATACGCATCGATCGCTACTTCATGGGTGAGGATGTCGATAATCCGGAGGTGGTACACCAGCCTCTCACCTGCAATCAGTGTGAAAATGCGCCCTGTGAACAGGTCTGCCCGGTGGCGGCGACCGTTCACAATGAAGAGGGCCTCAATGACATGGTCTACAATCGTTGCATCGGCACCCGGTATTGCAGCAACAACTGCCCTTACAAGGTGCGCCGATTCAACTACTTCAACAACACCAAGAATCCCAGTGCGACGGAGCAGATGGGTTACAACCCTGAAGTCACCATCCGGGCACGGGGGGTGATGGAGAAGTGCACCTATTGCGTTCAACGGATCAATAGTTCCAAGATCAAGGCCAAGAATGAGGATCGAGAGATGGTCGATGGGGATGTGCTGCCAGCGTGTGCGCAATCCTGTCCGACACATGCGATCACCTTCGGCGATCTCGCTGACCCGGATAGTCAGGTTTCTCGTACTCAGAAGTCGCATCGGGCTTACAAGATGCTCGCCGAATTGAATGTCAAACCGCGAACCAGTTTCCTTGCCAAACTGCGCAACAACTCGGTGCGGGATGAGGGGTAACTGATATGAAACGACTCCTCGAAACGCTGAGTCCGATCGTCAGGCCCGAATTGACCGGGGGCGCGGAGAGTCCAGAAATCGATAATACGGCGTACTCTCCAGATAGCCGTACCCCGCTCATCACCGGAGACAATGACAACACGACCATCACCGACAAGGTGTGCGGGATCGTCGAGGACAAGCCCACGATCGGCTGGTGGGGCTTCTTTCTGCTGGCTTTCTCGGTGCTTGGATTACTCGGTGTATTCGTTCCATTCCTGATCTTCTGGGGAGTGGGGACCTGGGGAGTCAACAATCCTGTTGGCTGGGGCTATGCCATCGTGAACTTCGTGTTCTGGGTCGGAATCGGCCACGCAGGCACGCTGATCTCTGCAATCCTGTTCCTGTTTCGACAGAAGTGGCGTACATCCATCAACCGTGCTGCAGAAGCGATGACCATCTTTGCCGTGATCTGCGCTGGAATGTTCCCGGGGATCCACGTCGGGCGAGCCTGGTTCGCATACTGGATGTTTCCATTGCCGAACCAGATGGAATTGTGGCCCAACTTCCGCAGTCCATTGGTGTGGGATGTATTTGCCGTCGGAACCTACTTCACCGTCTCGTTGTTGTTCTGGTACATGGGAATGATCCCGGATCTCGCGACGCTACGGGATCGGGCCAAGCACACCGTGCGCAAGGTCGCCTATGGCGCTCTTTCGCTCGGTTGGACCGGGTCCAATCGCCAGTGGCATGTCTACGAGCGTTCCTATCTGCTGCTGGCAGCTCTGGCCACTCCGCTGGTGCTATCGGTGCACTCCGTGGTGTCCTTCGACTTCGCGGTCTCGCAGATTCCCGGCTGGCACACGACGATCTTCCCGCCCTATTTCGTTGCGGGAGCCATCTTCAGTGGCTTCGCGATGGTGATGACCTTGCTTGTGCCTGCTCGACAGCTTTTCGGGCTCAAGGATGTGATCACCCTCAAGCACCTCGAAAACATGAACAAGATCATCATGCTCACCGGCATGCTGGTCGGATACGCCTACTCTCAGGAGTTCTTCATGGCCTGGTATGGCGGTGTGAAGGTGGAGAAATTCGCCTTCATCAACAGAGCCTTTGGCCAGTACGCCTGGGCCTACTGGATCATGGTTTCCTGTAATGTGCTGTCGCCTCAGATCTTCTGGTTCAAGAAGATGAGAACCAATATCTGGGTGATGTTCATAGTCAGCATCTTCGTGAATATCGGCATGTGGTTCGAGCGATTCGTCATCACGGTGACAAGCCTTGCCAATGAATTCACGACCAGTGCGTGGGACTATTACAGTCCCAAACTCGCGGATGTGATGATCTTGCTCGGTGCATTCGGGCTCTTCTTCACCTTGTTCGCACTGTTCTGCAGATTCCTTCCCTTCATCGCCATGAGCGAGGTGAGGGGGGTGCTCGCAGAGCAGGCACAAGCGAAGGCGCGTGCCCATCAACAACCTTCCCCGGAATCGGCGGCGAAGCCCGCCGCGGAATCGTAGGGGGGGCAGAGATGGAATCACAGATGAACAGCTCAAACGGCGTCGAGACGATCACGGCAGAGACGGCCATCGATCCGAAGCCGGTGTTGATGCTGGCAGAGTTCGCCACTGCCGATGGACTGATGGAGGCGGCCGCAGAAGTCCGGGACAAGGGCTTCAAATTGTGGGATTGCCATACTCCCTACCCTGTCCACGGTCTCGATGCAGCGATGGGGGTGAAGCCGACGCTGTTACCCTGGATCGTCCTGTGCGGAGGCTTCCTTGGCTTTTCCGGTGGCTTGTTGATGCAGGGCTGGATGAACGCCATCGATTATCCGTTCCTGATCAGCGGAAAGCCATTTTTCAGCATCCCAGCGAGTATCCCGGTCGCCTTCGAGATGACCATCCTGTTCAGTGCATTCGCCTCATTTGGTGGAATGTTGCTTCTCAACGGTTTGCCTCGTCTCTACAGACCTCATTTCCGTAGCGATCGCTTCCGTCGTGCCACTGCAGATCGATTCTTCATCAGCATCGACGGGCGTGATCGGCAGTTCGACATCGATTCCAACTCCAGGCTTCTGCAAGAACTCGGCGCCAGTGCCGTGGAAGTGATCGAGGAGTAACACCATGGCATTACCCACTCGCGAAACCAGTGTTCCGGGTTGGATCATTTCGCTGATCATCCTGGTGAACCTGGCACTGCTGGTTCCTCCGATGCTGGTGGCGAAGACTCGCTATGCAACTTCTCGCCTGACCAGGCTGCATGTCTTTTACGACATGGACCAGCAGCAAAAGTTCAAGGCACAGAGTGCCAATCCACTCTTCGCCGACGGGCGATCGATGCGGTTACCTGTGCCAGGAACCGTGGCACGCGGCGAACTCTCTCTGGATGAGCATTACACCTGGGGCACCATCGACGGCGAGTGGGCGACGGAGTTTCCTGCCGATGTGCGGGTCAATTCAGAATTGCTGGCTCGGGGTGAGGCTCGCTTCAACATCTACTGTATTCCCTGTCACGGGATGTCTGGCCATGGAGATGGAATGGTGAGCCGTCGCGCAGAAGCTTCCGAGTACGGAGCCTGGCTCGTCTCGGATCTGTCATCCGAAAAAGGACTGGCCCACCCGATTGGTGAGATCTTCAACATCACCGGCTACGGGATCAACACGATGCCCGGATATCGTTCACAGATCTCTCCTCAGGATCGCTGGGCCATCGTTGCCCATGTCAAGGCGCTGCAAATGAGCCAATCGATCGACATCGCCGAGATCCCACAAGCAGACAGAGAACGATTGCTTCGCGAGAAGGCGCTCTTGGGCGATGGCGGCTCCGAGCCGAAAAAAGAAACCGGGAGCGACTCCCGGCAGGGGAGGTAGGCACGATGGGACACGGTACAACCGTAGATCTCAGCACCGAGAACCGCACTCTCGGTAGTCTCTCCGGCAAGTTGATTGCGCTAGGAGCGGTGATGGCGGTGGTCGGCATCGTTGGCACCGTGATCCTTGGCTCCCTGGAAGGGGCTTTCGATGCCGAAGGCACTGGAGGGGGAGAACCGTCCCAGCAGCAAGCCGCCACCGATGGAGATGCGGTGCCTGTTGTCGATGACGGTCATGGATCCACCGATGGCGAGTCCGATGCGGTTCATCACGGCCCGATCCATGGATTCAATACCGAGTGGAGCATCTGGCACCCGTACCTGGTGAGCGCTTGTTTCTTCCTCACCATGACACTCGGTGGGCTCTTCTTCGTGCTGGTCCACCACATCACCAACGCCGGTTGGAGTGCAGTGGTGAGAAGGTTGGCTGAGGGAGTCTCGAGAAATGTCGTGTTGATGGCGCTGATCTTCTGTCCGCTCGTGATGCCAGGGCCGATGGGATCTCTCTACAAGTGGGTGCATCCCGATCCCGGCGACGAGATCATCTCGGTGAAGTCATCGTACCTGGATTACAACTGGTTCCTGATTCGCATGGGCGTGTACTTTTTCATCTGGATAGTTTTTGCCTGGAGTTACCACCGTTCATCCGTGGCCCAGGACCGCGACGGGGATGTGCAGCGCAGCAGTCGACTGAGCAGGATCAGTCCCCTGGGAGTGGCTCTCTTCGCACTGAGTATCACCTTTGCAGGATACGATCTGTTGATGAGTCTCGATGCGCACTGGTTCAGTACCATTTTCGGGGTCTACATCTTCGCAGGCTGTGTGCTCTCATTCCACGCGCTGCTGGCTCTGATCGTGGTCTGGTTGCAGGCCAAGGGTCGGCTGACCAGAGCGATTTCCGATGAGCACATGCAAGACATCGGCAAGATGATGTTCGCCTTCACCATCTTCTGGGCCTACATCGCGTTCAGTCAGTACATGCTCTACTGGTACGCGAATATCCCTGAAGAGACGATCTGGTTCGTCAGGCGTCAGAGTACCTGGATGTGGGGATTCTGGGGCTGGTTGATGGTGGTGGGGCACTTCTTCGTGCCGTTCTTGTTCCTGGTCTCGAGGCACATCAAACGCAAGCGAGCAACGATCGCTTTCGGAGCGATGTGGGTACTCGCGATGCACTGGGCAGATATGTACTACCTCGTGATGCCACAGATCTCCAACGGCACTGAATTCCCGTTCAAGATGGTGGATATCACGATTCCAATCGGAATGGGCGGACTCTTCATCATCGGGCTGGCTCTGTCGCTCCGAGGGCATTCGCTGATTGCCGAGAAGGATCCGAGAATGCCGGAGTCGCTGGCGTTCGAGAACGCATGATTTTGGGTCGAATGGAAAGGAGTCAGAGATGAGTCAGACAATGACAGACAGTACCAAGGATCTTCCCGGCTCCGGAGATGACCCGAGCGCGATTCCTACATGGTACGGGGGCGTCATTTTTGCGGTGATTCTCCTCTTCTCCGTCTACTTGCTGGTTTACCTCTCGGACATGGAAAAACTCAATGTGTTTGACAGGTCGATCCAGGCAGAGAGTCGCTGGCTCCATCAGGTGAAGAGCAAGCAGGTACAGCAACTTGAGACCTATACCTGGACTGATATCGAGAACAACCGGGTTTCCATTCCCCTCGATCAGGGCCGAGAAAAGGTTCTGAAGAGGTACGGAAATTCGGAGCAATGAGAAGGAGTTTGTAGAGATGCGGATCGACAGACTGATTCAGGCTGTGATGGACGCTAGCCGGCTGACGCCGGGTGGTGCATCGTCAGCATCGGTCCTGCTCGCCCTGTTGATGTCTGCGACACTGATGGGACAGACCCCATCCATGACTCCGGGACAAAATTACAATCAGGACCTCGATCCAGTGCTCAAATCGATCGAAGGTCTGACGATTCATGATCAGCTGGGCAACCCGTTGCCGCTCGATCAAATCATCCGTCGCGAATCGGGAGAACAGACAACACTGGGAAAGGTGTTCGAATCAGGTCGTCCTGTGATCCTGAATCCGGTTTATTTTTCCTGCCCGATGCTCTGCAATCTCGTTGTTGAAGGCCTGGTGGAATCTGTTGCGCAGTGTGGCCTCGAGATCGGCATCGATTTCGATGTGATCACACTCAGCATTGACCCGCGTGATTCTGCAAGGGATGCCCGAAACCGAGAGTCGTTGCTGGTCGAGGCGCTGGAGGAATCGGCAGTGCTTTCTGGATCCGATGTGTCCAATGCCAGAGACGGATGGCATTTCTTGACGGGTCAGGAACCTTCGCTCAGGGCGATTGCCGACTCTGTAGGGTTCGAGTATCGCTGGAATGACTTCAATAACGAGTACGCCCACGGCGCAGGAATCTTCATCGTCAGCCCGGATGCGGTGCTCACCCAGACGATCAAGGGAATCGAATACGATCCCCAGACTCTCCGACTGGCACTGGTCGAGGCTTCCGACGGCAAGGTCGGCAACTGGCTAGACGATTTTGTCCTGACCTGTTTTGTATACGATCCAACCATAGCTCAATACGGTCCTGCCGCTCTCAAGGTGATGCGCCTGGGAGGGATACTCGCAGTCCTCGGATTGAGTGGCTTCCTGCTCCGATTGTGGCGAAAAGGACCCCAGCGTGGAGAAACGGATAAACCTTCGGATCCACGGAGAGAGCAGTTGCAGTCATGAATCCACTGATGGCGATCCTGGCCCAGAGTAAACCGAGCTTCTGGCTTCCTGCGCCGGTGTCCAATTTCGCAGGTCCAGTCGACTGGGACTTCTACTTCGTCTACTGGGTCTCGATCTTCTTTCTCGTACTGATCACTGCTCTGCTTGCGATCTTCATGTGGAAGTATCGAACTCCTCCGGGGGGCCAGGCTCAGACTCATAATGACCACCACCTGTTGCTCGAGGTGGTCTGGACCGGAATCCCGCTGATTCTTTCGCTGATGATGTTCTGGTATGGATATCGAGGGTATGTGGCGATGCAAACGCCTCCCGCCGATTCGATCTCCATCGTGGCAGAGGCGCAGAAATGGGCCTGGAACTTCTCCTACGCTTCCAATGGAGCCTCCATTCCGGGCATGTCCGATGACTTCAACTCCGTGAGAGCAAAGGTCAGGTCTGGTGAGTTCACGAGCGAACAGGCGGCAGCGCAAGAGGACAAGATCCTCGAAAAAGCGGGCCTTCATGTTCCGATGGGAGTGCCCATCGACATCACCGTGATGGCTGCGGATGTACTGCACTCCCTGTTCATCCCTGCGTTTCGCGTCAAGAAGGACTGTGTTCCCGGCAGGACGGGAAAGTTGTGGTTCGTGGCCAACGAACCCGGGATCTACGACCTGTTCTGCGCCGAGTACTGCGGGCAGGGCCACTCCTGGATGCATAGCAAGGTGGTGGTCCACGAGACGGTCGAGGAATACGAGAAGTGGCTGGAGGTCGCCGGTTCCTATGACGAAACACTGCCCTTCGATGAGAACGGCAAGATCGTCTGGAAGCGGCGGGGGTGTATCTCGTGCCACAGTATCGATGGCACGAAAAAGGTCGGTCCCTCGTGGAAAGGCATGTTCGGATCGATGCGGAAATTTATCTCCATCGGAACACCTGGCGAGTTGATCGCAGATGAAGCATACATCGAAGATTCGATCCGATTTCCAATGAACAGGGTCGCAGATGGATACCCACCGCAGATGCCTGTGGTGAAACTCACCGATAAAGAAATCCTGTGGGTTACCGAGTACATCAAGTCCTTGGGCCAGAACTCCGGGGGGACAGAAAATCCCCGGAAGGAGAACTAGCATGAGTCAGCCTGAAATGGACGCACAGCCCGACACCGGGATAGCGTCGGAGCCGCAAGTGGTCGCTACTGAGGAGCACCTCGGCCCCAGTTATCTCACCGTGACGAAAACGATCGCCTCCTGGGCGTTCACGCTCGACCACAAACGAATCGGGGTGATGTACCTGATCGGCGTCCTGTTCATGTTCTTGCTCGGCGGAGTATTTGCTCTGCTCCTCAGGACCGAACTGTTTTCACCACTGGCTCTGATCACGCCTTTGTTCGCCGATACTGCCGAAGCACAGGCAGATCTTTACAACAAATGGTTCACCACTCATGGGGCCATCATGGTGTTCCTGGTGATCATCCCGGGGGTGCCAGCGGCGCTCGGCAACTTCGTGTTGCCGCTGTTGCTGGGAGCCAAGGATGTCGCATTCCCGAGATTGAATCTGGGTTCCTTTTACCTCTGGGTGATCGGGGCGATTTTCTTCATCTATGTACTCTTCTCCGGTGGGCTGGATACAGGATGGACCTTCTATACACCCTACAGCGCGGAGTCGGGGACAGCTGTGATCCCTGCGCTGGTCGGTGTGTTCATACTCGGGTTCTCCAGCATCTTCACCGGTCTCAACTTCATCGTGACGATTCACAAGATGCGGCCACCGGGGATGACCTGGTTCAGGATGCCTCTGTTCTTGTGGGCGACCTACTCGACGGCAGTGATGCAGGTGCTGGCCACTCCGGTTCTCGGAATCACCTTGTTGCTACTGATCCTCGAGAGAACTCTCGGGATCGGGATCTTCGATCCCCGAAATGGTGGCGACCCGGTGCTCTTCCAGCACTTCTTCTGGTTTTACAGTCATCCGGCGGTCTACATCATGATCGTGCCACCGATGGGCATCATCAGTGAGTTGATCGCTGTCCACAGTCACAAGAGAATCTTTGGTTACACCTACATCGCCTTCTCTTCCGTGGCGATCGCGATCTTCTCGTTCCTCGTCTGGGGACACCACATGTTCATCAGCGGGCAGTCGACCACCATGAACATCATCTTCAGCGGGATCACCTTCTCGGTGGGAATCCCCTCGGCCATCAAGGTCTTCAACTGGATCGCTACGATGTACAAGGGCGCGCTTACCCTCAATACAGCGATGCTGTACGGGCTTTCCTTCATCTTCCTGTTCACCATCGGTGGATTGACCGGCCTCTTCTGCGCGGTTCTCAGCATCGACACGCACATCCACGACACCTACTTCGTGGTGGCACACTTCCACTACGTGATGATGGGAAGCGGTCTCATTGCATTCGTCGGTGGCTTGCACCACTGGTGGCCCAAGATGACAGGCAAGATGTTCAGTGAGTTCCTTGGAAGAATCGCCTGTGGCTTGGTGTTCATCGGATTCAACCTGACATTCATTCCGCAGTTTGTCATGGGCTCACTGGGCATGCCGCGGCGTTACTACACCTACGCAGACAAGTTCGAAGGTTACCACCAGCTTTCCACCGTCGGTTCCTACATCATGGCAGCGGGCTTCTTCCTGACCGCGTATTACCTGATCCAGTCACTGGCCTCCGGCAAGAAGGCCCCTAGAAATCCCTGGGGTGGTAATAGCCTCGAATGGCACACAACTTCTCCACCTCCTCTGTTGAACTTTCATGATGTGCCGGATGCCACCGATCCGTATGACTTCGAGCATCTGGAGTACGACCCGGCCACTGGTAACTACGAGACCCAACCGGTGGCCAAGGCTTCAGAATGACGGGAGAAACGATGAGCGACGACGTACATCCAACCGATTCAGACCCGCAGACGCAACCAGTTGACGCTCACCATGGTGGTGATGATGGCCATGGGGATGGTCACGGTCACTCCCCGTACCAGGCACACCACTTCGATACGATGAAGCAACAGTTCGAGGCCGGCAAACTGGGGATGTGGCTCTTCCTGGCCACGGAAGTACTTCTATTCGGTGGTCTCTTCTGCTTCTACACCGTCTACAAGGCCAACAATCCGGAACTCTTCGAGTGGGGACACCACTTCCTCGACAAGCGCTGGGGAGCCACCAACACGATGGTGCTTCTCTTCTCCTCGTTGACGATGGCTCTTGCGGTTCGAGAGGCTCAACTGGGACGGAAGAATAGAATCCTCTTCTTCCTGATCGTGACC
>JAYZBV010000064.1:0-5700 GCA_036338595.1 Planctomycetota bacterium | reverse complement strand
CGCCTATATCGATGGCGACCGCATCCCCGTTCCCCCGACAAAACTGCTCGATAAGAGCCAGTTGCCGAAGCACCCCTACGGCAACGATTGCCGCCGCGGCATGGTCGCGGACAACTTCGATCACGAACAGGTCGACCTGGTGTTTCTCGACAAGAGCCAGAAGTTCCTCGAGCAGCATGTCAAGGAGAGCCCCGACAAGCCGTTCTTTCTCTACCACTCGATGCAAGCGGTGCATCTGCCGTCCTTTGCCGCCGATCGGTTCAAGGGCAAGACCGAGGCGGGCCCGCACGGTGATTTCATCTTCGAGATGGATTACGTCGTCGGTGAGCTGCTGAAGACCCTCGAACGTCTCGGTGTCGCCGACAACACGATGGTGATGTTCGGCAGCGACAATGGACCGGAAGTGCCGACAGTTCTGGACATGCGGAAAACACACCAGCATGACGGCGCCAGACCGTGGCGGGGTGTCAAGCGCGACCAGTGGGAAGGTGGCCACCGCACGCCGTTCATCGTCCGCTGGCCCGGCAAGATCAAGGCCGGGACAACCAGCGATCAACTGACGAGTCTGACCGATGTGATGGCTACCTGCGCCGAGATCGCCGGTGCCAGGTTGCCGGTCGATGCCGCCGAGGACAGCTACAACATGCTACCGGTGTTGCTCGGTACCCAGGGTGATAAGCCGGTTCGGCGCTACCTGTTGCAACAGACGATGTCGCTGGCGATGTCGATTCGTGATGGCCAGTGGAAATACCTCGATCACAAGGGATCGGGCGGCAACAACTACCAGCGAGACGGTGCCTGGGGCATGAAACCATATGCTCTTGAAAACACCGATCCCGAAGCGCCCGGACAACTCTACGATCTCAAGACCGACCCCGGTGAAACGAACAATCTTTATAGCCAGCACCCGGAAAAGGTGAAGGAACTGAAATCGCAGCTGGAACTGTTTCGAAACAGCGGACGGAGTGCTCCGTTACCCCAGCTTCCCGCCAAGTCTCCTGAACGCGCTGGCTCTGGAGATAACTATCTCCGCGTGTTGACCGAGACCGATCCCAGGACTAACAAATTTCTGAACCGACAGAGAGCTGAGTTCCTCGGAGTTAGCTATCGCGTCGCTACCACCAATAGCGATAAGTTCCGCTTCTTCCGCCAATCCGCAGACGAGTTCATCAAGGCGGGGGAAATCGCCAAGGGGCTCCGGCGACTCGATTCTCTCCTGACCGCATTACCCACCGAGGGCCGAGATCAGATCCGCGATGCCGAGTCGGTTCTGCGTTGGAGCCAGATGATCGGAGGTCTACGGCTCGGCGAGCAGGATAACTGTGTCGCGATGCACGGGATTGATTCGTGCCTCTTTCCGATCGCTGGAAGCGGTGTGCACCTGCAACCGAGAGGAATGCAGATTGCGATCGAGAACCTCGATTGGTTTCTGGTTCATTCGCCCCAGCGACTCGATCTCCGCTGGTTGCGCAATCTCACCTCGATGGCTCTCGGAGACTGGCCGGAAGGGGTTCCGGAACAATTTCGGATGGGACAGGAACTGTTCGCCTCACCTCGTGACGTGGGCCGTTTTCGTGATGTCGCTCCTCAAGTTGGCCTTGCGACGATGGGGTTATGCGGAGGCGCCAGTCTCGAGGACTTCAACACAGATGGGCATCTCGATCTGTTCGTCAGTTCATGGGGACCGACCGATCCGGTCCACTATTTCGAAAACAACGGTAAAGGACTATTCGAGGAGAGAACCACAGAGATGGGTCTCGCTGGGGTCACTGGAGGACTCAATCTCACCCATGCCGACTACGACAACGACGGCGATGCCGACGTACTGATTCTTCGAGGAGCGTGGCTCGGCGAAGCAGGCCATCACCCCAACACGTTGTTGCGAAATGATGGAAAGACCTTCACTGACGTCACCGAGTCCTCAGGAATCCTCTCTTTTCATCCAACTCAGACCGCTGACTGGGGTGACTACGATCGCGATGGTGATCTCGATCTGTTCATCGGGAATGAATCCGCAAGAACTGAGGTCCATCCATGCGAGCTGTTCGAAAATCAGGGAGACGGCACCTTTGTCGAGGTTGCCGAAAAGGTCGGACTTCAGCACACCGCCTATGTGAAGGGGGTGGCGTGGGGAGACATCGACGACGACGGCGATCTTGATCTATACCTGTCGACGATGGGGAGTTCGAACGTGCTGTATGAGAATCTCGGTCCCGCTTCCGAAGGAGGGCGACCGCGCTTCAGGGACATCACGGCACGCGCCACTGTCGGGGCTCCCCTGCTCAGTTTTCCCACCTGGTTCTGGGACTACGACCAGGACGGTCGTCTCGATATCCTCGCCGGCTCCTACGGCAGTTTCGAGGAAAGCATGCTCGAGGGAGTCGCGGCGGACTACCTCGGACTGCCGACCGGCGACGAGGGGATCCGCCTGTACCGCAACCTCGGAGGGGGGCGGTTTGAAGAGGTCTCGGAGAAAACCGGGATCCGCCACACTGTTCTTCCCATGGGCGCTAACTTTGGCGATCTCGATGGCGATGGTTGGCTCGACGCTTACTTCGGAACCGGTCAGCCGGACCTCGCTACCCTGGTTCCGAATCGGATGTTCCGCAATGCGCAGGGCCAACGATTCGAGGATGTCACCACCAGTGGTGGTTTCGGACATCTGCAAAAAGGTCACGGAATCGCATTCGGCGATATCGATCACGACGGCGACCAGGACATCTTCGCGACGATGGGCGGAGCCTACGAGGGGGACGCTTATTCCAACGTACTGTTCGAGAACCCCGGCCATGGACACCGCTGGCTAACCCTCCGACTCTCCGGCACCCGATCGAGCCGGGATGCACGCCACGCCAGAGTGCGCATCGAGGTCAAGACAGAGTCGGAGCCACGAACCATCCACCGCGTGGTCGGCACCGGCGGAAGTTTTGGGGCATCGAGTTCGCAACTCGAGGTGGGACTCGGCGCAGCGACCGCCGTGATCGCCGTGACGGTCGACTGGCCGGTCTCTGGCAGTGCCCGATACCAGGGTTTTTCTCTGGACCGAATCTACAGCATCGAGGAAGGGCAGACTGACCCGACCGAGGTGAAGAGCGTCCCCTTCAAACTCGGAGCAGTTCCGGTTGCGCCACCGGCACAGGATTGATTTGTGAAGATGGACCTCTCGGGCCGCTGAACGCGATCAGTTCCATTCCGGATCTGCAGGCATCATCGACCACAGAGTTTGCTCCCCGCCGAGGCTGCGCAGTGCTTGGGACCAGAGTTGATCGGGCTCGGTCTCGAAGATGAGATCCTCGATGCCGGAGACAGTTATCCAGGATTGCTCCTGGAGTTCCTGTTCCAGTTGTCCCGCGCCCCAGCCGGCATATCCGACAAAAAAGCGGTATTCCTCCAGCAATTCATCGCCACTACAGATCTGCTCCACCGACTCGGCCAGATCCTTGGGTAGAAACATGCCGTTTCCCACTTCGTCGCCGGGCACCTCATCCGGCACTCCCCGGCGGACCGCGAAGACTCGCTCCTGGTCGACCGGACCACCGAAGAACAACGAACAAGCCTCGGCAATTTCAGGATCCAGTTGCTCGAACACTTTCTCGATGGGGATCCCGGTGGAGCGATTGAGCACCAGCCCGAAGGTCCCCTGCTGATCGTGATCACAGATCAAGATGACGGTGCGATGAAAATTGGCATCTCTCATCGCAGGGGTCGCGATCAGGAAATCTCCCGATTCGATGACCGGATCGTTGGGTTCGAGCATTTCGCCTCCTGGTCGAATCCGGACCGTGTTCGAGCGGGCCAGACCGATCCCCGATTGTAGGGTCCTGAACCAGACTCGACCATCGAGTCCGGGCCATTCGAGATTGGCTCCTGCAGCCGGTTCCGGTATGCTACTGCCGGGGAAAGTCCCCGACGGGGAAGCGGGTGGGTTCTTTTGTCCAGAAGCATGCAAATACGGACACTTCCAGGACATCGGGGAGCACTCCGCACGGTTGCGGTCTCTGTCATGGCGGCCGCCATCTTGCTGGCCGTCGGTTGTGGCGGGGGTCCGCCAACACGTCAGCAGGAGCCTGTCCCACTGAAACTGCGCCAGGCTCAAAGCGCATTCGATCAGGGCGACAACCAACTTGCACGGCGACTGTTCAGTTCGCTCGAGAGTCCTGAACAGCCACTGACCACACGCGGACTGGCACGGCTCGGACTGGGACAATTGGCCCTGCGAAGCGGCGAACTGGATCAGGCGTGCCGACACCTGGAGATGTCACGCAAATTGCTCTCGTCGGGTCCGCATCACGCACGTGCACTGCTGTTTCTGGGCGAGGCGCAATTACGAAGCGGTATCACCAACAGCGGATTGAATCAGTTAGAGAAGGCCTACCAATCACTGGTAGATCCGGACGAGAAGAGTCGCGCCGCGTTCCTCATCACTCGAACGCTCGACCATTTCGGGCAGCCGGTCGCAGCGCTCTATCGCAACGCATCTCAGGCACATTCATACCCCGAATATGCATCGATCTGGGGTGATGAAACACAACTGGACGCAACACCGTCACGGATCGAGGAAAAACCGACACCCAGTTCCCGAGTGACGCGCATCGCAAAGCCAGTTCGTATCAAGGTACAAAATCGAGACACCTGGAGTGCCCGTGCGCCTCGGCGTGGTGCGGTGATCAAAATGACCCGACCATTTCGCATCACGGTACACAACACCGCAGACCAGCCCGCCATCGAAAAACTGGGACAGCAGTCTCCCCCCCAGTACCTGCGCAAGATCCAGAATTACTGCACCGACACCCTCAAGTGGGGAGACATCGGCTATCACTACCTGATCAGTTCCGATGGCCGCATCTGGGAGGGCCGATCGATGCGTTATCAGGGTGCCCACGCCGGAAACAACTCCCTCAACCGTGGCAACATCGGAGTCGCCTTGATGGGCAACTTCGACAAGAATCGGCCGAGTTCCAAGCAATTGAGAAGTCTACAGTTGTTACTGGGCGCACTTTGTTCCCGCTACAAAATCTCTCCTGACTCCATTGCGGGTCACCAGGAACTGCGCGAAACCAATTGCCCGGGTCGTCATCTGCAATCAGCACTCAACCGGATGATCAAGGATCTGGCACGCTCTACGGCCCGATCCAGGACGCGCTGAGGGGACTATCGCCAGGCGATGGGATTGGCTAGGTTCTGAGTACAGGGAGGCACTGTTTGATCTTCGGTTTCTTCGGTAAAAAACGCGAGCAACAGCGTCAGGAAAAGGAACGCCTTCGGCAGGAACTGACTGTCGAGAAGGACGGGCTCATCGTCGAACTGGAGTTGCTCGAGAAAAAACTGAACGTCGAACTGGAATCCAAAGAGAGCGATCGCACCACCACCTTGAGTCGCTACCCGCGCCGCATCGTCGAACTTCGCATCCAGATCGATCGTATCGAGCGGAAACTCAAATCCCTCGACGAGAGTTGACCGCTACAGCTCTTCTTCGGCCTGGTCGAGCGAATCCCCATCATCGGAGCCGGCTCCACTGCCGTGCTGATTCTTCTGCTGGGTTCCTGACTTGACCTGATCCTGGTACTGGGATCGCATTTGTTCGTAATCCCCGGCACTTCCCTCGAACAGTTGTGGCTCCACTTTTTCTTGCTGCCCCATCACCTCTTCGTGCAAGCGGATGAGAAACGGGATGCACCAGCCACAACCGGTACCAGCACC
>JAYZBV010000063.1:0-5181 GCA_036338595.1 Planctomycetota bacterium | reverse complement strand
TGCGGCCGACCAGGTGGAGTTGATCCCACTGATGCCAGAAGGAGCGGATCCGGCGACCTGGAGTCCGGATGCGGAAGCACTCGAGACACTGGCAGCAGCGGATCTCATCATCCTCAACAGTGCCAATCTGGAGCGATGGGCGCAGCGGGTCTCCTTGCCCATCGTCAAGACTCTTGAGGTGGCTCGCACTTGCCAGGATCAGTGGCTTCGTTATCCGGAAGTGGTAACTCACAGTCATGGTCCCGAGGGTGAACGTTCCTACGAGGGAGTGGATGGGCATACCTGGCTCGATCCAGAATTGCTCAGGTTGGCGGCAAGCGCCATCAAGGAACGGCTGGTCCGACTTGTTCCCGAACAACGAACACTTTTCGAGCAGCGCTTTCAGGTGGTCGATGGAGTACTCGCAGCGCTGACGGAGAGACTCATCGCTATCACTGCCGGGGTGGCTGTTCCATTCCTGGAGAGTGGTCCGTACTGGGGATATCCGTGTGCCAGGGCAGGCTTGTCGGTGCGTAGAGTGGATCTGGATCCCGAAGGAAATTTGGATGCCAGTACTGCAGAGTTATTGGCGTTGGTGACCCGGGAAGCCGCTTCAGGAATCTTTTTGTGGGCGACGGAGCCGAGCGCCGATCTTCGTGAGGGATTACTCGCACAGGTACGAATCGAAAGCGTGGTCTGGTCACCGGCCTATTCACTGGGTGCCGAATTCCCGCTCTACCCGGAGATCCAGCAGAAAGCCCTCAACAGGCTCGAGGAAGCACTCTTGAGGCGTTCTCGCCGTCCTTGACCTGCCACCTCCCGCATCGGACGATCTTGAAGTATCTCAGAACGATGGTTTCCCGTCCCCTGGAGGTGGTGATGAAATTGCATTCCCGATTTCCGGTGATCGTGGCTTCTGGCCTCGCATTCTGTTTCTTGCTGATGATGCCTTTGCTGCAAGCCGTCGATGTTCCTGCAGTCTTCAGTGATCACGCTGTATTTCAGCGAGATCTGCCCTTGCCGATCTGGGGTACCGGAGATCCGGGTACGGAAGTCACGGTTCAATTTGCCGGCCAGCAGAAGACCGCGATGGTGGCTAAAGATGGAAACTGGACGACGACCCTCGATCCGATGCCAGCCAGTGCTGAAGGTCGCACGATGACCATCGAGGCTTCCGATGGAACCATCGAGGTCAAGGATATCCTGGTTGGTGAAGTGTGGCTCTGTGGTGGACAATCGAACATGGAGTGGGCAGTTCGCTCCTCCAATGACGCCGATGCAGAAATAGCGGCGGGCGACACTCCGTGGTTACGGCGAATCAAGACTCCGCATCTACTCTCCAGAACGCCCCAGGCCGATATCGATTGCGCCTGGGAGGTTTCTACCAAGGAATCGATCGGCAATTTCACTGCTGTAGGAACCTTCATGGCGCGCCGATTGCATCAGGAACTGGGAGTCCCCATCGGTATTCTCGATATCAACTGGGGCGGAACCCGGGCCGAGCCGTGGACCTCGATTCCGGCGATGCAAAGACATCCTCGATTTCGAGCACGCGTCAACAAACTGCAATCAGAGTTTCGTCGCTGGGGAGACCGATCAACTGCCGAGATCGATGCGCTTTATCAGGATCAGATGAAAGGTTTTGAGCAGACAGCCTCGTCATGGTGGCAGAAGAAACTCGACGGAGATCCCGGCATTGCTGGCTCCTGGGCAGACACAGGCTTTTCCGATGAGGACTGGTCAGAGGCGCCGGTGCCGGGCCTCTGGAGCGGCGATGATGAGGGTTGGGACGGGGTCATCTGGTATCGAAATACCATCGAGGTGCCGGCCGAATGGGTTGGCCGTGACCTCGTGATGCGGCCAGGGGCCATCGATGACGCTGACATCACCTACTGGGATGGCGAGGAGATTGGTCGTACTACCAATCAGCATGGTGCGCTTCGCAACTATGTCATTCCTGGTGACCAGGTTCAGGCCGGCGCGGCCACCATTGCCATCGCTGCTCTCGATACGGGGGGCGCCGGAGGAATCACAGGATCTGCCGGGTCGATAAAAATCCTGCCTGCAGGGGCAAAGGAAGGCGAAGCGATTGCTCTGGCGGGAACCTGGAAGGTCCACAGGGGGAATAAATTTTCCGGTGATCGCGGGCCTTCGCCTCCTTCGAAACCAGAAGCTCCAGGGCGCAAGACCAGCGATCCGGGTGTCATGTTCAATGCCATGCTGTCGCCGTTTGTTCATTACGGTATTCGTGGCGCCATCTGGTATCAGGGCGAATCAAACGCCGGACAAGCGGCGGAGTACGCCGAGTTGCTACCACTGATGATCGGTTCGTGGCGAGAGGCGTGGGGGCAGGGAGATTTCCCGTTTGGAATCGTACAACTCGCTGCCTTCAAGGCAGTCAGCGATAATCCGGTCCAGGGAGGTTGGGCGACTCTGCGTGAGGCTCAGGACTTCACTCACCGCGTGGTACGTAATACCGGTCTCGTGGTGTTGACCGATGTCGGAGATGCCCGTGACATCCATCCGCGCAACAAACAGGCGGTCGGCAATCGTCTTGCCGATTGGGCCCTGAATCGCTGCCACGGTCGGGCCGATCTTCCCGAGTCTGGACCATTCTTCCGGGGGCACGAAGTCGATGGAAATTCGATCCTTGTCCAGTTCGATCACGTGGGAGCTGGTTTGACCGGTCGTCGTGGCAAGCAGATCGATGGTTTTGCGATCCAGGGCTCCGATGGCAACTGGCACTGGGCCGAGGTCGAGGTGGTCAGTGCCGACCAGCTCAGGATCAGCCATCCGGAAGCCCCAGCACCAACGGCGGTTCGCTTTGGCTGGCAGGACAACCCGGTGCGGGCAAACCTGGTTTCCAGTCACGGATTGCCGGCGGCACCCTTCAAGACCGATTGAAGGGAATAAAATCCTGTCCGATCTCGTCCAGGATCCGGATATGACTTCGGATCCTGGATACCGGAATTCTCCGGTTCATGAGAACGAAAGAGGAGGGGATCAATTGCGTCATTTTAATACGTTTGTTTTCAGTGGTCTGTTTGTGCTCCCTACCGTGGTCACAGCATCCGTTGCTGCTCAGAGCGCCACCATCGAGTTCGAAGCGGGTGTTTCAGTTCCCATCAACAATCCGGTCAATTACTCCCGTCTGGAAGATGTCAATGGAGATGGAAATCTCGACATCATTGCTGTGGTGGGTGAGCCCGGTATTGATCCCGCTCTCAATGTATCGCTAGGAAACGGCAGTGGTTCCTTTGCCACTGCCATAGCCAGTCCGATTTCGGTCAATTTTCCATGGTCGATTGCGATCGCTGATTTCGACGAGGACGGTCTCGTGGATGCCGTGGTCTCCGACCTCATCAATTCCCAGTTCAGCTATCTGAGCGGAAACGGAGATGGCACCTTCACCATGGAGCCACGACTGATTCCTGGATGGGGTGGAGGGAATCCACAAATCCTCGCCCTCGATGTGGATGAGGATGGGCACATCGATCTGGTGGCTCCAGATTTCTTCGGTTCCCGGTTACTGGTGGCATGGGGCACCGGTATCGATGATCCCATCGCTTCCTTCGATGGACTCACTTCCATGGAGCTCTCTGGTTTTCCTCTCAGTGTCGATGTGAAAGACCTGGATGGAGACGGTGATCTGGATCTGTGTTGCGGTTTCAACACCGGTAGTGGTGGTGGAGTGGCCACCTCGCTGGCAACGGGCAATCGTACCTTCAGCGCAGAACAACGACTGATTGGAGGACTGACGGGATCTCACTGGTCGGTGCAGGCTGTGGATCTCGATGGAGGCTCTCCAGAGATCGTCACCGTTTCGGAAGCCGATGGGTTTCTGGGTATCTACTCGCTACAGGCGGGGATCCCCCAGAATCCGAGCCTGATCCCGGTGATCTCGTCGAGCCGCCATCTGGACATCGGTGATCTGAATCTCGATGGCATGCTCGATCTTGTCGTTCGAGATGCGACGAGTGGTAACTTCCAGATTCTCCAGGGAGTGGGCGGATTGGGGTTCGAGGAGGTGCTGCAAGTTTCCGGGCCCACTGCTTTTCCAGCATTGCAACTCGCTGATGTCGACGAAGATGGTTTACTCGACATCTTTGCCGCAGATTACAGCGAACTTACTGTCTCTTATTATCGCAATGCAACCCAGGCTGGAGTCATTTTCATCCGTGCCGATGTCAACACCGATGGCAGCACCAACGTCGCCGATGCCATCTTCTTGCTGGCGTTTCTGTTCAGCGGGGGGCCCGTGCCCGGTTGCATGGATGCCAGTGATATCAACGACGATGGCACCACCAATATCTCCGATGCCATCACGTTGCTGGCAATTCTCTTCAGCGGTGGAGGGCCGACACCCGCACCGGTCGGCAGTTGCGGACTCGATCCGACCCAGGACAACCTCGATTGCCAGAGTTCTGGAGATTCATGCCTGTGAGGATCGGTTCATTCAGGTCTGCAAACCGATAGGACGTTTACGGTCCTCCGACAGCCAGTAGTAGATCGAACTGTGCCTGGTTGTGGGCGATGATGGAGTCGAGCGAGGCTCTCACGGATCTGTGCAGAGATCCTCAGTTCCAGTTTTTTCATCGCCAGTTGGGTTTCTTCGAAGATGGCGATGGCTCTTCGATGGGTAGCCCCGGAATCGAACCCGAATTGCCAGCCGATGCCCACCTCGGCGGTCTCCTGGTCGTCGAGATCACTCGCTTCTGCACCGAAACGACCAATCCCCGTTCTCGCACTGACGATGGGATGCCCCCATGCAGAAGAAGCACGACTGAGAGAGCGAGAAGCGCGAACCTCTGCCCGAGCTGCCATGAGGTCGGGTCTCTGCTGAAGTCGGCGCGTGATCAACTCTTCGGCAGTGAGATGACCGCAAGAGGGATGGGGCAAATTCCTCAGGAATCAAAATGGTCGGGTGCTGCTGTCAGATCGATTTTGACGGGAGTTCTCGTCAGGATCGCAGCCCGGGCAGGGTTCCGGTGCTGTTGCCGATTTTTTCGACCGTGGAACCCGCAGCGTGAGCCATCGACAGGAACAGATTACACATCGGGGTGTTCGGGTCGGCGACCAGGTGCCTTCCGGTGTCGATGAGACCATTGCCACGCCCAGCGATCAATACCGGTAGGTTGTCGTGGTTGTGGCGATTGCCGTCACCGATGGCGGATCCATGAACCACCACGGTCGATTCGAGCA
>JAYZBV010000062.1:0-28047 GCA_036338595.1 Planctomycetota bacterium | reverse complement strand
AGTGGAAGCCCTGATTCCTGGGGGAGACGGATGGGTCTTTCCAAAAATCGCGCGTTTCCACTGTTAGCACGTTGCCGGCAAACTCAGGATATTTACCCTTCTCTCCACTGACGGCAAGTTGGGCGTTGGCAACGGTCACATGAGGCCCTGCCATTTCCCAGCCGTTGAATCCGGAGTTTTACCCGGAGAGACCTAAACCGTAGACTGTTAGCGGATATCGAACCTGGTGTTGAGCGTGCGATGATAGTCCTGGAGGACAGATGGCGAAGAAGGGCAAGGTCTTCAATCGACTGGGGCGACCCAGGCTTCTTCGCAAGGAGATCTCCACCACCGAGACGGCAGTAGGGGTGCTGCTGCTGCTGGTCATCCTGGGCATGATCTACTGGCTGGTCGAGCAGCGCGATAACTATGACCCGGGCGAACGCGATATCGACATCGCCTTACTGGTTGCGCAATCGGTCGAGGACAACCTCTACAAGACGCCGCTCAAACGCTGGCGCGATCCGAGCCTGGGCGATGTTGGAGCCGTGCCGGTCGCTCTCGGTCCCTTCGATTCATCCTTGCTGGAAGGCGGCTGGCGATCGGTTTCCACCCCGCAGACCTTCGAAGTCGACACCCTTTACGAGAAGATCAACGGGCAGGCCGACCAGTACGTGAAGTTCGGATTCCAGAAACTGACCGTGATCGAACTGGAACATCGAGGTACGGGTAGGTTTCTCGACGTGTTTCTCTACGACCAGGGCACCTTCGAGGGCAGCCTGGGTGTCTACCAGGAACAACGCGGCGGCAGAGCTACAGAACAGTTCGAAGGTGTGCATTACACACCGAATACCATCGGTGCCATCGGAATGAGCGGACGGATCTTTTTCCATATCATCGCAGATGCACCCGATAAGTCGGTCGAGGTGATGACCCGCCGCGTGGTGATGGCGCTGGCCAGGTTGGGGCAACAAGGTGCGCCCCCGACCGGATTCGAGATACTGAACAGTGGTCTTGGTGTTCCCTTCGAACAGATTGGCTACCAGCCGAGCAATGTTTTTCAGTATCGCTTCGCGCAACACTTCTGGTTTGGGGACCTTCAAGGAACAGAGGGTGCGCGCATCTTTGTTCACACCGCAAAATCCTCGAGCGATGCACGGCAACTCTACGACAAACTCCTGGCAGAATTGCTCGAAGATTACGATGTCATCGAATCGGCTCCGACCCACACGACCCTTCAGCACCGCTTCCTCAAGACCTACTTCGGCCTGAGGCGCGAGGGTGCATCCGTGTTCGGAGTCGAGAAGCACCCCCACGCTGAGGGCGTTGCGGTGGCCTTGAAGCGATTACAAACGACACTCGCCGACGATGGCGATGGTCCGAAGGGCAAGGAAGATCTCGATGGCGAAGGCGGCTACCATGGTGAGGGTGAGGAGGGGAACCGATGAACGAGTCAGAAAAACCCGCTGGTTCCCAGGGTGCCGACAAACCTGATCCCGCAGTACCTGATCCCGCAGTACCTGATCCCGCTGTGCCCGATCCTCCAGGAACAGAGTCGGGCGAGCCACCCCGGGCCAAGCCGATCCAGCATCCCGACTATGAAAAAGGCCCGATGGAACGCCGCAAGTTCCTGGGCCGCATCGGCGCTGCGGCGGGGATCCTGGGAGCTGCCGGTTATCTGGCGCTCGCTCCCAAGGACTGGCCCCTGTCTCTCAGGGATACGACCGGGCTGCGAAGCAAACCCCATTTCACTCCGGTCAGCCTCAACGATTTCAGGGTTCCGAAGCCGATCCAGCAGACCGCCGATGTGGGGATTGGACGGGGAGGCACGCCGGATCAGATGCTACGCAAGGCACTCGATGCGGTCGGTGGCCTGAAACACTACATCCAGCCGGGCGACATCGTGGTGGTGAAGCCGAATGTCGCCTTCGATCGTTCCCCTGCACTGGGAGCGACCAGTCAACCGGCACTGCTCGAGGCGTTGATCAACATGCTGCTGGTCGACTGCCGCGCGCAGGAGGTGCGAGTTTGCGACAACCCCATCGAGTCTCCTGCGGATTGTTTCATGAAAACAGGGTTACGTAAGGCGGCAGAGAAAGCGGGAGGACGAGTTTATCTGCCAGACACCAACGCCTTCAAACTTCTCGCCACTCCGGGGGCAACTTTGATCCAGGAGTGGTGGTTCTTCCACCGTCCGTTCACGAATGTCGACAAGGTGATCGGAGTAGCCCCGGTCAAGGACCACAATCTGTGCTACGCATCGATGGGGATCAAGAACTGGTACGGGCTGCTCGGCGGACGCCGCAGCCAGTTCCACCAGGACATCCACGAGATCGTTTCCGATCTCTCGATCATGATCCGTCCTACACTGACGATTCTGGATGGCACCAAGATCCTGATGGAGAACGGACCGACCGGCGGAGACCCCTCGAATGTGGTCGACGGGGATGTGGTGATGGCGTCGCTGGACCCGGTCGCCCAGGATGCCTGGGCCTTCGAGCACCTGCTGAAGCGTGATCCCGACCAGTTACCAGAATATCTGCACAAGTCCGAAGCCAAGGGCAGTGGCAAGATCGACTACAGCGGTCGCATCAAGGAAATCCTTTGAGCCTGCCACCCGTGGTTCCTGATCCGGGCAGTTCCAAGCCGGACTCTCCCGCCGTGAAGTACTTCCCGCCGCCGGTGCGCAAGAAACTGCGATTGACCAACGTGCGGATTACTTCACAGATCTTCTTCTTCAGTGCATTCATCATGCTGTGCTGGTTGACCTGGACGTCGCGTCTCGAAGGTTACCCGGTATCACGAATCCTGGAGATGGATCCGCTGGTGATGATCTCCACCATGCTCTCGACGGGATACGTCTACCGCTTCCTCGGCTGGGGTCTGCTGGTGCTGGGCCTGACGCTGTTGGCCGGGCGTGTCTTCTGCAACTGGATCTGCCCCTACGGTACGCTCCATCAGTTCATCGGGTGGCTGTTCAACGTTCACAAGACCAAGGAGAACTTCGGTCGTAATCGCTACCGTGACATGTACTACTTCAAGTACGCCGTCCTCGCGGTACTACTCATCATGGCCTCCATGGGCGCACTTCAGATCGGACTGCTTGATCCGATCTGCCTGATGTATCGCACCACAGCCACCGTCGTCGCGCCCATCTTCGACATGACGATTGATTCGCTTCCGGGAATGGACTCCCTGTGGATCGACAATCTCAAGTTCGCCCCGGGCGTGTCGAGTCGGGTCTTCGTCGGATCGTTCTGGATCGGTCTGTTCATGCTGGTGCTGGTGGGAGCCAATGTCTTCGTGCCGCGCTTTTTCTGTCGATTAATTTGCCCGTTGGGCGCCTTGCTGGGCGTTTTTTCTCGGTTTTCGCTGGTCCGTATCAATCGAGATGTTCACAAGTGCACCGACTGCAACATGTGTCTCGCCCGCTGTGAAGGAGCTGCGGACCCGCACGCTGCTGTTCGTGTCAGCGAATGTTTCTCCTGCATGAATTGCATCGACGACTGCCCGGAGGACGCACTTTCCTTCAGCATGGTTGGACTCGATACGAAGCAGGTAAAACTAGTACCCGATATCTCACAGCGCCGTATGCTTTTCGCCGGAGTAGTGGGTGCGCTGGGCTATCCCTTCCTCAAGATCCACGGCACCAATACCGATGCGAATTTCTCAGCTGATCTGATCCGACCACCTGGATCTGTTGAAGAATCTGAGTTCCTCGAGAAGTGCATCAAGTGCGACCAGTGCATCAACTCGTGCCCGACCAATGTGTTGCAGCCGGCGACTTGGGCTGAGGGTGGCCTCGAAGGACTGTGGACACCGGTCATGAACTTCAACATCGCGCACTGTCAGTTGAAGTGCACGCTGTGTTCGGAGGTGTGTCCCACCGGGGCGATCAGGAAGATCACCGTCGATGAGAAACTGGGTAAGGGAGAGTTCGTCGAACAGGGCCCCATCGTTCTGGGTACTGCCTTTTTTGACAAGGGTCGTTGCTTGCCACATGCCATGGATATTCCATGTGTTGTTTGCGAAGAGGTGTGCCCTGTCTCGCCCAAGGCGATCCAGACTCACGATGAAGAAGTGAAAACCGTGTTTGACGAGATGGTCGTACTCAATAAGCCCTTCATCGTTCCGGATCTGTGCATCGGCTGCGGAATTTGCCAGGCAGAGTGCCCCGTTCGCGATGATCGTGCGGTTTATGTCACTGCTGTTGGAGAAAGTCGTTCGGCGGAACGCAGCTTGCTGCTGAAAAATCGTTCCGGTTCAGGTTAGGATAAGCTGCGGGGCCACTGGCCCGGGAGGAAACATGGACAGTAAAGATGTGGACCGCAGGGATTTCCTGAAGAAGAGCCTGGTTGCAGGGGCGAGTCTGTCAGCGATGAGTGGCATGGCGGCGGCTCAGGATCCTACCAAGGACCAGGAAAAGAAGACCGACCAGGATCCCGAAGGACAGAAGTTGCTGCCGAAGGTTCCGCGCAGGGAACTGGGGGCAACAGGCGAGAAGATCCCCATCATTCTCTTTGGTTGTTCTCAGGTATTCGATCCCAAGTACGACAAGATGCTTCACCGAGGCTTCAAGGAAGGTGTCGATTATCTCGACACGGCTCTGGTATACGCCAGAGGAGAAAGTCACAAGACGCTGGCCCCTTTCATCAAACAGGTGGGACGCGACAACATCTGGATCACGTCGAAAGCCCCGAGCAACCGCGCCACCGTGAAAACCTACACCCGAGATCTGGATACCTGTCTCGCTCAACTCGAGGTCGATCACCTCGATCTTTTCTTCATGCATTATGTCTCCGATGCGAAGTACCTCGAGAAGGAATACATCGAGATGGGGGAAAGGCTGAAGAAGCAGAACAAGACGAAGTTCTTCGGGTTTTCCTGCCACGATGGAAATGTTGTCGAGTTGATGAACAAGGCGGCCAGGGTTGGCGGTATCGATGCCATCATGTTCCGCTACAGCTTCGGCCAGTACGGCGACAAGGAACTCAACAAGGCCATCGATGCGTGCAAGAAGGCCAAGATCGGGCTGATCGCGATGAAGACCCAGAGGTCGGTTCCGGCGGCACAAGAGGAGGTGATCAAGTTCAAGTCGAAGAATTTCACCCTCGGTCAGGCAAAACTGAAAGCGGTGTGGGCTGACGAGCGCATCGACTCCGCCGTCTCTCACATGGACAGCCTCGACCTTCTCAAGGAGAACGTCGCAGCGGCCAAGTCACCGATCAAACTCGGCATGAGTGATTTCCACCAGCTCAATCGTCTGGCCGCCTGCACGAGCGGTTTCGCCTGCATGGGCTGTACCCAGCATTGCCAACCGCACGTTCTTGCCGACACCCGCATCGCCGACTCGCTGCGTTACCTGATGTATTACGAGTGCTATGACGAGCCGGAGAATGCAAAGCGCCTCTATCGCGAGTTGTTGCCTACGGAGCGCCAGATCGATGGCGTCGATTTCGCTGCGGCCACTCGCGCTTGCCCTGAGGGAGTCGACATCGCTGGCCGGTTGAAACTCGCCCAGGAGTTACTGGCCTAGGGAGTGGTTACATCAGGCGGATGATCCATCTTCGGATGGTCTGCCGCAAAACCATCGGTACAGCACCGGTAGCACCAGCAACGTCAACACCGTGGATGTAGCGAGTCCTCCGACCACCACCGTTGCCAGCGGCCTTTGCACTTCGCTTCCGCTTCCCTGAGCAAACAGCAGTGGAATCAATCCAAGACCTGTAGTCAGCGCTGTCATGAGCACGGGCCGCAGCCGCATCGATGCGCCTTTTATTGAAGCTTCATCGATACCGAGCCCTTCGCGAACGAGTTGATCGAGACAGGTGATCAGCACCATGCCGTTTTCCAGTGCGATTCCGAACAGTGCGATGAACCCGACGGACGCAGGAACCGAGAGATTTTGCCCCGAGAGCCAGAGGGCCACCACTCCTCCAACGAGAGCGAGCGGAATGTTGAGCAGGATCAGCAGCGTGTTGCCCATCCGGTTGAAACTTCCGAAGAGGAGCAGAAAGACCCCGAATAGTGTCATCGGTATGACGAGCAATAGGCGCTTGTTCGCTTCCTGCTGAAGACGGAACTGTCCTCCCCAGGTGACGAGATATCCCGGAGGAAGATCGACGCGTTCATCGATCTGGGCTTGCGCTTCCTCGACAAAGGAACCGATGTCCCTGCCTTGAACATTGCACTGGATCGAGATGAAGCGCTGGTTCTGTTCCCTGGTGATCTGACGGGGCCCGACAATCTCCTTGAATTCCACCAGCTCAGAGAGAGGCACCTTCACGCCGTCGGGGGCCTCGACCAGGATGGCCGAGATGGATTCTCTGGTATCGCGATACTGGTGCTGATAGCGCACGAGGATGTCGAAGCGGCGAATCCCTTCGAAGATCTGCCCCGCCACATGGCCGCCGACTGCGGCACGGATCACTTCCTGCACCTGGGAGACATTGATCCCGTAGCGGGCGATCGCTTCGCGGTTGACACGGATGAGCAATTGTGGCGTGCCGCTGACCTGGTCGACCTGGATGTCGACGGCGCCCTCGACCGTACTCACCACGGATGCGATCCGATCCGCTTCCCGCTTCAGAACATCGAGGTTCTCACCGAAGAGCTTGATGGCCAGTTCGGCACGAACTCCCTCGAGTAATTCATCGACATTCATTTCAATTGGCTGCGTGAAGTTCACGCCCACACCGGGAACTCCCGCCAGAGCATTCCGCAGCGATTGTTCGAGCTCTTCAAGCGCCTTGTCTGTCTCCGGCTCCAGTAGTACGAACATCTCGGCACTGTTGATCGGATCGGCATGAGCTCCCACCTCACCTCGCCCGATTCGACTCACAACCTCTCTGACTTCTGCCAGTGCGATCATTCGTTTCTCTGCAAGCAAGGTGACTCGCTTGCTCTCTTCCAGCGAGATAGATGGGGCCATCGTCAGCCTCACCACGATGGTTCCCTCGTTGAGTTTGGGTGTGAACTCGGATCCCAGTTGCGGAAAAGTGCTGGCCCCGATGGCCAGCAGCGTTACGGCAAGAAGGGCAGCAAGGGATCGCTTTTTCACGAGAAATCGCAACAACGGAAGGTACAAGCCGAGAAAAAATCGGACGACGGGATTTTCCCGTGTTGTTGAGTCTTGATCGGACTTTTTCATGACAAAGGCGCACAGCACCGGAGCCAAGGTCAGCGCATAGATCAGCGAGCCAGCCATCGCCAATGCGACGGTGTAGGCCAGTGGCCTGAACATCTTTCCCTCGACGCCTTGCAGCGTGAACAGTGGCAGGAATACGAGGATGATGATGGCGATCGCAAAGGCGATGGGCCGACCCACTTCGCAACAGGCAGAGAGCACTGCCGACTGTTTCGATTGCGTAGGGTCTCTGAAGCGCCGATCCACATTTTCGACCATGACGATGGCCCCATCGACCAGCATGCCGATGGCGATGGCGAGCCCACCCAGTGACATCAAGTTCGCCGTAATTCCGAAATAGCTCATCAGTACGAATGCAAATAGCACCGAGAAGGGGATCGAGAGGGCGACGACGAAACTGGGCCTCAATCCTCCCATGAAGACAAGGAGTACCAGAACCACGAGGCCGATCCCCTGGAAGAGAGCGGTTTGGACCGTGGATACACACGCCTCGACGAGGCTCTTCTGTTCGTAGTAAGGAACGATGCGAATTCCATCCGGGAGGATATCCTCGATTTCTGCCAGTTTTTCCTCTACACGGTTGATCACCGTCGAGGAGTTTGTCCCGTACAACTTGACGACCATGCCGGAGACAACTTCTCCCGCGCCGTTGTGTGTCTGGAGACCGCGCCGGACCGTGGATCCGATCTCGACATCGGCAAGATCTGCGAGGTATATGGGCCGGCCATCGATGGACTTCACGACGATTCGCTGCAGGTCCTCTATCGATGCGGCGAGGCCCACTGAACGGACGACGAATTCTTCGCCGTTCTTCTCGATGAACTGAGCCCCGACATTGAGGTTGTTGGACTCGACATGCTCGATGAGTTGCTGGAGAGTAATTTCGTACCGAAGTAGCGCATCGGGATGGACTCGAACTTGATACTGTTTCTCGTCACCGCCGATTCCGAGCACCTCGGTCACACCTGGCACCGTCTGAAGATGTCGTTTGACGATCCAGTCCTGGATCGATCGAAGCTCTTCAAGGGAGTGGCTGCCGCTGGTGTCTTCCAGGTAGTAGAAGAGAATCAGCCCCATACCTGTCGAGATCGGACCCATCTGGGGCACTCCGAAGCCAGCGGGGATTTCCTCGCGAGCTTCCTGCAGTCTCTCTCCAACCAGTCTCCTGGCGAAGTAGGTGTCCATCCCGTCCTCGAAGTAGACATTGACGACGGAGAGTCCAAAGTTCGAGACGGAACGGATCTTCTCGGTTCCAGGGAGGCCACTGAGCGAGGCTTCGATGGGATAGGTGACATACTTTTCGATCTCTTCGGGAGCGAGACCTTCGGTGACGGTGAATACCTGGACCAAGTTTGGAGAAACATCGGGGAAGGCATCTACAGGCATTCTCTGGTAGCTGAAGTATCCGGCTCCCATGACGATGATTCCGAGCACCACCACCATCAGTGGTGAACGAAGACAGGAGCGGATCAGTGATTCCAACATCTTCTTTCTCCTCTAATGCGCGTGGCCGTGACCACTGCCAAAGTCTTCTTTTTGAAGTTCTGATTTGAGTGAGAATACGCCCTCGGATGCGTACGCCTCATCCGCAGAAAGTCCCTCCGTGATTTCAACGAGCACACCATCAGAGCGTCCCGTGCGAATTGCCCTGGGTGCGAATCCGTGGTCCGACTTGATGAAGATGTGCTTTTTCCCCTCGATTTCAGTGATGGCGCTCTTCGGGATGGCGACTGAAACAGCGAGTTCTCCCGTGAGGATCACTGCGGTGACGAATAGCCCTGGGCGAAGTTGCCCGCCATCGTTTTCGAGCACGACCCGAGCAGTTGCGGTACGCGTCTGCTCCTCGAGGAAAGGACTGAGGTAGGAGATGTTCCCCTCTTGCTCTTTCACACCATTACCCGGGAAGACTCGAACCGTCTGCCCGATCCGGACAGATGGCAGATACTTCTGATAGACCGCCAGGTTGACCCAGACGGTATCCAGGTTTGCGACGACGAACGCCTGAGAGTCATCCTTGAGCATCTCACCCCGAACCAGATGGCGTTCGATGATTTCTCCTGCAAGCGGTGCGCGCATCTCGAAACGGGTCAACTCGGTGTCCGGCTCATCCGGCAGTGTCTGGACATCTGTCTCGGACAGACCGAGGGCATGAAGCGCCTGCTTTGAATCTCGAAGCGCAATACTCGCCTCCTCGAAGGCAGTTTTGGCCTCGAGATACTCTTGCTCGGACCCGATCAACTTGTCCCAGAGGTTCTGTTCTCGCACCAGCGTTGTTTGAGCGAGTCCCACTCGGGCGGTCGAGGCGAGAAATTTCGATTTGGCGGCGGCAAGTTCTCGGCTGTCGAGGGTCGCCAGCACTTCTCCAGCGGTTACCTGATCACCGATGCGCTTCTTGACCTCACTGACGATACCGGGAACGCTCGGTACGATGTGCACCAACTGATCTGCATTGGCCACTATTTCACCCGGGAGTTGAATCTCCAGAGAGAGCGTGGCCGCAGCAGCTACCATTACCTCGATCCCAAATTCTTTCATCTGAGCTTCTGTGATGTGCACATCGTCAGGATGGATCTCATCCACCTGATCAGTCGGTGGCGCCGACAGTGCATCCATGAAAGAGATGGGCTTCTGCGGTGGTACTTCCTTGGGCTGTTCCTTTGGGAAGCAACCTGGAACTCCCATGAGCAGAAACAACAGGCCTGTCAGTGCCAGATTGATTTTCATCGGAGGCCTCCATTCTTCAGTTCGGAAATGGGTGTTCCCACCAGGCCTTCGACCAGAGCGCGGGCTCGGTGGTAATCAGTGAGGGATCTCGCGTACTGATCCCTGACCTCGAATAGCGTCTTCTGTGAGTCCAGGACATCGAGTTGGGTCAGTTTCCCCTGACGGTACGATTCGCGAATTCCTTCATAGGCGGCTGCGGCGGCGGGAAGAACCTTCTCGCGAAGAGCGGTGACTTCCTGGAACGAGGAGAGTAGCGACTGGTATCCATCGATCAGGGCAGAGTGGACTCGAATCTCTGCAGCTCGGCGCTCATCGGTCGCCCTCGAAAGATCAATTTCTGCTTCCCTGATGCGCCCCTGGTTGCGGTCATGGATGGGGAGTGGAATCGACAGGCCGACGACGAATGCGGTTTCCTGGGTACCCTGAAGAAGCCGGGCACCGCCGGTGATGGTTGCGTCTGGAGTGGCCTCGGCAGATGCCAGTTCAATTCGAGCGCTTCGTTGGGCGATCTCGACATTCCAGCGGGAGACATCTGGATTATTGCTGATCCTTGCCTTGAGACTGTCAAGCGATGGAAGGTCCGGGGTTTCATCCAGAGATCCAATGGCTGATGTGAACCGTGCAGAATCACTTCCCCAGTTCGCTGCCAGCAACGCTCGGGATGCATCGAGGGAACGGCGCGCTCGGCCGAGAGAAATTTCGCCCTGAGAAACCACGATCTGGGCGCGGATGGTTTCGATGGGAGAACTCTTTCCTGCATTTTCTCGCTCGGAAACGGAGTTCAGTACTTCACGGGCAAGATCGAGACTTGCTGACTGAAGTTCTACCCTTTGCTGTGCGGCGAGCACCTCGATGAAGGCTAACGATGTCTGCGAGATGAGCTGCAGCCGCTTCGCCTGGAGGTCCCATTCGGCAAGTCCTTGACCCAGTTCCGCGACTCGGAGTCGTTTTCTTCTCTTATCCCCGAGTTCGAACAACTGACTCAGTGCAATGGTGGTCTCTGCCTCATCGAAACCGCCAAGAGTGGAACTTCCTGCAAAGTTCTCCACTTCACCTTCGATCTGTGGATTCGGACGTAATCCTGCTTGCAGGGTGCGTGCCTTGCTGGCATCGACTCTCCAGGACGAGGCGGAGAGCTCCGGGTTGTGGCTCATGGCAAGCGACAGGGCATCCTGGAGTGTCAGCGTGTCTGCGGGTTCACGCTGCCCGGGCTCGATCACCCTCGAACTTTCAAATGCGCCGAAGTCTCGGGGGAGAAGAGTTTCCATCGGTGGCTGATAGACACCAGGCGACGAAATACAACTCGACAGGAAGACGAGAATTAGCGCCATGGTAGGCAGCAGTTTTTCAGTCCCTGGATGTTGCGCTGGTATTTGGATCTGTTCCATTCGGTCCTCTGATTTCTGGCTCTATTCCGAAACACGGCTCGCGCTTGTCCGTGACCAGTAGTCAACGGATGGCGCCAGCGGGGATTGCGTTGGGGATCGAGTGAGAAATCAGGCGAGCAGCGGGATATCGGTGACGTGGTAGGGGATGTTCTTGCCAGCGACCGGCCCTCTGAGATGGACACAGGGTCGGGGACTGTTGATGAAATACGAATGAACTTTCGAGGCACCAGGACCGACGAGAGAGTCCTGGCCGCTGGATTGAAAGTCCCAGGTCCTGTCCTTCTGGGCCAGGTCTCTCACCAGATAAGGGTCGTTGACGCAGGCGTCATGTGAGCAAGCGTCATGTGAGCAGCCATCATGAATACAGACCAGGTCATCATGCGAACAGGAAATGTGTGAGGAACTGTCGTGGGAGAATTCGTCGTGGGAGAAACGGTCGTCTTCACATTCTTGAGAACAGTGATCCTCAAAATGGTCACTCTCCCCTTCCGCGCAACTATGTTCACTGCCCAGGAAGAGGAAAGACGCGCAGGCATGCGGCAAGACTCCTGCAGCACACAAGGTGGGTGCAAGGGAGAACCACAGGAGGCCGATCGTCAGCAGTGCATTTCTGAACATGATGAAAATCCTACCAGGATGCAGGGCAAATGACAAAGTGCAGGGAGTGGGTCGCCATCGCTACGGGCGCGTCACAGTGGGCCGAGGCGGCTGGAGGAGCTGTTTCAAGCACACCAGAATTCTAACGCCAATTCACAGATCGGTCTCACTCGGATATCGATATTGGTACTAGAAAGTCAGTTCCAGCAGCACAAACCCGGCAATAATTGGAGACTCGGAGCAGTTGCCTGAGGCGCGTGGTGAACCGGGGATCGGGTCACTCATCGAACTCAATCCGTGAAAGCGTCCCCGGCAGGATTCGAACCTGCGACCTCCGGATTAGGAATCCGATGCTCTATCCAGCTGAGCTACGGGGACAGTCCTCTCAATGATCACTCCCTGGTCACGATCGAGGGAAGCGGCGCAGCCTAGCCGCTTCTCACTTCCCGGTCGAGAGCAGCATTGAAGAGCCGCCAAATTTTGGAACTAATCGACCAATAAGGACTCTTCAATGACAACACTCTACTTTCTGACAATCGCCCCCGAGAGTTGCTGATTCAATACAAATCAATACATTGGATGCCGCTGGTGACTTTATACCGACAAGGAACAGTGTTTGGGGAGAAAATCGATGTCTCATGAATCTACAACCCGTAGGGGTGTTAGGTGTGCTCGTTTCGCTGCGAGTTTCACAACGGTGTTGCGAACTCTCTTGCTGCTCACTGCCTTCGCCGCTGGCCTTCCTGGCCATGTTTGGGCTCAGTGCGTCATCGACTCCGAACTCCTCGGGGTCGCATCATCTACTAGCTTTGCAGTGATCGATGGTCAACGCGCGGTTTCCAGCGATGGATCCAGCGTCGAACTGTTTGATCGCACCACCGGAAGCTGGTTGCTGGAACAAAGCATCGATCTGGCAGGAGCAACCTTGCTCTCGATTGGACTCGAGGGCTCAGATCTGGTGTTAGGTCTCTCTGGAGAAGTCCAGCTCCATCTCCATGACGGGATCTCCTGGACCCTGGACACGGTCATCGATGGGGCCATCTCTGGCTCTGCTGACCCTGGTTGGGGTTCTGCAGTGGGACACTCAGGAGATTTACTTGCTGTAGGCTCTCCGGGCACAGATGAGACATACTTCTACACTCGAGTTTTCGATGGCGGTGGTGCGCCGACATGGATTCCCGCTGGAACCGTGCTGGGAGTACCCGGAGACGCATTTGGTACCGAGATTTCGATGAGCGGCGGTTATGTGAGCATCTCTGCTCCGACAGCCGGACAGGTGTTGACCTTCGAGTACCAGGGACTGGCGCTGAACCAGTGGAGCCTGGATGCAACGCATCCTCTTGCCGTCGCCTCCGGTACCCATCTCAGTCTCGATCAATCTGCTGGAGAATTGCGCTTGTTGTTGCCTTCGCCACTGGGAGCCAATGTGTTCCTCCGTGGTCCAGGAGGCTGGGCTCCCGAGACGGCGCTGATTTTTTCTGAAGCTGTCGATGGACCGATGGAGATTTCTGGAGCCAGGGCGCTGGTCACGACCACTTGTGGGCTGAAGTTATTCTCAAGGTCGGCTTCTGGCTGGGATTCTGGTTTCCTGATCGAGAGTTTCAGTGCACTCGAACCGTGTGTGCCGATTCCAGCAGGGACGGGATCTAGCATCTTGTCACTGTCAGGAGGCACAGCGCTCGTCGCTACAACATCAGGAGCACGTTTTCTTGGCACTCTCCTTTTCACCGATTGCAACTCAAACGGGGTTCTGGATAGTTGCGACATGGCGGGGGGGTTGCCGGACTGCAACGGCAATGGCATTCCGGATAGTTGTGATTTTGCAACCGGAACGATGGACTGTAACGGAAATAGCATCCTTGACCCTTGTGAGATTGCTCAGGGCGCAGCGGTCGACTGCAATGCCAATGGAGTACCAGACAGTTGCGATATCAGTTCAGGTGGTCTCGATTGCAACGGCAACAATCTGGTGGATAGTTGCGAGATCGTCGCAGGAACCGAATCTGACTGTAACGGAAACTTGATCCCTGATAGTTGTGATGCTCTGGCTGGCATCGCCTACGACACGCTGGCTCCTGTGATCACTGGAATGCCAACGGACATCACCATCAACATTCCCAGTGGGGAGTGCGAGTCTGCAGTAACCTGGACTCCACCGAGTGCTACAGATGAATGTTCTGCAGTCTCTCTGGTTGGAAGCCATGCTTCTGGTGACCTGTTTCTCTCTGGCTCGACCACAGTCACCTACACGGCTACCGATGATGTAGGGAATGTAAGTGAGTTGAGCTTTCTGGTGACTATTCTGGAACCAGATCCCCCATTTTTCATCTCGGTTCCAGGAAACATCACATCTAGTGCTGATGCGAATACCTGCGAACGAAGTGTCTCATGGCCGGCACCGTTTGCGCTCGATGCGAATAACTGCTCATTCCCCGCTGTCACCACTGATTTCCCCCAGGGCCATATATTCCCGCTGGGAGCCACCACGGTGACGGCTACGGCGACGGATGGTTCGGGCAACTCGATTTCTCAGAGTTTCGTGGTGACCGTGGTCGATGGAACTGCTCCTGTGATGGAACAACTTCCAGATATAACGGTCAATCCAGTTGGAGCGGGATGCTCAGCGGGAGCGTCCTGGAGTGACCCCCTGGTCACTGATTGCTCGAGCGTGACCATGATCTCGAATCCCCCCTCGCCTGCGCTGATTACCCCCGCGGGTAGAACAGTGACCTACTCCGCAGTCGACAGTGCCGGGAACTCATCTCAGATGAGCTTTCAAATCTCTCTGATCGATGAAGTCCCGCCTGTCATCAGCGGTCTGCCCACTGACTTGACGCTAACGCCACTGGCGGGACAGTGTGGAGTGACGGTGGACTGGCCAGCGCCGATCGTGACGGATAGTTGTGGAGTGACGGCGGTGAATAGCAGTTTTGACCCCCCGTCAACCTTCGGTGTGGGTACCACAACGGTCACTTACACCGCATCGGACCCTTCTGGAAATGAGACGATAGAGAGTTTCTCGGTCACCGTGCTGGACAACGACTTCCCCCAGTTCGTCAGTTCTCCGGGATTGGTCGAAGTGGTCACATCTTCGCTAGCCTGCGAAGCAGTGGTGACCTGGGAAGAGCCCGTTGCCATTGATTGCACTTCCGTGACACTGACATCTTCCCATGTGTCTGGCTCGGTCTTCCCGATTGGTGTTCAGCAAGTCTCCTACGTCGCTACCGATATCCATGGAAAATCGACCACGATGACTTTCTCGGTATCGGTGACCGATGGAATTCCACCCACTCTCGTCAATCCACCGGCTGATCTCACCCTGGTGACTGATCCAGGAGAATGTACTGCGATCGCAAACTGGGCTCCCCCTACGGTGATCGATGACTGTGGGGCTTCAGCCCTATCGTCAACCGTGGACCCAGGTGCAGTGCTTCCAATTGGAGTCATTGCAGTGACATACACTGCCGTCGATGACTCCCTGAACACGACGCTCCATACATTTCTTGTCACGGTCAGCGATGCCAGCCCGCCAGTATTTGATACTGCTCCAGCAAATCTCGATGTTGGAACATCGTTGGGGCTCTGCTCCGCTCAGGTGTTCTGGACCGAGCCGGTGGCCACGGATGATTGCACGCCACCCACGACAATCCAGAGCCATGCTCCAGGAGAGTTCTTCGCTCTGGGGACGACGACGGTGACCTACACCGCAACAGATGATAGCGGGAATGTGGCGACGCAGACCTTCGACATCAATGTCAGCGATACCGAAGCTCCGGGTTTCTTCAATATGCCGCTCGACCAGTCCGCTCCCTGTTTGCCGGGGAATTGTGACGCCTCGATCTTCTGGGATCATCCGACCGTCCTCGATCACTGTGAGCCGGCGACTTTTCAGGTCAGCCACAATCCCGGGGATGTGTTCCCCATCGGTGATACCGTCGTGACATACACAAGCACCGATTCGGCGCTCAATGAAAGCTCACAGAGTTTCACCATCACCGTGTTCGATCAGGAATCACCCACATTCACTTCCACCCACGCCGACATCCAACTCTCGTCGGAAGCAGGCTTGTGTACAGCGATTGCCACATGGACAGAACCCACAGCAGTAGATCTTTGCGGTGCGGTCTCTCTCACATCGAGCCATGTCTCAGGCACTACTTTCAACATGGGTACGAGCACGGTGACCTACACCTGTACCGATGATGCAGGAAATACAGCGATCCTCTCATTCAATGTCAACGTAACTGACATCGAACTCCCTCAGATCCTCTCTTTACCCCTGGATAGGTCGGTTGGGACGGATGCAAGTGCCTGCTCTGCTATCTCCACATGGTCCGAGCCCACGACTCAGGATTGCGACTCAGCGACACTGAGTTCTACTCATGCCAGCGGGTCAGAATTTTCTCTCGGTGACACGGTGGTGACCTACACTGCCACTGATCCGACAGGAAACCAATCGACGGGATCTTTCACTGTCACTGTTGTGGACGAGATTGCGCCTCAGATCACATCGACTCCATCCGGGCTCACAGCAGACACTGCACCAGGCACTTGTGCTGCAACGATGACCTGGGCAGAGGCGACTGCCGATGATCATTGCTCAGCGGTGACGATCTCCTACAGCCATATCCCTGGATCCTCCTTCCCGCTCGGTACGACTGTTATCACTGCAACGGCTACCGACCAGGCCAACAACAGCACCAATGCCACTTTCTCGGTGGTGGTCACTGATTCCGAGAATCCGATTCAATTGTCGGGACCGCCGACCCAGGTGGTGATAGAAAATCCTACAGGTGCCTGCGAACTTCCTGGTGTATGGGATAGCCCGGTGTTCGCTGACAACTGTACGGCAATTCCATCCGTAACTTCCTCGCATCAACAGGGTGATTTGTTTCCCATCGGTGAAACGCTGGTCTCTTACACCTGTCAGGATGATGCGCTCAACCAGATCGTCAGCACGTTCACGGTGGTGGTGGTCGATTCGACGCCACCCACGATTGAACTGATGCCCCAGGACGTGTTTGTCACGACGGCGAGCGATTCGTGCGAAGCAGCGGCGACATGGACACTGCCAGCGGCGAGCGATTGCTCTGCTTTCACGATGACATCCGACTTGACCAATGGAGGCACACTCCCGATCGGCAATCACATCGTCAACTTCACCTTCACGGATGATCACGGAAACTCATCTTCAGATAGCATCCTGGTGACCATCCTCGATGGAGAACTTCCTCAGGTATCCGGAACTCCCGCGGACATCACGGTCAATAACGGTGCAGGAAGTTGCGGTGTGATGGTTGTATGGACGGAACCGACGACGACGGATTGCACCTTCAGCGCTCTTGAAACCAACTTCCCCAGCGGCTCCCAGTTCCTCGTCGGGGTCACCACAGTGGTGTACACGGCGACCGACACCAATGGGAACCAGACCCTGACCAGCTTCGATATCACGGTTCTCGATATCGATGCCCCATTGATCGAGAACATGCCAGCGGACATCGTCCTGGAAGCTCCAGCAGGTGCCTGTGAGGCGACTGCCAGCTGGGAAGAACCGACAGGGTTCGACTGCGTATCCCATCTGATGAGCAGCAATATTTCCAGCGGAGCATCGTTCCCGATCGGCGATACGGTAGTCATCTACAGTGCCATCGATCCAGCGGGTAACAGCTCATCGGCCAGCTTCACGGTCACAGTTCTGGATGTGGAATCGCCGCAGATCGACACCATTCCCGCCGACATCACCCTGGATTCGTCACCAGGAGCTTGTACAGGAATCGCAACATGGGGTAGCTCCACAGCGAGTGATTGCACCGGGATTTCTTCGCTGGGAACGGATCACGCAAGTGGATCGGAGTTCCCCATCGGTACCACGACGGTGACGGTCCTCGCGACCGATGGTGCGGGCAACTCTTCCACTGCCACTTTCGAGGTGACCGTGCTCGATGCGGGTCCGCCAACGATCAGCCAGGTGCCTGCATCGCTTGTCCTGGACAACAGCCCTGGGCAGTGTTCAGCGGTTGCAATCTGGACGGTTCCGATCGCCACTGACTGTTCAAGCGTGGCGATGACCGGAGATTCGACCAGTGGAAGCATCTTCCAGGTCGGGACCACCCTGGTGACCTACACCGCAGTCGATGCAGCAGGAAACACCAGTCAAGCGAGCTTCGATGTCACGATCCTCGATACTGAAGCGCCATTCTTCACCAATGTTGCCTCGCAACTGACCTTTGATACGACACCGGGACTGTGCGTCGGAACGGCTACATGGGATCCAGCACTGGCAGGAGATCTGTGCGGAAGCGCAACTGCCACCAGCAGCCATTCCCCGGGTTCACAGCTTCCGATCGGCCTCACGGAAGTGACCCACACCGCGACGGATGAATCCGGTAACAGTGCCAGCATGGTCACGCAGATCACCATAATCGATGCCCAGGCGCCGACTCTCGATGGGATGCCATCGGACATCGTCGTCGATGCTCCCATTGGAAGTTGCACTGCGCTGGTCAACTGGGTGCCTCCGACGGCCACGGATTGCTCGACGGTAACACTGGAGAGTTCTGCCACACCGGATAGCCAGTTTCCCATCGGCTTGCATACCGTGAGTTACACGGCGACAGACGATCAGGGGAATACTGGCACACAGTCCTTCACGATCACGGTTCAAGATGTTGAGTCGCCGACCATCTCATTGGTTCCGAGCGATCTCGTCTTCAGCAATGATCCGGGAGCCTGTGGGGCACTGGTCTCGTGGGAAGAACCACTGGTTACGGATTGTAGCGACCTCGACTCCGTGGTCAGTTCATTACTGAGCGGATCGTTCCTGGCACCTGGGGATACCGTGGTGACTCTCACTGCGGTTGATATTCACGGCAACCAGTCTCAAGCGTCCTTCAACATCACGGTCAACGATCAAGAGGATCCCACCATCTCGGGTGTGGCTCCCTTGATGACCGTTTCAACAGACTCCGGTCAATGCGGAGCGACAGTGTTCTGGGTAGCTCCTCTTGTCGAGGATAACTGTGGCGTGGCATCGACAGACGTGAGTGCTGTATCCGGCACATTTTTCGGTATCGGGGAGACCCAGATCACCTTCACCGCCACAGATGTCCATGGAAACTCTGCGACATCAGAAATGCTGCTCGTTATCAATGATGAAGAGTTCCCACAGATCGTGAACCTCCCAGGCACCATCATCGCCACGCCGGCACCGAGTACATGTACTGCTTCCGTGACCTGGGCTCCGCTGGAGTTCATCGATAACTGTTCGGGAGGAACGATCACTTCTTCCGTACCATCGGGAGGTGAGTTCCCGGTCGGAGTGACCGAGGTATTGGTGACCGCCACCGATGCATCTGGAAACAGTTCCTCTGGTAGCTTTACCGTCATCGTGGAGGAGTGTTTCTCCGATTTCGTTCGAGGGGATGCCAATGATGACGGCGCAGTGGATATCTCTGACGCCATCGTGATCATCGGGTACATCTTCCTCGGGACTACATC
This sequence comes from Planctomycetota bacterium, assembly GCA_036338595.1. GTDB lineage: Bacteria > Planctomycetota > UBA8108 > UBA1146 > UBA1146 > QNYK01. The sequence continues at coordinate 8,715 of JAYZBV010000062.1, read as the reverse complement.
AGACTGCCATGATGCACTCGATTGCAATGACAGTGGAAACATAGACATCTCGGATGCGATTCACCACTTCAATACCTTGTTCCAGGGTGGACCGCCTCCTCCGCCTCCCTTTGATACCTGTGGGCTGGATCCGACAGAGGATTCACTGGTGTGTGAACTCTACCAGCACTGCCCCTGAGGGTTGTATATTTGCAGTTCCTGATAAGAAGCCTCGGCAGTTCATTCGGTCGGGGCTTTTTCCTTGCCATTGGCGACAGGCCTCCCCTTGACCGGAGCGGATGCTGTTTCTATGACAGCAGCATCGCCTCCCCATTCGGGAGGATCAGGAGGTGCCCTTGTCTGTCGCGAATCATACCAATAATGGCGCTACTGCTGTCTTTCTGCTGCTGCTCCTGGCCCTGATGGCCCTTCAACTCGAGGCAGGAGATGGGTTCTCAGCTCCTCCAGCAGATCCGGTGCCCGAAGCAGATCCAGCACCAGGTCCTTCCGATGAACCGGAGCCCGGTTGGCCACGAGAAGCGCAGTCTGCTCTGGAACTTCTCGAGGTCCCCGCTGGTTTCGAGAAGCGCCTGGTTGCTGCAGAGCCGTTGGTCCGAGATCCGGTCGCCTTTGGTATCGACGCAAGGGGTCGCGCATATGTGTGCGAATCTGCGAGGCAAGAAAATGGAGTGGAAGACAATCGATCCAGTCATTACTGGTTACTCGATGATCTGGCACTCCAGACGGTTGACGATCGGATGGCGATGTATGAGAAATACAAGGATCGTCGCCAGGGAGGGATGGACTACTACAGCGCCAACGATGATCGGCTAACACGTCTCGTCGACACCGACGGAGATGGCATCCTGGATGCCAGAAATCTCTTCACACCAAAATACGAGGCTCCACTCGATGGAACTCTGGCAGGTGTTCTGGTCGAAGATGGCAAGGCCTGGATCACCAATATTCCGCACCTGTGGTTGGCGACAGACGCTGATGATGATGGTGTGGCGGAGCAGCACGTCTCGTTGCAACGTGGATTCGGTATTCGAGTTGCATTTCGTGGTCACGACATGCATGGACTGGTTCGTGGGCCGGATGGCAGGATCTACTGGTCAATTGGAGACCGGGGTTATCACCTCACCACTGCAGACGGCAGATTGCTGGCCGATCCTGGATCGGGAGCGGTGTTTCGATGTGAACCGGATGGAAGCGACCTGGAGGTGGTTCATGTTGGGCTGAGAAACCCTCAGGAGCTGGCAATCGACGATCGAGGAGACCTGTTCACAGGAGATAACAACTCCGATGCAGGAGACAAAGCACGACTGGTACAGATCGTGTGGGGCGGGGAAACCGGCTGGCGAATGGAGTACCAGTCGCTGGAAGGTGCCAACAGACGGGGTCCCTGGGATCAGGAGGGGATCTGGAAACTCGATCATCCCGTGCGGCCGGTGTGGGCACTGGCCCCGATCGCTCACCTCACCAGTGGTCCCTCTGGATTCGTTCACTATCCAGGAACTGGCTTGCCAGAAGAGAATCGAGACAGTTTCTTTCTCTGCGACTTCCGTGGCAGTCCGGGCAATTCATCGGTGTGGAGATTCAGGCTCGAGCAGGATGGAGCCGGATTTCAACTCGCAGATTCGCAAGTATTCGTCAACAAGGTGCTTTGCACCGATGTGGATTTCACTCCGGATGGAAAGATGTGGATCTCTGCCTGGGGTGGAGGTTGGGGTTCTACCGACCGAGGCCGTTTGATGGAGGTGTGGCATCCCGAAAGTCAGGCGCAGAGCCAGCAACATCGTGTGGGTCACTGGCTCACCACCGATCTCCAGCAGTTGCCTTCCTCGCAGCTCGGTCAGTTGCTGGCCCATCCGGATCGAAGAGTGCGTCAAAGAGTTCAGTTTCATCTGGCAGGGGGTGATCGAAACTCGGTTGCCATGCTGCTGGATGTAGCCCTCAACGGTGAGGGGCTGAGGGAACGTAGGCACGGAATCTGGGGGGTGGGGCAGTGGGCGAGAGTCGAGGGGATGGGCTCATCTGAGGAGGTGAAATCCCTCTCCAGGCTCTGTGATGATGAGGATGCAGCGGTTCGAGAGCAGGTCGCTCGAGTGCTGGGAGACCTGCGAGGTGGGCCGATCAGCCCGCTGATTCGCTTGCTCGATGACCCCGCTCCTCGGGTCAAGTTTCATGCTGCATTGGCGATCGGACGCATCGGAGTACCGGAAGCGGTCGAGCGCTTGATGGAGATGGCGGCCATCGATGGCCCTTTGGATCCGCTGTTGCGTCATGCCGCAGTGATGGGGCTCGCCGGATCGGCGAAGCCACAGGATCTGATGAACTATGCGACGTCTGACAATCGAGAGGTACGTCTCGCTGTTTTACTGGCATTACGCAAGAAACATCACCCTGGTTTTCTCTTTGCTCATCCGGTTGGAGACGGTGGGCGTAAGTCTCCCGGTGTTCATCCGGTGATCTCGATGTTCCTGGCCGACGAGGATGCTCAGATCGCCACGGAGGCGGCACGTGCTATTCATGATCTATACGTGCTCGATGCAATGCCAACTCTTGCAGATCGTGTTTTGTTCCATTCCGGAGCTCCCGACGGAGCGCTGAAAACGATGCTGGGCATCGCCGACAAGAAACAACACGTCGCGGCAAAGAAAAAGATCGAGGAAGCACTTACGATCCTCGATGCAACCGCGCGAGAACTGGTGGTTGGGGAACCAGAACAGGTCTCTCCGGGATCCTCGACGCTCGATGTCATCGCCTTCAGCGGCCAGATGCCGCCTTTTTGTGTCGAGGTGGCCGATGGAGGCCAGCGAGATTGGCCGTGGGTCGAGGCTCCCGAGGTTGCTCCCGAGGGGATCGACCAGGTGATCCGACAAGAAGCTCCGGCGGGTCAGATACGCCAGGTCTATTTCGAACAGTCGCTTCACCCCCATGTCGTCGCCGAGGGAGATACCTACCACATCGATGTGAGGATCCTGGAGGTGCCCAAATCGATGTGTTTCCAGGTGCGCGTCGACGACGAGACCGTCTGGGAACACCGTGCCTACTGGGGTGTGACTACATTTCCCCAGGGCACCGATGGCGAGCCTTCACTCCTTCGCCAAGGAGATCTTCCTGCAACCGGAGAATGGGTCCAGCTACAGGTCGATGCCTCGAAGATCGGTATCGAGGCCGGGAAAACGGTGCTCGGAATCGCCATGACCCAGACAGGTGGAAAAATCGAATGGGGAGGAGTCCGCAGGAAAAGTAGCCGCCCAACAGAACGCGCAGACCTGTGGTCTTATCGTGCCTTTGTCGATCGTTGGAGTGAAAACCCATCCGATCTGTTCGAGGCGCCGATCAGAGCAGCCCTCGTCGCCACACGTAGCGATAACACGGAGAAAAACAGCGACGTAGTGGATCTAGAAATCTGGTGGAAGAAGCAACTCTCCCCCGTAGGAAGACGAGTACTGAAACCGCAGCAGCAGGTATACGACCAGCTGTTGCAAGAGAAGAATGCCATCAAGGGGAGGGGAGATCATCGACTTCCCTACCTGAGAAGAGTGATCGACGCGGCCTTGCGCCATGGAGATACGAGGCATGCCGCTGCGTTGGTAAGTCTTGCTGGTCGCGATGACATTCCGAGCAAGGCCGGGAGGCTGGCGATCGAGGCAGTGCTCAACTGGGTAGAACCAGGACCGAGAGACCTCGTCAGGGGTACGATTCGTCCCTACGGTGGACCGTCAAGAAGTTCGGAGGCGATTCGATCCGAGATATCTGCCCCATTACTGGATTTGATTCAAAAGGGAAATCACCTGGCGGGCGTTGCTCAACAGGTTGCCAGCGTTCACGGCATTGATCTTCCCCTGTCGGTCAACGAGACAATCCTTGCCGACGCTTCACAACAAACCTCATTCAGAATCCAGGCTCTGCGCCAGATCGTCGAGCATCATCCTGAACATGCAGGAATCGCTCTGGGTCGAGCTCGATCTGCAGGAATCGCGGCACTTCGTGTCGAGGCGGAGCGATTCGAGGAGGACCAGAGCGTTCGGGTGCAAAAACTGAAACAATTGACCACTGATGCCAACGAGATGGAGATTCGACAGTTAGCGATTCGGGCGATCGGAGCCGAGAAGGAGACCTCGGCGATAGCGCTTCTCACAGCATGGCTCGATGCGCTCGAGAAGGATGATCTCGAGGCTGAGTTGCATCTCGATGTACTGATCGCCGCAAGCATGAGTGACTCGGAGCAACTCAAAAATCGCGCTGCCAGGATCCAGGAGGGGGAAGGGATAGACCGGGTCGCAGACCATCAGTGGGCTCTCGCTGGTGGAAATATCGATCGCGGGCGGAACATTTTTCTGGACCATCCGGTCGCTCAGTGTCTGAGGTGCCATTCGTTACGGGGAAACGGCGGTGTCGCCGGTCCAGCACTGGATGGAATCGGAGCCAGGCAATCCCGGGAGCAGATCTTGAGCAGCCTGGTGGACCCCTCAGCGGCCCTTGTAGAGGGATTTGAGACCGACACGGGGATTTCAGCGATGCCGGAGATCCACTGGACTCTGACCGCGGATGAAATACGCGATTTACTGGAGTTTGTATGTAGTGAAGCGGATTGACAAGGCAATAATTTCACGGTTTGATGGGGGAGTCGGAGATCCGCGAGATGAAGAGTATATGTTTCATAAGGTGGTCCACGAGAACTGTTTGCGAGAACGGTCGTGTGTTCGGCGAGCTGGGGTCTGGTTTGCTCCTCACTCCTCACTCCTTTCCGGATAGGTCCTGGTGAATCGGGGGCGCGGCCGTCCTCACAAACAGGGGTTCTTCCGTGTCCTACCTCCATTCCCTGGCTTGCTATCGGTACTTGGCAACGACCGATAAGTCGATATACTCAAGGATGCTTGGGTTCTGACAGATCGAATCAATCTGGCCAATTTTCGGGTGATCGACCCGGGAGACACTTGCTCGATTGGGTTCACTGTCCTGGCTGGAGTTCCTTGACCTGGATTATCGGGTTCGAGTGGGAACTCCGAGGAGGTGGGTTGGTGTGCGATGCGGGTCATTCGTGGCCAGGCGTGCATGCCATTTTCCCCACCTGAAATAGTGGGCCGGTAGGTCTGCTGAGACTGAAATGTTGAGATTTGATGGCCCACGGCTCTGTGGGTCGCAAAACGGAATGCTCCTGCTAGGCAGTTTGCTGGATGGAGTTCTCCGGAAGAGGAACACAGGTGTTGTTCCATCGATAGAAATTCATGGGGTGTGATACGGGTGTTTCGGCACTCAGGAGTGACAGCGAAAGGAACTTTGCAAATGCTTCGCAAATTCATAACTAGCTTGATGGTACTCGCCATCGCTTTCACGGTGACTGCCACTGCCAATGCTGGTGGAGGCGACTACACGTTTACGGTGACCGATGGTGCAGGCTCCACAGGAGATGACGTCACCCTCTCAGCGCTCATGGATAACATTGGCGCCGATGTGCAAGGATGGTCGATGGGTGTTTGTCATCCAACAGATCTCTTGACTATCAACGGCGCAACGTCGGGTGCGGATACAGCAACCTCTAATGACGGTGGCACGCCGGACTTCGATCAGATCAGTGTGTATTCGACAGGAGCGACTCAGGGAGTCGTGCTCTGTTTCACAGGATGCGCAGTGGTTGGAATCGTCAGCGGTTTCGAAATGATGACGATGGACTACACCATCACGGGTGCCGACGATGCCAGTGTCTGCTTCTGTGACTCCGAGGGAGCTCCTCCAGTGGCCACCGTGGTGGTTAGCGGTGGAGCCAGTATTCCTCCGGCACAGAACTGCGGAACGGTGGATGTGATCAACCCCAACCAGTTCACCGCCTCGAGTTCGACTGCGGTGCTGGGTAATGCGGCAGGAACCACGGTGAGCCTCGTCAATGTCACCATGCCCGCCATCGATGCGGTGCAGGTCAATGTGAGCTACGACGGGTCTGTCGCCATGCTGACCGGTGTGACGCCCATGTTTGCCTTCGAGTTCTTCGCTGTTCAGGATCCCACCACCACGCCTGGTGCGATCGTATTCGGCGGGATCGCTGACCTCGGAAGCGACGGAACTCTGGATAACCAGATTCCTGCTGGAGCAACAACCGCTCTCTTCGGCGTCGACTGGATGACCACTGCCGAAGGGTCGATGGACACCGGATTCGTTGACGGAGCCGGAAATCCTCCGCAGGACTGCGCAGTCTGGGCGGGACAGGGCTTCCTCAGCCAGCCGACACTGGTTGGCGGTACTCTGACGGTGGTCAACTTCAACGAGTTCCTCCGCAGTGACTGCAACGGTGATGACCAGGTGAACATTGCTGACGGTATCTTTGGTATCAACTGGTTGTTTGATCCAGGTTCTTCAAATGTCCCGACATGTGAGGATGCTTGCGATTCCAACGACGATGGCACCATCGATGCTGCTGACTGCATCTTCATCTTCAACTACAGGTTCCTCGACGGACCTGAGCCGAGTGCTCCCTTCCCGACAGCGGGTCTTGACCCGACCACCGGAGATGGCATCGGCTGTGACGGAGATGCAGACGACCTGTAGAAATCGCCAGTCACTCCTGACGATACTGGGCTCCCCGATCAAGCAGATCGGGGAGCCTTTTCTTTTGTCTTACCGCCTGGCAAGGCTGTTCAGAGGGAGAGGGCCTCGACCGCAGCGGTGGATTGATCGATATCTGCATCACTGTGTGCCAGCGACAGGAAGCCAGCCTCAAAGGGTGAGGGAGCGATGGCCACCCCCTCTTTCAGCAATCCATGAAAGAAGCGTCTGAATAGTTCCTGATCGGATGTGGCAGCCTGGGAAAAGTTGGTGACTGGCCCCTCGGTGAAGAAGAGCCCGAACATCGAGCCGACTCGGTTCCAGCAGTGTGCGATCCCATGACCTTCGAGTGCTTGCTTCCATCCTGCTTCGAGCCGCTGCCCCTTCGCCTCCAGATCGCGATAGATCTCCTTTGAAGAGTTGTTCAGTTGGGTCAGCAACGCGATTCCCGCAGCGACCGAGAGCGGATTACCGCTCAGCGTTCCCGCCTGGTAGATGGGACCGATGGGGGAGAACTGCTCCATCGCAGAACGGGGGCCACAGACGACCCCCATCGGCATTCCTCCGCCGACGATCTTGCCGAGGGTCGTCAGATCTGGATCGATTCCAAGCAAGCCTTGTGCACCACCCGGGTGGACACGAAAACCAGTCATCACCTCGTCGAAGATCAGCATCGCCCCGTGTTGCGTGCAAAGTTCTCTCAGTCCTTCAAGGAATCCGGCAGCGGGAAGAACGCAACCCATGTTTCCTGCGATCGGCTCGACGATGATGGCAGCGACCTGATCACCCTTCTCACGCATCCAGTCAGTGACTGACTCCAGATCGTTGTAGGGGACAACATGAGTCAGATCCGCCGTGGCTGTAGGCACACCTGGACTGGAGGGGTGTCCGTGAGTGGCGGCTCCTGATCCCGCAGCGACCAGGAAGGAGTCGGAATGACCGTGGTAGCAGCCCTCAAATTTGATGCAGAGATCTCTTTCGGTGATGCCACGAGCCAACCTCAAGGCCGACATCGTTGCCTCCGTGCCGCTGGAAGTAAGACGCACCATCTCCACGCCGGGCATCATCTGAACGATCAGCGAAGCGAGCTGGTTTTCTCGCTGCGTCGGAGCTCCGAATGAGGTGCCATCTTGAAGTGTCTGAGCGATCGCCTCGAGTATTCCAGGATGAGCATGGCCGAGGATCATCGGTCCCCAGGATCCAACAAAATCGATGTACTCGCTGCCTTCAGCGTCGGTGACCCGGCATCCAGAGGCGCTTTGAATGAATCGAGGGGTTCCCCCGACCGATCCGAAGGCGCGAACCGGGCTGTTGACGCCTCCAGGAAAGAACTGGCGAGCAACTTCGAACAGATCTTCATTGCGGATGTCGCTCAACCCTACTCCTGTCTGTCTCTTCATCGAGGTGAGGAGAGTAATCCAATGTCACCTCAGGGGCCACCATCTGGCACTCTTTGGTCCCACACTTCCTCCCTCCGGGGAACGAAGTTAGGATGTGACTCCTTCTCCTCGAAAGGTGGGGCGATCCGATGAAACTGATTTTCTTGTTATTGCTACTGGTGACCATCTCGCTGCGGGTCTGTGGAGGGGATCGTATCACGGGCCAGTCCTTTGCCACCCGGTCCGAGGTGTTCGCTGTGCATGGGATGGCTGCGACCAGTCACCCGCTCGCGACCGAAGCAGCGCTGGAGATTCTTCGGGCTGGTGGAAGTGCTGTAGATGCAGCGATCGCCGCCAATGCGTGCCTGGGCCTGATGGAGCCGACCGGAAATGGTATCGGCGGGGACCTGTTTGCCATCGTCTGGGATGCCAAGGAGAAGAAACTCCACGGCTACAATGGCTCTGGCCGATCTCCCCGTTCCCTGACCCTCGAGAAGATGAGGAAAGAAGTCGAGGCACTCGAGAAGAAGGAAATTCCCGCCCACGGTACCTTGCCCATCTCGGTGCCCGGATGTGTGGATGGCTGGACAGCACTGCACGGACGCTTCGGAGTGCTGCCACTGGATCGGGTTCTTGCGCCGGCAATACGCCACGCCAGAGAAGGATTTCCTGTCACCGAGTTGATCTCTCACTACTGGAAAATCAGTGCCCGGGTTCTTGCCGATCAACCCGGATTCCTCGAAACCTTCACCCGTGATGGCAAGGCACCCCGCAAGGGGGAGATCTGGACCAATTCTGACCTCGC
>JAYZBV010000061.1:0-6569 GCA_036338595.1 Planctomycetota bacterium | reverse complement strand
TTGATCCTGGTCTTGTTGGTCGTGGGATACTTGCTGCCGAGGAGTTATTCCGTCTCGCGTTCCAGTTTCATTGAGGCATCCGCAGACAAAATTTACGCCAGCGTTATCGATCTGAAAAGTTGGCCCGAGTGGACGCCATGGAATGAAGAGATGGACCCGACCATCCAGTACACGTACTCGGGGTCGGGGGTCGGATCGGTTTCCAGATGGACCAGTGACAACATCGGTGTTGGATATCTGGAGGTCACCAGCGCAGAAGAGGGGCGCGGAATCGTGTACGAGCTCCACTTCGAGGGTTCTGCGCCAGCGGATGGGGTGGTGCAGATCACGCAGATGAAGGGGGGCTGCGAGGTAATGTGGAAGATGAGTGGTGAGGGTGTACCTCCTATCGAGCCATACTTCATCTTGATGATGGATTGGATGATAGGAAAAGACTTCGAGCAGTGTCTTGCAGGATTGAAGGAGCGAAGTCTGTGAAGTGCGCGCCCATCTGGATGACATTACTGCTGATGGCGGCCCTTCCGGTCGGTGCAGATGAAGCGAAATCGCCGCCGAATATCCTGTGGATCGTCTCCGATGATCAACGTGCTGATACCATCGCTGCGCAGGGAAACGCCACGATCCTGACACCTTCCCTCGATCGATTGGCGCGCCAGGGGATCAGTTTCAACAGCGCCTACTGCATGGGATCGACCAGCGGAGCGGTCTGTGCGCCGAGCCGGTACATGATGATGACGGGGCGTTCGCTGCATCGACTGCCGGGAAATGTCTTCAACATCCCTGAGCAGGAAGTGACCCTTCCCCAGCGGCTCCGAGAAGCGGGATGGAACACCTTCTTCACCGGCAAGTGGCACAACGGAAAGGCTGCGTACCAGCGCTCCTTTGGTGGCGGTGAAGAGATCTTTTTCGGCGGAATGGGCAGCCATACAAAACTGATGGTCCACGATCATCAACCGGATGGAAAATACCCCGATAGCAAACGCCACCCGCTGCCAGCCTTCTCCTCGACCGCTTTCGCAGATGCTGCCATCCGTTTCATCGAGGAGCAGGCAATCATCGAAGAGCAGGTGAGTGACGGCCGCAACAATCCATTTTTTGCCTGTGTCTTCTTCACCGCACCCCATGACCCTCGCACTCCTCCGACGAAGTTCCTATCGATGTACCCGAAGGAAAAGATGTCGTTACCGGCGAACTTCTTGCCTGAGCATCCCTTTGACAACGGAGAACTGAAGATCCGCGATGAAAAGCTGGCCCCATTCCCCCGCACCCCTGAAGTGGTGAAGGAGCAGCTGGCTGCCTACTACGCGATGATCAGCCACATGGATGCACAGGTCGGCAGGATCATCGATGCGTTGCAGAAGACTGGTCTGGCCGAAAACACGATGGTGGTCTTCACTTCAGACCACGGGTTGGCGGTGGGGAGCCATGGATTGATGGGAAAGCAGAACCTGTACGAGCATTCGACCCGTGTTCCACTGCTGATCGTCGGTCCAGGGATCGAGGCGGGCAGCGTCTGTGAGCAACCGGTATACCTCCATGATCTGGTGCCAACCATCTCGGACTGGGCACGGATCGACGCGCCTGAATTCTCGGAGGGGAAGAGTCTCGTGGGTCTGCTGAACGGCACCTCCGAACAGGGGCGCAGCAGCATCTACACCGCCTACAAGAAGGTGCAGAGGGCGATCCGGGTCGGTCGCTGGAAGCTGATCCACTATCCCGCCATCGGCAGAACCCAGCTCTTCGATCTGCAAAACGATCCGCAGGAAACGACCGATCTCTCCGATCATCCAGACCATCAAGGAACGCGGCTGGACCTGCTGCTGCAGCTCGAGGCAGAGAGGGTTGCCGCAGCGGATCCGATGAAGGCCCCTTGAGCCCTCATCGATCTTCCAGGGCAGCCGTTCCACCGTTTCAGACTGCCGTTGCTTTTGTGGTCGTTGAGGGCACCATCGGCGCTGGATTCACTTCCGAAAGGTGGCTGACGTGCTGGTGATCGACCTCGAAAAGAACGCTTCTCGCCTGGCCCGACGGGGTCATCCATGGCTCTACAAGGATGATCTGCGAGATTCGGATCTGGCCGACGAATCCCTCGGTCAGGGGCGGATCGTGCGGGTTCGCGACAATGACGGTCGTGACCTGGGAATCGCCTGCGCCAGCACCCGTTCGAAGATCGCACTGCGGTTGTGTGGATCGTGGCCGGGAGATGAAGTTCCTACCGTCGAGCAATTTCTCACCCAGCGAATCGAGCGAGCCATCGAGATGAGGAAGGACCGGATCGAGGAGAGTTCAGGCCAACGGATGGTGCATGGTGAATCAGATCAGATTCCCGGTCTGGTGATCGATCGCTATGCCGATGTGCTGGTGGTGCAGGCGACGACGATACTGATCGATCGATCGTTGTCGATCGTGGCGAAGATCCTCGAACGCAACCTTCAACCGAGAATGATCCTGGCAAGGAACGACCTTTCCATCCGCAAGTTCGAGCGGTTGCCGGAAGAGGTGGTGATGCTGGCCGGCGAGCCGGTGGAACGGGTGATCATCGAAGAGGATGGCATCCAGCACATCGTGAGGCCATATGCGGGGCACAAGACCGGTATGTATCTCGACCAGCAACCGGCGAGACACCGGGTAAAGCAGCTGGCTTCAGGGGCCAGGGTGCTCGATCTGTTCAGTTACCAGGGTGGATTTTCGATGGCCGCTCTCGGCGGTGGTGCGGCCTCAGTTCAGATGGTCGATCAATCGAAGACTGCCCTGGAACTGGCGAAGGAGACTGCGCTCCTCAACCACTTCGACGCGCCGGATATGATCGCTGGCAATGTCTTCGATGTGATTCGAGACCTGAGAGATCAGCAGCAGTATTACGATCTGGTAGTGCTCGATCCCCCTGCTTTCTGCAAGAGTCGTCGTGAAGTCGAGGGTGGGATTCGAGGATACCGCGATCTCAATCGTGGAGCGTTGAGATTACTGGCTCCCGGTGGACGTCTGGTCACCTGTTCCTGCAGTCATCATCTGAAGGCAGAAGTGTTCGAGGACACGATTCGCCAGGCGGCGCTCGATCTGCCATTTCGAGTCTTCGTGGAGGAGCGGCTTGGATCGGGTCCGGACCATCCTGCCCTGCTCAGATTGCCGGAGACGGAGTATCTGAAGGTGCGGATATTACGGCGCTGGGACTGAAGCGCAGGACCGATTATCATGTGAGTACTGGATAGCCGATGAGATTCTCACCGCTGCCGGAGAATTTCAGATCCCATTTCAGGCATGGAACGGAGAGATCGATGTTGAGGGGCCACCATGAGTGACGGTACCCGGATCATCGGCCGATCAAAGAGTTCAGATCTTGTGATTGCATCCGCAAGGGTCTCTCGCCGTCACTGCTCCCTGATTGCATCTGGCAATGGGTATGTACTTCAAGACCATGATTCTCGTAACGGGGTCTGGGTTGAAGGGCGCAGGGTAAAGACAGCATTCCTGAAAAATGGCGACCGTTTCACGGTGGGGAATTACAGGGTTCTCATCGCAGGTGACGGTTCGCTGGTGCTGGAAGGCGAGGTAGACCCGAAGCAGGTGATGTTTCGTGAGAAGGTTCGTCGTGATTTACCAGCGATCTATGCCATCACGATCTGCTGCCTCATAGGCTTTGGTATCTATTTCACTCGAGACAAGGGGATCGAAGAATCCCCCGTCGTGGCGACACCGGATGTCGGCGATACGCTTCCCATCTGGACTCCTGATTCGAATCCCGAGCCAGACCCTGAGCCCGTGACCGTTGCCTCGGCCGATGATGACCTCGGAACGACAGAGGAAGGGTCACCTCTCTCTGCGAGTTGGGTCACCAGTACTGGTCGATCCTGGAGTCTCGAAGAATTGCTGGCACTTGCGGAGGCCATCGAGGCGACCGATCAGCAACCGGAAGATATACCTCCAGTCGTAATAGTGGGCACACCGACGGTGGGGACAGAATCGGAAGATATGGTTCTGCCGCCGAGCATCGATCCGTGGGCAGAAGTTGCCAGGTTGCGGCGTGACAAGAAGGTTCGTCGTCGAAGAGGGAGGCCCTCGACCGCGGTCGTATCCGAGACAACTGTAGTGCCAGGTACCGAGACCGCTGTCAAATCTACCATGAGTGCAGACGAGTGGCTCGAACTTGGCCGTGAAGCACTGGCCACTTATCATCTTCCCGATCAGGTGTTGCCTCGATTCAACATGGCCATCGATGCACTGCTCGAGATCAGGAGCGACAAGTCGTGGCAATATCTCGATACGCTGCGCAACGAAGCGAGAGATTTGCTCAGATCCGTGGCGGGCAGGGCGAAACAGATCGGTCAGAAGTACGGTCATCTGGATCGTAATCCCGACGCCCCCCTTTCTGAACATCAGCGGCGGGAGGCGGAATTGGCTCTCAACTTGCTCGGATTGATCCAGGAACAGATGGAAACTCTGCTCGATGCGAGAGATGCTGCCTTTGATGCGATGACGGATCCGGATGACACGGAATTGCTGATCTTTGCCCTGAATGCGGCAATTGAGGCCAATGATGACGAACTTCTCGATGTCGTATTGGAACTGACTATCGATAACAACGCCTCGGAGTCGATCCCGCCGCTGATAAAAGCATTGAAAGTTGCCTCCGCAACCAGGAAATTGAAGGTATTGACAGTTCTCCGCCAGATCACCGGCAAGCACTTCAGTTCCGGTGCAGAATGGGAGAGCTGGTGGAATGCCAGGGAAGGGAGTCCAAAATGATTCCAATCACAGTTATCAGAGCCAGCCTTTCAGTCATGGCGGTGGCATTGTTCATCACCATCGGCGGGCTTGAAGCGGGGGATGATGAGCGTCTCACTCCGCGATCCATCCCAAAACTAAGCGGCACCGAGGTCGCCGGACGCGTCGAGCACCTGATGTCAGGAATCAACTGGCACGGGAACTTTGATGATGCGATGGCTCGCGCGGCAGAGGAGGGCAAGCCTCTCTTCTGGCTACAGATGGTTGGCAAGCTGGATGGTGGGTTGTGAAGTGCCGGGCACTCACTGAGAGCCGTGACGCTCTCTGAACCAAAATTGCTTGCGCTGCTTGAGAAACAATTTGTCTGTGGCTGGCGTAATATTCAGGGAACGGAAGCCTACGCAGGAAAGTCTCACGATCATCCAGTCGAGAGCACTGCACTTCAGACCAGCAATGGATCTGGTGGTCGCAATGTTCAGATGCTATTCATCGCCCCATCGGGAATGGTGCTGCATTGCCTTCCGGGGTACTGGGATCCGGATGGAATGATGCATGAGATCGAATTCATCCTGGAGCTTGCCAAACTTGAGGCATCGGATCTGCCATTGCTGGAAAAGCGGGATCAGTTCCAGCTCTCTCACCTGAATCATGCAGCGAACCACTCGGAGCAGATGGTTGCCGATTCGTATCTTCAGGGGTTTGACAAGATGCGAGAAGAGAAGCAGGAAGGCAGCGACTTTCGTCGCAAGACGGATGGCGATGTGAGACGCACCGTCGATCAGGTGATGCACGAACGGATGGCGCGACGCCCATTCATTCCCATCGAAAAATTCGACATCGGAACCGTTGTCGACTATGGCACCCGTTTCTATGACAAGGGCGGAGATGGCTGCTGTGACCTCGATAAGGGCAAGCCGACAGCTCCCAAGCGCATGAAGCCACCTGCAGGGGGCGCAAAGAAGTACGGAGGCTGGAAGAAGTCCGGCTGATGGGTACCGCGGTGGAAGTCCCCGAACAACTATCGGGGGCTTCCATCCGGTACTGCCCTGATTTTCTGGATCGTCCCGATCAAAAACGACTCCACCGGCGACTCCGCGAGGAACTGTACTGGGACCAGAGCCAGGTGACCGTATTCGGAAAAAGCCATGCCATTCCGAGACTCGAAGCATGGCACGGTGATCCCATCGCCACCTATCGCTATTCGGGTACGGACCACTCCCCTCATCCCTGGACCACTGCTCTCGATGAAATACGCCAACTTCTGCAGGAATTTCGATCCGACCTTCAATTCAATTCTGTTCTCGGCAATCTGTATCGAGATGGCGAAGATGCGATGGGATGGCACAGCGATGACGAACCGGAACTGGGTGAGAACCCCTGCATCGCATCTGTAAGTCTGGGTGCTGGTCGCGACTTTCGACTGCGGCATCGAACGAACAAAGATATCGATCCAGTGACGATCCATCTCGAATCAGGATCACTTCTGCTGATGGAAGGAACGACCCAGAAGTGCTGGCAGCATTCCATTCCCAGAAGACGAGGTCGAAACTCTCCAGGAGAGAGGATCAATCTGACTTTTCGGACGATCCGGGTCGCTTGAGGAGCACATCCCTCACCAGATGGCTCTGGATGTCTACAGCGGTGTTTCTTCACCGCCGGGATGATGGTCGATGAAGACCATTTCTGACCAGAACTGAGTTTTCTTCGGAACACCTGTGCCCAGGGATGCTCGATCTGAAAGCTGAATACTGGTAGCCTCCCTGCTTCGGTCATCGCAAATCTCCATCGGATTGCGGTGAACCCGAAAGTGGACCGTAACGAAGGACACCCGGCGATCTCCGGCAAGC
>JAYZBV010000060.1:0-8588 GCA_036338595.1 Planctomycetota bacterium | reverse complement strand
GTAAGGCTACTAGTAACAGAGTTTCAGCATCCATCGGCTTTTCCTTGCTCCTTGTCCAGGCCTCAAGAAGTCACCAGCAGGCACATCGCCGGCCAGGTCATTCGTTGGAAGGTCACTGGCTTGAAAAGGAGTCGACGATGCATCGGCAGTTTCCCTTCCCGGTCGGGGGTGAGTTCCCTGTCGAATTTCCTGGAGAGGAGAGTCATCGCTTCCTGTCACAGGAGAGGGCCAGGCAGATGAAGAAGCCAGAGAGAGCTAGCATTTGCAGTGCAAAACCACCGGAGCGATCGAGAAAGATCGCAAGAAGCGGGGCACTCGCACCCCACCAGAGGACTGATCGCCGACTCTTTCCCAGCCACCACATCTTCCCGCCAACCACAATCTTGTCGTGATCACCATCGGACATCCCTGCACCTCCATCGACCCCGGCCGCACATCAGGCTTCATGCCCAATCAGGTTCTAACCCATCTACGTTCCCTACGCTGCCTAGGTGGCGGCGCCGGCGTTGCCGGAGACTCCGAGCAGGAACAAGCCCTTGCCCGCCATGTAGAGACCGAGCGCGTTGCTGAGCGCCTGGTCCTTGTTGCTGAAATCGGAGTTCCAGTACAAGAGCATCAGTCCACCGACCAGACACACGACTGCCCCTGCTTGTTGCAGGCGTTCCCTCATCACATCGTTCATCTCGGGCCACCCTTCCCTTGGTTGCGATTGCTTCGCTCGCTCGATTGCTTCGAATTCCTACGATTTCCTGCGATGAAAAAAGGCCGTGCCACACCCCTCGTCGAGGGCAGTGGCACGGCCTGCAAACTGGTCAGTACGTGACTCAGCAGCGCGTGAATCAGCGACGCGGCTGGATTCCCAGTCCACGCAGTTTGGTCAGCAGTTCCTTGCGGTGCTGGCTCGCCTGCTTGCTGAGGTCCTCCAGTTTTGCGAACTCCTTCTCGATCTCCTCGTAGAGGCGATAGGAATCGAGCAACTGGCGATCCTCATGAAGTGCCGCTGCCCTGTCCAGCATCTCGGTGGCTGTACTCTCGATCTCTTTCATGTCCTGCTCGACGAGAGTCACGATGTGGCCACTCATCACCTTCTTGTTCTTGACCATCGAAGCGAGCACCCGGATGGCACGGCCGTAGCGGCCCGCCTCCATGTGGTCTCTGGCGCTTTTTCGCTGCGCCAGATGCGAATCGCGCAGGCGCAGGCGCAGGTCACTCAGCTTCTTGCTGCTCTTGATCACCTTGACGAACTTGGGTGGGTCGACGCACAGCTGCTGCTTGTGGAGCAGGCCCCCCTCGGCATCGAGGAACAACAGTGCTGGCTTGTCGTCGCGCAGGTCGTACCCGGCGAGCAGTGCCTTTTCGTTCTCCTTGAGGGTTTCCATCTGCTGCTTGTAGCAGGACCAGGATTCAAACTCCTTGGCGGCATACTTGTCGCGAAACAACGCTCGCTCGAAGTTGGCGCTGCAACAGTTCTTGGCCATCGTCGATGAGTAGAGGAATACCACGATCGGTTTCATCGAACCGCGCTCGCGATGCAGGGCATCGTAGAAGCCCTTGTCCTTCATCCAGTTCATCCACTTCAGGGAAGAACTTTCTCCGGGAGCATAGGGAGCCGCTCCGGCGTGTCCGCCACCGCCACCACTACTCGATCCGGAACCCCCGGGCACGCCGGGGATGGTCGGCCCAACGCCTCAGCACTGGGCAAACAGGGAGGAACTGGAGATGCAGTACACCACCAGGATCAAGGCGACGAGTATCAGTTCTTTAGCGCGAAGCATCGGACGCAACCTCTCTCTGTTTCTCCTCACATGCCCATCCATGATAGGCCCTCGTCGCTCGCGATTCCATATGTCGATTCCTGCCCGTGTACGATTTATCCGGACCATGCCTAATCCACCTGCAGTGACCCGACTCGGCCAGATGAGGCCCGATCTCGGCTGCTGGGACCCGTCTCGACCACACGATTGGCCTCGTTTGGCCGAGGTGCGTATTCGTAGCTCGACCGCCACCGGACACCCTGCGAGTAAAGACAAAGCCGCCCCAGGTACTTCCCTGGAGCGGCTTTGCCATCAGTGTGGCATCGAAGCGCAAGATCGACGGGGTGCTCAGGGGCATCCCTGTTCGATCGAGCAATCGAGGCCGTCCGCGGTCGGGTCGCTGCCGCAGAAGCCATGAGGCGCTGGCAGCGGTCCGGTGCCACCGAACAGGTGCAGTAGCAACCTGACGGCGTCAGACACATCGACACTTCCATCATCGTTGGCGTCCGAGGCATCCATGCACGGGGCCGGACCACCGGTGAACATGTGCCCGAGCACGCTGAGAGGATCGGCGATATCGAGTGCTCCGTCACCGTTGTGGTCACCCCTGCGGAAACGAGGAGCACAGGTGGCCTCCGTCGTCGGGCCGAACAGGGCTAGTCCACAGGCGCTCGTCGCATTGACCTGGATCGTGTAGGTACCGGTACCCGGCAGACTGATCACGATCGTCGAATCTTGCGAGGTCGCGGTCGTGACCTGAACTCCGTCGAGCAGGATCTGCACTTCGGAGTAGGCGGCATTGTTGAGCCAGGAGACGCTCGCCTCGCAACTATCTGGATCGACAGTGGATGTCACATCCGATGGTGCAGTGGCGTCATCGGACGGCACATTAGCCGTCACGATCGTCGGCGTACTCTCCATGTCATCGGTGATCGAGATCACCGCGATGGAATGAATGGTACCGACACTCAGCGTCAGATCGATGTCGTTCATGATTCCTGGAAGGGTCACCGCTGGAACGCCGTTGAGTTCGACACGAATCCAGTCGTAGAGGCTGGTGTTCAACCAGGAGATGTTCGAGGCACCGGTACATGGATCGAGGATATCGACCTGGAGGCCGATCACCGGAGAAGGTTGGTAGAAGCCGAGGCATATCTCGGACTCCGGTCCTTGCACCGTCTCGAATCGTGGAGAGACCCTGTACTGGGAAGCACCGCCGAGTGCGGAGGTGTCGGTGAATGTGGTCTCGGTTCCTGCCACGGTCCCCAGAAGCACACCACCGCGACGGACGTCAATCTCGTCGTAGAACTCACCGTTGGTCCAGTCGAGCCTGACTCCAGGAGCAACGGTACTGCACAGCAGTCCGGTGATCTGCAGTGGCGGCAGTTCCAGAGCACAGGTGTCCGGTTCCGAGTCACTGCCTTCCACCGTGGCGACGATCGAGTAGGCCACCTGGCCGCTGGGAGCAGTTTCATCCATGTAATCGCTGGTCTGTCCCGGCAGTGTGATCAGCGGCGATCCCTCGCGCGAGATGGCGAGTGAATCGTAGCTATCCATGTTGGTCCAGGTCAGCAGCACTCCCTGAGGAGTTTCCGTGCAATTGAAGAGCACCACCTGGCTGGGAGCCACGACCACGGAACAGAACGACAGTTCGCTGTTCAATCCGTCGACAAAGGTGCGCACCGAGTAGGTGTGGGTTCCTGCACCGGCACTGGGCAGCAAGGTGTCGAGGTAAGATGTCTCGGCTGCATTCAAGATGGCGATGATGGAACCATCGCGCATGACATGAGCTTCGGTCCACGGCTCAGGATTGGTCCAGTTGATGTTTCCGTCTCCGCCTGCGGAGTTGTCGCACACCATGTTGGTGACGGCCAGTGGAGGCCGCTGCACGCCACACTCAACAGCTGCAGAGGGAAGTCCTCCTGCAACAGCATGGATACCGTAGGTGGAAACTCCTGCGGGAGAAGTCGCATCGGTAAAGGTGGCGCTGTCGCCAGCAACCGTTGCGATGGCTGCTCCGTCGCGGGAGATCACGACATCCGAGTATGTCTCGGTGTTGGTCCAACTGAGGCTCACATCTGTACCTCCAGGAGTGCTGCAGAGCAGCCCCTCAGGAGCCAGCGGCAAGCGATCGGCAGAGATGCTGCTGGGAGCACTCTCGACATGGAGACCTGGTGTGCTGGTCAGCAGTTTGCCCACCACGTCATAGACATGAGTCCCTGCATCGACAGCAGCGTCGACATACAACTGAGACGCTCCCGCCATGTTCTCGGCGATCAGAACGCCGTCACGGTACAGATCGACGCTGTCGTAAAGCCAGCCATTGACCCAGTTCAGGGTCAACTGAGTACCGTTGAGGATGTAGCTCAGGTTGTTGGGAGCTGGCGGAGCGATGTAGACGGTGCAGGCTGCTCCGAGTCCGAGGTGGGCATCGTGACCAAACACCTCGTAGACGCGTTCCCCGGGTAGAACTCCCAGGTCGGTGTAGGCCGTTTGCAGTCCCGAGGTATTGGCAATCTCGACACCGTCACGGAAGATCAGGGTCGAGGTCAGAGCATTCAGCGACCCCGGATTCATCCAGCTGAGATCGGCCTGCTGATCGAACGAGGTACACTGCAGGTCGGTGACTGCTGTCGGTTGAAGGAAAGCCGTCAAACGCTCGAGAGGGCGGCCGGAAGCATCGGTCTCGACAGCCCTTCCCTCGGCGCCCACCGCCGGGATCGTCTTGAAGATATCGATCGCGTTGCCAGCACCGTCGAGAATCAGATCACCATTGGCGTCTGCCTCGGCTCCGGTCGGAATATGCAATTCCGGATGATCGAAGGGTGCTCTTTCCCAGCGAACGCGCTCATCGGTGAGTGCTTCGAGGAAAGCAACCAGCGCCGCCTTGCGGTCCGGATGGCCGATCAGGAATGGCATCGGAAGCATCTCGGGTGCCAGTGTGGTCAGGTTGTGGGCGGCAAAGTTGCCTCCTCTGGCGTAGAAGTCCACCACCTGCTCGAGGGTCGAATAGCTGCCGCTATGGAAGTAAGGACCGGTCAACTCGACATTGCGCAGCGACGGTGCCTTGAAGGTACCCGCGGTGCCGATGTCTTCCCACGGTTGTGGGGGAGGCGTCAGCAGGATCGTACTCGGCGGAAACGGCAGGAAATTGTTGTAGTTGGGATCATTCGGATCCATCGCAGTGATTTCCCGGAGTCCCGCAGACATCGAGAGTCCATGTCCAAATGGATCGATGCCGCCTCGCCCGATGTCGTCCTCTGTCTTGGTCACACCAAGGTTGTAGAAGCCTCCATCGTAGATGGACATCTGGAAGTCTCCCATCGGCATCCTCTCGAGGAGTCCCTCGATGGCGGATGCTTCCGGCTCCAGCACGATGTTGATCTTTGAGCTGACCGCGCTCGAGAACATCGATGTGGTGTGGCAGAACATGCAATTTGCAATGTTCAAGATGCCCAACCCTTCCTGCTCCTGGGCGGTCATCGCATCGATGTCGCCAAATGGATCGAGCGGGTCGAGTTGCGCAGCTCTGAATCGATCAAAGGGAGTGTCACCCGAGATCAAGGTCGATTCATAGAGCATGATGGCCAGTCCCCAGAAGAGCGAGAAGTTGGCCTCTTTCATCGTGTACTCGTTGGCGTTTGCCGGCACACCTGTGCGGGGCAAGCCAGTAGCGGGGTCGATGAGTGGCGCTCCGCTGGCATCGAAGAGCCAGTCGCTCTGATGCCAGGTATTGACGAATGCCTGAGCGATCAACTGGTCATAACCGATCGATAACCCATGGCCGTCGACATTGTCGCGGTAGATCCCGAGAACGCTGTCGTTGCTGTGGACTGCTTGACCCGAGAGCGGTTGCAGCGCCAGTAGCTTCTTACCGACCTGGAACAGATCTCGGCCGTGGGCACTCATCTCGGCACCACTCACGATCGGACCGACCGCCTGAGATGCCAGTGCTGCATAGTCGAGCAGAATCTGGGTCTCGGCCACGGATCCATCGGGCTGCACCTGAAGAACCCTGGCATCGGTGTTTCTGGCACCCCAGTTGTCTCTTCCGTTGAAGAAGAAGGACGCACGCCCATCCCAGAACGCCTCGACGAAGTGAATCGCATTGATCACGGTCGGAGCATTGCGACCGGTGATCGATCTCATCTGACCGGATGAACCATCGGAGTTCGTCTTGACAAAATCAGGCACCGGGTGGGGAGTGGTGTTCTCCTGATCGCTGCCTTCGATGATCGAGACGAAGTCGGTGGTGAGGATCCCCTCCGAACCGAACACATCATCAAAACTACTGATCACTCCTGAGTTGGCGTTATCCGGGTTCGACAACTTGTGAAAGGGGAAGTCATCGGCAACGACAAATTCATTGAGGCCGGCGACATCCATGAAGCCATCGGGTCCTCGGACCAGTTGATGCGTCTTCCGGTTATCCGCTCCTGCGTGGTAGTGGCATGTCGCACAGGATTGAACTCCGTCACTTCCTGCCTGCATATCCCAGAACAACGCTTTTCCCAGCGCGATGGCCGCATCCACATCGGCGACGAAATCAAAGATGTTTCCCGGCAACGGCACAGGCATCATGTACATCGGATTGGGAGCCTCAAGAAATGGCTCCAATGGCGGTGGAAACAACTGGATCGTACAGGAGACACCCGCACCCTCTACCGCTCCCTCGGGACCGATGCGCATACCATGAACCGAGTACACATGGAAAGTCGCGGGTGAATCCGGATCGAGGTAAAAGGTCGCAGTCCCGACGATGTTCGACAACAGGACGCCATCCCGACGAACTGCGATCTGGTCGTAGACCTCGGTGTTGGTCCAGGTGAGAGCCACATTCTGAACATTGTTGCCGGCTCCCTCACAGGTCAGCCCAACCGGGGCAGACGGAGGGGGCAACGGGGGCCCCTGGGCCGCAAGAAACTGTGGAATACCGAGGAATAGCACCAGAATTGCAACCCACATCCTGTACTGATGATCAGGCCGCCCAGAATCGCTCTCGTGACCCGTTCTCGCCTGAAGACGATGAAACACGGGACACCTCCTCCCGCCCGTCCTATTCGGATCGGGCAATCGAGAGAACAGGCTGATTGATGAGCCCGTCCTCAGGTGTACACCTCATAGATCGAGGTCCATTTCGGCCCCTCAAGGCCGAGTAACTCTTCCATTGGGATCTCGGTCTTCTGAACTTTGTAAACAACAGCACAAGCACCCGCTGTTTGTATATCCAAAACAGAGACTTACGATCAATCTACGATCCTACACAGATTATCAATACAAACAAACTGTCTTTCATCCGGCAATAGTTCCCGGGAAAAGTTATAACTTATACAATAATACCAGGTTACGATAACAATGGGAGGCCCATCTCGATGAGAGACAGGTACCGTCTATCACGACAATTTCGAGCAGGCAACAGGACTCTCGTACCAGCAGTATCAATAGTACAATGGGACCAACCAGTAGAAATTGTCACTCCCCCTTTCCGAGAGGCTCAAGCCAGATGAGGTGGTCGGCCAGAATCCTCCTGATGCTCTCGATCTCGCTGCTGCCCTCGACGATGGTGGCCGCCCAGGATCTGCCCGGGTTCATCCGTGGCGACATCAACGGAGACCTCTCCATCGACCTCAGCGATCCGATCCTGCTGCTGGAAGAACTCTTTGGCGCTTCTCAGGGGCTCGATTGCCAGGCCGCAGCGGATCTCGATGCGGACGGGCAGGTACAACTCGATGATGTCATCGTCTCCCTGGGACACATCTTCCTGGCCAACCCCGCCCAGTTGCCCGCGCCCTTCCCCTATTGCGGTACCGACGGGAGCATCGGCGCATTGCCATGCGTCTTCCCCCCCTGCGTCATCGGACCGATCGTCGCCAATCGGCAACTCACCCTCGCCACTTTCCGGGACACTCTCCCCTACAGCGATCAGCTGCCGGCAGAGTTCGAGCCGGAGATCTCGTGGCAAACCGGCAATCTGAGTGGGATCTACCGTCCAGCGGTGCCCTTCATCTCCTACGGAGTCGTCCCCGGGGAAGTGTTGCCTGGAAATCTGGTTCTCGCTCAGGGGTCTGGTCGCCTGAGCGCCACCGAGTTCTCACCGGGGCTCCATCAAACTCGCTTGTGGGCTCTCGACTCGCAGGGTGGCGTGACCATCTTCAATTGTCGCTGGGCCGCCTTCGATGAAGTGGAAAGTTCGGTAGTCCCGGGACAATCTCAGACGGTTCCCGGACCTTACATCGCACAGATCGTCACCGGGCTGGTTGATTTCATACACGAACTGCCATGGCCGACCCCTTATCCACTCTGGGGTTGTTCAGCGACAGTTCCGACACAGCCGATGCAGACCGACTTCAAGGCGTTGCGTATTTTCGTGCCCCAGGGAATCACTGGCCCCGCACCACTGGTGATCTTCCATCACGGCACAGGGTTCAACTGGGAGCAGTACGACAGCATTCTCGGTTTCCTCTCGACCCACGGCATCATCTGCGTCTCGATCAATGATCCTTTCTCCTTCGATGTGTATACCGACTGGTACTGCTGGGGAGGTCATGACGAGGCCGCCAAGGTGATGGTGCATGTTCGAGGCGTGATCGAGGAACTGTCCATGACCCCTGGAACGGTGCTGGAAGGACTCGTGGACTCGAACCGGGTCTTTTACTCCGGCCACTCTCGAGGCGGGGGAGCTGCCGTGGCTGCGGCAGAAATCGATCCAGATGTGAGGGGTTTGATCCTGCTGCAGCCCACCGATGCGAAACAGGATTCCTGGATCGGCAACACCAACAGGTGGCAAACCCTTCCCGACATTCCGCTGATCTCCGTGACTGCAGAGCAGGATAC
>JAYZBV010000059.1:0-13037 GCA_036338595.1 Planctomycetota bacterium | reverse complement strand
TCGGGGGATTGGCTCGAAAGTCGCTCTCCCATCGATGGGTCGGTTTTGGCAACGGTTTCGAAGGCGAGTCTCGAAGATTACGAAGCGACGGTGCAGGCGACCCACGATGCATTCCTGGAGTGGAGAACATGGCCCGCACCGAGACGAGGTGAGGTGGTCCGCTGCATGGGGGATGCCTTGCGCCAGCGACGAGACCAACTCGGCAGTCTGGTCGCCGCGGAGATGGGCAAGATCTTGCCAGAGGGGATCGGCGAGGTGCAGGAGATGATCGACATCGCCGATTTTTCGGTCGGTCTCTCCCGCCAGCTCTATGGCCTCACGATGCACTCGGAACGACCGGGACATCGGATGTATGAACAGTGGCATCCACTGGGCATCGTCGGTTGTATCTCGGCCTTCAATTTCCCGGTGGCGGTTTGGTCGTGGAATGCTCTGGTGGCTGCAGTGTGCGGGGATGCTGTGATCTGGAAACCCTCTTCCTCGACGCCGCTATGTGCCGTGGCAGTGCATAACATCGTCCAGGAAGTGCTCGATGAGATGAAGGCTCCGCCGATCTTTGGCCTGGTGATCGGAGATCGGGATCCGGTCGGCGAAGCGTTGCTGGCCGATCGCAGGATTCCGCTCGTCAGTGCCACCGGATCGTGCCGCATGGGGCGTCGTGTTGCCGAAGTGGTGGGCAGCCGTCTCGGTCGCAGCCTGCTCGAACTCGGTGGCAACAACGCGATCATCGTCTCTGACAAGGCAGATCTTGATCTGGCCATGCGAGCGGTGGTGTTCGGTGCATGCGGTACCGCCGGGCAGCGCTGTACCAGCACGAGACGCCTGTTCTTGCATGAGGATATCGCAGACGAGATGGAATCGAGACTGTGCCAGGCTTATCAGAGTGTTTCGGTGGGAGATCCTCTTGCCGAGGGAACTCTGATGGGACCGCTGATCCACGGCGGAGCTGTTGACGAGATGATGAGTGCACTCGAAAACATCCGTCAGCAAGGCGGCGAGGTGATCTTCGGTGGTGATCGAGTGACCGATGGAGTTGCCTCAGATGGGCATTACGTCCAGCCGACTCTGGTGCGAGCCCGCCACGATATGGAAATTGTTCACGAAGAAACCTTCGCGCCGATTTTGTACCTGATGCGCTACCGTGATCTGGATGAAGTGATCGACTGGCACAACGCGGTTCCGCAGGGTCTCTCGAGTGCCATATTCACCCTGGATGTTCAGGAGTCGGAGAAGTTCCTGGCGGCGGGGGGATCCGATTGCGGCATCGCCAACGTGAATATCGGCACCAGCGGTGCAGAGATCGGTGGTGCCTTCGGCGGTGAAAAGGATACCGGCGGAGGTCGCGAATCCGGATCGGATGCGTGGAAGGCATATATGCGTAGGCAGACCTGTACCATCAATTACTCGAAAGAGTTGCCACTGGCTCAGGGGATCCAGTTCGGCGAGTAGACGTCCGGTTGCGATGTAACTCGAGACGGAAGGTCAGGGGGAATCCGTGTTTGACCGGGGTGGGCTGCGGATTGGACAGGTTGCCGGCATCACGGTGCGGCTGCACTGGATCTTCCTGATCTGGGGGCTGTTCGAGTTGCTCGGTGCCCAGCGGCTTGGCGGATCCAATCTGGTCCTGATGTATCTCGGATTCCTGTTCGGATCGGTCTTCTTGCATGAGTTGGGACACTGCCGGGCCGCCCGTCAAGTCGGAGGAGATGCGCGGGAAGTGATTTTGTGGCCGCTTGGAGGTCTGGCCGCAGTCGATATTCCCGATCGCCCCCTCGCTCACCTGGCGGTCGCCGTCGGCGGACCTGCCGTCAACCTGATTCTGTGGCTGGCGCTGCTTCCGTTCGTGTTCTCGATGGAAGGTGCCCAGGGCATCGGTTCTTTCTTTCTACACCGACCTGTTTCCGAGCCGTTGGCCATCGCTGCGGCAGTGAATCTGGATCTATTCATCTTCAATCTTCTGCCGGCACTGCCGCTCGACGGCGGCAGGATCTTGCATGCAACCGTCTGGGCACGTCACGGTGAGGAGAGGGCCAACCACATTCTGGTTCGTACCGGCAAGGTGGTGGCGGTTCTGCTCGCGTTGGCGTGGATCATGTATGACGTCAGTGGGTTATTGCTGGCTCTGGCGATTTTGATGTGGATCAACAGTCTCCAGATCCAGCGCATGTCAGCAGAACTCGACGGTGGCGAAGCGTGGCGAGGCGGTGGCTCTGCAGGGCCTGGTTGGTGGCAGAGACAGAAAGACCGCTGGCGTCACAATCGAGAGCAACGGATTCTCGAGCGCGAACAACAGATCCGTGAGCGAGTCGATGAGTTGCTCGAAAAGGTGTCCCAGGATGGCATCGAGTCACTCAGTGCAGAGGAACGTCGTTTCCTTGATCGGGTCAGTCAGAGATACGAGGGCCCCGGGAAGTCGCGTCGGGGCCGATGAGGTCGGCAGGTTGTTGCCGCGCCCAGCGGCGGGTCGAAATGGGATCTTCCATCAGGTTTCCGAGCAAGCCGAGAATCGCGCTCCAGTTGCCATCTCCCCGTAACTGTCCCTCTCTACGGGCGATGGCAAACCAACTTCCTGCGGCAACTTCCGCCGCCATTCGTCCACTGCCATAAGGAACCGGTCCCTCGCCGCGAATCCAACGCCAGGCGCCAGAGGGTTGTTGCGGAAGATCGGAGATATCGACCTCGAGCCACGCACGAGAGTCGTCAGGTGCCGGTGTCCCGGGATCATGAGCGATCAGCAGTAATCCCCACGCAGAGAGTTGTCGACCCGAGAGCAACGGGTGATGGAGTGCCAGTGACAGTGCGAGAAGCGGTCTATCGGCAGCGACGAGAGCGCGGGCAACTTGCAGGGTACGCGGTGGAGGGGTTGTTGGTGCAAGACCGAGCGGTACGGGATCGATGTCTCCTGCCCGGTCGAGGATGATGACATCGGGTCGTAGGCCTTCCTGGAGTTGCACCACCGACAACGCTGCCGCCAGCGGTGAGCCACCGGTCAGTAGCAAGGAGTCCACCGGCAAACTCTTCAGCACCGAGCGTGACCACTGGGTCACCAGCTCGGTTCTCGATCTCAGTAAATCTGGAGATCTCATCGCCAGAGACAATGCGATCAGGATGAGCATCAATCCTGCTACCCATTGCCTCGATCGAGAATTTTTCTTTCCCAGTCTTCGGTGCGTGACGGTCAGTGTCCATGAAGCCAGTAGTGTCACCATCAGCAGTGAGAACAGGATCGATCCCTGAAGGAAAGGGGCAGAGCCATGAAGAGGTGTGATCGGGCGTGATCCAAAGACCAGCAGCAGCAAAGGGCCTGAACTGGCCATCGTCAGCATCAAGGCGAGGTCTCCAGGTCGGCGAGTTGCGCCGTAGATGATGCCGAAGACGGCCAGAGCACCGAGTACGAGCCCTGTTCCCCCCGCGATGAGAGCCACAGCCACAACTGATCGTTCCAGATCCACATCGATGTGAGGGCTCCAGTCACTGAGGAAGCCCTCGATCACCCCCGTGAATCCCTCGGCATCGGAGTAGGAAGCAACGGCCATCAGCAATGCGAAGCCTGATACGAGTCCCAGCACACCCAGAAGCAAGGATCGGAAGCGGATGTCGCGAACACTCTGATCGCAGATCAAACTCAGCAGCGAATAGAGTAGCGCTGGAATCACCAGTGGCCCCGATGCGATGGCCAGTCCTGCGGTTAAGCCGCAACTACCCATTCCCCTGCCAGCCTCAGAACGTAACTGCTCGGTTGCCACCATCAGGCAGGTCCCCAGTAACAGTGACAGGGGAATCGAACCTCCGTGACGCGCGACTTCGGTGATCGCCGGAGAGAGTCCCAGTAAAAGTGCTGCGGGGATCACTACCGACCTCGCAGCATCCATCTGGCGAAGCCAGCACACACAGACTCCACACAAGAGGCTCACCAGCACTATCGAGAGGCAGGCAGAGGCGACAAAGGGGTGGAGCCACACGGACAGCAGTGCGACCAGGGTTTTGCAACTCGACAGTGCCGGAGCCATCGGTCCATCGAGAGATGTCGTGGCGGTCAGGATGGAGGTGGTGCCGATCATCTCGGGACCAAAGGGCACCAGCGGGAACAGTGCGACAAACAGCAAGGTCGTGACTACCAGGCCACGCAAAAAAGCGCTTTTGCCCGCCGGCAGTGCTGGTAGGCGCCAGCGAGATCGTGTCATCAGTTGGCGTCGCTCGGCGTTCTCCAGACTCATGCCGGCCATCCCTCGACCATCATCGCAACCATCAGGATCACGCTGATGGTCGCGTTCAGGTTGAAGAAGGCTCGGTTGACGCGCCCGAGGTCATCGGGTCGGACCAGACGATGCTGGTACCACAACAACATCCAGACGATTCCGGTCGCGACCAGGAACGAGACACCCAGTTGCGCCTCACGCCACAGCCAGACCAGCATCAGTCCCATGCCGAGATGAAGTAGTGCCGCGAGTTTCAAGGCAGCGGAGATTCCCAGGCGTGCCGGGATGCTGCGAAGTTGCAGGTTGCGGTCGAAGTCGACATCGAGACAGCTGTAGAGGATGTCGAAACCGGCCGTCCACAGCATCACTGCACCAGCAAGGATCCATGGCGTTGCTTCGAGGTGATTTTCGGTGCTGAAGAAAGTACCGCGGATGGCGACCCAGGCACCCAGTGGTGCCAGGGCGAGGCCCAGTCCGAGTACCAGGTGACAGAGGCTGGTGAATCGTTTGGTCCACGAGTATCCGAGGATCACCACCAGCACCACGGGAGACAGTTTCAGCGCCAGTGGGTTGATGGCTGCTGTCATCACCACGAAGCCGATTGCGCAGATACCAGTGGCCAGCAGCACCGTACTGGCATCGAGACGGCCGGCCGGAATGGAACGGTCCATCGTTCTCGGATTGGCAGCATCGATGTGTCGATCGGCCCATCGATTGAAGGACATCGCCGTGGTCCGCGCCAGCGCCACGGCAACGATCACCTGGACCAACAGTGTTGTCAGTTGGGAGGCTGGTAGTTGCATGCCCCGTAGCGCCAGGAATGCCGCTCCGATGGCAAAAGGCATGGCGAAGAGAGTATGAGAGACCTTGATCATCTGCAGAAATTCACGGCAACCGGTGAGCGCGCCCGGCTTCGTGACGCTGGAGGTCAACTTTCGCTTCCCCAGCGGCGAAAGATCTGATTGGGGATCTCCAGATGATCGAGAATTCGACTCACCACGTAATCGACCTGTTCGAGCACCGAATCACCAGGGTGCTGGTAGAAGGTCAGCACCGGCGGAAGGATCACCGCTCCCGCCTCGGACAGGGTCACCAGGTTACGCAGGTGGATCGTGCTCATTGGTGCTTCCCGTGGAACGATGACGAGCCGGCGGCGCTCTTTGAGCATCACTTCACCGGCCCTCTTGAGCAGGTTGTCCGACATTGCGTGGGCAAGGCCTGCCACTGTGGCCATCGAACAGGGGACGATCACCATCCCATCGATGGGAGCAGTTCCGCTGGCGAACGGTGCGTAGAAGTTCTTCTCGCCCCATTCGGTCAGGTTCTCGTGTTCCATGTCGGGGAAAACGCCGCGAGTTCCCTGGGGAACATCCAGTTCATCGTGGGCGACCAGTTTGCCGGTCTTCGAGGCGACCAGATGGACCCGATGGCCCGCTTCGAGCAAGAAATGGACCAGGCGAGCGGCGATGATCGATCCACTGGCGCCACTGACACCGACCACCAGTTCTTTCGGCTCGTCTGTTCGGGGCGCGGCAGATTTGCCTTCAGTCGTCTCTCCCATGTCGACCTCTCCCATCCCCCGAACGGGAATCCTACCGTCTTTCTTCCAGGGGTCCCAGGGATCCGCCGTCACGAGTCCAGAGATGCAGAGCCTCGATTCTGGCCTGTTGCTCCTCGAAGGAATCGCGACGTATCCCGGTGAGATCTCCTTTTTGCCACAGCGATCGGGTTTCCGGAGTGGTTTGTGTGCTGGAAACGGATCCGATCACCATGCCGGTGAATCGCAGCAGGTTCGCCAGTGACTGGACGGCACCCTGGGCGACCAGTTCGGGAAACACGGTGGCACGATCGAGCGACCAGGCGGATGCGTCGGGTCCCAGTAGCACGAGCCTTGGTTGTGGGTCTCGAATCGGACTTTCCGAGATGCGCTCGAGCAGATCGCCCGCCGGCGATCCGGTCATCAGCAGTTCGGCGAGGCTACGAAGTACCTGGGCTTTGCGTTGAACGGGATCCTGGATCTCCTCATCGCCGACATCTATGGCCGCCAGCGATAGATCGACAGCGCGGATGGATGAGAGCGCCATCCAGCGGGACTCGCGCGGGGTCACCACCTCGATGCGATCATCCTCGAGCGAGATGCGGATGGTCCGGATGATTCCGACCTTGGTCGCACTTTCAGGGCTGATGACGTGGCGATGGTCGAGTTGATATTCGTGTGCGATTTCGACGATTTTGCGCGCTTCTTTTTCGGTTCCGTTGCGCAATAACCAACCGCCGCAGATGTTCAGTCGCCGGATCTCGTCGAACAGAATCCGTTCGAAGATCGGGGCCGTTTGCTTGGCGATATCCGCAGGGACGAACTGCGTGCCTGGAGCAAGAACGACGTGATGACATCGATCCAACCGGACCTCCTCAGGCGCGGATCGCTTCATGTACAGCGACATTTCCCGGTATCAGTGTCCGCCAGTTCACCGCGTGAAAAGGCGTTGCGCGGATCTTGTCAGCAAGACGCTCACCCGATGGCCAGTCCCTTACCGACTCATCCAGGTAACTGTAGGCACGCAGCCTCGATCTCGACAGCAGATTTCCCACTGCCGGTAGGATCTTCCCCTGATAGAAGTGGAAGAAAGGGCGCAGCCAGCGTTGACGCACCGGGGTGAACTCGAGGATCATCAATCGTCCTCCTGGTTTCAGAACCCGGCGCAACTCTGCAAGTGCTGCATCCAGGTCGACGACGTTCCTCATGCCGAAACCGACCATCGCGCCATCGAAGGTGTGATCGGGAAATGGCAAGTGAAGGGTGTCGGCGAGCACCAGCGATAGGCCCTTTGCTCCTCTTTGTTTGTTTTTTCCCGACAGGAGCATCTCCAGAGAAAAGTCGCTGCCGACCACTCTTGCACCCGGAACCTGCTCGAGCAGAGCGTTGGCCAGATCGCCAGTTCCGCAGCAAGCATCCAGGATGCAGGAACCGCTCCTGGCGCGCAGTCTCTTCACTGCTTTCTTGCGCCACCACACGTCGATGCAGCCAGAAAAAAGCCGATTGAGAAAATCGTAACGCGGTGCGATCTCATCGAAGAGCCCCTGGATCTTGTGCCCTTCCTTGTCGAGAAAGGGGTGTTTTTCGTCTGAGTTTGACCCAACTCGGGTTGGACCGGAACGATTCGACGATGGTGAGATCAGCGGCTCTGTCGTCAAGAAATGGCCTCCCGGGATGATGTAGGTTCGATCCTCTTGTGAAGATCGAGACCCGGATCATGTTCCCATCGGTTTGTTTGGGCAAGCAGATGATCAACCGGCGGCAAGGATGGTTCCCCGCTACCGGTGCGAGTAGACTGGAACCCCCTCGAGGAGGTGTTTTCGATGTTCAGCGATGGATCGGTGTCGCGGTCGGTGTTTTTGCCGCTGGTATTGCTGTGCTGCGGTGTATCCGTGGGCTTTTCGTCCCTTCCGGTTGCTGGTGAAACACCGAAGTCGATGCTGCTGGCGCGAACGGTGGCCGATGACGAGCCGATCGAACATCGCTGGGTCGATCCCGAGGAGGGGTTGCCCCGTGCGCTCGAGTTGCATCAGCCGATCCTGCTGCTGGTCGAATCTCCCCGGGATCCGCAACCGAAGGTGGCTCTGGAACAAGAACTTCTCAACCGCTCGACCGCTCGGGCGATGAAGAAAGTGATCAGTGTTCGGGTGTTGCTCAGGGCCGACCCCGATGGCGGCTGGCAGTGGCCGCCGGAAACCACGAGCGATGAAAAAGATCAGTCGCAACGCTGGTCGCGAGCTCGGGTCCGGCGATTGATCGAAAAGAATCTTGGTAATCCCAAAGGCGACACCGTCATCGCTGTGCTCGATATGTTCGGGCGCAAGAGGGCACAAGTGGTGGGTAAGAAGATCTCTCCGAGTGCACTGCGCAAGGCTCTGAAACTGGCCACCCGCGAGTGCGTCGTGCTGTCGAGAAAGATGGATGTGGCGGATCGCCTGGTCGACAAGGCGACCTTGTTGCTGCAACGCGATGATACTGCCGACTGCTGCCGCCAGCTGGAGGAAGCTCAGAAACTCGACTTGCCGGTTGAAGCTCCGCCTGAGCAGCGTCGAATCGAGGTGCTTGGCTTGCTCGAAAAACGTTGGCGTGAAGCGATGGCTCGGGCCAAGCAACTGGAGCGCAAGAATCGCCTGGGGGAAGCGGCATCGGCCTACGAGAAGATCCTCAAGGATTACCCTCACGATCCATGGGAAAAAGAAATCCGCACCGAGATCGGCAGGGTCTGGCGCCGTATCCAGGGTCCCGGTGGTGGTCTCTGATGGAAGTTCCTCCGACCGAGGACCTCGACCCCAGGGCATCCGCATTGACCGAGCCGGAACAACTGTGGGACCTGTTCGATCAAGAAGAGCGCAGAATCGATGCGGCGTTACAGAGTTGTCGCGACGACATCCTCGAACTTTCTTCACGAATGGCCACTACCCTGGCAGGCAACGGTCGTGTCATCGGGCTGGGTGCTGGCACCAGTGGCAGGATTCTCGCTCTCGACATGGCCGAATGGGGTCCGACTTTCTCGGTCGAGCAACATCGCAGGGTGACTCTGCTTGCTGGTGGTGAGGTTGCTTTCAGTCAGTCGGTGGAGGGAGCCGAAGATGATGGCGCGGCTGCCGTCTGTGCCATCGAACAACTCGAGTTGACCGACGAGGATCTGGTTATCGGGATCAGCGCTTCCGGATCCGCAGCGTGGGTGCGTGAAGGTCTCGCAGCAGCGCATGAAAGCGGGGCGAGTCTCGTCTTCATCACTTGCCATCGACAACCGATCGAGATCGGTTTCGGTGCAGATGACTTGCTGCTGATCGGTCTCGATACGGGTGCCGAACCGGTGGCGGGATCGACGCGTCTCAAGGCGGCCACCGCAACTCATCGATTGCTGCAGCGGGCCTCGACCATCTGTGCTCTGCGAAACGGCTGGATTCACCGTGGACGGATGGTCGCCTTGAAGGCCACCAACGCCAAGTTGCGTCGCCGTGCAGTGACCATCGTGTCGGACCTGACCGATCTATCTCGAACCGAGGCAGAGCACGCTATCTCTGTTTGTGACGGGGATTTACGTCTTGCGATAGCGACTTCCTGGTTGTCGGGAGATCGAAAAAAAGCACGCCAGGCGTTGGAAGGGGTTCTGGGCCATCTGGGGCACCTGGAACAGCAAATTAGAGCTGCTGGAGGGGTAATTCCCGATCCGGAGCGACTTGCAGGCTCAGCAGACCGACCCTAACCTCGACGGGACCGGGGAGACGGCTGTTTTCACGACACCCGTGTTAGAGCAGAGAAGAGATGGAAATGAACCAAGGTAAAGAGCGACTGGAGCAGGTCGGTGAGGCCTTGCTCGCAAAGATTTCTGAACAGAAGGATGCCGTGAATGCGATCCAGGAGCGGATCCGTCAGCGCGTTCTCGAAGCGGCGCAGTCTTCCGAGCTGGACCGTTTCGTCGATTACGTCAGCCCACCTCCGCAGATGCTCTAACCCTCCTGAGAGGGACGACAATCTTGGCGGTGGCGATTGACGGCGGATGATCCGCTAGGGGGTGAAGTGATGACCCGTACCGCCACCAGAAACCAGATTTTCCGCGGCTGGATTTTTTCTTTGCTGGTTTTGTGGATGGCCTGCACCTCTGGTGTGGTGTCGGCACAGGCCACCGACGTCTTCTTGTTCGATCTCCACGACCTGGGCAACTTTGGTTCGGTCAATGGGATCTATGCATATTCGGTGGGGACCACCTCCTGCAACATTGGCGATGTCGAGTTGTTATGGCATGCCGATGATCCAAACCACCCGGTGATCGGTCAAGAGATGTACCGTTTGCGTGATGGAACGCTGGAGCAAATCGGCGTTTCGTGGCTCAAGCACAGTTTCTGTGCTCTGAGCCTCAGTGACTGTGGACCGTGTCAGCCAACCGATTGCGATACTCTTGGCATCGATTGTTCCGATCCGTATTCGGCGGGTCTCAACGGCCAGCAATCCAATCTCGGGCCTCGATCACAGGTCAATGCTCACACCGGCGAGTTTCCCTATCCGGTCGATCCTCCGATGCCACCTTTCACCAACGAAATTGATCGCCGTCTCCAGGTTGCTGAAGCCGCGCTCGATCCGGCGTTGAATGCAGGATCGCTCTATTTCGTCACCGGCCACTATGTCACTCCGGATGACGCGGAGGCGTCCAATGGCGATAACAACGTTGCCTACCGCCAGGTTTCCGTCGGGGCTTCTCCGGGCTCTTTCCCGCTCAGTTTCATTCCCGGTTCTCCGACCGAGGCAGGTCAGCCGGGCATCCAGGCGTGGCAAGACTACGACTCTGATGTGGTCATCGAAGAGGTGCGGGTTCCTGGTGAAGGTCTGATGCTGCTCGGTTACAAGGTGACCGATCTTGGTTCTGGCGAGTGGCGTTACGATTACGCCCTCTACAACATGAACTCGGATCGCTGTGCCGGTGCCTTCAACGTTCCTGCATCTTCATCGGCCAACTTGATCGCGGTCGGTCATCGTGGAATCTCGCATCACAGCGGTGAACCCTACTCGACTGATTTGTGGAACTCGAACGTGACTCCGGCAGGGGTGACGTGGAGTACTGAATCGTTCTTTCAGGACCAGGATGCCAACGCGTTGCGCTGGGGCTTCATGTACAACTTCCGCATCATCACCGATCAGCCCCCGAGTATGGGTGTTGCGACGGTGGTCTTGTTCAAGCCGGGTACTCCGTCGACCATCAACGTCCCGGTGATGGCACCGATCGGTTCGCTGGTCGAGCCGCCCACCAACCTGTCGTGTGCTCAGTCTGCCAACGGTGTTGCACTGAACTGGGCCAACCCGGTGACCTACGACGAGGTGCTGCTGGAGCGCAATGGACTGCCGTACGCCACCCTGGCCGGCGATACCACCAGTTTTGAGGATACCGCCGTGGCAGCGGGCGATTACGGATACGGCGTGCGTGGGGTGCTGGCCGGTGACGCTTCCATCGCAGAAACCTGTTCGGTCACCGTTGCCGAGCTCTCCCTGCGTCTCGATGACAGCACCGGAATTGCCGGTCAAGCCACATTATCGATGCCGTTACTGGCATCCTTCAGTGCGCCAGTAGAGGCCTACGACATCTCGGTGCAATTGCCGGGAGACCTGCTCGATGTCAACGACGTCACCGTCGATGGCACCGTTGCTGGAACCCTCGGCGCAGAACAGGTGCTGGTCGATGTGGGGGATACGGCTACCGGATATATCACCGCTCAGATCGTCATGGATGCCGGACCACCCTTTGCGGGCCAGGAGATTCCTGTCGGCGATGACCAGCCGATTCTGCTGTTCGATTTCGCCGTTGCAGCAACCGGATTTGTCGATGGAGAGACTCGCGAGTTGAACTTTGTTGATGGTCTTGGACCCGATCTGGTCGATAACCTGGTGATCCTCGATGGTGCGGCGTACGCGCCCGGTGTGGTCGGGGCCACCATCACTTTCCTCGAGCAGCCGATCTTCGTCCGCGGAGATTGCAACTTCGATTCGACCGTCAACCTCGCCGATGTGATCTTCGGTCTCACCTATCTGTTTGCTGGCGGCGTTGTGCCCCAGTGCATGAAGGCGTGTGACACCAACGACACCGGCAGCGTCAACCTGGCGGACATGATCTACTTCCTGAACACCCTATTTGTCCCTGGATCGCCACCGATACCGCCGCCGACCGGCACCGCGGGTCCCGATCCAACTCCAGACAGCCTGCCCTGCGCCTGACGATTCACTGAGTCTCGATGCCGAGAAGGTCCCGTCACGGAGGAATCCGTGACGGGACCTTCTTGATTTCGACGAAATCCGTCGTAGCCTGGCCGTGATTCTGACCCTCATGAGCAATAGAACAGAGCCCCCTTGTCGAGCAGGGAACCCGCGGTACGACCCACCGAGGCTGAATGCAACATCCTCGACGTGATCTGGAACAAGAAAACCGCCACCGTTCGAGATGTGTTCGAGGATCTCAGCCAGCGCCAGACGATCGGTCATACGACCGTTCTCAAGTTCATGCAGATCATGACCGACAAGGGCCTGCTCGTGCGTGACACCGCAGTGCGCCCACAGGTCTACCGTGCCGCTCGACCGAAGCAGGAGACGCAACAGGGAATGCTGCGGTCGCTACTCGATCGGGCGTTTCGCGGTTCGTCGGGGGATCTGGTCCTGCAGGCGCTGTCGATGCAGAGATCGTCACCCGAACAAATCGATGAGATCCGCAAACTGCTCGATGAGATGGAAGCGGGGAGTCGCAAATGATGGAACCCGCGTATTGCTGCGACGAGGCTGCTGTGTGGGTTGCCAACGACCCCAGGATTCTCGCCGAGACACTGCTGTCACTGAAATCATTTCAAGTTCACACTTCACCATCGTTTATATCTTCGTAAGGAGGTCCTCTGATGCAGCGCATCTACAAAGTCCTGGGTAGAGATCAGGAATCCCGCTCCCCTTTTTCAGCGAATCTGGCATTCGTCTGTTTTCTTTTCAGTCTGTCGGTGGCACTGCTTGCGATTCCATCGAGTAATGATGCGGAAGCTGCCGCAGTGAGCCCCACCATTGTCGAGTTTTCCGCCGGGCAGGATGCCGATCCTGACTCGAACCAGCGACCAGTAGATGACGCTGACGATGTGGACGATGAGATGGAACGCCGCCTGCAGGAGGCCAGTAGCAAGATCGAGGAAGCGATTGCCGCCGGCGCGATCACCGCTGAACAGGGCCGTGAGCGGTTGGAGGCGCTGCGCAAGCGTCTGGCCGAACGCAAAGATCGCGCAGAGTCTGGCGATGACGATGGAGAAGACCCGGCCGATGTCATCCGTCGCCGT
>JAYZBV010000058.1:0-16103 GCA_036338595.1 Planctomycetota bacterium | reverse complement strand
CCGGCGGAGAGCTGTTCGCCCCGTTCCCCGACGATCGTCTCGAGCCCCTCGGAGGCGGGTCCCAGCGCTGCCGGTAGGCCCACCTTGATCGCCGCCTGGCGCACTTCTTCATCGGTGGCAGAGGGTCTGCCGAAGAGGATGTTGTCGCGGATGGAGCCGTGAAAGAGAAAGGTCTCGGTCGGGACCAGCGCCAGATGTCGGCGGTAACTGGCGGACTCCAGCCCTCGGAGATCGGTGCCGTCGATGCGGATTCGCCCCTGCTGTGGATCGAGAAAACGGAGCAGCAGGTCGACGATGGTCGATTTTCCCGAGCCACTGGCACCGACCAGGGCGACCGTCTCTGCGGGTTCCAGTCGAAAACTGAGTGGTTGCAGTAGCGGTCGATCGGGCTGGTAACTGAAGAGGACCGATTCGAACTCGACCTCTCCGGAGATGGAATCGCAACGCTTCGCGCCCTCGTCGTCGATCACCTCGGGCAATTGCTCGCGAATCTCACGCACACGGTCCAGTGCCACCTTGCCCTGGACCAGTTGCAGGTACAGTTCGACCAGTGCGTGGAGGGGAGCGAACGCCATCCCCAGGTACAGACCGAGCGCCACCAGCACTCCGAGCGGCATCTCTCCTCGCACCACCAGCAGTCCACCGTAGCCGTAGAGGATGGCGCTGGAGCCGACCAGGCACAGGCGCGGAAGCCCCGAAGCGAACGCTCGTGTGCGTTGAAAGGAGAGCATCTTGCGCACCATCTGATGGCCGATGTGGAGAAAGCGAGCCAGCTCGCCGCGCTCGCGTCCGTGCGTCTTGACGGTGCGAATCCCCGACAGCGTCTCCATCACCTGGGAAGCGAGATCCGCTGCCAGCTGGCGCAGGCTCTCGGTCAGGCGACGGATCGGTCCGCGGTATGCGTATCCGATCGCCAGTGCCACGGGAAACGGGATGGCACAGATGAGAAAGAGGGTCGGCTGGTAGAGGAGGGCAGCGATCACGACTCCGACCAGGGTCAGGGAATGGCTGATGAATCCGAGCAGCGCTCCCGTCGAGAGTTCCTGCAACTGGGTCAGATCACGATTGAGCCGGATGATGACATCTCCGAAGCGAGTCCCGCTGAAGAAACGAGGCGACATCCGCTGCAGGTGCTCGACGAAATCGACCCTCATGTCGAGCAGCACACGTGCCGTGACGGCGGCATACATCACGGCATGAACGACGCCCAGGGAAAAACGCAGGCCGGCGATGCCGACGATCGCGATCGGAAAGATCCAGATCAGGTCTTCTCGCCCCTTGTTGAGCACCTCGTCGATCAACTGCTGGATGAAGAAGGGCTGCAACAATCCGAGCAGTGTGGTGAGGACCAGCACCCCCAGCACCAGGGCCAGTTTGCCGACATACGGGCCCAGGAAACCGATCAGGCGGTAGCTGTTCGGCGTGGATCTCTGGGTCATCGCCGGGTCACCGCTCGTCATCGATTTGCTCCCATCTGGCCAACCCTCATGAGAAGCCTCCGTAGCATCGAATGCGAGGGGGGACTCCAATTCTCGGGGGTTGCCCGGAGCATCGATCTGGGATACTCAAGGGGCAGTTTCGAGGAGGGTGTCCCGGCCAGTCATGGACCCATGATTGCCGTCTTACCCGTATTGCAGGTGCCCTGATGTCGGGTTCAGATCCCGGGGTAGCAGGATGAAGAACCCGTCAACTGGATCGGAGTGAGCAGATGCCGCCAGCATCGAACGGCCCCAGGTCTTCCATCTGGAATCTGCTGATCTGGACGCTGCTGGTCGTGGCAGTCGGTTACGGGATCGCGTACCAGGAAACAGCGTCGACCGTCGCCTCGTCGCCAGCGCAGAGCATCATCCCCGATGACGGTCCGACCGCTTCGGAGCCAGCGTTGGACCCTGACCTCGCCTCCGGTCAGGAGAGGGTGGCCTCGATGCCCTCTGCCATCGCCGATTACTACCGAAAACTTGCCAGTGGATCTCCTCAGGATCCTGGATCGGAAGCCGACACTCCCGATCAGGATGCTCCTGAAGATGCCGAGACGCCTCCCGCCCCGCCCGATGCTGCCACCCAGGATGCCGCCGAGGACCAGGATGACGCCGAGCAGACCGAGGTCAGGCGAGTTCGCCGGGAAGGATCCGAGCGCGGCGATCGGCGTCGCAATCGTCCGGGAAGACGGGGACGGGGCCAGGCGCAGGCAGGTGATCCGGCAGTCGCCACCGAATCGCAGGTTGGCTCCGAAGACGCCGGGTCTGAAGGTGATGATGAAGAAGATGACGATGAAGATGAGCAGAGCAGCGAGGGAGAGGCACGCGGATCGCGTTCTGATCGCTCGGAGAGATCGGGCGCGAGCAGGAAGAAGAAGCCGCGCGAGGGAATTCCGGTGCATCACCCTCTGATCGAGGAGCGCTGCGTGGTCTGCCACGCCAGAGATGACGATGGCAAGATGACTCGCATCTCCTACATGAGAAAGTCACCCGAGGCGTGGGAGATCTCGATCAAGCGGATGGCGAGGCTCTACTTCGTCTCCCTCACCCCCCAAGAGGCGAAGGAGGCGGTGCGATACCTTTCCGAGGAGCATGGTCTGTCCCGATCGGAGGCACGCATCGGCATGTACGAGAGCGAGCGCAGGGTCCACTGGTCCGAGGAAGATGAAGAAGATGCGTTGCGCGAAACCTGCGCCGACTGTCACACCCTCGGTCGTGTGAAATCGGAACGCCGCGACGACCAGGAATGGAAACTGCTCAAGGCGACTCACCTGGCGCTCTATCCACTGGTCGATTTCCAGTCGTTTCAGGGTCGAAGAAGCCGTGGTGGGGGTTCCGGCGGCGAACGAGGTGAAGGCGAGTCTTCATCGGAAGAAGGAGGCTCATCTTCCTCATCGAGAGGGCGAGGTCAGGATCGGGCCGATCAGGTGCTTGCCACTCTGGCCAAGGAACAGGGTCTCTTCAGTGAAGAGTGGCGCCACTGGAATCAGGAAAAAAGAGAAGTGCCGCTCGATGGGCGCTGGATCGTCAAGGGGCACGAGGTGGGTCGCGGACCGATACGTGGCACTCTCGATCTGAAGCGGATCGCCACCGGAGAATACGAATCGAAGTGGACCTGGCTGCGAGCCAACGGGCGAACAGTGGTTCGAAACGGTACGGGCCTCTTCTATGCGGGCCACTCCTGGAGGGGCAGATCGACCAGCACCGCTCCCGGAGAACTGGAATCCCTCAAGGAAGTCTTGTTGCTCGATGAATCGTGGACCCGGATGGAAGGGCGACTCTTCACCGGCGAATACAACGAACTCGGCATCGAGATCGAACTGTTACGAGCCAGTGAGACCCCGACCATCCTGGGAGTACTCGGCGGCGAGATGGCGGTGCCATCGACCGGCAACCGGCTGGAGATCATCGGATGCGGCTTCCCCGAACAGATCGAACCCGGTGATTTCCACCTCGGCAATGGACTCACGGTCACTGCTGTCCAGCGAGAGGATGACACCCGGGTCAACATCCAGGTCGATGTCGCCGCCGGGATTCCGCTGGGCCAACGGGCGATCGATTTCCGGATCCATCAGGGCCCCCGTCAGATCACCCTCTACGACACCATCGATGGCATTCGAATTCGCCCCAACCCTGGATTTTCCAGGGTCGGCGGCAAGATTCGGCCCAAGCAACTGGAACGCTTCGAGGCGGTCGCCTTCACCCGAGGACCCGACGGCATTCCATTCAACGAGGACGATGTCGATCTGATGACGGTACCGGTGCGATGGCACCTCGAGGAGTTTCCGATTCGACCGGGTGATGATGACATTCAATTTGTGGGTGAACTCGATGCAGAGACCGGGGTCTTTACCCCTGCCATCGATGGCCCCAACCCCGACCGACGCTTCAATGCCAACAACATCGGAGACGTCTATGTCGTTGCAACCTGCACCTTGACGATTCCCGAACGCAAGGAAGTCAAGAAAGACGAAGACTCGGATGACGAAGATGATGAAGATGATGACGATGCAGAAGATGACGATGAGGCTGGACACGAATCGGAGAATGGCAGCGAAGGAGATTCGGACGGTGATTCCGCTGCAGATTCCGATGCTGACGGATCAGCGCAACAGGTTGCGGCCCCGGAGGTCGCCATCGATGAGGGCCCACCGAAGATGATCGAAAAACAGTTCCGAGCTCGTGGACACCTGCTGGTCACGGTGCCCATCTATGTCAAGTGGGATCAATACAAATGGAACCAGCGATGAAATTTCATACCACACTCTTCCATCGATTCGAAAGTGACGGCGTGCCGTTTGCCTATGTCACGCCGACCGCTGCCGTGGTCCAGCTCGACGATGTGACCTCGGAGATCATCGAGAACTTTTCCTCTGCCGAGGGGGCCGAACCGGGACCCTGGCTGGAGACCCTGGATGAGGAGCGGCAGCCGCAGGTGCGAGAGGCCTTTGACGAGCTGGCGGCGATGGGGATGCTGAGGCCGGTCGGTGCTCCGGCTGCCCCTCCCGAGCAGAAACCTCCGAGTCCGTATCCACTGGCGACGCTGGTGCTCAATGTCACCAACAAGTGCAATCTGTCCTGCACCTACTGCTACGAATATGGCGAAGACCGTGTATCCAACCAGAAAAAGCCCGATGGCACGCCACGATTGCCGATGATGACTTCCGAGACCGCCTGCAAATCGGTCGACTTCTTGCTGAAGAGTTCAGAGGGCCGCAACGGTGTTTCCATCACCTTCTTCGGGGGAGAAACACTACTCAACTTTGGTACCATCCGTGACGCGACTGAACATGCTGTGCGTCGTGGACGTGAGTTGGGTCGGTTCGTGGCTTTTTCTCTGACCACCAACGCAACGATGTTGACCGACGAGGTGATCGATTTTCTGGTCGAGCACAAATTTGGCGTCAATATCAGCATCGATGGCAACAAGGGTGATCAGGATCGCCATCGTACCTTTTCAAGCGGTCGCGGCAGTTACGACATCATCGTGCCGAGAGTCCGCAAGTTCCTCGAGAAGAACCGTCCACAGGGTCGACCGGTCGGCGCCAGGGTGACTCTCACCGCAGGTATGGCTTCGGTACAGGAGACCTTCCAGCACCTGATCGACGAGATCGGTTTTGATTCGGTCGGTTTTGCCCCGGTCACCAGTGCCGAGGATCGGGAGTACGCCCTTGGTGAGGGGCACATGGGCAAGATCCTGGCCGACTTCGAGACGCTCGCAGGGCAATATGTCGAGGCGGCTCTCGCTGGAAAGAGACATGGTTTCTCGAACCTGCACGATCTGATCCAGGAGATCCATCAGGGCATCAACAAGGCTCACCCGTGCGGAGCCGGATTGGGCTTGATGGGGGTCTCCACCGAGGGAGAACTGGGGCTGTGTCATCGCTTCGTTGAATCGGGTGAACATGGTCTCGGCAACATCGAGGACGGAATCGATGAGGAGAAACGTGGCGAGTTTCTGCAATCGACTCACATATCGAAGAAGGTCCCCTGTCATCAGTGTTTTGCGCGGCCCCATTGTAGTGGCGGCTGCTACCACGAGGCGTATGTCCGCTACAAGGATCCCGCCGCGCCTAATTTGCACTACTGCGATTGGATCCGTGCGTGGACCGATCTCGGGTTGCGAAGTTATGCGGCCATCTCCCTGGGCAATCCGGAGTTCCTCCGAAATTACGAATCAGGGTCGGTTCCTCCCGTGCCGGTCATCGAGAAGGACGAGGTGATTCGATGAAGCACATCCGCGCCATCAATCAGAAAGCGAGATTGATCGAAGAGAGGTTTGCCGGTGCAGAGGATTCAGTAGGACCTCTTGCCGAACGCATCCCCTTCGGCTGCAGCACCCAACTGGCACCGGGTTGGGAGGTCGACAGTGGTGGGGGCACCTACGGTCTCTGCACTCCCATCGAACGCGACCTTTACGACTGCTACCACTCCTGCTACTGGCCTGCCCAGGTTCCCGATGCACTGACCAATTTTGCCGACTGGTCCCGCTCGTGTGGGGCTCCTGTCCAGGACTGGGCTTCCATCGACCTGGTGTTTCCCTAGGAGGTTGGCGATGAAACGCGCTTCGATGCTATTGATCCTGATGCTGCTTTCCACCGTCTCCACGGCACAGGAACCGGAGATGAAGGAACCCGCCGAAAAGCGGGCCTACTTCTGGATCCGCATGTGGCCCGACTTCCTCATCAAGTACGACATCGAGAAAGATGAAGAGGCGGCCAGGATCCAGACCAAACACGGTGTCTGTCATGGCACCACCTACTCACATGACGAAACACGCGCCTTCTTGATCACCGGAAAGAAATCGAAGGTGGAGGTGCTCGATCTGATCGGGAATTCCGTCATCGAAGAGCATGATTTCAACGAGACCGGTTGGTTAATCCGGGTCGAGAATGTCCGGGAGATCCCCGCCTCAAAAAACTGGTACGTGCAGATCGACCGGGTCAAGTTGGAGCCAGATCACTACAAGATCGAGAAATCGCAGTGGCTTCTGTACGACACCGTCGAGAAGAAGGTTCTCAAGCGGATGGATGAGCTGCCATCTGTCCTGCGCCGGAGTGCACAGATCAGTCCCGATGGGAAGTTCTGGCATGTCTTTGGTCGAGACTTTCAGGTGATCGATCCCGAGACCAACAAGGAGGTGGCCAAGATCGATCTGTCGACGCCGATTTACAGTGGCATGGGTCGATTCCAGGTCAGTGGACGCACCGATCTGCTCCACGGCCAGGACAAGGAACGCTATCGTCTCTTCTACACGATGGCGGACCCGGTGCACTCCCACCGTCGCATCGGCGGTGTGCTCGAACTGGATCTGACGACGATGGAAGTGGCGCATCGACAGGAGTGGGGGCCACCGGTGAGTCCGGGATATGTGACCTGGGATGGAAAGCGAGCCGTGGGAACCGGAGGCAGAGGTTGGCGTGGCGGCGGTGGGGGGCAGGAGAATGGAGTCGACCCCATCATCACATTCGTCAATTACAGCCTCGAAGATGGTTCGAAGCAACTCGAGACGCGCGTCCCCAGCCGAAACGGCCTGCGCCTCGCCGGGATCTCTCCGGATGGGGGCAAGTTATATCTCGCCGGGCGTGGTCATGAACTGGTGATCTATGATGGAACTCACCAGTACCTCAAGACGGTCGAGATGGATGGCGAGCTCGAGGGCTGGCTGTATCGCGTCTGGCAATGACCGTCTCCATCGCATTGCTCGATAGTGGCGTCAACGACCAGCATCCTCACATCCTTGATCGAGGTGAGGTGATCCATGGACCGATCCTCGATGATGATGACCAGTGGATCGACGATCCAGATCCATCCGATCGGCTCGGCCATGGCACCTGCGCCGCTGCAGCGATCCTCGACCTGGCACCCGGCAGCACCATCTTGTCGCTGAGAATTTTCAGGGACCAACCCCGATGCCCCTTTCCCCGGTTACTCGCAGCACTCGATCACGCCATCTCCAGTGACGTGCAGTGGATCAACCTGAGCCTGGGGACGACCCGCCCTTCCCGATGCGGAGACCTCGAACAGATGCTGGCGAAGGCAACGGAGAGAGGAATAGAGGTGGTGGCTCCCGCCGCCATCGGAGAGTTGCCCTGTTATCCAGGGATGCTAC
This sequence comes from Planctomycetota bacterium, assembly GCA_036338595.1. Taxonomy (GTDB): domain Bacteria; phylum Planctomycetota; class UBA8108; order UBA1146; family UBA1146; genus QNYK01. The sequence goes on along the minus strand of JAYZBV010000058.1, from coordinate 8,513 downwards.
CGGGGTGCCACGGTGTGCTCGTCGATGATTCACTCGCCAGGAATGAGCCGCAGCAGAGAACTCAGGGTGACCGGAAGGTCTGGTTCGCATCGCCTCACCCGCGCGATCTGCCGCGGCTTCCTGCGGCGGCAAACCTATCGGGGGTCAGCCTGGCTGCCGCGAATTTGACCGGCTACCTCGCCAGCCGTCGCTAACCCTCGACGAGTAATCCGAGACGACACATCTCCTGCAGGATTTTCCTCAGACTGTCGGGAGTCTGGTCGATGAAGTACGGCACTTCGGCGACTCGTTGGTGCAGATGCCGCATCTCGATGCCGTCTCCGACCAGTTCCATCAGGACTCCGGTCGGGATCGATCCGATCTGATCGATGGATTCCTCGTCACTGCTGGAGAGGCGCAGACCATCGCGGGCGACCAGTCGATCCCCATCGGGGACCCAGCGCGGCGACTGCAGCAGATCGGAAGCAGGGGTGAGTCGGCCGGTAGGCACCGACGACTCCGGCGACCTGGATTCCGCCAGTAGGTGACGAGTACTCCAGAAGGGGTGTTCGGGGAAGCGAGCTTCAGAGCGATACAGATCGACAGCTCGCTGTCGGTGCATCCGGAACAGGCGCCGCTCCCAGCGCCCACGAGCCTCGACCATCGTTTCCAGATCGGAGTTTCCGATCAGTACCGTTCGAGCGGCCATCGCGGTCGATTCTGCCGAGACCAGTGCCTTCTCCAGTCCCTGACTGGAGAGGGGATCGATGGCGCTGATGGCGTCTCCGGCCAGCAACAGGTTCCCGGTGGCCCGATGCAGCCGAGCGGTGGCCAGCGTGCCACGCAACCGGGCCGACTCGACCGTGGCGGCGGGGCCCACAGCTGCGCTCATCGCCGAGGTCCACACCGCATCGCGACCTCGAGTTCGGACCTCTGCCGGATCACAGAAGAGTGCCAGGCTCGATCTTCCATCGGCGAAGGGAAGCCACCAGATCCACCCTTCAGCGACCGCCTCCACCACCGATGCATCCGCATCGGCGGGCGTACCGTCGACGACGGTGCTGATGGCAATCATATCGGGAAGGCGATCGACCACCTCGACCGGTAGCAGTGGCGATCCCGAGGCTCGGCCGGTCGCAGCGATCACGAGGCCCGTTTCGATCGTGATGGTGCGCCCCGCTTGCTCCAGCTTCACCTCGCCGCAGCCAGTCATCGGCAAGGGACTCGTTGCGCGCGTGGCTTGCATCACCTCGACGCCAGATTCCCTGGCGCGCGCTCTGAGCCATCGGTCGAGAGCAGGACGGAGGAATCGCCAACCGCGCTGGGAGTCATCGAGATCCTCGATGTCGAGTGCGGAACTCGACCAGCATCGACCATGGCGAGCAGGTCCTGGAATGGCGCACTCACCGACTGCGCAGGAGAGTCCCAGGCGTTCAAGGGTGGTGCTCGCACCGGGAACCACCGTCTCGACCGGCAATCCGCCCTCGCGTCGCTCTTCGCACACGAGCAGTACCTGGTGGCCGCTTTGTGCCAGCATCGTGGCAACGATGGAGCCGGTCGGACCGCCACCGACCACCAACACTTCCCGTTCGGTGCTCAAGAGCCTCCTCGTTCAGGGACAGATGCTGATCTCACAGGAGAGGGTGCCTGTCGGGGTCCCATCGGGGCCACAGGCAGGATAGGGAGCGGGCAAGCTCTGGCCTCCGCCAAAGAGCAATGCGAGCAGTGCGATCGCATCACTGATGTCGTTCGATTCATCGTCATTGGTGTCGATGCTCAGCAGGCAATCGGCCCCCTGTCCCTGGAACAGATAGCCGAGGATCGTCACCACATCGGCGATGTTGATGGTCGAATCCAGATTGGCATCTCCGCGAGTGAACTGAGGATCGCCGCTGCTACTACAGGCTCCCAGATCGGGAGGAGCGGCAGGGGGACCATCCCAGGCGCCAACAAAACTGTCCCAGTCGGTGCAATCGACATCCCCATCGAGATCGAAATCGCCGAAAAACGCCATCGCGCTGCTAAATATCGGCTCAGAGCAAGGGTCGCTGGAACAAGGTCCGGTGAAGACGGCACTGAAGCAATTGGCATCGAGAGTCGAGACGGTACCGCTGTTATCGAAATCACCGAGCGTCGGGTAGAACTCGATGGGTGCGCCAGGAGTCAGATCGAGACCGAGAAGTTGGGGTGAAGAAGTGCCGTAACGTTGTGCACGAAAGGTGGCATTGTCGCCAGCATTGGGAGTGGACGGGACCGTTTGCCCCTGGTTGTAGGGTCCCCCCGGACCGATGGGATTGACATAGCGCCACACCTCGTCGCCAGCGTCGGTCACCTCGATGAAATTGCCGTGGGCTCCTTCACAGAGGATGGTATTGCCATTGGGGAGTCGCTGAACTCCACCCAGAATGCGTCCGTACAGGTCGGTGGGGACCGGGGCCATGTAGGTCCATTCCAGCGCAGCAGGACCAAATGCGTTTCCTGGATTCAGCACATAATTTCCAGCAGCATCGATGGGAGGAATGAACTCGTCGGAGGAAGATGCATTTCCTCCCGGCCGATTGACACCGTTGTTGAAGACGATGACATTTCCCGCTCCTGGCAGACCGGGAGAGATCCACTCGGCGCAATGCTGGAAGTAGAAGACCTGGTCAGCGAAAGTACCCGCCTGATAGGAACGTGGATTTCCCCAGCGGTAGAGCAGGTCACCGCCTTGCCCGGAGTTTCCTCCACTGCTTCCAGCAGCCTCGGCGGTGGTGGTGCTATGGTCGATGATCCAGACCTCTGCAAAAGTCGGGACGCTGAGCAAGATCTGATCGAGTTCGGGGTTGTAATCGATGCTGTTGACATGAAGCCAATCGGCATTGTTGGCCCCGCCGCCGAAATTGATGTCGATCTTCTCCGGGTGGTCTGCCACAACATCGTAATTGTCCCGGGTGGGATCGAACTCCTGGACGAGATGGTCCCAGGCGTGCCATTCCCAGACGATATTTCCACCGACATTGCCGGTAGGCTCGATCTCGATGATGTGATCGGGCCACAACTCGTTGTCGGAGAGTAGAGCGGGATCTCGCCCTGCTGCGAGCGCCTCTGCAGCGGTCTTCAATTCCCAGGCGACCATCAGCACATTTCCGTTGGGCAGTGGCTCCACATCATGATGATGTTGAACTTGAGTGCTGGAGTACTCGAACTGCCACAGCAAGGTGCCGTCCCAGGCGATTCGTTCGACACGGCCGCCGACCCCCCCCGCCGCCATCGGTGGGTTTCCCGGTATGCGCGCAGCTCTGAGGATGTCGCCGCCGTCGAGAAGGTATGCGGAGTTGCCGGGGTTGAAATTGCTGGGCCAGCTGTGCACGACCCGTCCGATCCCATCGACGAGATAGGTGGTGGTTGAGCGACCAGGGGCGAAGAAGGTGTAGCCGCCGTAAGTGGCGATCTGGTCATGGAACCAACCGACCGTCTGGTCTCCCTCGTCAGCGCAGAGGAGCAGTGGAAATCCCACCAACAGGATGGAGAGGAATCGTCTCATGAGGATCATCACCACACCTTTCATGCCCTGAAGATTGCCGATCCAACCATCGATTATACCGGGTGCGGTGGTAACCCCACAGGTCCTGATCGGTTGTGCAATAACACGTCCGAGGAGGCCAGATGTTGCCGATCAGCGCTGTCGATGCCTCAAAGAGAGGTTCTCCGGCCCCTGAAATCGGGTCTCAGTACCCTGTCGAAGAACTCCCACTGGGTCGATCCGGCTCCGCGCCCGAGACCGTGACCGTTGTTGGGGAAGAAGCGACTCTCGTACGGGGCTCCCCCCTTGTCGAGAGCGTCGATCAACTGGAAGGCATTATTGGGGTGCACATTGTCATCGACCATTCCGTGCATGATCAACAGGTGCCCTCCCGCCTCCTTGAAGTTTTCGACGTAATCCTCGCGTGTGGCGCGCCCGATGTCGTAGCCATCCGGGTTGAGCTGGGGAGTGCTCATGTAGCGCTCGGTGTAGATGGTGTCGTAGTGGCGCCAGTCCGTGACTCCCGAACCGTTGACCGCTGCGGTGTAGACATCTGGATGTTTCAGAATTCCCATCGCTGACATGTATCCACCGTAGGAAAACCCGACGATGCCAACGCGCGAACCGTCCACATAGGGGCGCTCACGCAACATCCGGATCGCATCGGCATGATCCTGGATGTCGATGTCTCCCAGGCGCAGGTAGGCCGCGCCGAGGAACGCCTTGCCTCGATTTCCAGTGCCACGATTGTTGACCTTGACCACCAGGTAACCACGATTGTTCTCTGAACGAGGGTTTGGTGCGTAGCGCGCCGAGATCTCATTGGAACCGGGGCCACCATAAAGAGAGTTGATGATGGCGTACTGCTGGGTCGGATCGAAGTCCTTCGGTTTGTAGAGGATGCCATAGATGTCATGCTGATCATCGCTGGAGCGAAATTTGAACATCTCGGCGATATTGGCAGCAGCCGCTGGATCAGACTCGGCCAGCTTGGCGACCAGTCTTCCATCGGTGCTGTAGAGGGCCGTGGATGGTGGAGTGTTGACCTCTTCGTACTGGGCGACGAGCCACTTCTTATCGGGAGACAGATGGAAAATTGAGTGATGGAAGTCAAGGGTCGTGACGCGGCGGTGGTTTTCTCCATCGAGGTCGGCGATGTGATACTGCATGTAGTAGGGGTTTTTTTGCGAGCTGTAAGCGCGAAAACCGATCTGCCCCTTTTCCTCATCCACGAAGTCGATGCCAGCAGTCTGGAAGTCTCCACTCGTTACATTGTTGACCAGTTCGCCATCTAGATTGCGTAGTTCGTAGTGGCTGAACCCGGAGCGCTCGCTGGTCCAGATGAAGCGCTGGTTGTCGGCCAGGTAGCGCATGCTGGGACTGTTGCTCTGCCAGGTCTCCTGCTCCTCTTCGACCACCAGACGGCAGTCTCCTGTTTCGAGATCGATCGCCATCACCTTGAGGTGTTGTTGCAATCGATCGGTCCAGTTGACCAGCATCACGGCTCCATCGGGAGAGGTCCGGATGTTGTAGATGTATTCCTCGGAGCCACCGCCGACATCGATACGGGTGATTTTCTGGGAAGCGAGATCGTACACCATCAACTCGGCGCCGGGATTCTTGGCACCGGCCTTGGGGTAGTTCTCCGGGTAGTGAACGGTATTGAACTTTGACCAGCCGGTCACGAGGTGAAACGGTTGCACACCGGTATCATCGAACCTGTAAAAAAGCAGCTTCTGCGAATCGGGCGTCCACCACATCGCTCGGTTTTGCCCCAGTTCTTCGCCGTAAACCCAGCTGGCAGTGCCGTAGTGAATATCTTCATTTCCGGAGATGGTGACGGCGATCGACTCGCCGGTGTCCTTTTCCTTGAGTACGACATTCCACTTCTCGTAATGCGCTTCCCAGCGACCATTGGGGGAATCGACCTGGGTGTACTGACGACCCCGCGTGGGTCGACCGACATAGGTGCCGGTCTGGCCACCACCACCGCCGCCGCGGCCCCGTCGAGTTCTGCGCCTTGGAGGCTCATCGACATCCTTTGCCTTGCCAAGATCTTCCCGCACACCTGTCATCATGTGAATTCGATGGCGGGTTCCCAGGTTGGTGTAGGAAAGGTACTGCCCATCCTCACTCCATTCGACGGCAGTGACGAGCCCTGCTCGCGGATCCGGATCTGCGCTGCTTGCAGTGACAACATCGACGCTGAACAGGGCCAGGATCATGGCCAGAACTAACCCCGGGAAGTTCGAATGGGAACGCATCGAGGACTCCTTTGGTGCTGCTGCACTATGCCTGAATTTCGGATTGAGCAAGCGGTGATGGTCGACCGAGATGGAGCATGCGTCAAGTACAGGCAGGCGACATCGCCGGTAGCAGTTCCCGGTCCTTTTCGATCCCGATGGCCCGCCGTGGCGTAGCGATCCCCTTGGAATCGTGTCGATGAGCATACAAATGGCGATTTCTGTGCGGGGGACCTGTATTGCATCGCAGGGCCCGGGCCCCAACCATAAGGCTCTTCGACCCCCGCACCGATCCGGGCCTCAATGCCCGGTGATCATTACGGGGATCATTACCAGGGGTCGTTGATCAGGGAGTCCGCAACATGATTTCGTTTTTCATCCAGTGCCTGGCGTATCTGTGCATGCTGGTCCTTCTCGGGTGCCAGTCCAGCACAGTGCATCGGCTACCCCTGGCTGCGAATCCGCAACAGTCGCAACAGGCGAAACCTGCACGAGCGCTGTTCAAGGATGGCCAGGCCCAGATCGTCGAGGAGTTCGCTGACGCAGAGCAGTGGATCCAACACGATCTGTGGGTCGAGACCACCTTCGATACCGATGGGGATGGCAAACTCGACCGCATGCACGTCGATGTCACCCGACAGCTCCAGACCAAGACAGAGGGTCTCAAGGTCCCGGTGATCTACGAGTCCAGCCCATACTTCTCTGGAACCGGTGCCAACGATGCGAAGTACTCCTGGGACCCACGACAGGAGGTCGGTCAGACGCCGCCGATGCACGAGTCTCCGCCACGGATGGAATATCAGAGCAAGCGACCACTGATGTCCGAGCGTCAGATCGAGCGCTGGGTACCGCGAGGCTTCGCCGTGGTGCACTCGGCGTCTCCGGGTACTGGCCTTTCGCAAGGCTGCCCGACGGTCGGTGGTGACAACGAGTCGCTGGGTCCGAAGGCGGTCATCGACTGGCTCAACGGTCGTGCCAGCGGCTACACGACTCCCGATGGCGACGAAGAAGTGGTCGCCACCTGGTGTACCGGGAAAGTGGGTATGACTGGCACTTCCTACGACGGCACGATTCCGCTTGCTGCTGCGACCACCGGCGTCGAGGGGTTAGAGGTGATCATCCCCATCGCACCCAACACGTCCTACTATCACTATTACCGTTCGCACGGTCTGGTCCGGCATCCCGGTGGCTACATCGGCGAGGACATCGATGTTCTGTACGACTGGATCAATAGTGGCGATCCCGAGCGACGGGAGTACTGCGATTGCAACGTGCGAGATGAAGAGATGTTGATGGGCTTTGATCGCAAGACCGGGGATTACAACGAGTTCTGGGCCGGAAGAGATTACATCAACGATCTTGGGCCGATGCGAGCCGCGATGTTGATGGCGCATGCCTTCAATGACTGGAATGTGATGCCGGAGCACAGCTGGCGCATCTACAACGCCGTCCGCAAGATGGGCATCCCCGCTCAGATCTACTACCACCAGGGTGGACACGGCGGCAGACCGCCGCTGGAGATGATGAATCGCTGGTTCAGTCACTATCTCTACGGCGTGAAAAACGGCGTCGAGAACGGTCCCAAAGCGTGGATCGTTCGTGAAGATGACGAGCGCAGCGAGCCCACTGCATATGCCGACTTTCCGAATCCAAAGGCGAAGCCTGTTCCTCTGCATCCTCGCAACAGGGAGGGGCGACCGGGTACGCTGTCGCTCTCGAGCCGTGGCAAACAGGGTGTCTCAACGCTCATCGATGATGCTTCTGTGAGCGGCGAGGAACTGGCCAGAGCAAGGCTGTCGGAGCACCGGCTGCTGTTCACGACGCCCGAATTGCGGGCACCACTGCACCTGTCGGGACTTGCCCGTCTCAACATCCGTCTCGCCAGTAGCAAACCGGCGGCAAATCTGTCCGTCTGGTTGGTTTCGCTGCCGTGGGATGAATCGACTCGAAAGATCACCAGCAACATCGTCACCCGAGGTTGGGCCGATCCGCAGAATCATGAGTCGTTGACCGACAGCGAGCCGCTCGAACCGGGCAAGTTTTACGAGTTGAGTTTTGAATTGCAACCGGACGATCAGATCATCCCGGTCGGCCAACGCCTCGGGTTGATGATCTTCTCGAGCGACCGAGATTTCACGCTGTGGCCCGAGCCGGGCACCGAGTTGAGCGTCGATCTCGATGCCACTTCGCTCGAACTGCCGATCGTCGGTGGGAAATCAGCGTTCAGGAGATCCGTCAGGGCAGGTCGGAGGTAGGCTCCGGCATTGAGTCGCCGCGGAGGGCAGGTGACAATCACCACACTCGATACTCAATATTAAGGAGCGATTCATGGACAAGAGAACCCGGGCGAAGACCGTTCCAACCCTGACCGCCGTATTGGCGATGGTATTGACCTTCTCCGTTCTTGTTGCGGACACGCCGAAGCCACTGCCCGATCCCGATGGCAGGCCCGCAAACATGTCCAAACCGGTCCAGGTGTTCATCCTGATGGGGCAGTCCAACATGCTGGGCTTCGGTAAGATCGGCTCCGCCGACAAGGCGGGTTCCCTGACGCACGCAGTCCAGCAGAAAGGCAAGTACCCCTACCTCGTCGACGACGCTGGCAACTGGACCGTGCGCAAAGACGTTCGCAACGCGCGCGTCATGGGGAGCGGTACCGGCAACATGAAGTCCTTCAACAACGAGTGGATGACCATCACGAACAGCAACATCGGCCCCGAGATCGGCATCGGGCACCATGTGGGGCAGGTCACCGACGCGCCGGTGCTGATCCTCAAGAGTTGCAT
>JAYZBV010000057.1:0-58750 GCA_036338595.1 Planctomycetota bacterium | reverse complement strand
CAACACCATCTCACAGTCGTGGGAGTTTGGTGGATTTGGCGGCGATCAGGCCGACCTGGCAGCGCGATACATCGCGGCCCTTGGTGGTGGTGGCAGCCCTTCAGGACCGGAGTTCCAGCGTGGCGATTGCAACGCCGACGGCTCCTTCAACATCGCCGATGCCATCTACACCCTCGCCTCGCTCTTTAGCGGCGGCCCCGCCGGGCCGTGCGCCGATTCGTGCGACTCAAATGATGACGGCGGACTCAATATCGCTGATGCCATCTACACCCTGGCTGCTCTCTTCAGTGGCGGCCCACCACCGGCTCCGCCCAGTCCGGGTAACTGCGGTGAAGATGGAACCGATACGGATCCCCTCGACTGCGTGACATACAACGCTTGCTAAAAAGCAAAGCGGGTGTGATGGAGCGGGGGCGCTCTCTCGATAGGAGAGGGCGCCCCTGTTCTTTCAGGATGACCATTCTGGTTTCACCTGTCTTTCCTGTCTTTCCTGTCCTGGAACTATCCTGACATTCGCGTCACGCTTGCGGTGTGGTTATCTTCTTTTGCAGGCGCTATTTGCAAACGAGTCTATTGGTCCACTTCGTGCACCCCCGAGGGCTGCGAGTCGCTATGTTGCTCCGATTTTCAGGTATCCTGACAACTTGTATGTGCGTGGCAGTGATGTGGCTGTACGGCTCGCTCTGCCCGGCTCAGTCGGTTCTGAGTTCAGTGCCGACAGCACCCCCGGGACCCAATCTTGGCTCCTCGGTGATCCCCGGTGACATCCTGGCCGGCCCGGCTCCCCTGCAAGGCTCAAGTGCTCTGGGATGTTGTTACATTCCGACACCAAACCCCTGGGGAACCGCAGCGGTGATCGTTGTCGAGTTGTTCAGCCCCGAGAGTTGGGTCTACGACTCGCTCACCCTCGAACCGATCGGCACGATTGGGCATCCTGCTCCCGGATTCACCACAACAGGCATCACGACCGATGGCGATTCACTCTACTGGGGCGTCCTTGCTCCTCCGGGACCCAGTCAGTTGTGGCAAACCGACCTGAACGGATCGAATCCGACACTGCTAGGTTCGATGGGCCTGCAGGTGACCAGTTTTGTCGGGGGAATGGCCTGGGATGGAACTGACGGCATCTGGGCCGTCGATATCGCTGGCGAACAATATGATCGGATCTCCATCGAAGATGGCAGTTATCTGGGGCCAAGCGTACTCCATCCCGACACTGCGGGGGCGGGAAACGGCGTGGCTTTTCGCAGTGATTGTGGACATCTGGAGATCCCTCACGGCAGCGACTTCGCCGGACGTGTCACGACCATCTCGACCGTCAATCCGCTCACCGATGTACCCCTGGCCCCGCTGGAAGTGGCTTCGATTGGTTTCTTCATCAACGGCATCGAGAGTTCGCGTCCGGCAGTTGCTCCCACAGCAGACCCCTTCGGTGTCTACTCGATATGGATCGTCGACAACTCGTCAAACAACCTCTATGCCATCGAAGGACGCTCTCAATGCCCCGAAGAACTGCCGCCGATGGTCGGCTTCAGTTGCCGTGCAGACGTCTCGGGAAATATCCAGGTGAGCTGGGATGTCAATCCAGGCCTCGAGATCGTGGAGATCCGCATCGATGGGTTACTCGCCGGGACCGCCTCGGGATCTGCGGGACAATGGGTCGGAGCGTCTCCTAACTTCCCCGATGTCATCCTGGTGCAGGCGTGTGGGCATACGAACCAGCAATGGACGCCCACTAGTAGTTGCGAACTGCTGATCCCGGGTTGTGACGAGGGTGTATATCACCTCTCCCATCTGAGTGACCCCGACACCATCAACGATGGTGTAGCGGTTTGCGCCGCCGGTAGCGGACATGCGGCACAGTCTTACTGGCGCATCTATGATCCATGCCAGCCTCCCTTCGATCTTCCTGCCGGTCTCGAACTGAAGGCGATTCGGATCGCCATCGAGGAATCTGACCCCGGGCCGGGGTCGGCCACTCTGCCGCTTTTGCTTCGACTGCACTCGGATGTCGATGGCGGATCTATCAACCCGGTCAGTTCACTGCAGTTACTTCACGAGCAATCGTTCGAGGTACCTCAACTGGCGAGCCAACATATGTGTCTGAATCTCATCCCGCCCCTCGAAGTTGATTGCGATACGACCCTGGTGGTGGAAATCGCTCTCCTGGATGCGACCGTCGAAGAGCACCTGCTGGTGCTGGGGTCGAACTCAGCGGCCGAAACTGCAGAAGCCTGGCACTCGGCCCCCTCCTGCGGCATCGGCCAACCGACCCCGTTCTCTGATCTCGGATATTCAGGGGCTCATATCGGGATCGACCTGATCGGAGATCCGCTCGGCACTCTCTTCATAAGAGCAGACACCAACGGAGATTCCGTCCGCAACCTGACCGATGCCATCTGGCTGCTGCAGGCCCTGTTTCTGCCAGGAAATACTGCGCTGGAATGCTCCGACAGCGGCGACTGCAATGACGACGGCGGACTGAACCTGGCTGACCCTATTTTTCTGCTCTCTTACCTGTTCATCCCGGATTCCCCACAGCCGCCACCTCCGGAGCGCTGCGGGGTCGATTTGACCCCTTCTGACGCCCTGGAGTGTGGCATTTTTCCCGGCTGCCCCTGATTTGTCGGGATTCTGCTCCAAAGGTGGCTGTTATTGGGTTCTCGGCCACTTGACCCACGCCATCCCTTGGGTAAATTTGCAATGTTGGGCTGGATGGTTCCGATACGAAGGTCAGTGATTCCCGATGGGAGTTTCGGCCATCTGTAACGGGTTCCTGTACCAGAAATTTTGATTCAATTTTTGCGGATTCTCACCTGTGAGGGGTGGGGTTCTCTCCATGTCCGCACCGAAGGGAAAAGGTAGATGCGTTTTCTTATTATCATGGGAGTTGTGTTTTCGTTTGTGATGCCAACCGTAGCGTTGGCCCAGGACGAGTGTGCAAGTGCAGTGGCGATTCCATTCGTGAGCGGTACTTCCGTTACCCCGATTGACAACACTGCGGCAACAACCAGCGCAGATCCTATCGACGATGCAGCATGTGCTGGCACAGCCATAGGAACCTGCGAATCTGACATCTGGTTCGTCTGGAACCCCGCCCAAGATGGCATAGTGACGATGTCAACCTGCAACGATGTCACCTTTGATACAGACATCCTGATTAGCACCGGTGCTTGCGGCGCTCAAACGACTGTCGCTTGCAACGGTGACGGAGCCGGTTGTGCGGGTTTCTCTTCCTTCGTCGACATTTTCCCCGTTCAAGCCAACACTGATTACTACATCCGTATCGGTGGCTGGGATGCAGCCTCCGTCGGAACCGGAAATCTGACGATCGAATTCAGCAGTCTGATCCCGGTGAGCAACCTTGCTTGTACACCTGACCAAAGCACTGGAACCAACGAAGTGTTGATGGAGTGGACCGAGGACGTTTTCTACGACAACGTCAATATTTATCTCGATGCCGTCGATCCGGCAAATCTGATCACCACCGTTGCTGGTGTTGGCGCCGGTGGAAACAACAGTTTCCTCTACTCACCTGCGGCCGATGGTGGGCACACCCTGATTGCCGTTGGCGAATCGGGAGGGTCAACTGCTCCGACTACGACATGCTCTTACTTCTTCTCGACTCCATGTCCCGCCACCTCCGGGGCCACTCTGGTACCCGTACCTTCTAACCAACCCTTTGGCGGAGCCGTCTCCTGTAACGCTGGTGGACTGCATGCTGATAACCACTACTACCGCGCCTACGATCTCTGTAACAACTACTCGGTCGTCGAGAACATCGATGTCAAGTGCGTCACGACCGTCTTCAATTCGAACCCGGCTGCAGGCACCACCCAACCGGTGCGCGTGCGTCTGAACATCGATGCCAACGGTGGCGCCGTCGGGCCTTTGACTTCGATGACCATGGTCTACGAGGAACTGTTCCAGGTCCCCGTGGTCGCCAATGAACTCTACAACTTCGTTCTCGGAACTGGCGTGGTGGATCCGGATGGAACCCTCGCGGGTTCCGCTTCGACCGTCATCGGTTGTCTCGATGGGGAAACCCTTGTCGTCGAGATCTTCACTCCTGACGGACAAGCCGCCGGCCACAGCCTGTTCATGGGGATGCCCGATCCTGCTACGACCACCACGGCCGACCAGATCGGTGGCAGTTACATTCTCGCTCCGGCCTGTGGACTGACGAATCCCATCGACATGGTGGGGCTCGGATTCCCGACCAACATGTGGATCATGGATATCGCCTGGGATAGTGCTGGTCCTTGCACCTGTGGAGGTGGAGTTTCAAACCTGACCTGTCAGCAGACTCCCGGAACCACCCAGTGGGATCTGAACTGGGACCCGGTTGGTCCCATCGGCTCCTACGAGGTTGAAGTCGACGGTGATATCGTCGCAACCCTGGATGGCACGGCAACCACTTTCCAGACCGATCCCCAAACTGCTTATGAGATACAGCAGTGTTTCATCGCCGCTTACGATGCTCCCGGAGGATCCACGGGAGGTGGAGCACAGATCAACTACGCCGGTTGTGATTTCAACACCGCTCCGGCAAACAGTTGGTTCGAGGGTGCTGAGGCGATCGCAGTCGGTGACACCGATTTCAGTATCACCAACGCGGTTCTGACCACCGGACCCAATCTTGATCCGGCCGTCTGCGCCATGAACATCGGTAACGATGGCATCTTCAACGACCTTTACTACTGCTACACCGCTGGAAGCACCGGCGACGTGCTGGTCTCGACCTGCGGTGGAACCATCTTTGATACCCGCCTCGCGGTCTACAGCGATTGCAACAGCGACGACTCCGCAAACGTCATCATGTGTAACGACGACGCGGAAACCGGTGCCACCACACCTGGTGGAACTGCGCCTCCTGCTGGCAACCCGCTGTGCGGGTTTGCCGCGCAACTCCTGTTCCCCGCAATCGCCGGACAGAGTTACATGATCCGTGTCGGTACCTTCAACCAGGCGGGTCTCGGTGATGGAACTTTGACCATCAATGACTGCATTCCTCCGGCAGGCGCTGGTGGTTCGGCAGACTGCACCAACGGTGACGTAACCCTTAGTTGGACTGCGAACCCGAACTATGCATCGATGGAAATCACCAGAGACGGTGTCTCCATCGCCAATCCTCCAGCCACAGATTCCTCTTATGTCGACCTCGGCGTAGCTGACGGTGATCACGTCTATGAGATCATCGGTGACTGTGGAAGCGGCCCGAATCCTGTCGTGGTGCCTGTTTCCGTACTGACCTACAGCGGTCAGACCGACATCGTCTTGGCGATGGAAGGTCTGCAGCAAAACGGCGACTTTGGTGACATCGACAGTGGTAGCGCCATGCTGGCTGCCCTGACCTCTATCGGCGCCGATGTCGGAATGGTCCGCGCTTCGATTGCCGATTACCCCTGCGCCAACGATGCCGGTGTCGCCAACTTGTGGGTGATGACCGGAACGGTTCCGACCGATTACCGCATCGACCAAGCAGAAGGTGATGCCATCGGGCAGGCCAACATCGACGGTAAAAACGTTTACTTCGAAGGTGGCGACCACTTCGGCTTCGCCCACGTTGCATCACTGTTCGATTCGCGTGACGGCAACGACGATTCGACTTACGACACAGGTGACGGAGATGACAGTTACACCTCGATGAACGGCCTCGATAGTGGCTTCGGACTCGATACCAGTGATTTCGCTGGAGCGGCCTACACCCAGGACTTCGGTCTCGGTGATGACTGGACCGATATCCTGACCCCGGCCACCAGCGATGCTGCTGGACCGAATGCGGGAGCGATCTGGGAAAACAATCCGGATGGCGTCTTCGGCGGTAGTATTCCTTCGCCGGCACCGGAAACCAACTACGTCACGGGTATCTTCTACAACACCGATTCCGGCGGAAAGACCATCAGTACCAGCTGGGAATTCGGCGGCTTCGGTGGGGATCAGACGATTCTCGCCCAGCGCTACCACGATGCATTTGGGGCGAGTCAGATTGTCTTCAGGCGTGGTGATGCCAACCAAGATGGTGGCTTCAACATCGCTGACCAGATCTTCCTGCTCGCTGCACTGTTCTCCGGTGGAGATCCATGTCTCTGTCCCGACTCTTGCGACCAGAACGATGACGGTGGCGTAAACATCGCCGATGCCATCTACGGCCTGGCCGCTCTCTTCTCGGGCGGACCCGCCCCCGGGGATCCGGGACCGACGAACTGTGGCCCAGACCCATCCGACGATGGTCTGGATGAGTGTGACTACGGCGCTTGCTAGAGGCTAGTTGTCGTAAGTTTGATATCGAGGGGTGGTGGGAGCCAATGCTCCTGCCACCCTTCGATCTTTTCTCTGTCTGTACATTTACAAGCCAAGGATCTCTCTCTTGTCCCCAACGATCCCCGCGAGATTCGGACTTCCCCGCGTTGCGAGTCTCCGGAGTGAGCCTTAGGATGGGAGTTGTTGGAGGTCTGCCTATTTCAATCGAATTCGGCCTGTCAGTTTTTACTGCGTGCCTGGGTTCGTCTCTTCGTTGGAGGTTGTGATGAAGAGTCCATTTTTTGCATCGATACTATTGTTGTCGCTCATTCTGAGCCCTGCTCTGCTCGACGGTCAGGTCACGATCAATGAGATTCGTATCGATCAATCGAGTACTGATAATGATGAGTATTTTGAACTGTCAGTCCCCGCGGGTAGTTCGATCTCGACGCTCACTTACATAGTGATCGGAGATGGATCCACAGGTAGCGGAACCGTCGAAGCTGTCGTCGGTCTGTTTGGTGTGATCGTCCCCCCCAGTGGCCTGTTCGTAGCGGCCGAATCCACCTTCACGATCGGCCTGGCCGACTTGACGACAGATCTCAACTTCGAGAACGGTGACAACGTGACCCACATGCTGGTGGAGGGATTCAGCGGAGCTGTAGGGGATGACCTGGACACCGACGACGATGGCAACCTCGACAGCACCCCGTGGACTTCTATCGTCGATTCCATCGCACTTCTCGAGGATCCCATCGATCCCATTACTGGCAATACCAGCGCGGGAGAACTGATCTACAGCCCCAATACCATCGGCCCCGATGGGACCTTCGTTCCGGCACATATCGTGCGTTGTCCCGATGCAAACGGCTCCTGGGAGATTCTCCCCTTTGCAGATCTTGGCCAGCCCTTTGATACTCCCGGCTCCTCCAATACTTGCCCGGAGGATTGTGATAACGGTACCGACGATGATGGCGATGGAGATGTCGACTGCGCCGACAGTGACTGTGCCGGCGATCCGAGTTGCGCCCCCCCTCCTGCCAATGACGACTGCACCAATGCCACCAACGTTATCGAAGGTGCCTACAACCTGACCACTCTCGGTGCCTCCACCGATGGCCCGACCACTTGTGGCGGCAGCCTTCTCAACGATGTGTGGGTACTCTACAGCGCCACCTGCAGTGGCATCGTGACCGTGACGACTTGTGGCAGCGCAGACTTCAATCCCCAGATGGCGATCTACCCCGGCAGTGGTCAATGTCCACCTGCTACCGGTTCAGAAATCGCTTGTGATGCGGGCAGTTGCACCGGATCGGGAGAACCGGAGATCTTGCTCGACGCCATCGCCGGAGAGGACTATCTGATCCAGTTTGGCGGCTTCAACGGAGAGCGTGGCAATGCAACTCTCACCATCCTTTGTCCCCCCGCTGACTGTCACCAGTTCCCGAATCCAAACATCGAACTGCTTGGATTTGTCGGAACAACCGCCAGTAGTTCACCCGGAATGCCCATCGACTACGTCGGTGATCCCCCGGTGCCGGACTTTGACTTCATCGATCTCAGCGGAGCTTCAGGTGACATCGCGGATCTGGATGTCGCCATCGACATCTCCCATGCCTTCATCGGAAACCTGGACATCGACCTGATCGGACCGTCCCAGACGCAAATCCGCCTCTATCAGAATGAAACGAATTCAGACGACGACATGTTGCTGATCTTCGATGATGACGGACAACCCTACGGTAGCGTAACGACCTACAGCGGTGAACGAATGCAGCCCTATGATCTTTCACAGGGCACCGCAAGCCTCGCCGATTTTAATGGTGAGCCTGTTGACGGGGTCTGGGCGATAGTCATCGCCGATACTTTCAGTGGATCCGCAGGAGGAACCCTCGAGTCCTGGGGGCTATTCATCAGCCAACCACAGGACATTCCCGATGGAACTTCTGCAAGCGACCATGTGATCTCTGTCGATCCCGCTGACTTGACCGGGATCAACGATCTGGATGTGGACATCGATGTCGCCCATAACGACACATCCGACCTGGAAGTGGATTTGCTCTCCCCACAGGGAACCTCGGTCCGCTTGCACGACCATGGAGCAGGAACTGACCTGTTCGGTCGCTACGACGATGCCACCGGCAACAATGACGGTTTCGGCACTCTGATCCCCTCAGGACCCGGTTCACTCGCCGACTTCGATGGCGAAAGCATCGGAGGAGACTGGACGTTGACCGTCGCGGACACGGTGCCTGGTACCGGCGGCATCATTAGTAACTGGGCAATCCAGGTTTGCCCGGCCCAGTGTGATGCACCTGGCGATCTGATCATCACCAGCGACTGCAATACCAACACCGTAGAACTCTCCTGGATCAACAGCGCGACTTACAACAGTATCGAGATCGAACGGGATGGAGTCGTTGTGGCCACCGTCGCGGGCACGGATACGACCTATTCCGATGGTGGCCCCAGCGATGGCCTCCACGATTACACCGTACGCGGTATCTGCGCTGTCGGCGCTGCTGAGGCCATCGGCTTCGTCGATCACTTCAGTTACAACGGCGAAGATACAATTGTGGTCGCCATGGAAGGCCTGTTCAGCGGTGGTGATACGGGCAGCAATGATTCAGGAGCAACGATGCTGGCCGGGCTTCTGGCTGGCGGTGCCAAC
The DNA here is from genome assembly GCA_036338595.1 of Planctomycetota bacterium. Lineage (GTDB taxonomy): Bacteria > Planctomycetota > UBA8108 > UBA1146 > UBA1146 > QNYK01. Next base: position 49,836 of record JAYZBV010000057.1, on the reverse strand, counting down.
GCCAAGTTGATCCGAATGCAGATCGATGATTACGCTTGTATCAACTCTGGCGGAGTCAGCCAGGTGTGGATCGCCTGCGGTACCTGGCCGACCAATTTCCTGCTCAACTCGGACGAGGCCAACGTCATCGCTGATCTTGCATCAGCCGGTGTTGCCATTTACTTCGAGAGCACTGACCACTGGAGCTTCAACCATCCGATCTCTTCTTTCGACGATCGAGACGGAGTTGCCGAGCCCTACTCTCAGGATGACAACGACCTGCTCACTTCTCTCGACGGGGTCGACTCCGGAATGGGCCTCGACATGTCGAGTTTGCAGAACGTGGCCTACAATCAGGACAACCAGGCAGCCACTGGCAATGCCAATGACTTCACTGACAACCTGATTCCTGCCACTGCTGAACTGGCCGGAGGATCTGCCGGACTGGTGTGGCGTTACGATGATGCCCTCGGTGTCGATCAAGGCACCACCACCGCCTACATCCCCGATAACGGGGCTAGAGTGATCTGCGCCAGTTTCGAACTGGGTGGCTACCAGGGTGATCAGAATGCTCTCATCGCCGCATATCATGATTTCCTGGCCGGTGGAGGGTCTCCTCCCACGCTTGGATTCCAGCGCGGTGACTGCAACGCCGATGGCGGCTTCAACATCGCTGATGCCATCTTCTTGCTCGGAAACCTCTTCTCGGGAGGTCCTGACAGCACCTGTGTCGACGCCTGTGATGCCAACGACGACGGTTCTATCAACATCGCCGATGCCATTTTCATCCTCGGCACCCTCTTCAGCGGTGGTAACAATCCTCCGGATCCATTCGGAGATTGCGGTGAGGATCCAACTGCGGACAATCTCGACTGCGCCGAGTACAACAACTGCCCCTGATCGACCCTGAGTCGGTTCGTTGAGCAGAGATGATTTCAAGTGGGCGAGGTCCAAAAAGGCCTCGCCCACTTTTTTATATTTTCCTGTACCATGACGGACGGAGGTGGGCGAACCGTGACGACGAACGAAGAGTTGAATGCGGAGAGCACCGGTGATGGTGCAAGCCGCGCCGGAGCGATGACCGGGATGCTCTTCATCTCACGGATCCTCGGAGTTGCCAGAGATGCCCTGTTGACTGCCCTACTCGGTGCGACCCCCGCCGCCGACGCCCTTCGGGCAGCCCTTAAAATTCCTGCAACGATTCGCGACCTGCTGTCAGAAGGATCGATTTCTGCGGCCTTCATTCCCGCTCATCAGGACCAGAAAATCCGCGCTGGAATCGCTGCCGCCCATCGCTACTCCCGTTCCGTGGTCACCCTCTTGCTGTTGCTCTGCTCGCTGCTGGTTGCAGTATTCTGGTGGTGGGCACCGGAGGTGATCGGGCAACTGGCCCCCGGACTGGAGAACCAGGCCCAGGCCACGACGCTACTGACTCAATTGCTGCCATACCTGCTCGTCGTGCCTTTTTTGGCGGTACTACGGGGGATCTTGCTCGGTGCTGACCGGAATCGCGCCGCAGCGGCTTCTCAGACGCTCCAGAACGCCGTTCTGGTGCTTGTGGGGCTTGTTCTGGTCTACAAGGGCCTACCGCTGGGCGAATCTGCCAGCGCCTGGGCCAGGGCGTTCCTGGCGGGATCCATCGCGGGTCTTTTGCTGCTCGGATGGGCTTCGCGAGGCGCCGAAAAGTTGCCACTTCCGACCTGGAGGATCTGGGGTCCAGGGATCGGCAGACTCATCTGTGATCTGGGGTTGCTGGTGCTGGCATCGGGATTGACCTACCTCAATTCGCTCATCGCGATGCGTTTTGCCTCCGACCTGGGGGCCGGCAGCATCACCCAACTCGAAAACGCATTCCGTTTCCACTTTTTACCGATCGGCCTCATCGGAGTGGCCCTGGGAACCGTTGCCGGAGTCGATGCTGCGCGACTGGTGAGCCGTTCGTGGTGGCGAGCATTGGCACGGCGCATCGGTCGCAACCAGCGTACCACTCTGTTCATAGCCCTGCCGGCTGCAGCCGGACTCGCCATCTTGTCGGCACCACTGATCCGACTCATTTTGCAACACGGTAAGTTCAATGCCCAGGACGCCCAGCAGACCATCGAGACGCTCAGAATCTACTGTCTGGCGATTCCCTTCTCGTGCTTGCTTCCGGCTCTGTTGCGCACAGCACTGGCGATGAAAAAAAGACCTCTGATCTTCCTTTCCGCCGCCATCGGAGTTGCGGTGAACCTGACCATGATCTTGCTTCTGGATGGTGCTTTCGGAATCTCGGGCCTGGCGGCTGCATCGGTGACCTCGACGCTGTGCAGCTGGGTAGTACTTGAAATCGGATTGAGACGGTACCTGGCATTGCCAAAACCCCGAAGCGCTGCCGTGCTGACTAATTTGGCTGTCACCAGCGCCGTCGCTTGCTGGGCCCTGCTGGTCACCTTCGTGATCCGCCAACTCATCGATAACGGGTGGATTGCCGATCTGGTGCTGGTGGTTGCCAGTGCACCTGCTGGGCTGGGGATTGCCATCTTGGTCGGACGAGCGGTCCGATCGGGAGAAGTGCAGTCACTGCAGAAACTGCTGACTTCCGCCTTCAGGTTGCGACGTCAGCCTTAACCCGGTTCAAACAATCCCGCGCCGGAGAACTCTCCCTCGGGCCATTGCGGCGGCTCGGGAATCCAGTCAGCAGGAAGTGATCTCTTCTCGAGCAAGCGCGGCCCCAGATCGAGACTCGACAGGATCTCGGCAATCCGCTGCCCGGCTTGCCCATCGCCATAGGGATTTTCCATTCCGGCCAGGGACTCCCGGAACTCCGGGCTTCGAACCTGTTCGATACCTTCCGTGATGGCATCCCTTTGTGCGGAAACATCGATGATGCAACGACTTCGTTCGCGGCCCTGCTGACGTCTGCCGACGTTGAGACACGGAAGTGGTATGGCAGGAGCCTCCATGATGCCGCTCGATGAGTTGCCGATGATGGCCACTGCATGCTTCAAGACCCCCCAGTAAATCTGATGGCTCAGATTGACGAAGAGGTGTGAGTCTTTTCTCTTGCTGCAAAAGTTCTCTGCCCGGTCCCTGATCACCCGACTACCCGCATCGGCATTGGGAAAACAAAAGACGATGGGGCCTTCCGCTTGCTCCAGAGCCTCGAAGAAGGGATCGGTCTCACGGCAGAGTTGCTCATCGAGGGTCACTGGATGCCATCCCACCACCAGCGGAGCGGGATCGAGGCAAACTCCCAGGGCTTGCTCTACCTCGTCTCTTTGCGCGATCGTTCCGGCATGCAGATGGTCGATACTCGGGGCTCCCACCGTGTGAACACGCCACGGTTCCTCGCCGGTTTGCAGGACTCGAAGCCGCGCTGTCTCTGTCGGCACCAGATGGACATGAGAAACGGCCGTGACCGCATGCCTCACGGCATGATCGATCGCACCCTCGGAGACCTCTCCCCCCTCGATGTGAGCGATCGGGATTCTCAGCGCCAGTGCCGCCGAGGCGGGAGCCAGCATCTCGTACCGATCAGCGATCAAGAGCAACAGATCAGGCCTTTCCCGGTCGAGCAGTTCGGCCAGGGACAAGGTGGCAAGACCGATCGTCTTCGCCATCCCCACATCGCTATCGCTACTGAGAAGACACTCGATCCGGTGGTCGACGGTGAATCCGTCGGACTCGATCTGATCGACCGTCATGCCGAACTCCGGGGAGAGATGGGATCCCATGGCAGCCAGGGAGAGTTGAATCTCTGGTCGAAGCGATAGTTGCTTCAACGGCGAGGAGAGATGACCCCAGTCCGCCCGACTGGTGGTCAAGGCGAGGATGCGTCGCGGAATCGCCGTCATTCTTCTGCCTCGAGATCGAGCCAGGTGGCCCAGTTCCCCGGATCCAGGCGGCTTTCCACGACCCATGCGCGGATCCATTCCTTCTGGGAAATTCCCACCGCCTGGCCGTGCACCAGGATCTCACACTTCTCCAGGCAATAATGGGCAACGGTGTAGCACCATGCGCGAATCTGTTCGGCACTGCTGGAAGAACCGATCACCTCCAGTTCTCTCTGGCCCAGTGCCGAAAGTCCTCGAGTAACGAGACCACGTGTCCCATCGGTGGCTTCCCACAGGCGAAAATCGACCCAGATCCGGATGGGCAGATTTTCCGGTGACATCTGCTCACAAGAATCGTTGAAAGCACTCCAGGAATGAATGGTGGTGGAAGCATCCCAGTACACTGCCACTGCGCCCAGAGCGGACCCGAGTACCTGGGTGATTCTCGTCAAGAGCAGAGCACTCTGAACCCTGAAACGAATCTTCTCGGTATCGAGATGCGGTGGCTTTTCCTTCTGCGCAGGCGACAAACTCCCGCCGGAATCGTCATCTCCTTCATCCAACGATGCATACTGCTGGACACTTGTTTCCTCGGCAGTCTCCTGTCTTGAGTCCTCGACGATGACGATGAGGTGTGTCTGGTGTTCTCCCAGCACCTCTTCAGCTTCCGGCCAGTACCAGGCTTCCGAGAGAGGGCCATCGAGGAGATCTTCCGGGATGGTGTGATCCTTGCGGGAGACTTTCACCACCACATCGGCCACCTCCGCAACGGTGGTCTTGCCGCCGTCAGCGAGCCGAACGATGGTGTCTTCACCCAGAAGACCACGAATCAAATCACCGATTTCGTGATCCTCAGGTTTGCTTGCGCTCTTCAAGGGGACGATGGAGATCAACGGTCCGTGTTCTCCTTTTTCATTACGGTTCGATCGAACAGTCGCCCTTCGATATCAAAGGCGGAAATCTCCATCTCGGGTCCATTTACGTTCACCATCATGAAATGGTGTCCGATCCTCTTGTTGGAACTGAACCAGGTTCGATTGGGAGCGAAATTCTCCAGACTACCTCCGCCACCGCCGGTGGTGATGTAGACCACTCCTTCTCCAGCTTCTACTGTTTTGCCGTTTCTGATCGGCCAGGTTCGCTCATAAACGTGGATGTGACCGTTGAACACCACGTCCACACCGTACTTCTCATACAGAGGGACCAATGTCTTCTGTACCGGGGGATAGCCCTGGTCGGACCCACCCTTCCAGGTGTTTCCGTAATCATTCTCATCGGAAGTCCACGCTGGATGGTGATGATAGACGACCTTCCAGGTCGACTTGCTCGCTGCCAGAGCCGCTTCGAGCCATTTCACCTGATCGGTATCGGAAGCGATCCGCTTGTTGGTATCGACCACGAAGAAATCAGTATTCCCCCAGCTGTACTGGTAGTAATACTCCGGCTCCGGCATGGTGAAATACTGATAGTACAGTGCCGCATTCTGCTCATGGTTTCCCAGAGTCGGGAACATCGAGTAGCGACAGAGAATATCCGCTGCCTCGGCGAAGAACTGGTGCACCCATTCTCGCTTGTTACTGCCGGTCCCCACCAGATCGCCACAATGCACGATGAAATTAGGACGGTGTCCCCATGCCAGGTCACTTACTGATCTGGTCACTTTCGGATTGTTCTGGGTGTCCCCCACCACCAGGAAACCGAATGCGGTGTCGGCATCCGCTGCAGTCTGAAATGTGAGGATCCCCGTTTCCATCCCCTCGACTCCTGCTTCCGGATTCCCGTCTTGGTGAACCGTGACGCGATAGAAGTAGGGAGTTCCCGTCTCTAACCCCTCGATCCGAACGTGGTGGAGTTTGGCCGGCTCATCGCTCACTACCGAGTTTCCCAGATTTGCTGTCGCCCCGTATTCGACCATCGCCACGGTGGGCCGATTGGATTCAAAACAGACCGTGATTCCATCGGTGGTACCCCACTGCAAATACGGAGCCACGACCATCGCTAGCGGAGGTCGTGGTGGCGCCGACCGGGTACAGCCGGGTTCCTGACTCGCCACGGCTCTCATCTCGGCTGCCGACAGATCAGTCCTCCACAGGCGAAGATCCTGGACGGCTCCGATATGGGGGTGATTTTCGTCGTCATCGACGTATGAGCCAATCACCAGCGACGCTTTCTCGGGATATAGAATCGGCCCGGACTGTGCTCCGCTCTCACCCACCATTTCTCCATCGAGGTAGACTTTCATGGTTTTGCCGTCGTAACTGCCGGCGATGTGGTGCCACTTTCCCAGCGTCATCAACCTGGAACCATCGAGGTAGGTCATCGCTCCGTCGCCATCATCGGAGCCTTTACTGGAGACAGCCACACATGGTTTACCGTTTCGAGTACCGAGTAACCAACCCTTCTCGAATCCGCCGTTGTCCTGAAGACAGCAAAGGAGAGAATCCCACGGCATCAACTCTTCGAGTACTACCCAGCAACTGATCGTAAAATCCTGAGTCGGCAGATGACGGGAAACCGGCTTGTAATCCTTCGCGACCATCAACATCCCATTGGCTCCGCCTCCAAATAAAAGCGGGCCGGATCCTGCATCGGCCAGGACAAGATCCCCGGAAAGTTGACCGTCAAGACCTCCAGCGGCCGCCTTGACAGCGCCGGATGAAGAAACAAATCCATCCCTGAAATCCCAGCGAAGATCGGCTACCGGATGATCAGCAGCATCCGAGGGCGATGGAGTCAGCATACAGCCGATGATCCACACAAAGAAAAGCGGGAGCCACCGTGAATTATCCATGAGCACTTCACCTCCATTGGCGATCGAACTTCGTTGCGAAATCAGCTCTGTTCCTCAACTGCGTCACACCCCTGAATGGTATTCGACTCAGAAGCCGCATCAATTGTTACACCTCGACTCGGTTAGCGGGGTTATCTTGTCAGCAGAAGGAGTCCGATGATCCACCTACCCCTTTATCCACTCATGATTGTGGTTCTGATCCTCGGCAGTGGTGCTAAACCGGCCGCTGACCTCGAAATCGCACCTGTCATGGGCAGCATCAACTATCCCGCAGGGGTCGCCTGGTGGGGTACATGGGAAGGTGCCAGGGCGGAAGCCAGCCGCAGCGGAAAGCCGATCCTGCTGCTCTCGGCAGCCCCCCAGTGCCATGGCGTGCCTGGAATCTGGTGACCCGGCAAGCAGGAGATGGACCGGAGTCTCTGGTCCGACCCACTCGTCATCGACGCATCTCGAAAATTTGTCTGTGTCCGACTGGCCACTTACGAAGATGCCGTCGAGGGCAAATTGCTGGAAGGGATCTATCGGGGTCGCTCTGGGCAGCTGGAGAACACGGTTTTTGTGATGCTCGCTCCCGATGGAAAAACCCGGCTGAGTGCCTCGGGCCGCACCCCGAGGATGGTATTCGGTGGTGCCACCGGCTGGGAAGGAACCGTTCTCGCCCTCGAGATGGAACACCTCGCAAAGAGTCACCCACCGTCAAAGAAGCCCGAGGCTTCAACAGGTCCTGCGCTGCCAGTGGCCAAGGATGTTCGTCGCGCCGTCAACATCGCGGCCTGTGATCGACTACCCCTCGTGATCAGCGGCGGACTCGATGATGAACAGCTCCAATCGCTCGCAGCCATCGGCTGGACGGAACCCTACATCGGCCGCTTGAGCTGGGCATCCACCACCGAGCCGTCGCAATTGAAGGCTGTGGGGATCGACAAGCCCGCTTCTGGAATCTGGGTCGTACAGCCAGACAATTACGGACTCCAGGTCGAGGTGATTGCAAAACTGGCCGCCGATGCAGACGCTGATACCATCCGCAAGGCTCTCGATCAGGCGCTCGAGACGAGGCGACCGACGCAGAAGAACACACGCTCACATGTTCGACAGGGGCGCCGACTCGGCAAGAGCTGGGATACGGAGATCCCGGTCACCGATCCAGGAACCGCACCGCCAGGAGGTCGAAGCCGGCCATAGCACGGTTCAGTAGGCGTAATCGTCGTGAAAGGGTTCCAGCGTCTTCGCGGCATGGTCGCGATGCCAGTTGGCGATCTGCGACAGGTGCGCCAGATCGTGGGCAACCCACGCCAGCAGTAGATCCCCGGCTCGCAACGCTCCCTGCGGGTGGTCCTTTTCGCTGTGCCAATCCGGATCGTCGAGGGCACGCAACCAACTGAGTGAGCGTTGCCGTTCATCCTGAAAGAGACGTAACAACTCCTGCAGGGGTCTGGCGCGATGTCCACGCTCCTCGACCCAACCCTCGGGATCGATGGCGGGCCACTCTGCACATGGATCATCGAGCAAGAGTTCGATCCGGGCGCGAAAGTCCTCTCGCTCTTCATCGAGCAAGTGGCCGAGAATCTCCGTCAAGGACCAGCGGTCGGCATCGTGGCGCACCTGCGCATCCTCATCAGAGATCCCTTCGACCATGGCGGTGATTGCACCAAAACTCCTTGCCAGTTGCGCCGCTGCAACTTCTTGAAGTGGATGCACTGAACTCATCGCTGCTCTCCCTTCAGCAAAACACCCAGCCGTTCGAGTGCTGATGGACCATCGGCAGCCCGAGAAACCAGTTTCTTGAATCCAGCGGGGAGCATCTTGTTTGCGTCCATCATCTCGAACTGCTGCCACAGTGGATCCCAGAATCCTGCCAGGTTCGCCAACACTACCGGCTTCTTGACCAGATCGAGTTGGTTGAGCACCAGCATCTCGGACACTTCCTCCAGCGACCCGAATCCGCCCGGCAAGGTGATCACACCGTCGCAGCGCTCCCACATCATCTTCCGACGTTCTTGCATATCCTGGGTAATATGAATCTCGTCCGATTTCTCGTAAGTGAGTCCTCTTTCATGGAAAAAGTGAGGGATCACCGAAACCACACGAGCACCCGCATCCTGGGCAGCGATGGCGAGCGCCCCCATCGACCCGATGTTACCGCCGCCGTATACCAGTTCATGACCAGCGACACCGATGGCGGTCCCGAGTGCCGCGGCATCATCGCGGAAACTCTGGTGGGCTTCATCGCTGGAAGAACAGTAGACTGCAACTCGCAAGAGACCTCCTCAACGATTGGATTTCCTGATTCTCCACTGGTCGATGGCGACCGCCAGAATGATGATGTGCCCTACGATCATCTCCTGAACAAAGTTGGGCCACCCGACAGCAGTACAGCGGTTTCTCAGCACCGCCATCAGTAGTGCTCCTGCCAGTGCTCCCGTCACGGAACCCTGCCCGCCTGCAAGACTGGCACCGCCGATGACGACGGCTGCAATCACATCGAGTTCTATTCCCACGGCACTGGTCGGATCCCCCACCGTCAATCTTCCAAATAGCATCACACCGGCCAATCCTGCCAACAGTCCAGCAAGTGCGTAGATGACAACCTTGGTCTGCTCGATCCGAACACCGCACAGACGAGCGGTCAACTCGTTGGATCCGATCGCAAGGGTGTGTCGCCCCAGCACCGTCCAGCGGAGCGCCCAGGCTCCCAGCACCGTGGCCGCAAGAAGTAGCCACACAGCAGGTGCGAGCCACTGTCCCTCCGCAACTGGCATCACCCAGTCAGCAATCCCGGCGGTGAAGGACATCCCCGTTTCATCCTCCGGGCGTACCGATTCATTGGCAGCAACCCACTTGGAAACGCCCCGGTAAAAACCCATCGTCCCGAGAGTGGCGATGAAGGGTGGCAGTCGCAGACCGACGATGAGAACCCCGTTGTAGGCTCCGCAGAGTGCTCCCGTTACCAGAGCGGCAAGCACGCCACCGATGGCTCCCCATCCCGCTTCCACTGCCAGCGCTGCACTGACCCCGGAGAGGGCGATCACCGATCCCACCGACAGGTCTATGCCCGCAGAGATGATCACCCAGGTCATCCCCACTGCAGCGAGGCCGACCACGACCGTCTGGGAAGCCACGAATTGCCAGGTCTGGAATGTCATCGGCTGGTCCGGGGCATAGACCCAGAACAACAGCACCACAACGACCACCGCCAGGAACGGAGCTAGGGTACCAATCCAGTGACGCGGCAGTGATATCTTCATGCTGCATCCTCTCCACCCACGGCACTGACCATCAATGAATGTTCGTCCCACTGGTCAACGGCACGTGTTGGCCCGAGCTCCCCGCGGTGCATCACCTGGATCCGATCGCAGATTCCCAGCAACTCCTGCATCGATGAGGAAACCACCAGCACACCCTTTCCCGCCGCTGCCAGTTCGCCGATCCAGCGATAGACCTCCGTCTTGGAGCCCACATCGATGCCACGCGTCGGTTCATCGAGAAGCACTGCATCGACATCCAGATGCACCAACCTGGCCAACGCCACTTTTTGCTGATTGCCACCGCTGAGTGATCGAATCGGCTGCTCCGGTCCACTGGTGCGAATTCCGAACTGCTTGATCTGCACCTCGACGTCCGTGCGTTCCTTCTTCAAGCCAAGAATCGAGAAGAAGTGACGCCCGGAAGATGCACCCAGAGTCAGATTGGTGGCCACCGAAAGATCAGTGGCGAGTCCCTCTTTTTTTCGATCCTCGCTGGCGAATCCGATCCCTGCCCGGATGCTTCGGGCGGGATCAGGTCGATGAGTCTGACCATCGAAACGAACCGATCCAGACGCGAGGCTATCGAGTCCATAGATCCCCCTCAGCAACTCCGATCTGCCCGACCCGACCAGGCCTGCGATGCCCAGAACCTCGCCCCCGTGCAGGGTCAGTTGCGCACCCTTCACTCCCGATCTCGTGGCGAGTCCCTCCACTTCGATCAGCGCCTCGCCCCTGTCCCTGGCAATCCGTGGATACATCTCCTCGAGGCGGCGGCCGATCATGTGGCTGACCAGTTGCTCCGTGGTTGTATCGGAGATATCACCCTCTCCGACCACCTCGCCATCTCTCAACACGGTCCAGGTATCTGCCACCCTCTGCACCTCTTCGAGGAAGTGGGAGATGTAGACCACCGCGCGACCGTCCTTGCGCAAACGATCGATCACCTCGAACAGGTGCTCGATATCCTGTGCTCCGAGACTACTTGTCGGCTCATCGAATACGATGACGGGGGCATCGTGTACCAGAGCTCTGGCGATCTCGACGAGTTGTCGGTCAGCCACCGACAACTTGGCCACCGCAGTGGCGGGCTGGATATCGTTGCGCCCCAGCAGCGACAAGGATGAGATGACCCGGTCTCTCATCCGTGCAGGTAGAAACACACCCAGTACGGAAGGCTCTGCGCCCAGCAGCAGATTTTCCTCCACCGTGAGGTCTTCCACCACCGCAAGTTCCTGGTGAACCATGGCGATGCCACCGTCTCTTGCCTGCTGTGGGTTCGCCGGTGAGAAGGGTTGTCCCGAGATCTGGATGGAGCCCGAATCCGCTTTTTCTACGCCACTGAGGATCCGCATCAGCGTCGACTTGCCGGCACCATTTTCTCCGATCAAGGCTCGGACCTCTCCCGCCTCGACGCGCAGGTGAGCACCGGACAGTGCAACGGTCGCCCCGAACGCCTTATCGACGGCTGCCATCTCCAGTAGTGGAGATCGTGTCACTCGCCGAGATACTTCTTCAGGGGAGGAGAGAGCAGATCGACGATCTGTGGATCATCGATGTTTTCGCCGGTGACGAGCTTGGCACCTGTATCGACCAGTGTTTCGACCTCTTCACCACGTAGAACCGCGAGCGCCGTCTTGACCCCCAGTTCCCCCATCGCGACAGGATCCTGAACGACCAGCCCGTGGATCTCGCCGGCTCGCATCCCCTCGATCAGACCATCGCTGGCGTCGAAACCGACCAGGAACACCTCACCTGCCATCTGCCGGGCGCGCAGAGCCAGCAGCATCCCGAAGGTCGCAGATTCGTTGGAGCAGAAGATGCCGACATATTCACTGTCCGCCTCGAGAAGGTTCTCTGCCGCATCTCGTGCGCTTTCCCGCGTCGATCCGGCGTAACGTCCGGGGTCCACCACTTCGATCCCCTGTGCGGACTCGAGAATCTCGACAAATCCCTGCTCTCGCTGGGTCGTGCTACCGGAGCCTTCCTGGTACCGCAACACCAGCACCCTTCCCTTTCCACCGGTCAACTCCACCATGCGCCGCCCGGCGATCCTTCCCCCCTCGACATTGTCCGTAGCGATGTAGGATGCGTAATCAGTTCCTGCAATCCCCTGGACCCCACTATCGATGACGATGACGGGTGTTCCCCCTCTACTGGCTGCAGCGATGGGAGAAGCGAGTGCGCGGTCGTCGGCGGGGGCGATGACGATGGCGCTGATTCCCGAGGCGACAAAGTTCTGCACCAGGTCTACCTGCTGACTCTTGTCGTTCTCCCTCTCTGGCCCGCGCCACACCACCTCGAATCCGCCGATCTCCTGACGAGCTTTTTCGGCTCCGGCATGGATCGATTTCCAGAACTCGTGGCTGGTGCCCTTGGGAATCACGGCAATCTGCGGCATCGCACTGGTCACCTTCGCCGTGCACCCGGCGACGAGCAGTGCCAGCAGGAGCCCGAGATGCCTGAAAAATAATGTTCGAGAACTCACTGGCTGGCTCCTCACTGAAGGTCGAATCTGCCCCCCGAGTATCCTGCCTGAGGTCTGCCGCCGGTCAAGGTGGGCCCGCTCCCCGAGCACCGAGATGCGTGATATCCTCCCTGCTTCGAATCATCCTGGAGGAAGGAGCCCCGATGGCACACGCTGGTCGTCTGGCAGGTAGAAACGCTGTCATCACCGGAGCGGGCTCAGGAATCGGCCTCGCCATCGCTGGCCGCTTCGCCGAGCAGGGTGCCCATCTGGCACTGCTCGATATCAATCCCGAGAGTCTGGATGCGGCAAGAGAGCGGTTTACCAGCGAAGGGGCCACGGTCGAGGCGATCGTCTGCGATGTAGCGAGTAAGGACTCCGTTGCCGAGGCGTTTCGCAGGATCGACGACACCATCGGCAGTCCTCAGATTCTCGTCAATAATGCAGGCATCGCCCATGTCGGAAATGTCCAGAATACCGAGGAAGAAGATCTGGACCGGCTCTATGCCGTCAACATCAAGGGGGTTGCATTTTGCGCACGTGAAAGTGTGCAAAGAATGCTGGAGCGTTCCGGGGGCGTGATTCTCAACCTCGCATCCATCGCCAGCCACATCGGCCTCGAGGATCGCTTCGCCTACTCGATGACGAAGGGGGCGGTGTTCACCATGACTCGCTCCATCGCGACGGACTACATGAAGCAAGGAATTCGCTGCAACTGCGTCGCCCCCGCCAGGGTCCACACACCCTTTGTCGATGGCTTCATCCGCGACAACTATCCTGGCCACGAGCAGGAGAAGTTCGATGAGTTGTCGGCCTATCAGCCGATGGGACGGATGGTGCGTCCCGAAGAGGTGGCAGACCTGGCTCTCTTTCTCTGTAGCGATGAATCTGCTTTCATCACGGGTCACTCGTTTCCCGTCGATGGTGGCGTGATGGTGATCTAGGAGGATCGATGAGACTGTTTCGCTTTGGTGATCCGGGTCAGGAATCTCCAGCAGCTGTTCTTCCCGATGGTAGAAGGATCGACTGTTCCGCCTCTGGAGAGGACTGGAATGAAGCGTTCTTCGCAAGTGGTGGTCTTGCAAGACTGGCCAGCTGGCTCGAACAGGAGGGTCCCTCTGCCCCCGAGGTAGCAGCAGATGTTCGTCTGGGCCCGCCCGTATGCCGACCGAGCAAGATCGTCTGCATCGGACTCAACTATCGAGATCATGCCGCTGAAACAGGAGCCGAACTTCCTGCTGAACCGGTGATCTTCTTCAAATCGACCACTGCAATCGTGGGGCCCCATGATGACGTGCTACTCCCCCCTGCGAGTACCAAATCGGACTGGGAAGTGGAACTGGCCGTGGTGGTTGGAAACACCCTCAGTTATGCAGACCGACAGACGGCATCGGATGGAATCGCTGGATACTGTCTCCACAACGATCTCTCGGAACGGGAGTTTCAGCTGGAACGTTGTGGACAGTGGGTCAAGGGCAAGTCCTGCAATACCTTTGCACCCCTCGGACCCGAACTGGTCACCCCCGACGAACTGCCCGATCCACTACACCTCGACATGTGGCTCACGGTCAACGGGGAAGAGTTGCAGAGATCGAACACGAGGGAGTTGCACTTCGATGTTCCGGAGATCCTGTCGAGTGTCAGCCAATACATGACGCTGCTTCCAGGCGATATCATCTCTACCGGTACGCCAGCAGGTGTCGGGCTGGGTCTCGATCCGCCACGGTTCCTCAAGGCAGGGGATGTGATGGAACTTTGCATCGAGGGACTCGGCACACAGAAGCAAGCCGTCCATTCCCTCGAATAGAAATTCATCCACCGAAGCCGTTTCCTGCTCTGCGCTTTCGCAGAGCAGGTCAATCCTGGTGGAATACCTCCTCCAGATTCAGCCACCAGTCCCCATCTGCACCACCGGTGCGAGGACGCTGCATCGGCTCGATGATGTCCCACCATTCCCGCATACGGGGTGAAGCGGCGAGTGACTGCATCCGCTGCGTAAGCTCCTCATCCGGACCGTGATACTCGAAGTAGCCAAACAGCTGATCCCCGTCGAGAAAGATCGAGTAATTGCGAATCCCCGCCTCTCGAATCGCCGACTCGATCTGTGGCCAGATCTTCTCGTGATGGCGGCGATACTCCGCTACCGATGAAGGATCGATTCCGATCACCTGTCCAAAGCGCCGCATCGTCCTCTCCCTCCTCGAATCCGCTCAAGTTGTCATGACGATCCAGGAAGCATCCACTACTGGAGCGCAAGAAAATCGGGTGGGTGCGGAACTCCCGCATCCACCCGAGATGATTCACCTGAACACACACCTCTTCAGTTACATGACAGGTACTCGGCACAATCCAGTGCTGTACCGGCCGGATCTGCACCGCAACCGCCACCAAAAGGCGCAGGAGGAGCGGATCCGCCCGAGAAGAGGTAAGTGAGCAGGAATACGCCATCTGCAATGTTGGTCAGTTCATCGTCATTGGTATCGGCAGCATCCATGCAATTGATCACTCCACCGAGGAACAGCGCATCCAGCACCGTGATGGCATCGGCCAGATTGACGAGTGCGTCGTCGTTGACATCCGCACGCACAAATCCACCCACAACCGGTGTGAGTGTGATGAGTCCAGCGACCCCCGTAGCACCAAGAGCCTGAGAGTTCACCACCACGACAATCTCCACGGGGGGACTACCCAGGCTGTTCGAGATGGACAGGATCGTGTTCACGTCTGAAGTCGATCCGATCAGAGCACCTGGAACCGTGTCGTAACTGGCGATGGCCAGTTCGATGGGAGAAGCGAACTGAATCGTCTGGATACCCAGGAAACTGTAAACGCAGCCACAGGTGAATCCATCTGTGAACAGTCCCACATCGAGGAAGTCAGCACCGGTGCCGTTGTTGAGGTCATCGATGACCTGTGCACCGACACCGCCTGTCACTGTCAGTACCGCCGGATCGTGCGAAACGCCGAACGAGAAACCCTGAGTGTCGTTTGGATAGCCCGCATTGGTCGCATCCTCCTCCAGCGTGAAGGAAGCCATGACGGTGGCGGCTCCGGTCGATGGCGGGAATGCCACCGTCTGATCCACTGCAGTGAGGATGAACCCGGTAGGAGTGAGGGTCACGACCGCTCCCGTGGGAATCACACCGATCGCTACTCCCGCATCGGTGGAGATGATCGACTGCACCACCGGATTGCCGAGTGTTTCTGTGAAATCCAGCGCACTCGTCACGGTGCCGGTTGTACTGGAAAATACGCCCGGCAAGGACTCGTAGTTGATCGTCGAAAGCGATGTCTCGGTGATCATCTGGATCGTTTCTGCGAAGGTGAAGCTGTAGACGCATCCGACGGTGATGCCGTTGGGGAAACTGGACGCTTCGAAGAACTGCGGTCCAGCACCTCCGTCGAGGGCAGCTACCGCACCCGCCGGGGCAGCGCCGATGGCTGCGAACAGATCGGGATCATGACCGAGACCAAACGAGAAGCCCGCGGTACTGGTCGGGAATCCGGGGTTATCAGTGAACTCGGTCGCCGAGATCATCGTCTCGAACTCTGCTCCTGATCCGCTATATCCTCCGGCAACATCGGAAGCCACGAGACTGAACCCGCCATTGAGTTCCACATTCACGGCACAAATCACTCCGGCTGCCTGCTGAGTGGCATCGCAGAAAGGAACCACGGCATAGGAATAGGTGCCAGGAAATGTAGAACTGTCGACATATCCCGTTGCGGTTCCCGGCAGCGAATCGATCACGACTCCATCTCGATACAGGGAGATCAGGGTGTAGGACTCACCATTGACCCACGAGAGTACGACCTCGGTGCCAGCACCCTGGCTACACCCGAGTCCCGAAATCGGTTCACAGACGCAAGCCGGATCACCGATACAGTCCGGATCCTCGCAGTCCGTGAGACCGTCGAGATCATCATCGGTGCCGTTGGAGCAGTTCTCGGGAGGAGGTGGAGGAGTGGTGGCACCGATATCGAGCGTGCCCGTGCCCGATGCCGTATCATTCCAGCCTCCGAGCCGGATGTAGTATCCCGTGCCTGCGGTCATCGTCATCTCGACCAGACTGGTAAAACCACCACAGCCGGCCGCATCGCCATTACAGGCGACCTGGGTCAACGAATCACAATTGCCCGAATAGACGACAATGTCAGAATCGAAGTCGATGCTGTCGCAGGTACTGATGGTGTAATCGCCATTCTCGACGGGAGTGTAACTGAACCAGATGTCGCTGGTCATCTGTCCCATGAAAGTTCCCGGGCAAGTATCTGAATCGAACGGATCTGCGCTTTGCGTGGCAGTAGTGGTATCGACAGGATTCGAACCAAACACTGCTACCGAGGCTGCCTCACACTCGTCTCCTGGCGGCGCCGGAATACAGTTCGGGTCGGCGGCGCACTCCGGGTCCGCACAATCGATCAGACCGTCCCCATCATCATCGACACCGTTGGTGCAGTTCTCCACTGCTCCACCGCCGCCTCCGACGAAGGCCACATCCATCTGACCCGACCCGGTGGTGCCTTCACTCCAGGAAGCAACCCTGATCTGGTAGGTCAATCCGCCACTCACGGGAATGTCATTGATGACCGATGTGAAGTTTCCGCAACCACCGGTATCGCCGTTACAGGCGATCTGCAGCAGGGATCCGCAGTCTCCCTCGTAGACGAGAAGATCCGTATCCCAGCTGGCGATATCACAGGTACTGACGGAGAGAAGTCCATCTTCTGGCGGTACGTACGAGTACCAGATGTCGTTGCCGACATCGCCCAGAAAAGTTCCGCTGCACTGTCCTGAATCGCCAGGAGGTCCACCCGTCGTGGCGTTGTTGCTGTTGATGTCGTTGAGCCCAACGAATACCAGAACTGATCCCGCACAGTCATCATTGGAGGGCGGAGGTCCGGGAGGAGCCTGACCACAAACCAGTTCTGACATTCCAACGGCGATCATGGCGGCGGCCACCTGGTCCGCATCGCTCTGCGTGAAGACGTCACCGGGACTGCCTGTACGTGGATCGTTTGGACTCGAGTTGAGCAGGTCTGCCGCAGCCTGATTGATGAAGGTCTCTGCCTGCGGAAAGGCGGTGCCCGAGGTCATGTATACCGTCAGGGCACGGAAATACACCGCGGCCGCCTTGGTCAAGCCGATCGGCGACACGGTCTGCCCGTTATAGGTCTTGCCATCCACGAGCATGCTGTAGGAGTGATTGAAAACTCCACTACCGATGTGGACACCACCGTTATCGAAGGGTCCACAGGCGTTCTGGTTGTAGAGCGGATCGGTGGTACTGGGGGGATCGTTGAAACACTCGGGAAACCACAGGTCGCGGATGGCGTTGAGACTGGTCTGCTCTCCCATGCGCCAGCGTGTCGATCCATCATTGCAGCCGGTTCGCGCGGAGTTGGGAGTATCCTGTCCTCCACCAGTGGTGCCGCCGGGCCAGGGGGTTCCTCCAGGTGTGCCGACAACGGATGTATTGCCATTCCACAGATCTATCGTTTCTCCAAGGATATCGGAGTACGACTCGTTCAATTGCCCGGGCTGATTCTGATAGATCAGGTTGGCAGTGAACTGTGTGAGGCCATGGGCGAACTCATGAGCGATCACATCGTCAGTGGCGAGTCCGTTGCACAACGCAATCTGATTCCCATTCCAGATGGCATTGGGGCAGATGGGGTCATTCCAGTGCACGGTGGCGGTCAATGTGCTACCACTGCCATCAAGAGAATCGCGCCCGAGACCGTCGAACAGTAACCGGTAGAAATCTCCAGCAGTGTCGTACGCCTCATCGATATCGGTATCGCCACTGGCGGCCGAGCCTTCCGATCGGGCAAGGCTTCCAGGAAGTCCACCGCCACTACCGTCGTAGACCTCGCGAAAGCGAGCGCTGTGCACTGCCGGCCAGTGGTCGAGGAGATCGCCACTGGCGGCATCGATCAGCACATGCTCTGCGAGCATCTCTGATCCCTCGACGACAAGGTGATGGGCAAGAACCGGCGCAGGGAGAAACGGATCCCCCCACCATCCCGGGTTCACGATGGCCAGTTCGGCATCGGCAGTTTGAACCAGTAGCTGCTGATCGAGATGGGCTTCAGCAAGGATCAGCGCCTCATCCAGCGACACGGATGGTGTCACTGATAGTTTCTTGGGCAGCCTGTAAAAGTCTCCATTGATCGAGCGAGGAGTACCATCGGGAGACAGGTGAACCTTGATCACACCAGAAAACACCTTCACACCCAGATGAACCTGCTCGAATGTGTGATGAATCATCCCCAGCGAGCAACGCTCGGTCCTGGTGATCGCCAGTTCGCGTTCCGGAAAACGAATGCCGAAGGATTCACCGTGATATCGCAATGCCTGAAATGGGTCACCCAGGTCCGGCTTCACGCCCTCGGGAAGTGGAAGAGCGGCTCCTCCTACCCCCGCGACCATGTGGATCTTGCCATCGATGGGAGTCCGACTTTCGACCACTCCATCCGTGATGGACTGGCTGAAGGCTGTGCCGACAACGGCGAACTGTATCCAGAGAACTGCCACTGCGAAGACTGCTCGCATTGGTGTCCCTTCCCCACGGACCTGCAACAGCAGGTCAGACCTGATCCCATCGCCCTGATGCAGATGCACAGGAACTCGAGAGGACCATCTCGGAAATATCAGAAAAAGCCCGTCGAGAGGGTGCTGAGGTCTGCTCAGATCGGCTGACGATGGCACCCACCCTACTTCTCCGATGTTAGCCACAGAGGGCTCAGACCGCAACGAGGGTCTTATTCGACTGGGGACCCGGGAACTGCTGCCATCGGCAAATTCGGGAACGGATGCCGGAATTCGCGGCGCACCTCGGTAGTCGGATCGGCATCCCGGTCGAAGCGAAAGAAAAGGGCTGTGAATCGGTCGCGATTCACAGCCCCAGGCCTGGTCATCGTTGGGTCATCGGCTTGTCAGCCCAGTGGCACCCATCTAGGAACAGGAATTGAAAACCAAGCAGGCGAGAGTGCCCGGCGTCGGATCCGGAACGCATGTTCCCGTGCCGGGAGGCATCGGGCCGTTGATGAAGAGCGCCGAGAGCATGTAGACGCCATCTGCGATGTCCTTGTTCTCATCGTCATTCGCGTCACAGGCATTATCGCAATTGACACTGCCTCCGAGGAACAGAGCATCCAGCAGAGTGATGGGATCTCCGATGTTGAAGCCGCCGTCGTCATTGCAATCGCCGCGGTCAAATCCACCTGTTGCCGTCAAGGTGACGGAACCAGACTGCCCCGACATGATCACCGACTGTCCATCGACCACCATCACCAACGTGACTCCACTGGGACCCAGACCCTCCGTCGGAGTCAGAGTTGTGACCACGGATGAGCCCGGTGTCGATCCAGCCAGAGCGCCTGATTGAGTCTCGTAGTCGACCGTTGTCGCCTCGGTGGGAGAACCGAAGGCATAGGTCGAGGCACCCTGGAAATCGTAGATACAACCGACGGTGATTCCATCGCTGTAGATCCCGACCTGGAAGTACTCCGGTCCCTGGCCGCCCTCGAGACCGCCCAGTGCTGAACCGTAGTCCACTCCGATGGCGCTGAGCACAGCTGAATCATGGCCGATCCCGAACGAAAATCCCTGGGTTTCGGCAGCGGTATCGCCGGGGGTCACATCTTGATCGATCAGGATGCTGCCGGTGAAATTACCTTCTCCCGATGCAGCATTGAAGTTGGCGGACTGATCGGCGCACTCGACGACAAAGGTGAGCGGAGGCGCTGCCAGAAATGTGATGGAAAATGGATATGCGGTCGTGGCAGCTGAAGTTCCTGCTCCGATGACCACGACGGTCGAGGTCGGCGGGACTCCCAGGTCCGACGCTGGGATGATGTTGGAAACCACATCACCACTGGCCCCGGAGAGGGCGCCGGGGAGGGTTGCGTATTCCACCTCGATCATCGGCTTGGGAACCTCGAAGGTGATCACTTGCGACTGATCGACAAATGCGTAGATCACTCCGATGGTGAATCCGTCTACAAACACCTCTCCCTGGATGAAATCAGGGCCATCATTGGCATTCACTGCAGCGAGTTCCCCTACTGCTGCGGGCACGTATGGATTGGCTCCAAGAACTTCCATCAACGAATCATCGTGACGGTAGGCGAATGAGAATCCCTTTGTATCCTCGAGCGCTCCCGTGACCTGTTCGATACTGAAGGTCGCCGTGAAGGGAATCGCACCGGCTCCCGCTGCATGAGTCTGATCCGGAGACGAGATCTCAAAGGTCTGACCGGACGCCATCGACCCCGACAGAAACAGGGCCAACATCACGAGCAGAAAATAATTACAAATACGCATCGACACACCTCTTCCTGGCATTGAGCGCCGCTCATCCACCGTTGTTTGCCAGAGAATTTCAGCCCCTGGCGCGGGATGCAGTGGAATATCCGGAATTCAACCCCTTGAATACCATCACAGACTACGGCGAGCATTTTCATCGAGTAGGAAGACAGATCCTGCCTGACAGGATCACGACACCCCCGACCCAATACTCCAGGATACCGTCATCCTCGCAGCGCCTCAACGCGGAGCCGATTCAGAGAATGTGTCTATCCTGAACGAGGGCACTCTCCATCACCAATCCTGGCCTCGACTGTCGCGGATCTCCCTCAAACTGTCGCTCTGGAGCTCCCAGAACCCGGCACTGCGTCGCATCAGTCGGCTCACCAGGCGCCCATTGAGGTAGACGCCAGGCGTGCCCTTGACCCCTAACTTGCGAGCCAGAGAAATATCCTGCCCGATTCTCCTCGTGACCTGGGCACTTTGCATATCCTTCAGGAATCGATCGGGATCCATCGCCAGTTCGGTGGCCGCCTGGCTCCAGTTGACGACCCCCAGCGATTCGCGCCGCGGCAGCAGCCAGTCCCTCAACTGCCAGAACTTGCCCTGTAATCGCGCAGCTTCGAGTGCTCTGGCTCCCTGCATCGAATTCGGATGCTCGGAGGTGTTGGGGTAGTGCTTCCAGATCACCTTCAGATGGCCGCTCCAGATGGGAAGAATCGTCTGCTTGAGATATTCATCGAAGCGCGCGCAATTGGGACACTCCACATCGGAAAAGATCACCAGTCCGTAGTGCAACCCACCCACAGCATCGATGGTGGGATCATCGCTTCGAACTTCGATGTCGTTCTTTTTCTGGATCCGGTGCACCGTCTCCACTTTTTCAACATCGCTGGCGAATACCCTCAGTTCGAGAACTTCCTCTTCCAGTGACTGGAACCGGGCGCGCTCCTGGCCAGCCTCGAAGACCCCCCACTGGGCCACGCATGCCAGCAGCAGCGTCGCTGCACTCGCCGCCAGCAACCGATTCGAAGGCGATCCGCCACCACGGGGCTCTTTTTGCCTCGGCCTCAATAACCACGAGACGATGAAAATCCCGATATTGCAGGCGTGCGTGAGAAGGCACAGAAAACAGGCCGTTCCGATGGCAAAGAAGATGAGTGCGGTGTAGATGATCGACCCCACGACACCGAGGGCGTTGAGGTAGAGCACCATCCGAGACAACCACATTCGCCCCGGGTCGGGAATACCGATCAGCAGGTACCAGCTCGCCAGAAGCGCATAGTAGAGAAAACCCAGTGCTGCGACCGGAAAACCATCGTGGGGTCCATCAGACCCCTTATCCCCCGGAGGCAACACTCCCCAGCGACTGTTGACCACCGAGGCGCAGCCGTCCTCGGTTGCGGAGCAGATCGCTGCCAGCAGTCCAAGGTCGGCATCTTTCTCGGCATGGAGTAGCAGTAGCGAGCCGCTGGTCCAGGCTGCGATCAGCGCCAGCACTCCCGCGACCCAGACCAGATGCTTTTTGGACTTCATCAGCAACCTCCGTAGCATCAGTGTGTCGATTTCCATTCACTTCATCAAGACGCGCCTCTCGACGGCAACCTGGAAGCAGGTGAAGATCTCGGACGGAAGGGATCTGCCTTGAAGATCGATGCCCACCAGCATTTCTGGCGCCACGACCCGGCCATCCACACCTGGATGGACCACCGGATGCAAATCCTGCAACGCGACTACCTGCCGGATCAGTTGCTACCGCTGCTGCAAGCACAGCAGATCGACGGCTGCGTGGCAGTCCAGGCCGATTCTTCCTGGCGAGAAAATGACTTCCTTCTCGGTCTCGCTGCAGATCACCCCTGGATCCTGGGAGTGGTCGGTTGGGTCGACCTTCAGTCCGATCAGATAGAATCCCAGCTCGATCAGTTGTGCCAGCACTCCAGAGCGGTCGGAGTGCGTCACATCGTCCAGGATGAACCGGATGATCGCTTTCTCGATGGAGTCGCCTTCCGCCGTGGGGTGAAGTCACTGCCGGCGAGAAAGCTGACCTTTGATCTGCTCATTTACGAGCGCCAGCTCCCTGCGGCCATCGATTTCGTGCGGGCGTTACCCGATGTTCCGATGGTGCTCGATCACATCGCCAAGCCGAGAATCGCAGACGCAGTGCTGGAACCGTGGTCGAGTCAGATCCAGGAACTGGCCCGGGCTCCCCATCTGATGTGCAAGCTCTCCGGCATCGTGACCGAGGCCAACTGGCTCGAATGGACCGCTGCCGATGTGGCCCCCTACATCGAAAGCGCCATCGAGGCGTTCGGGCCAGACCGGTTGATGCTGGGCAGTGACTGGCCGGTGTGCCGACTGGCTGCGGAGTACCCACAGGTCAAAAGCCTCATCGAACCGTACCTCGCGACCCTATCGCCGACGGAACGAGCCGCTATCGAGGGCGAAAATGCGCGTCGCTTTTACAGATTGGACAACGATCGATAGGGTTTTCGATCAGGGGCAACCGCTCAGGCCGATGCAGTCCAGCCCGTCCGTTGTGGGGTCTGGTCCACAGACGGGGAAGGGAGCCGTAGGCGGATTGCCGCCGCTGAAGAGGAACCCGAGCAGGTAGACCGGATCGGAGATGTCGATCGATCCGTCATCGTTGGCGTCGATGGAATCGAGACAGCTGCTGACTCCTCCTCCGAACATATAGGTGAGCATCCCGACCGGATCCGAGATATCGAGGGAACCGTCGCCATTGGCATCGCCGCGGACAAACTGCTCGATCGGATCATCGACAAAGATGCCCGCAGCATCGGGACCACCAAGTGCCGCGATCGCCTCGTCTCCCATCCGCGCATCGACGATGGCGAGGTTGGCGCAGCGCACCAGTGACACATCGGAATCGGGCCCGTTGTCGCTCAGCATCCAGACGGGCAGGCCGCTTCCTTGCGAGTAGAGCCAGTCGGGGGCGGCCAGTACATCATCTCCCAGTACCTTGACACCGTTGACGAACAGCGCCGAGGTGTTGTTCTGGTAGTCGACGCGATGGGCGATGCGAACCCACTCTCCGAGGTTCCAGGAGCCCGCACCGACATATCCATTTCCCGAGTTATAGAAGGCTCCATCGCTACATCGGAGAAACAACTCCGCATCATTGCTATTGGAAGCGTTGCCCTGCCAGAGAGCCTGCAACTGGGTCTGGCTGCTATCGAGAAACACATCGAAGATCAGCGTGAAGTGATAGGCGTCACAGCAACCTCCCCCACCATTGCCGGGTGCGTTGAAGAAGGTCTCGAGACCTCGCCCCGATCCGAAGACGTTGTCGAGCCAGAGGTAGTCCACCGGTTGCTGATCGATGTGGGGTACCTCGGTGCCATCGCTGATTCCGGTTCCCCACTCCACATCGTGAAACATCCCTCGTGGCGTCATCACCGATGTGCCCAGTTGCGCCACCAGCGCCTGGTCATCGTCGGGCAACGCATCATCGAATCTCCATTCGGCGGTGAACCGGGTCGGATAACTCAGATCGGTGGTGAAACTCCACGTCGGACCCTCGGTCACCTGGGTGCCGAGATGCGAATCGATGCGCCAGAAGTAGACGGTCATCTCATCGAGGAGACCGGGATCGAAAGTGGTCGTCAGTTGATTGCCCTGGAAGTCGCCGGCACCCAGGGTTGGGCTGCTGCCCAGGTACACATCGTAGGAGTCGCCCGGGTCACAGGGGAACCACTGCAATAGCGGTGAATAGGAAACATGGGTGGCAGCGTCGGGTGGCACCGGAGCGGTGGCTCCGGCACTGGAGTTGCCGACCTGAAACGACTCCTCCAGCGACCATTCACTCCAGCCGAGACTGCGATCCCGGTAACGAACTCGCCAGTAGACGGTGACGCAGCCGGGAAGGGGTGTTTCCAGGCAAACATGAGTCATGTCGGGATCAGTCACGGTGTCGATGCTGATGCCTGGATCGACCGCCGGTGTCCGGTACCAGTTCTGAAAGCGTCGCCACTCGTCCACCACCGGATCGCTGTAATCTCCCGAGATCGTCGTCACCTGCCACTGACTCTCGATGTGGGCATCGCCATCTGCGTCGAGGTAGGTACTGGCGGTCAGAGTCACATCATCTCCCAGGACCGTCCCTGAAGTCGGTCCGGGAAAGAGTGCCACCGGAGTTTCAGGGGCCAGGTTGTAGCGACGCACGGTGATGTCATCGATGACCTCATTGTTGCGAAAGATGTAATCGTTACCGCGGCTGACCCGGCGCAATCGGAAGGACGGGTCGGCCCCCGCCTCCACATCCATCAGCACGAATCCCCACTCCGGAACGCTGAACTCGAACTCCTCGTAATCGGCGTTGGGATAGAGGCCCCAGTAGTCAAGCGACCCCATGGCGCTGGCCACATTGACCATCGTGTGCTGGTGATCTCGACTCTGCCCTCGGGAATACCCGTGAGTGTGGCCGAAGAAGTGGATCGATGGCTTGCCGGTCACTGTGCTGAACTGCTCGACCATGCTGACCACCTGGGTGCTGAAGGTGGTCTCACCCGGTGTCCAGATTTCCGACTTGTGAGGGTGATGAAACTGGGCAAAGACGAAGTCGATGGAATCATCTTGCACCGCATCTTCGAGAACCAGCGCCAGCCAGTCGATCTGCGCCTGAATCCGGTAGGCGGGATTGGTATCGAGGGTGATGACCCTGACATTCTGGTGGTCGTGGTAATGCCAGTGCTCCTCGTAACCTGGCGTGCCGTTGGTGGGTAATTGCAGGTAATCGAAATAATACTGGGCGTCTGCCTCATGATTTCCCAGTGCAGGAATCAGCGGAACATGTCTATAGAGAAGTTTTGCCTGGGAAAAGAAATGGTCCTGCCAGTGAGAGTGATTCGATCCTGTCGAGACAAGATCGCCAGGCACCAGCGAGAAGGAAAGGCTCTCATCGATGGGGACTCCGAACTGCTGGGAACAGAAGGGGATCACACCCTCATTGATCACTTCCTGATGCTTGACGCCGTTACTGCCGTACTGGCAATCGGAATAGGCGATGAAGTGAAACGGAAGTTCCTCGGTCAAGGGAGGCGGCGTCCTGAAGAAATGAGTAGCGCTGACGGTAGTGCCGGTGATCACCCTGTAGTAGTAACGCGTATCTGGGCTGAGTGCGGTCAACTGCACATGGTGGATGAAGGCGCCGCCACCGCTGGCGATGCTGCTTCCCGTTGCGGACTGTCCCAGAGAAGCATCGAGACCATACTCCACCTCGCTGCCATTGCCCGCCGCAGTCTCCCACCCCACCACCATCGAGGTCGGAGCGGGCGATTGCAGGTACGGCTCGACGATCAGGTTACCGACCTGGGCAGCGACCGGAGTCGCTCCAGCCATCACGACCACGAGCGGCAGTAGAAGTAGCAATGCACCTGATCTCATGAAACTCCTGTAAGCGAAATTTCGCACGCATCAGGATCACTTCGGGATGGAGATCAGCCCATCGAGCGTCCTGAATTTCAGCTTCCATGCCACAACTTCAAGTGTGGCAGCGCGGTTCACATCGCAATTCTCCCTTTCATCCATGCAAGAGTCAACTCCACAACAACGCACCAGATCCGGTCTCTTCCCATCGTTCCCGCCATACAGGACAATCTTGCTCCTTCAGTGCGGATACCCGTGAACTGAACACACCAGGCAGCATCAGAGAAGACCCGGAGGCGACCCGATGAACCAGCCTGCTATCACGCCAGAGGAACATGCCGACCGCCGCCAACGAGTTCTCGCCGAACTGGATGGCTGCACGGCACTGGTTCTTGCCGGAAGCGGTGGAGGACTCGAGGAGGACTTTCGTCCAGATCTGAACTTCGAGTACCTGACAGGGATCGTCGACGAACCGGGTGCCATACTATTGCTCGATCCTGGCGCTCCCCAGAAGATCCGTCAGCAGATCCTGTTTCTATCGCCTCACCAGCCCGAGGTGGAACGATGGGATGGTTGGCGTGGGCCGATCGATACAAAGCTCAAGGAAAAATTTGGCTTCAAGACTGTCATGCGAACCACTCACTTCGCAAACGTGCTCCTGCAGTGCTGCAAGAAATCGAAAAAATCGATGTGCCTGCATCCGATCGCCAATCATGACAGCCCGGTGGGCCCCGATCTCGAGGTCCTTCAAAAACTGCAGCAGCGAATCCCTGGATTTCAGATCGGCGATGGCAGTCTCATCATCGGGCGGCTGCGTGCCGTGAAATCGGAAGATGAACTCGCCATGATCAAGAAATCTGCCGAGATCACGCAGGAAGGCTACAGTGCGATCCTCGCCATGCTGAAACCGGGGGTTTCGGAATTCGATGTTCAGGAAGCGGCAGAACACGGCTACAGAGAGCACGGATCCAGGGGCCCTTTCTACGGAACCATCGTGGGCACAGGATTCAACGGCACCATCCTGCATTACCGCGCCAACTGCGAGACGATCGGAGAAAATGATCTGGTCGTGATCGATAGCGGTGCAAGATATGGAAAGGGCGCGTGTGGTTACGGTTCCGATGTCACGCGAACCTATCCGGCAAGCGGCATCTTCTCCAGCCGACAGAAGGAGATCTACCAGATCGTTCTCGAATCTCTCGAGACCACCATCGCTAGCGTCAAGGCGGGAGTCGCTTACTCTCAGCTCGACGCTGTATCTCGCAAGGTGATCACGGACGCTGGCCATGGAGATCACTACCCTCACGGCGTCGGCCACCCGATCGGTCTCGAAGTACATGACGTACAGCCAGACCCGACGGTACCGGAGGGAGCCGTCATCACCATCGAGCCCGGTATCTACCTCCCGGACGAGGGGTTCGGAGTTCGCATCGAGGATGACATCCTGGTCACAGCAACAGGGTCAGTGAATCTGACCGGCTCCATCCCGAAAACAGTCGAAGAAATCGAATCTGCGATGGCGAGCTGCCAGACCTGATCGAGAAGTGGAGGTCCGTCGGTGAATCGAGAAGAAGCGAGATCGATCCTGGATTCGATGATGGAGTCCCCCGCACTGCGCGCACATGTGCGTTCGGTGGAAATCGTCATGGAAGCCTATGCCGACAAGTTCGGCGAGGATCGTGATCAGTGGGCCATCACCGGCTTGCTGCACGACGCCGATTACGAGAAACACCCCGACGAGCATCCGAAGATCATCACCGCGATCCTTGAGGAACAAGGTGAGCAGGAGATCGCGCACGCCATCCATTGTCACTACACGAAATGGGGTTACAGCTGCGAAAACTTGCTCGACAAGGCCCTGCTCGCCTGTGATGAGTTGACCGGCCTGGTGATCGCCGTGGCCAGACTACGCCCCAACCGATTGCAGGACATGGCTCCGAAATCGGTCAAGAAGAAGTTCAAGGACAAGAACTTCGCCAAGGGGGTCGACAGGGATGAAGTGCGGATCGGGATCGAATTGCTGGAAGTGGACATGGATGATCACATCCGCTTCATCATCGAGGCCCTTCGCCCCTTCGAGAATGAGGTCATCGTCTAGAGGCCCCCGCTCCTACGAGTCGATATCGCGTGGTACCCTGGAATCGTGAGGGTCGGCACGACATCGCCGCTTCACAAGGCTCATGGGAGGGAACGCACAATAATGCGGATGATCGTTCCAGGACTGCTCGTCAGCTTGTTGCTGATCTTCTCCTCTTCCGGTTCCGCAGGAGGAGACAACGATTCCGAAAGCCGCCGCTGGTGTGATCTCCCCCTCACCTCGAGCCAGATCCCCGAACTGGCGGCGCTGAAGAATCGTGCCCACAGCAACATCGATCACTTCTGGCTCAGCCGTCTCGAACAACTGGGCATCGAACCCGCAGCCGAGGCCGAACCAGTTACCCTGCTGAGAAGATTGCACTATGTCATCACGGGACTCCCTCCCACTCCCGAACAGGTGGAGAGCTACCTCGCCGACCCCGCTCCAGACCGCTGGCAAACTCGAGTCGATCAGTTGCTCGCCAGCCCTCAGTTCGGTGTTCACTGGGGTCGTCACTGGCTCGATCTGGTTCGCTGGGCCGAGACCGACAGCTATGAACGGGATCGACTCAAGCCGGGGGCCTGGCGCTATAGAGACTGGGTGGTGGAAGCCTTCAACTCCGATATGCCCTACGACCGCTTCCTGACGATGCAACTCGCTGGAGACGAACTGGACGAGGAGAGTCTCGATCATCACGTGGCGACCGGCTTCCTTCATCTGGGAATCCGCGATGACGAACCGGCTGATCCGTTACAGGCGGTGTTTGACGATCTCGACGGCATGCTCGATACCACCTGTCGTACAATGCTTGGCATCAGCATGGGATGTGCCCGCTGCCATGATCACAAGGGCGATCCGATCCCGGCACGAGACTACTACCGGATGCTGTCCTTCTTCGAGGGCCTGAAGCCCTACAAGAGCGGTGGAGGAAATGGCATCAATACCGGTAACTTCGTCCGCAAGTTGCCGATGGATCTCGGCTCTGATGATTTCGGGCGCTCCCTCGAGGATTGGCGCCGCGAAAGAACGGAACGACTGGCCGAGGTTCGTCATCTCAACGAGGAGATCCGAGAACGCTGGGGTGCAGAGGTGCTCGAGGTAGCACGATCAGATCTCTGGCAAGGGCAGGTCTTGCATCTCGACTTCGAACAGCAGAACCCATCCATCGCCGAAGATCGAGAAACAGAACGTGGCGAGGGTTATCGGGGGAAGGCTCTTCAACTGGACCAGAATGATCGGATCCTCATCGACCGACCGGTCCAGGATGATTTCTCCATCTCCCTGTGGTTTCGCACCGAGCATGAAGGAGCCGGAGGCAACGATGACCTGCGCTGGTTCCGGGGCACCGGACTCGTCGACGGTGAGATTGGCGGAGTGGTCGCCGATTACGGCATCTCGCTGGTCGGCCAGCATGTCTGCGCCGGAGTGGGCCAGCCGGAGACCTTCATTCATGGCCCCGGGGGCATGGCCGATGGTCAGTGGCACCATGTCGTTTTCACCAGAGAACGCGAAAGCGGTCATGTCGTTCTGTGGGTCGACGGAGCCCAGGTCGCTTCCGCTACCGGCGGCAAGCAGGCACTCGATGCACCGGAGCGTCTGAGCATCGGCCGTATGTTCCCCGACCGTCACACCCTGCAGGGCAACCTCGACGAGGTTCGCATCTGGAACCGGGTTCTCGATGGTTTCGAGGTGATCGATCTGAACATCGGCGGGGGTGCCCTTCCGGCACACCGCCAACTGGTCTCAGAACGGCTCGGGGAAGCGGAAGGCGATCGACTCGCACTGGCCATCGAACGGATCGGTCAGTTGAAGCGGCCCGATCGCCAGATGGTCCAGGTTCTCTCGGCGCAGGAACGGAGAGATCCGCCCACCAGCCACATCCGAATCCGGGGCACTGCATCCAGTCCCGGTGCTGAGGTCCAGCCCGGTTTCCCGGAGATCCTCGGCGGTGGCGATGCGTTGATCACATCGCCACGAGACGGAGACTCATCTGGTCGTCGGCTCGCATTGGCTCGCTGGATCACCGATCCAGAGAATCCTCGCACTGCTCGGGTGATCTCCAATCGGATCTGGCAACATCTATTCGGTGCGCCGATCGTTCCGACTCCCAATGATTTTGGAGAACTGGGACTTCCGCCCAAGGATGCGGCACTGCTCGATCAGGTCGCTCTCGAACTGCTCGATCAACGCTGGAGCATCAAGGGACTGATTCGCCGGCTGGTCACCTCATCCGTGTTCAAGATGTCCTCCCGCTACGATGCTGTTGCGGATCAGAAAGATCCCGAGAACCTGTACATGTGGCGTTTTCGAGGACGGCGGCTGTCGGCCGAGGAACTGCGTGATTCGGTACTGGCCGTCAGCGGAAATCTCAACCGCACCCTCGGAGGACCGGGAGTTTACCCTCCGATGCCCGCCGAGGTGCTCGCGACCTCGTCGCGTCCCGGTGCCGCATGGGGCCGCTCCAGTGCCGAGGACTCAGCTCGACGAAGCCTTTACATTCACGTCAAGAGATCGCTGCTCCATCCGATGCTGCTGGCCTTTGACATGGCCGATACCGATTCATCTTGCCCGGTACGCTTCAACACGGTCCAACCGACTCAGGCGTTGACGATGCTCAACAGTGACTTGACCGGAAATCAGGCGAGGATCTTTGCCCAACAACTCCGCAACGAGACCGAATCATTACCTGCCCAGGTCAACAGGGCCCTTTTCCTCATCACGCAGCACAAACCCACTGAAGAGCGGATTCGAGACAATGTCGCATTCATCTTGGAACTTCGATCCAAGTACGATCTCGATGAAAAACAGGCTCTCGATGTCTTCTGCGTGATGACATTTAATCTGAACGAGTTCATCCACATCGATTGATGGAGCAATGCCGTGAAAGATCGCAAGGGTTCCGAAAAAGGAAGAGACTTCTGCGGTAGAACTCGCAGGGAGTTCCTGTGGGAAGCTGGGGCTGGATTCACCTCCCTGGCACTGAGCGGCATGCTCGGCAACAGTTTCTTCTCCAGTCAAGGTCTCGCTGCAGACGGAGCCACGGAATTCGTGAATCCGATGGCTCCGAAGATTTCGATGATTCCTGCGAGGGCAAAGTCGGTGATCTTCCTGTTCATGTACGGTGGACCCAGTCACGTCGATACCTTTGATTATAAACCGAAGCTCTACCCGCTAGACGGTCAGGACATCGAGGTCACGACATTTGGCCGCGGGGGTCATCGAAAGAAGGGCCGTGTAGTTGGCCCCAAGTGGAACTTCAAACAATACGGCGAATGCGGAAAGCATGTCAGCGATCTGTTCCCCAATGTCGGATCGATGGTTGACGACATCACCTTTCTTCACTCGATGACTGCAGATTCGCCACTCCATGGCTCCGCAATGTTGATGATGAACTCCGGAAAGCTGTTGAGCGGTGCCCCTTGTCTGGGATCGTGGGCAAACTACGGCCTGGGAACCCTCAACGAGAATCTGCCCGGATTTGTCGTCATGCTCGACAATACCGGTGGCCCGATCTCAGGAGCAAAGAACTGGTCGAGTGGCTACATGCCCGCACAGTACCAGGGCACCGTTCTCCGTTCGCAGGGGCCACCGATTCTCGACCTGGAACCGCCCGAGTTCCTGGGGGGTGGGATCCAGAGATCCGTGCTCGATCACCTGCGTGGCGAAAACGAAGCCCATGCCGCAGCAAGGGTCGGAAACCCCGATCTTGCCGCACGCATCGCCAGTTACGAACTGGCCTACCAGATGCAAAGCACGGCTCCCGAGGCGGTCGACATCAATGCCGAAGATGAGGAGACAAAATCCCTCTACGGAATCGATCGTGACCAGACCCAGGACTTCGGTCGAAAGTGCCTGATGGCTCGTAGATTGGTCGAGCGAGGGGTTCGCTTCGTACAGATTTATTCGGGCGGAAACCACAACGACAACAACTGGGATGCCCACGGGGATCTGAAGTTCAATCACGACAAGCACGCCGGAGCTACTGACCTACCGATCGCAGGGCTTCTCAAGGATCTCAAGCGAAGAGGATTGCTCGATGAAACTCTCGTGATCTGGGGGGGTGAGTTCGGTCGTCAACCCACCGCCGAGTACGCCGAGGGCACGGGACGCGATCACAACTCGTACGGATTCACGATGTGGATGGCAGGCGGGGGAATCCGAGGAGGAACCAGCATCGGAACCACCGACGAACTGGGTGCCGCAGCGGTCGAGGAGCCACTTCACGTCAAGAATCTACACGCAACGGTGCTCCAACTGATGGGCCTGGAACCGAACAACCTGACCTACTTCCATGCTGGTCTCGAACAGAAACTGGTCGGCGTAGAAGGTGCGCAACCGATCTGGAAAGCGATCTCGTGAGCAACGGGAGTCTTCCCCGATTTGATTGTGGTACAGGTATGGACAGTCAGCGGGCGCTGTTGTAGCGCTGTGAACAGCAGTATCATCGCTGGTAGGGGCCAAGGAGGTCATCGTGCCAGTTCCGTTCTCCCGATCATCGCTCTTATTGCTGTGCGGATGCTGGTTGCTGGTGTTCCTCGCCATCCCCACTCCCTGCCAGGCGCAATTCAATCCGACCCTGTCGACCAGTATCGACAATCTCGATTCGGGGCAAGCGAGTGGGTTCATCCAGGATGGATTCTTCTTCGAGGGTCAAGAGGGACCCTCTTCGATGCTGATTCAATTCGACCGCGGCTCCTTTGATTTCTCCGGATATGCTCCAGGACAACTGGTGGGAAGTCTGGTCGTCGAGGTCTTCGTCAGTGTAATTTTCGTCACCATCTCAGGGGACATCATTGCGGATGTTCAGGTGACCTCGGTCGGTCCCGATACGATGCAGGCGATCGCAGTCATCACCGACATCACGGGAAATGTTTCGTCAGGCCTTTCGCTGCTCGGGATTGATCTCAACATCGGCGATACCGCATTCAATGTCCTCTATACCGATCTTCCCGGAGACACCGGAGCCACCATGAATGTCACCGATGCAGGGACTCTGCCGCTGAGTGGCAATCTCGATTTTGACATTCCACTGACCTGGACAACTGCTCCCATTCTCACTCACTCCCCCTTGGGAGGAGATCTCGTCGTCGAAACGCTACTCACCTCGACGACTGGCATCGAGGCCTCCTTCAACGAGGTCTTCCCGCTCAATGGGGGCGCTTCTCCGGATCAGTTCAATCGAGGCGACGCCAACCAAGATGGTGGTTTTGATATCAGCGATCCGATCACCATGCTCGGCTTCTTGTTCAGCAACGGCTCGGTTCCTTGCGTACTGGCCTGCGATGCCAATGACGACAACAGTGTCGACATTGCGGATGCGGTCTTCTGCCTGAGTGGACTCTTCGGCAGCGGAGCTGCGCCTCCTGCGCCCCATGGTGTGTGTGGCGAAGATCCAACTCCGGGATTGCTGACCTGTCTCCAGTTGAACAACAACTGTCCCTGAAACATCGTGCATGGGGAGGTGAGTATCGAACATTCTCGATCAGTCTCAACGATCCTGTGCCATGGGTTGCTGCTCGCAACACTGGCGATAGCCACCCCCTGTTCTGCACAGTTCGACCCATCGGTGACCACTTCCTTCGATAACCTGCAGGGCGGCTTCGCAAGTGGGTTCAGTCAGGATGTGCTCTTTCCCGAGGGCAGTGAAGGCCCCTCGAGCCTCGTGGTTCAGTTCGATCGAGGCTCCTTTGATTTCGTCGGCTTCGTTCCCGGTCAGCAGGTCGGCGGTGCTGTCTTCGACATCTTCATTCAAACTCCTGTCGTCATCGTCGCCGGACAGATCATCGCCGAGGTTCAGATCAGTGCTGTCAGCTCCGACACGATGGAGGCTGTTGCAATGGTCACGGAGATCACCGGAAATGTTGCGGCGGGTCTCGCCCTGCTGGGATTCCCCAACCCGACAGGTCAGATAGCATTTGATGTACTCTTCGCTGACCTTCCGGATGACACGGGCGGCACCATGAGTGTCACGGATGCGGGCAGCCTGCCGCTCACTGGAATTCTGGATTTCGATGTCCCGCTGATCTGGACCACCGAGCCGATTTATCGACACTCGCCGGCGGGTGGAGACCTTGGTGTCACTACCATCTTCACATCCACAACGGGTGCTGTTGTCTCATTCGATGAAGTGTTCCCCCTGGCGGATCCTCTGGGACCAGAATTCCAGCGCGGGGATTGCAACACCGATGGCTCTTTCAACATCGCAGATGCCATCTTTTCACTGGATTCGCTCTTTGGCGGTGGAGTTTCAGGTAGTTGCGGCGATGCATGCGATTCAAACGATGATGGGAGCATCAATATTGCCGATGCGATCTTCACCCTCGCTGCATTGTTCAGCGGAGGCACGATGCCCGCTCCTCCCACGCCAGGTTCCTGCGGTTGGGATGAAACCAACATCGACACGCTCTTCTGCGCTCTTTACAACGCCTGCTGATCACGAAACTGACAACCCGGAGCCGATGCAGTTTCCTGTTCCTGATGGAGAATCAGGGGCAGATAGAAAATGAGTCGCAACCGCCGATGGTTCCCGCAGGAATGCCACAGTCGGGGTAGGGAAACCCTGGTGGTACTCCCCCCTGGAAGACGAAGATCAACTCCCCCATCACATCCGATAGATCCAGCAGATCGTCATCATTGAAATCGAGGGCTGCCAGGCAACTGACCTGAGCAGTGGCAAACAGATACTCCAGCATCCAGACCGGGTCGGAAATATCCAGGCCGCCATCCTGATTGGCATCACCTCGAATGAAAGCACTGCCCTGACAGACGTCAAGAACCCCATCGCCGTTGTCGTCAGGCCCCTGGCACTCGTCTGGAACACCGTCGAGATTACAATCAGTTGAGGTACCCGAGGCCAGGTCCACCGAATCGGCAACGCCATTGCTATTGCAGTCGGGCGGTGGCCCCTTGGAGATACTGAATACATCCTCGTAGCTCCCATCGCTTCGGACCATCGTGGCATCGAGGTTGGGGCCAGAAAAGTTGAGTGCCAAAGACCCGAGTACCGATCCTGAGTAGTACATTGCCGGGTGATCCAGCGATCCGCTTCCCACCGTGCCGCTCGATCCCATGACGATGTACACGGTGCCCTGATTCGGCGACGAGTCCTTCTGGTATCCCCCGTCTCCGTCCGGATCTCCGTTACCGCCATCAACGAGGTGGATTGCGGGGTTCCAGGTTCCGCTGTCGCCATCGTGTCCGTCGATCAGATACGATCTTTCGTAGACATGGCTATGGCCCGACAGCACCAGGTCACAACCTCCCGCCTCGAGGATCGGTAATGCGTTCTCTCTCATATCTCTCATCCGGCCGCCACTGTCAGCCACGTTGTCCGAATCGTGGGTTCCCTTGGTATAGGGAGGATGATGAAAGAAAGTGACGATCCAATCCTGAGCAGTACTGGCGAGGTCGAGTTCGAGCCAGGTCAACATCGGCGCGGTTGGGGATAGGTCCGACCCTTCCGAGTCGAGACAGATGAAGTGCGCATTGCCAAAATCAAAGGAATAGAACGCTTCGGTCCCGGAAGCGACTCCTCCGGAGAGTCCATCGGTCGGATTGGTGACCAGTCCGTAATAGACCGATGGCATCGTTTCGTGGTTTCCACGTGTCGAGGCAAACGGTGTCTGGATCATCATCTGCTGGTAAACATTGAAGAACGCAGCCTGATACTCGGACTCGGTGCCAGAGAGATAGGCGTTATCCCCCAGCAATAGCCACAGATCAGTGTATGTCGAACCCGAATAGGAATAGTAAGCATCTCGCACAAGTGCCTGACTGCTATTTGCAGTTCCGAAATCTCCAATCGTCCACACACGAAAGGGGGTCGAAGATCCCGAGATGGGAGAGGTTTCGAAGAAGTGATTTGAGGAATCTCCGGCCAGGTCCTGGTCTGCCGTACCGATGGCATAGTAGTAGCGGGTATCTGGCATCAAGCCAGTCAGCGCAACCTCATGGTCGCTCGTTGTGGTCGATGTAGATACGAATCCAGTCAATGAGCCTGCATCGACCCCGAAGCGCACGCCACTGGTCGTTGCCGTGTCAGTTCTCCAGCGAACCGTGATCGACTCAGGCGTGACCCTTTGAAGATACGGACCACGCAGCACCGATGCGGGAGGTGGCGCACCTTCGTTGATGACGACCGTGAGTTTCGGTCGCTCTGATGTCTGAGTCGCCTCGCTACTTCGCAACACCGCTCCATTAGTTCCACCGGTCGGCCGGAATATCCAACCACGGTTGCTGACAGGGGTGATCGCCCACTGTTCGATACTGTGCCGAACATCGATGGACTGCGGCCCGGTAGCACCGAGCGCGGATCCGACCTCAAATCCATAATCTTCCGATTGCACTCCAGCAGTGGCTCCAAAGTTATTGAATGTTGTCGGAGATGGTGGAGACCAGTCGATCTCGATCTCGTTGACCGTCGCCGCATCACCGGGGTCGATCGAGGTATAAGAGAGAGTGGCGGATGTGATCACGTCTGAAGACTGAATCTGCCCCGGCAGCGACCCGAAGATGTCATCAAACCTGATGATCAGGAAGTTCTGTCCCCCCGCATCGGAGCCGTCCCATTCGATGACCGAATTGGTGTCGTGATCTGCATTTCCCACCGCACCCTGTAACCATGTATCGGTGGTCTGACTGTGGCTAAAAACCCCCGCCTGAAATGTAAGGGTGTCTGCATGTAGAAGTGATGTGAACTGCAACAGCAATGTTCCGAGAATGATTATGGGAGTGGTACGCACGGGCCAGGTACACCTTCCCAGGTTGATAGGCAGTTTGGATTTGTCTCTCAATCCAGTGGAACTACGGTCGGATCCCTGGTCCGTGGGCGCAAACGGATGCGGAAGCCCGCCATGGAGCCCCCGATGCCCCGGCAGTAGATCGAGGAAATCGAGTTCCATCAAGTGGACACTTGCAACGATGGCAACGGAAACGAGGCCGAGAGAAACGATGTATCGTTCGGAAGTAAAACTAACATTCGCCAGGGCGAAATCACTTCAGAGGTGGGACTGAGCTACTCAGGGACAGGGAAGGGAATCGGGTGTCGGATCG
The DNA here is from genome assembly GCA_036338595.1 of Planctomycetota bacterium. Taxonomy (GTDB): domain Bacteria; phylum Planctomycetota; class UBA8108; order UBA1146; family UBA1146; genus QNYK01. The sequence continues at coordinate 12,721 of JAYZBV010000057.1, read as the reverse complement.
ACTCCCACATCAGGGAAGGGAGGCGCAGGCGGAGGGCCACCGCTGAAGAGATAACTCAGTTCATTGATGGCATCGGCAATGTTAACACCGCCAGAGTCATTGGTGTCGAGGGCATCGACACAATCCGGGGCCGGCCCGGATGCGAACAGATAGGAGAGTATCGAGATCACATCGCCGAGATTGATGACCAGGTCCTCATTTGCGTCACCTCTGAGGAAGGTGAGGCCGACCGAGGTGACATCGACATCGCAGCTGGTCAGACCGGACTCCAGGCCATTTCTCCATGCGATCAACTGGTACTGATGCGACCCCACCGCGACGTTGGCATCCAGAAAGGTGGTTTCCTGTCCCGCAAGAATCGTCAGCAGCGTGCCATCGATCCAGATTTCAATGTTGTCGTAATCCGGATCTGCATTTTGCCAGGCAAGGGAGACCCCTCCAGAGACTTGCTCGCACTGGAGATCTGTCACCGGAGACGGACTCGGAACAGGAGAAGTATTGTCGACGGTACACAGTTCAGGCGTGCTGACCAGGCCGTTTCGGATCGCCGTCAGCGAGTACTCGAGGATCGCAGCAGGAGCAAAGAGATCTGAATACTGGGTCACGCTGCCGCCGAGGTTACTGACGAAGACTCCATTTCGTGTCACCTGGATGAGATCGTAGTCCGGGGCGCCGAGGGTCCACAGCAAATCGACGCCTGACGCGACAACTTCACACACCAGGGCCACCACTGGCGGCGGCGGAGTAACAACAGGTGTGTTGTCGACCAGACACGATTCCGGAGGGCTGGTGAGTCCACCGCGGATCGCAATCACCGAATATTCGAGCAGCGATTGCGGCGCATTGACATCGAGATAACCAGTAATATCTCCAGGCAGATCAGCAAGGATGCTTCCACCTCGGGTGAGTTGAATCTGGTCATAATCGAGGTTTCCCAGCGTCCAATCGAGTTGCACGGATCCAGAATTGAGCACGCACTCGAGAGCGACGACCGGGTCAGGAGGAATTGGTGTGCCACCCCCCAGTAGATCGATCGCAATGTTGACATCCGGACCGAGTACCAGATCCAGGACCACGACAGGATTCAATCCGGTTGCGACAAGAGGTGTGGCAGTCACATCATAGGTGCCGGCTACCTGGCGCAGGGCAAATCCTCCCAGTCCATCCGTGTCATTTCCAAAGGTATACGCCGGCACCCCGGTGCTGCTATCAGTGAGTGTGATCTCAACTTCCGCCACCGGAGTGGACCCTGCCACTACCGTGCCGGTCAGCGCAAATCCTGGGGGCACCAACACGCTTCCAAGATCGGTATTCCCTGCAACGACCACATCTTCAAGCACGACAGGTGCAGCACCACTGATGAACCGAGGTCTGAATGCAATGTCGTAGGTATCGGGAACCACCTGAACTGAAAATACGCCGGAAGAGTTGGCGTTATCATGGGCGGTTGGAATTTCTACACCGGTTGCAGAGATGTAGAAATCGAGATCGGTTTCAGGGACCACCTGACCCGAGGAGTTCACCACGCTGCCACTGACCGAGAAACCATCGGGGAGAGTCAAGACTCCTAGATTGATGCCGCCAACAGGGATCGAGATCGCCGTCAGACTCGACACCAGCATCGAACCCTGAGGTGGGTCCACTTCCAGCTGCCAGTCCCCTGAAGGAGCCAGCACACTGAACACTCCGGAACCATCGGTGTTGTCCCCAGGTGTGAGCAACTTATCGCCGGTTACTGGATCTCGGACATCGACGTCCCCATCCACCACGGGAGAACCAGAACCATCCAGCACGGTTCCGCTGAGCGTGTATCCGTTTCGCAGCACCACGTTTCCCAGAGGAGTCGATCCAAACACAGCAAGATCGGAGCGGAGAACCGGCACAAGGTCAACAGGACTGCTCGCCGGATCGGCTGTGAACCGGACATCCCAGAACTCAGGGGTCACCTTTACCGAGAAGTTGCCATTTGAATCGGTGGTATCACCCGAGAAAACGGTCGGCTGACCCGAGACAGGATCGAAGAAATCCAGATCGACGAACTCCAGAGGGACGCCCACCTCGTTGACGACAGTGCCGGAAACGATCCCTGCATCGTCCAGGACCACGGTTCCCAGATCGCTGTTCCCCGAAAGGCTCACGGTCTGAAGCGACAGGTCAAAAAATGGATCGGCTGGACTCACCTGGAAGATGACATCGAAGAAACCAGGCGCCACCGTCTCGCAGATCGCGAGCGAAAAACTACCGTCAAACAAGGTGAAGTCCTGGCTCAGAGCCAGCGGCTGACCTGTAGACAGGGAAATGATGTCGACATCAACACCGGCAACCCCGTCACCATTCGAGTCGACGACAACTCCCGAGATGACCCAGGAGGTGGGCAAGCACTGGGCGGAAATCGCTTCCGCTGCCAGAACCAGTGAGAGTACCAGCGCCAACATATTCATCAGAGCCATCCCTGGAAAAGGCTCTGTACTGGCGCCTGTTTCCTCTTTCAAGGCTCCTCCTCGGTCATACGCAACTACCATGAACAATCATCAGGAAAGAACCTGAAAACCGGGCAGCATTCTTTACTATACCCGAGACAGGTGGATGATCTGCCCACAAATGTCACTTCCAGGCCGAGACTGGCCTCTTCGTCACGAATGGGAAGTCCTCTATTGATCAAGTACCTCGGGTCGAAGCGCGTGCTGGTTCCGGCAATTTCTGCACTCATCTCAGCCATTCCTGATAGCAATAGTGTCATCGATCTGTTCAGCGGAACATCTCGCGTGGGGATTGCTCTCAAATCTGAAGGCTGGAAGGTTCTTTGCAACGATTGGAATCACTACGCCAGAACACTCGCTGTTTCTCATGTCGTCTTCGATGAGGACCGCCTCCCGGAAGCCAGGCGCCTGCTCGGCCACCTTCGATCGGTACCCCCATCTGCTGGCTGGTTCACCGAAAACTACTGCCTGAACAGTCGCTACTTCACTCCTGAAAACGGCGCAAGAATCGAAGGCATCCGGGAGCAGATTGACCAGATGGACCTCGACGACGAACTCCGGTGCGTGGCCCTCACCTCTCTGATGGAAGCGGCAGACCGCGTCGATTCGACGGTCGGAGTCCAGATGGCATACCTCAAGAAGTGGGCCCCCAGAGCACTCCAGCCCCTCGGCCTGCGAGACCCTGAACCGCTGCCGAGAAGCAGGCACGGGAAGGCCGAGGCGCACCGCTTCGAGGCGAGAGAGGCCGCGACCAGACTCCAGGCTGATGTGGCATACCTCGACCCCCCCTACAACCAGCACAAGTACCTCGGAAACTACCACATCTGGGAGACGCTGGTGCTGTGGGACCAACCAGAGGTGTATGGAGTCGCCTGCAAGAGAGTCGAGTGTCGAGAGCGAAAAAGCGACTTCAACTCACGCCCGGGGATTCGTAAAGCGATGGAGCAGATGGTTGAGCAACTCGACGTCCGGTACCTGCTGGTTTCCTTCAATGACGAGGGCTACCTCGATCGCAGTGAGTTGGAGGAGATCCTGTCAAGAAGAGGACCGGTTCAGACTCTATCTCGCCCTCACCCTCGTTATGTCGGAGCGAAGATCGGAATTCATGATCCGAAGGGAAAGAAAGTCGGTCATGTCTCACACCTCAAGAACACTGAACACCTGTTCCTTGTTGGTGATGTCAATGTTCCCGATGGGCTTCTGGACTCTGTCGGCTTGACTCGAGAAAAGTCTCGCACCTAGTCATCTACATCTTCGACTTCACCACCGATATCATCGATGGCAACTCCCAGCATCTCCGCCACCCGATCGACCTGCTCTCGTAGTTCATCGGGACAGTTCGTTTTCCAGCGGCGAAGGGCTGCGTCGATGAGTTCACCCGACTCAGGAACACCTTGATTGAGGTGCCGCAGCGCGCGCCAGACTCCAGGATCCTGCTCCATCAGATGCAACCAGCCCACGGCAATGACAAGTAACTTGTCGCGCTTTACCGGCGAGGACTCAACAGCCACTCGATGCTGCCTGTAGTAACTCTCGATGGTCGCTCCCTCGGGTAGTGCCCCCTTATCGATCAACTTCTGGGCGTACTCTTCGAGATGTTCAGAATAGGAGCTCCAGTTGGCATAGGGTGGGTCACGTTTCCATTTCCTTGCCATTTTCCTGAGAGTGAAGAGACTGGCCGCCTCACACGCCGCCTCCTCCAGCCAGTGGTGGGGATCGGGATCCTCATCGAAAGCGCACAGGATGTGTCCCATCTCGTGACCGAACTGGTAGGACATCTGGGCCCAGCGCCTGCCCTGAACTGCAAGGCGAACCCGGATGGCCCCATCGGGATCTCTACGATGAAGAACGATCGGCCCTCCCGAAGCTTCGACCCGGAGAACGGGAAGTTGAGGTGATCCCGCCGCACTCGACAACTGATGGGCAGCGGACCGTAGAACCGCCTCGACATCTGCAACGGAGGCGTCCCCCCACCCCTCTTCGGCAACTTCGATGCGTAGGTCTGTTAGAAGGCTCGGTGTTGCCCCCCCGAGCAGCGTCAAGAAAATGACTCCACATGCCACGAAGCGGAGCGGTTGCCTTGGCCCCGCGATCATTCCTCGGCCTGTTCCTCGGGCTGTGCATCCTCGCCCTGGATGTAGTCCTTGGGCTTGTAGAGGTACGCCACCACCATGAAGGCGAAGGCGGTGCCGAGCATCAACCGGGTGAAGAACCAGAAGTAAGGTGCACCCTGGAGAGTGGTCGCTCCCCCGACGTGGGCGAGCACCTGCCCCTTGAAGGGCTGGGGTGCAATATTGGCAGCCACGATCGGTGTGCGAATGGGCAGATAGTCATCGATCGATAGTTCAGCTGATCCCTCCGTGCCACTCGCCTTTTCCAGCTCGATCTGGGCCTTACGCCGCTCGATCCAGGTGTACCTGGGGGTGGCATCGGCGTCCGCGTTACTCTGGCGACTGGCCACTTCCTCCTGCGATGCCACCGACAGGCTGGTGACCTCGACCCCGAACCACGCATCGAATGGCGTGTTCTGCATCCGATCAGGGCCATCGCTGGAGAGGGTGAAGTTCTGCTGGTTGATCAACTGGTAGCGTATTGCCCCCCCCCAGGGGTCCTTCAACGTACCGACGATGGCAACGCCATCCGTTGTCAGTGGCAACCGATCCTGCTCATTCCAGTAATTATCGATGAGGCCCAGGGCTTCCTCGAGGACCGGCGTCTCTGCCAGCACCAGGCCCTGCTTGTTGCCACTGCTATCGAAGAGAACCTGGATGTCATCGGTTGTATTCTCGGCGGACACTCCCTGCATGAGCAATACGAAACCTCCACCTTCTCTCTGGGAGTAGGTCATCTTGGAGTCCGTGGCGAGTTTCATTCTCTCTGTTGTCGATTGATCTTCATCGAATCCATTAGCCACTTCGATCGCCCCGACGATGGTATCGGGCACGACAATGTTGTGATTGACCACGGCAGTGAAGAGGTTGCCCAGAGAAACGCTCATCAAGAAGAGCGCCATGATCACCGACTTCATCGTCTTCGGTGCCTGGGTGTAAGCAAACTCCAGCCCGGTGATGGAGACCATCACCTCGGCAGCGGTGAGGATCGCATAGGCGAGAATCTGCCAGCCGATGGAGGGGCGTTCCCCTGCATCGATGAGCCCCTGGGCCATCGCCACCATGGCGAAGCCACCGACCATCACGAACAACCCGAGAGAAATTTTCCTTACCGGAGTCAACTTCCACACCCGGTCGATGGCGGGGTAGACCAGGAACTGAAAGGTAGGGATCAAGATCAGGATCATCACCGGGTTGACCGCCTGGATCTGCGATGCCAGCCACGTCACCCCTAGCCAGTTGCGATCCATATCCTGCGCCTGCAGTACCCAGGAAGAACCGGTCTGATCGAAGAGCGCCCAGAAGACGGCAATGAAGATGAAAATGACGCTGACCTTGAGCAGCGACTTGATGCCGACAGCGCTGAAGGTCTCCCGGAACCAGGCTTCTCCCCCCGCAGGAATGTGGACAAAGACATTTCGGCCCATCCAGAAGGCGACGGTGGCAATCGCCATCAGGATGCCGGGAATCCCGAAGGCGAGGTGTGGGCCGTACCACTCCAGCAGCCAGGGGGTGAGCAAGGTCGACAGGAAGGCACCTGTATTGATGGAGAAATAGAACCAGCCAAAAGCCTTGGTCAGCAGGTAAGAGTTCTTGATGCCGAACTGATCGCCGACATGGGCTGAAACACACGGCTTGATTCCCCCGGAGCCGAGGGAGATCAGGATCAGCCCGATCCACAGCGTCTGGAAGGGATCGAGGGAAGCGTTGACGCCCATCAGGGCGAGCACTCCATGGCCTGCGCAGTAGACCATGCTCAGCGACATGATGGTCAGATACTTGCCGAGGAAGATGTCTGCGATCAACGCCCCGAAGATGGGAGTGAAATAGACCGCAGTGGTGAACAGGTGGTAATTCTCGACCGCCGTGGCTCTGGCCATCGGATCGCCGCCAACAGCCCCAGGCATCAAGAAGAGGAACTGCGTCATGAAGACGACCAGGATCCCCTTCATGCCGTAAAAACTGAACCGTTCCGCCGCTTCGTTACCGATGATGTAAGGGATCCCCTTCGGGACCGCGGTCGTCAGGGGGGGCGTGGTGAGATACTTCGACGACATCGGCTCTGCTCCTCACAGTTGCTGGGATGAGATGATCCAGGATGATGCAGTATGGCCATTGAAACCACCGAGTTCTTCGGGACCGAAGTGTGGCAAAGGAGTTGTGATGGTGCAACGGTACTCTGGATAAACGGAATTGCAGTCGGTAAGAAATCAGCGGACGGAGAGGATCTCCTCGACCTTCTGGATCAGATCATGAATTCGATAAGGCTTCTGCAGGAAAGGTACATCAGGGGCAGTATCGTCCAGGATGGCACGATCAAATCCTGACACCGCGATGATCTCGGGGCTATTGTCAATCGCAGATAGATAATGAAGGAGCATCTTGCCCCCCTCCTGGGGCATGATCACATCCGTCACAACGAGGTCATAGTGGACACCTTCGGTCTCGATCATCTGGATAGCGTCTTGCCCTGAACAGGCCGTATCCACAATGAATCCCGACTCGCGCAGCGCCTCCGAAGACATCTCGAGAATAGATTCCTCATCTTCCACGAACAGGATCCTGCTAGCTTGTCCCGCTGCGTTGCTCTGCGATTCCAAGTTCTTTGCTCCTACCGCTCTGGAAACCAGTGGCAAGTATACTTCGAAACGACTGCCCACTCCCAGCGTACTTTGAACGGTAATTGCCCCATTGCTTTGCTTGACAATCCCGTGCACTCCTGCGAGGCCAAATCCAGTTCCACGACCCGGTTCCTTGGTCGTGAAAAAAGGCTCAAAAATCTGATCCTGGATCGATTCATCGATGCCGCATCCGTCGTCCTCGACAGCGAACACAGCATATTCTCCGGCCTCCAGTTCAAGGGCTTCTCCATCTTCACCGTCTACAAATCTAGAACTGAGTTCAAACCAGAGATTCCCCTGATAGTGCAAGGCATCGCGTGAGTTGAGAACTAGATTCATGACAACCTGAACCAACTGGTTCGAATCCACTCGAACCACAAGATCCTGGTCATCAAACCCGAGCATATGAATGCTAATGCGTTTCGATGCCACCAGGCCTTCGAGCAGCGAAATCGAACTCCTGATCCCGTCTGCCAGATTCACCACCGAATAACTCATCATCTGCTGACTGCTGAAGGTCAACAACTGCGATGTCAGTATCGCTCCCTGAGTCGCAGCCTTGTGGATTCTGCTCGCTTCTCGCTGCCAATCACGGCTCTCTTGCTTCTCGGCCCTCATGAGCCGGTCCGCACCTCCGAGAATGACCGTCAGGAGATTGTTGAACTCGTGCGCCATCCACCCGGAAAGGCGTCCGATCGCCTCCATCCGGTGCGAGTTTCGAAGCATCTCTTCCAGTTTCCGGGCTTCAGAGACATCGACGAGAAGGCCCTGGAAATGCTTCTCATTGCGCTTTCTGGCCTGAATCTTCATCCAGCGATAGTTTCCACCAGAGTCCAGAACTCGGATTTCACGGGGTGTCGATATCTCTCCGATCGGCAGGACCTGTTCCATGTCTTCGACATGGATGAACTCTTCTAGATTCCTTCCGACCAGAGCTTCCGCTTCGTCGCCGCCGAGAATCTGTTGCCAGGCCCTGTTGACGAATGATAGTTCCCCGGACTCATCGCAGACGAAGAGGATGTTGGGCATCGAATCCACGAGATCCCTGTACCTGTTGACAGAGGCAACAAGTTTCTCCACCAGCTTGTTATGAGCCTGGATGTGAATTTCTACATCTTGAGGGGAACCGGCAGCACTCACACGGATACCCCGACTGACTCCAGGAACTGCTGGGTTTCGCACACATCTGCATACAACGGGAAGATGTTCTCGCAGTAAAACTTCTGTTCGAAGACATTTCTTCCACAGGTGGCATCTGAGAGTACCGTCACCTTGTAGCCGTAATCATGAGCTGCACGTCCCGCAGAATCGATGCAGATGGATGTGACCACTCCTGCCAGAACAACACGGGTCACTCCTTCTTTCTGGAGAATGTCCTGCAAATTGGTATTGGAAAATGCGTTGAGCCCACGCTTACCGGGAACCACAACAATATTGTTTCCGTACTTGTCGAACTCCTGGATCGTCTCGGATCCCGAACAACCAGCCTTGAATGCTCCGGTGTCCTTGATCAATTTCAAGATGCCGGTCGGCTCGACGAGTTCTTCGTAATCCTCTGTGAAGATGATCGGAGTGTGAATGACCACTACTGGTTCATCTTCGACTACATCGAGGATATTCAACACATTCTGGAGCATCTTGCTGCGACCCTCGCTGTCCTCGATCGCTTCCTGGAGGATGCCCTCGGGATCCATGTAGTCATTCTGAAACCCAATCAGCACCAGGGCCGTTTTTTCAACATCAGACATCTGCGCATTCCCTTTCAATGCCCCAGAGAGATCTGAAGCCGTTGACAACATGTCGGAAGGGTGTGCAATCCCGAGTTGGATCGGCACTCTGCCCCCTCGGACGAACTGGTCCACAGCAGCAGAACGCCTCTGGATCCACTTCAGATCCTGGATCCCGAGAGAACTGGAGGAATTTCCAATAAAGTGGCTAGCACCCCTCCAGCAGCAAGATATCGACTCTTCCAGGCCCATGAACTCCGGTGATGAGAACGCCCTCGATATCGGCAGTTTTCGAGGGTCCGGTCACGACTGTCAGGCAAGACGGCAGTGCCTCGGTACCACCGAGTGGAGCCGTTGGCCCGCCGCCGGATCGGCTCAGATCAATCAGATCCGGCACGATCCTCGATTCCGGAAGCAACACCAGGTGATTGGGAGGCACCAGCGATGCAAGACGCCGTTCTCGATCCGATGATGCGACCACCACGCTCCCTGTACTGGCGACAGCAACGGTCGCCACCGTGACTCCACATTCGACATCCGTATAGAGCTGGTCGATGTCGATACCATTGTCGTGAATGGCGATCCCTGCATCTTGGATCAACCGTGCCGAATCGTTGTCCAGCAGCGGATCATCGGGAAGCAACACCGATGATATGCCCGCTCGACTCAAACGTTTCAGTATCGACTGGTTGAGTGTGTTTTTATCGCAGCGACTCACTTCCATTCCAACAGCGATGGCTCTTTCCTTGAACAGAGATGATCGAGCAGCCGGATCCTCTGGGACAGCGTTCTTTCCACGGCGAATGAGGTCGTGGTCCACGACAAGAGGTTCGCGGACATTCTGCTGAGATCGATTCAATGCATCTCTGATTCGCTCGAAAAATACACCCCGTGCTGTGCCTTTCATCGGGTGGTCCCTCCCCTCTCTCGCCAACGCTGCCGGAAACTGCGCCGATCTGGAATCAGGAGATCCCGCTCCTTTGTCCAGCCTGAGAAGGGTCCCGGGGCTGACCTCAGTCGATCCGATTTTCCAGAGATACAGCGCATGAAAAATGCCTGGAGACATGAGGAGAGGCGATACAGAAAAGCAGAAGAAAAGGCCCAGCGCAAAAGAGTCAGCCCCAATCGCTCGCCAAGGGTCCCGCGTCTCTTACGAGTTCTTGCACGCAGTGCGACGAGCATTCGCGGAAGATCGATGTCGACGGGACAGGCCTCGTGACAAGCGCCACAGAGGCTCGATGCCTCTGGAAGGGTCGGATTTTTATCGAGCCCCTGGAGCAAGGGAGTGATCACAGCACCGATGGGTCCACTGTAAACCGAGCCATAGGCGTGTCCGGTCGCCTTGCGGTACACAGGACAGGCATTGAGGCAAGCGCCACAGCGAATGCAACTGAGGGATTCCCTGAATTCCGGATCTGCGAGGATCCTCGTTCGCCCAGCATCCACGAGAACAACATGCATCTCGGTCGGACCATCGAGTTCTCCGTCGCGTCGAGGCCCCGTCAGGATCTGCGTATAGCAGGTCAGAGGCTGACCTGTCGCCGAGCGCGCCAGCAAGTGCAGCAGCAAGGACAGGTCGTCAAATCCGGGGACGACCTTCTCGATTCCCACCACTGCGATGTGCGTGCTGGGTGCGGATGTACAGAATCGTCCATTTCCCTCGTTGGTGCAGATCACCACCGAACCACTCTCGGAGACGAGAAAGTTACCGCCAGAGATTCCAAGATCAGCCTGGCGGTACTTCTCTCGCAGGTGCTCCCTGGCGATGCGGGTCAATTCTTCCGGCTCCTCGGTGTATATGGCTCCGAGTTCCCGCTCGAATGCGCGCGCCACGGATTTACGATCCTTGTGAATCATCGGCATCACGATATGACTGGGAGCATCGTCATCGATCTGGATGATGAACTCTCCGAGATCCGTTTCGACCGTTTCGACTCCTGCTGCCTGCAACTGGGGGACAAGATGCGTCTCTTCAGTCACCATACTTTTCGATTTGACGCATAATTTCGCATTTTTCTCACGAGCGATCTCGACCACGATCCGGTTTGCTTCCTCTGCATCGATGGCGAGATGGACTTGCGTACCTGCCGCCTGGGCGTTGCTGATCCATTGATCAAGATAGTGATCCAGGTGGTCGATGGTGTGGCGCTTGATCTCTGACGCGATCGATCGGAGTTTGTCGACATCGTTGCCAAACGCCTCGCCCAGCGCATCCCTGCGCGCCTGATCCTTGAGCGTTGTGGCCTCTCGCACCGCACCCTGGAGATCGTGGTCCTGTAGAAACAGATCAGCCCTGGTCCGGATGTCATGAACTCCGGTTGGAAACAGGGTCGGCTCGCCATCGACGCTTCTGGGCGTGGAAGTTGGCTTCACGATGTGGCCTCGGGTTGATCCGTCATCAGTCCGAGTGCATGACAGAACCACTGGGCGATGTGTTGCACCTCGACCTGCGTACCGCGCCGCGACAACCTGCCTTCGATGTTCATCGAGCACCCCGTGTCGTTACAGATCAATACTGGAGCGGAAGTCTCTTCCAGGGCTGAACAGCGATCCTCTGCCAGCGCCGCAGAGATCGATCCGAACTTGCTGGCGAAGGTGCCGCCAAAGCCACAGCACTGCTCCTCCTGTCGCAACCTCTTCACTTCCAGACCTGGAATCGATTCGAGGAAGCGACCGGAGGCATCGAAACGACCCAGATCTCGTAGGTGGCAGGATGGATGCCATGCCACCGTTGCAGCCGCTTCACCTGGTGACTCGACAATCTCGTCGGGTGCGAGGCCCAGGTCTTGCTCGATGAACTGCACCAGTTCTCGGGTTCGTTGCACGAGGGACCGCACCGAATCGGGAGGTGGATCGGATGGGGAAAAGAGTCCGAGCGCGTGGCGCTGAATCATCGCAGCACAGGAGCCGGATGGAGTCACGATCGGCTCATCCCCCGTAAAGACCTTCGCCATCCGTGTGACGAGCGATCTTGCCGCGGCTTCATCCCCTGAATTGCGATGCGCCTGACCACAACAGGTCTGATCCTCGGGATACACCACATCGCATCCGAGATGCTCGAGAAGCAGCGCGGTCGCCTCCGCAGCAGCGGGAGCAAATTGATCCGCCAGACAGGGAATGAAGAGCAATACACGCACCCTGTGACCTCCTCGATTGGTCTCCCTCGCCGCTTCCCGGCCCTCGGGAGTTCCTTCGGCACATCAGAAAGATCACCGCAGACAGGCGACTCGGCAAGTCACAGCATCACTCATACTTGACACTCCCCGCTCTCCCGACGAATCTGATCCCTTACAGGGGAAGCCCCCCTGGCCCGAAACAGTTCTTTCCGGAGGAGGTGACCCGTGGCGTCCATCCAGGGACCCGCGCTATTTTTGGCGCAATACATGGGAGATGAGGCTCCCTTCAACAACCTCGACACCATCACTGACTGGTGCCGGGACCTGGGATACATCGGTGTCCAGATCCCGACCTGGGATTCTCGTTGTATCGATCTCGATAAAGCCGCTTCCTCTGCTCAATACTGCCAGGACTGGAAGGGTCAGCTGGAGCAGAAGGGCATCGCCGTCACGGAACTCTCGACCCACCTCCAGGGCCAACTGGTCGCGGTCCACCCCGCATACGATGTCGTGTTCGATGGTTTCGCTGCCGACGAGGTAAAAGGCAATCCGACCGCACGCACCGAGTGGGCCATCGAACAGGTCAAAAACTGCCTCAAGGCAAGTCAGCATCTCGGACTCACCTCGATGGTCACCTTCAGTGGCGCTTTCGCGTGGCCCTATGCC
>JAYZBV010000056.1:0-10112 GCA_036338595.1 Planctomycetota bacterium | reverse complement strand
TGGGGGCCAGCGGGTGATCGACACATCGCTGTATTCGATGCGTGGATCGCCGTCGGTCTGGTAGGCCAATGAGTGCTTGAGGAACTGTTCATCATCGCGCTCGACATGGTCGGAACGCTGGTGCGAGCCGCGAGACTCGCGTCGGTTGAGTGCGCTGTGGGTGACTGCTTCTGCCACATCGAGCAGGCTGCCCAGTTCGAGTACGGCGATCAGTTCGGTGTTGAAGGTCAGGCTGTGGTCCGCCAACTCGACCGACTTGTAGCGCTCCTTCAGTTCCTTGACCTGATCGCAGGCGGTCTGTAACGACTCCTCTGTGCGGTAGATGCCCGCGCCCTGCTCCAGCGCACGATTGAGATCGACGCGGATGCTGGCGATCGTCTCGGTACCCTTGCCGGGCTGGAAGAACTGCTCGCGGATGCGGGTCTGTTCCTGCGTGGCCTGGGCAGTGATCGCATCTTTGTTGATGGTCGGATTCTGTTCGGCGAAACGAACCGCCGAGCGAGCCGCACGGGCACCGAACACCAGCAACTCGGTCAGTGAATTGGAACCGAGTCGGTTGGCGCCGTTGATGCTGACACAGGCACACTCGCCGGCAGCGAACAATCCCGGCAGCGATGTGGCCGCTTCCAGATCGGTGTCGATACCACCCATCATGTAGTGGATCACCGGCCGCACCGGGATCAACTCGTGAACCGGATCGATGCCGACGTAGTTCTGGCACAGCTCCCTGACGAAGGGCAGCTTCTTGTTGATCTTCTTCTCGCCCATGTGACGCAGATCGAGATGGACATAGTCGCCATATTCGCCCTGCAGGGTGTTTCCCTTCTGGCGCTCCAGCTCGAACGCCTGCGACAGGCGGTCGCGCGGTCCCAGTTCCATCGTCCGTTTGACCGGATGACGCTCGTCGTTGACATCGACAGGTTCACCGAGGTCGTGATCCTTCAGGTACCGCTCACCATTCTTGTTGAGCAGGATGCCGCCTTCTCCACGAGAGGCCTCGGTGATGAGGATGCCCGTCCCCGGCAATCCGGTCGGGTGATACTGGATGAACTCCATATCCTTGAGCGCCACTCCGGCGCGGTAGGCCAGTGCCATGCCGTCGCCGGTCTTGACTGCGGCGTTGGTGGTGAAGGGGAAGATACGCCCGGCGCCGCCGGTGGTCATGATCACGGCCTTGCCGCCTATCGCTCTCACCTGACCGGTGCCCAGTTCCACGGCGGCCACTCCCTGACAGCGTCCATCTTCGATCAGTAACTTGGTGGCGAACCACTCGTCGTAGCGAGTCACGTTGTCGTATTTGATGGCGGTCTGGAACAACGAGTGCAGCATGTGGAAGCCGGTCTTGTCGGAGGCGTACCAGGTGCGCTCGATCTTCATGCCGCCGAAGGGGCGCACGGCCACGGTTCCGTCGGGGTTGCGACTCCAGGGGCAGCCCCAGTGCTCCAGTTGCAGCATCTCGCGTGGGGCTTCCTCGACGAAGGTCTCGACTGCATCCTGGTCGGCGAGCCAGTCGGCGCCGCTGATGGTGTCGTAGCAGTGATGGTCGTGGCTGTCGCTCTCCTGGATCACGGCAGCGGCTCCGCCCTCGGCAGAGACGGTATGAGAGCGCATCGGATAGATCTTCGAGATGACACCGACGGTCAGGTCGGGATTTTCCTCGCCGATGGCGATCGCCGCTCGTAGGCCGGCACCGCCTCCCCCGACGATGAGAATGTCGTGACTGAGGCACGTACTGTCGGATGAGCCCATCGGGGATCCCTCCAAAAAAGTCTCGCCAGGTGGAGGGGAACTCTAACCCAACCGATCGTCGATTTCACCCGATCCGTGGCGGTGTGTTTCGAGGAAACCCTTCCCTCCGGCTGGATTCCGTTCAAGGATGTCGAGGTGGTCCACAGCGGGAGGCAATGCATTGTCGGGAAACACTCCAGATCTCGATCTCGGCTCCCCCCGGCCCCATCCCCACGATCCCGAGCAGATTCGGCGCCAGTCCTTCGAGTATCTGGGGATCACCACCCCCGACAGGGCGATGTGGAACCTCAGAAATGTGCTCAGGGAGATCGGCGAGGATCAGGAACAGAGGATCTTCGACGCTCTCAAGAGCGCATCCGATGCGGATGCTTCTCTGGGCGGACTCGAGAGGTTGTTGTGTGGATCGCTCGGTTTTCCGAAGCAGGTTCTCGATCCTGACCGCCTCGAGAGGTTGATAAAAATCCTCGGTGCGGGTGAGCCGATGGCGGAGCTGGCGAAGGGGCATCTGCTGGATGTGACCTCGCCAGGGTTCACCGATGACCCCGACGAGATTCCGCACGCGCCCGCCATCGGGGGTGCCGATGAGACCTCCCGGGCCAGAGCGCTGAACCGATGGCACCGCCGAGAACAACTCCGCATCGTCTGCTGCGAACTGGAAGGTGTATTCGATGTCGAGCAGACCGGGTTTGCGCTCAGCGATCTTGCAGACCACACCATCCGTTGTGCGCTCGATGTGCTGGGTGGTAATGATCTGCAGATGGCGGTGGTGGCGCTCGGCAAGTGGGGTGGACGCGAACTGAACTTCTCGAGCGATATCGATCTGTACTTCATTCGAGATGACAAGACTCCGGCGGGTCCCTGCGAGGCGGTGGCTCGCGGCGTCTTGCGACTGCTGACCGGCTATGCCGGATCGATCCCGCTCTACCGCACCGACCTGAGATTGAGACCTGGCGGAATCACCGGACCACTGGTGCCGACCGTCAGCCAGGCGAGAGCAGAGTTCCACGCCGTGGCGGGCACCTGGGAGAGAATCGTGCACATCCGCAGCCGAGCCGTGCACGATCGCACACGGGGATTGCCGCGCTTGCTCGCAGAGGTGGAGCATTTCGTCTACCAGCGGCCCTTCGACCTCGATGAGATCCGGCGCCTTCAGGGCTGGAAGGAAGTGCTCGAGAGTAGCCCCGCCGGCCAGGACAGCGCCGAACTGAAGGTCGGGTGGGGGGGCATCCGAGACGTCGAGTATCTGGTCCAGTTCCTGCAACTGCTGCATGGCCAGGTGCACGAGTCGATCCGCGGAGGCAATGTCTACCATGCATTGCGAAGACTCGGCGCGATCGGCGCCCTGACCTCGACCGAATCCGCGCGCGTACTCGACGGCTATCGTTTTCTGCGACGAGTCGAGCATCATCGAATGCTGCAACACCGTCGGCAGTCCTTCAGCTTGTCGGGGGACCCTGCCCAGTTCCTCGCCCTCGCCAGGTCGCTCGGTCACGACAAGAGCGAAGATCTTCAGGCAGCACTCGACCGCAGGCGAGATCGAATTCGCAGCATCCTCGGGAGCCTCTTTCATGATCTGTTCCGTGGTTACGGAGACGACCAGGCAGGAGAGGTGCACGTCATCCTGGCGTTTCGACCGGAGCAAGAGGTGATCGATCGAGTCTTCGGTGGTTACTCCTTCCGCGATCCAGGCAAGGCGTATCGATTATTGCGGCGACTCGCCTTCCCGCGTCAGGCCGGATTGAGATCGCCTCGGGCCAGGCACCATCTGGCGGCGCTGTTTCCGGTGTTGCTCGATGCGATCCGTTCATCTCCGGATCCCGATCAGGCGGCGCTGATGTTCGTACACTGCGTCGAGACACTCGGTGCGCCTGCGATCTTCTATCAGCAATTGACGGAAAACCCCGAGACGTGCCAGATCTTTGTCGATCTGTTCGGTCAGAGCCGATACCTGTCCGAGTTGTTGCTCAATCATGCAGGGATTCTCGATGAGGTCGTGGACAGGGTTCGCACCAGCCGGCCCACCACGGATGAATCACTGCTGGAGGAGTTACGTTCGAGTCTGGAAGGGGTGAAGGATGAGCAACAGATCTTTCATCTCATCCACGAGTTCAGGGCGCTGCACTCGGTCCACACCGGAATCCTGGATCTCAGCGGCAGGATGCCGCACGACCAGGTCTTGCGGTCACTCTCCAGTATTGCTCGCACGGTATTGCGGATCGTCGACGAACTGTCGCTCAAGAGAACCCTCGAACTGCTGGGGCCGCTGAACTGTCCGGATGGAGAAAAGGCATCGCGCCACAGCCTGCTGGCGCTGGGGCGACTCGGCGGCAACGAGATGGGATTTGCCAGCGACCTCGACATGATCCTCGTTCACGACGGTGTCGGGACCACGGAGAGCGGCCATGAGGCGCGTCACTTCTGGACCGAGCACCTCAAGCATGTTGTCGAGATGCTGGGTCGATCCGGTACCGGTGGTCCGCTCTACAACGTCGACCTTCGTCTGCGGCCAGATGGCGCCGGTGGAGCGCTGGTGACCCGGTTTGATGAGTTCCAGGATTACTTCCTCGGCGAGCGATCTCAGATGTGGGAGCACCAGGCGCTGGTTCGATTGAATCCGATCTGCGGTGATCCCGACCTGGGCCAAAAGGTGATGAAATGGGTTCGAGAACACCTCGGACGCGGCGTTGCCGAATCGGATGTTCTTTCGGAATTGCGCCAGATGCATGATCGAAGACGAGATTCAAAACAGCAGCAAGGAATTGACATCCGTGCAGGCAGTGGTGGGCTGATCGACATCGAGTTCCTGATCCAGATCATGGTGCTTCTACACCAGGGAAGTCATCCGACGGTATTGCAGGCGCGCACGCGCAGTGCCATCGATGCACTGGAAGCGGCAGGCCTGATCGATGCAGGAGAATCGACCACTCTCCTCAACGCCTATCAGTTCTTGCGGATGGTCGAGAATCGACTGGCGATGATGCACAGGGCATCGGTCAAGGCGGTATCCCAGGAAGATGGGAGTTTGCGCCAGCTGGCCATCCGGATCGGCTTCAACGCCTCACCGGCCGGTTCGCCGGAGGAGAGGTTGCAGGTCGAGATCGAGCACCACACCGAACTGGTTCGAGAGATCTTTCAGAATCACCACGGCTAGCCGCCGAGTTCTCCCTGCATCCACTGATGTACCCCTGGCACGATGGAATCTGCGCAACTCGATCGAGCCAGATCGTGAACCCTCATCTGTTCATGAATATTCAGGAGGTGAGGGCGGCGCGGATCAAAGGACTTCTGAAGGCAAGCCGTGACGGTTCGCACTCCACTGGGGTCGACGATGGGATCGTAACCGGGAGCAAATACAAAGACCGGGGTGCGCAGGGTGCGGGCACTGCGTCTGGCCCTGGCCATCCAGGGGAGCAACCGACCTGCGAAGCAGAGCGGGATCTTGTGGTTCTGCAACGGATCGATGGAATGCAACAAGCGCTCCGCTGGAAGATCGCTGACCGCCTCATTGGCGAACTCTCCGTCGCCATCGAGGCCAAGACCTCGAAGCAACAGTCGCTGCAGCGCCGCGATGGGGCGAAGCAACATCATCGATGAGAAGAAGTAGGCCTGTCCCATGAAAAAGCGAGCCATCAGATCCTGTTCTGCAGCAGGCGGAGCAAATGCAGGAGAGCCGAGAACCAGGCCCGCGGGAGAACCCACCGGGTCCAGATCGATGCGACAGGCGGCGTGAAAGGAGGCGAGCCCTCCGAGGCTGTGTCCCCAGATGAAGTGCGGGACACCCGACTCGTTGCCATCGATGGAACTCCAGAGCGCCAGTTTTTCAATCCTGTCGATGATCTGTTCGAAAGAAGTTCCAAATAGTCGCTGGTGCATCTGTTCGGCGATCTTCAGTGCTTCCTTCCTCGTCGCTTCCGGCATCCCCTGGATGCGATCGACAACATCGGCAGCTTCGTCGCCATGCAGATAGGCTTCGACCACACGATGGTGCGCATCTTCACCGCTGCCACCATGGCCAGGAAGATCGGGGACACGACACCGATATCCAAGTTCGGAGAGTTCTCTGGCCAGTGGCATCATTCGACCGGCATGTTCTCCGAGCCCGTGAACCAGAATCAGTTCGGAATGCCCTCGCCCTGCAGGGGGAGTGATTCTCCAGTGGGAAAATGGAGTCGTTCGATATTCCAGCAACGGTCCAGTGCCAGGACTCATCCAAGGCACCGTTGTCTCGAATGGAATGAGATCGAATCAGGTGAGGATGTCATGGACAACCTCACCGTGCACATCGGTGAGACGAAAATCGCGCCCCTGGTGCGGATAGATCAGTTGCTCATGGTCGATGCCCAGAAGGTGCAAGATGGTTGCGTTGAGATCGTGAACATGGACAGGGTCCTTGGTGATGTTGTAGGAGAAGTCATCTGTTTCACCGTGGACATGACCCTGCTTGATCCCGCCTCCAGCGAGAAAGATGCTGAAACACCGTGGGTGGTGGTCGCGTCCGTAGTCCTCCTTGGTGAGAGCGCCCTGACAATAAATTGTACGGCCAAACTCACCACCCCAGATCACCAGTGTGTCGTCGAGCAACCCGCGCATCTCGAGATCCTTGATCAGGCCCGCGGTGGGCTGATCGACATCGGAACACTGCCTTCGAATCGTCGACGGAAGTGCGCCGTGCTGATCCCAGCCACGATGATAGATCTGCACGAATCGGACATCACGCTCGGCCATTCTTCTGGCAAGCAGACAGCATGAGGCATAGCTGCCGGACTGATCGACCTCGGGCCCGTACATATCCTTGACGTGCTGAGGCTCGTCGGAGGTATCGACCAGTTCGGGTACCGACGATTGCATCCGGTAGGCCATTTCGTACTGAGCGATGCGTGCCAGTGTTTCCGGATCACCGATCTGATCGGCGATGCCTCGATTGAGTCTTGCCAGTCGGTCGAGCATCGATCTGCGCGTTGTTCGCTCCACGCCCGGTGGATCGGAGAGATACAACACCGGGTCGCCGATCGAGCGAAGGGTCACGCCCTGGTATTCCGACGGCAACATTCCGGCACCCCACAGGCGCTCGAAGAGAGCCTGCGCTTCTTTTCGGCCGGTCCATGTTGCCTGCATCACCATGAAGGCGGGCAGACTGGCATTGAGAGAACCAAGCCCGTAACTGAGCCAGGAACCGAAGCTGGGCCGCCCAGGTTGCTGGCTGCCAGTCTGGATGAAAGTCATCGCAGGATCATGATTGATCGCCTCGGTGAACATCGAGCGAATGATGCATATCTTGTCGGCGATCGATGCGATGTTGGGAATCAACTCACTCATCTCGGCACCCGAAGGCCCGTATCGATCAAACTCGAAGATGCTGGGTGCGACGGGGAAGCGTGACTGACCGCTCGTCATCGTCGTCAACCGTTGTCCGTCACGGATCGTCTCTGGCAGCTCCTTGTCGTAAAATTCCCGCATCTTTGGCTTGTGATCGAACAGGTCCAGTTGAGACGGGGCACCCGACATGAAGAGCGAGATCACTCGCTTCACCTTCGGTTTGAAGTGGGGCGCTAACAGCACACCAGGATTGGCCAGTGTCTGGTTTGGATCGGATGCCAGCAGTGGCATTCCACCGAGTTGAGAGAGCGCGGCAAGACCGAGGGTGGATCCGACCGTGGAGAGAGATCGGCCGAAGAACTGCCGGCGGGTCTCCTGGATGTTCATCTCCAGTTCGGGGTCCATCGCGCTATCCCTTCGTCACCACTTCATCGAGGTTCAGTATCAGACTACAGACCATCGTCCATGCTGCGTGTTCAGCAGGCTCGATGGTGTCTCCTGGTGGCGAATCTCCAACCGAGAGCAACTGATTTGCCGCTTCGATATTTGTTCCGAAGTAGGCACGCATCTCGGTCAGGAACTCGCTGACTTCCGCAAGTTCGTCTGCATCGGGGGATCGCCCTGTTGCCATCCGCCACAGTTGTTCGAGCTTCTCTGGGTCACTCTGATCTGGAAGATCCCGTTGTATTCGTGCGGCCAGATGCCGGAAGCACTCCACGTACTGGATGTCGTTGAGTAACAGCAGCGCCTGCATCGGGGTGTTGGTGCGTTCGCGACGAACGACACAGGTTTCTCGATTGGGCGCATCGAGGATCGCCAGATAGGGCGGCGGGCTGGTGCGTTTCCAGAAGGTGTAGATGCTACGGCGGTACAGCTTGTCTCCGGAGTCCTTCTTGAACTTCACGGTGTTGCTACCGCTGTACCCGACAGCTTTCCAGAGGCCATCGGGTTGATACGGCTTGACGCTCGGACCACCCATCTTCTCGACCATCTGTCCCGAGAGGAACAGCGCCTGATCTCGGATCATCTCCGCATCCATGCGGAATCTAGGACCTCGAGACAGGAGTCGATTGTCCGGATCTCGAGTGCGATCGAGTTCGGTGATGCGGGATTGCTGACAGTAGGTCTCGGTCAACATCAGCGATTTGATGAAGCGTTTCAGATCCCAACCATCATCGACGAAGTCGCGTGCGAGCCAGTCGAGTAATTCCGGGTGACTGGGCCATTCTCCCTGCGATCCGAAGTCCTCTGCCGTCAGAACGATTCCGGTTCCGAACAGTTGCTGCCAGATGCGGTTGACGGTGACACGAGCCAGTAATGGATGCTGAGGATCTGTCAGCCAGCGAGCCAATCCGAGTCTGTTCCTGGGAAAATCATCCGGTAACGGCGGCAAGAAAGCGGGCACATCGGGTTCGATGGGATCTCCAACTGGATCGTCATACTCGCCTCTGTTGAGCATTCGAGCTGGACGACGGTCCATCCGCTCGGCGGCGACCAGGGTGGTGGGAATCATGCCGTTGATGCTCGCGCTCTCTCTCTCCAGAGTCTGGATCTCATCGAGCAGCACGGTGTAGCCAGGGCTGTGACGTTCACGGAACCAACGGCGGATCTTCTGGGCGTCCTTGTCGCTTCGATCTTCGATGGGAGTACTCAGTAGTGGCTCGAGTTGCTCTTTTTCCCCGTAGCCAAGAATCCCGGCATCATCCCAGTAGGCCTTACCACCGAACTGGGTGAAGGCGAACCCGTCGATGACGGCGCCAGGAGCCAGGCCGACATGAGCGGCGTCGACCTCCAGTCGCACCCATTGTCCCGTGGCAGGCAAAGGTCCCATCGGTCGATGTGCGACAACATCCACATCGCTCCCGCCGAAGTTGATCAGGTCTTCACCCCAGAAACTTCGATGATCCCATGAGTTGTTGCTGTGGAATTGCATCATCACCGTTTTTGTCGGCTGCTCTTCGTCGATCCAGACCCAGGCGTAGAAGCGATCCCCCTCGTAGACGGTTCGAGTACTCGAGGCGTCGTGGAAGAAGTGCTGGATGATGCGATCCTGATCGACCACTTGCAGGCGACTGCGCTCTCCCGAGTGCACCGGGTGGTCGGGTCCTGTGACCCAGTCCCAATCGCGCTTGTCAGTGCCAGTGGTGGTGATTCCGCCGTTGTCCTGGTGATCTTCGATCCAGACGAGTTCCTCTGCATCGGGATGAGCTTGCTCTGCGAGTGCGAACCGCACCCGGCCGAATGCATGCTGTGAAAACTGGCTCTCGAACAGGAAGCGCACCGTCAAGCGCACCATCCCTTCGCTTCCGAAGGGCTCATCGCTGGAGAAGATGGCGGTTCGTGGCTCCTTGCGATCGAAACCTGCCACAGCCCAGCCCTTGTCGGTGGTGGTGATATCGCCATCGATGGCTGCACCGACGGGGAACTTATCCTGTTCATGATCGGCCCAGGCTCCCGAAAAGGTGATGGAGATCGGGTCGCCGATGTCATTCAACTCCTGATCGACTCCGACCACCTGCGCCTGCACTTCGCTCAGTACGACATTGGAGTTTGCAGATCTTCCTGGCCCGGATCCAGGCATCGATGGATCGAGCAAGCCCTCCAGGCGAAGCGCGTGGTAGGTGGCTCCATCGATCACGGTGGTGAGGCTATAGGTGTCCTTGGCGGGATTGGGTCCGGTAGCCAGGTGCGATCCATCGGCCTGTGCCTCGAAGGTGGCGCCGCCACTGGAGGTCAGTTGTTCGGGCGCGATGACCATCCAGCGTCTCGAGGATCGGTTCCACTCCTGTTCGAAGGCGAGTTGTGCTGTATCCATCTCGGGGTCGGGCGCATCGCGTTTTTCCATCGAGATGGCCAGATCCTCGGCGAGTTTTTCCAGGCGAGTCGCTTGATCCTGAGATGGCACCTTCACGACGGGAGCATGCGCCTTGGCATTGCCATCCATCTCCGCCTCGGTGGT
The DNA here is from genome assembly GCA_036338595.1 of Planctomycetota bacterium. Lineage (GTDB taxonomy): Bacteria > Planctomycetota > UBA8108 > UBA1146 > UBA1146 > QNYK01. Next base: position 88 of record JAYZBV010000056.1, on the reverse strand, counting down.
GTTATTGAAGAAGGAGTAGAGACCGTAGTACTCCCGCTGGGAGATGGGATCAAACTTGTGCTCGTGACACTGCGCACACCCTGCAGTC
>JAYZBV010000055.1:0-15599 GCA_036338595.1 Planctomycetota bacterium | reverse complement strand
GAGATCGAGATCCACACCATCATCGAACACGATGGGAATCATGACGAGAAAGTCATCGAGTGGAACGGAGACCTGGATCAGATTCCGGCCGCCATCCAGGAGATCATCGACGATCTCGAAGGGGGAGCGATCCAGTTCGGTGGCGGTGAGGGTCACGGCGGGACCATCCTGATCGAGAAGATCGCCGAGGGTGATGGCCAGAACAAGAAGGCCAAGGCCGGGAAAAAGAAAGCGGCAGCCAACAAGAACAAGAAGAACAAGAAGAACAACAAGAACAAGAAACCCGTCAAGAAGAATCCTGACCAGAAGAAGCGAGACAAGGCGATCCAGTACCAGTTGAAGAACGAGGTGCTGACCCTCAATGGAAGGGTCGTGTTGTAGACGAGCGCAGCGATCCTCGCCGACGCAAGGTCGACGAGAATCCCTGAAGACCTTTGACAGTGCTCCCCATTTCGTGGTGCGTCGCGCGATACGCGGGTCCCGCGCGTGCGTACTCGGGGGCACCGAATCAGGTGCCTCCCCCGGAAGGTCCGGGGGAGGTCTCGTTTTTTTTGGGCCCAGGAGCCCATCTTGCGTTCGTCAGTGTTCCCCTGGCACCGTTTTTCGGCCCAAGTCTCGCTCTGGTAACGCCTTCCGAACTCCATGTGCAGTAAGGGGTTGCGAGGTTTTGGCAGGTGTGTACGATCTCCGGCAGTGAATCTGGACAGGGCTTCAGATTTTTTTCGGAATGTGTTCAAGTCTTGCCGAACTGCACCCGATCTATTTTACAGAGACCGATTTATGGGTCTCGCGGAGGGTAGGGAGTTCGAGGGACCCTGCTTGGAACCAGTTTTAGCAGCCTCGGAGGGAAGAGGGGTTTTCCCATGGTGACAGAAGGAGTGGATGGAATCGGTTCAGTTGGCGGTCCTGATGGACCGGCACGGCCAGAGCCAACTCCCAAGACTGAGGGAGCAGGAGGCCTTGACGGTGCCAAGGACGGCGGCGGTACCGTCGCTGGAATGGGCGACGGTGACAGTTTTGATCCGGGCCCGGAGTCTGCGCGGTGGCTCGACAAGATCCGTGAACTGGGAGATCAGCAGGTCGAGGCAGGCAGCGAACTGGATCGGATTGCCAACCAGGGCTTTGATCCTGCCGACGAGGCTCGAATCCAGCAGATCATCGACAACCTTCTGGAGGAGGGTCTCTAGAGCTGACCGGTGACACTTTCATCCTGAATTCTGGAGCCTGCGCACCGAGATGTTCGCAGGCTCCTTTTCATCCCGGGATTGCACCTGCAGTGGTAGCCCCTTAGAACGGTCATCTCGATCAACGGACCAGCCAGAAGGGGTATGCTCATGACTTCCGAGACCGGATCTGAAACCACATCGGAGACCGATCTGATCAGCATCGATGACTTTGCCAGGGTGCAGCTGCGAACCGCCACGGTGCTCGAGGTGGTGCCGCATCCGAAAGCGGACCGACTCTGGCTGCTGACCATCGACGGCGGAGATGAGAAGCGCCAGATCGTTGCAGGTGTGCGTGCTCACTACACCCGAGACGAACTGCTTGGTCGGACCATCATGGTGGTATGGAATCTCCAGCCCGCAACGATCCGCGGGGAGACATCGCAAGGGATGCTGCTGGCAGTCGAGGACGAGGGAGTCGTGCGGCTCATCGGTCCCGACGGCAAGGTCGCTCCCGGTTCCCAGGCTCACTGAGAAGGAGAGCGTTCAGTGCTGGTCCATCTCTCGATCGAGAACCTCGGGCTCATCGAACATGCCGGACTGGAGATGGGACCGGGTCTTCAGGTCCTCACGGGCGAGACAGGTGTCGGAAAGTCGATGCTTCTGGCCTCGATGGCGATCTTGCGTGGTGAGAGAACACGCTCGGATCTCGTGGGTCGCTGGGCAGATCGCGCCAAGGTCGCTGGCATCTTTCAACTCGACGAGCCGGTCGCCATGCGGATCTCCGAACTGATCGGAACTGACATCGAGGATGGCGAACTGGTCATCGAGCGTGAGGTCAGACGAGAAGGTCGAAGCAGATGCCGTATCGATGGCAGGGAAACCACAGCGACACTGCTCAGGCGCATCGCGCCGATATTGATCGATGTGATCGGGCAGGGGCACGCCCTCACATTGGTGCAGCCCGGTGCGCAGCTGGACCTGCTCGATCGCTTTGGCGGACTGCTGGAACTGCGCCAGCAGCACACCCATGCATGGCTGGAAGCACGCGAGCTGGAACGGAAAGTCCTCCACATCGAAGACGGGGTCAGGGAGAGAAGTGACCGCTGTCTGTTCCTGGAACACATCCTGAGGGAACTGGACGAAGCAGAGTTGTCCGGGGATGAACGGGAAAATCTGGAGCAGGAACTGGTCTTGCTGGAGGACCGCGATCGATTACTCGCTTCCATCGAATCGGTACGACATCGCTTCGAGGAGCAGGAGAACAGTATCCTGGACCAGATCGGCGAAACGGGCAGAGATCTTCAGGCGATGACCACGCTTCACCCGGGAATCGAGTCGATGGTTCAGAGCTGCCGCGAGTCCTCGATCCTCCTCGGGGATGCCCTGAGAGGGCTCTCCGAAGTGGAATCGAGCCTCGATCTCGATCCGGAAGTGCTCGAGCAAAAACGGCAACGGGTCGATCAACTGGTCACCCTCGAGCACCGATATCACCGATCCGGCACCGATCTGATGGAGTATCGAGAGGAGTGCCGCAAGGAACTGGATCTGCTCGGTGGAGCGGACGAGGAGTTGCCAGAGTTGCGCGAAGGCCTGCAGCGATGTGTTTCACGCCTCCGCGAAGGCGTGGAGAGTTTACACGAGGCAAGGTCCGGTGTGGTGGCCAAGATGGTCGAGCAGGTCTGCGTTGACCTTGCCGATCTGGGGCTGTCCAAAGCGAGGCTCGAGGGGTCGCTTCAGCCACTCGATTCTGGAATCGGCTGGAATGGGATGGACGAGCGAGGAGCGGATCATTTCGAGATGCTGTTTTGTGCCAATCCGGGTGAAGAAATGCGATCGATTGGAAATGTTGCCAGTGGTGGAGAACTGTCACGTCTGATGCTCGCCCTGCAACGAGTGCTTGCGGGTTCCTCGAATACGGGAACCCTTGTTTTCGACGAGATCGACTCCGGCGTGGGTGGCAGACTGGGAGATGCCATCGGCGAAAAGTTGAAACAGATCGGCCGGGATCACCAGGTGCTCTGTGTCACTCATCTGCCGCAAGTCGCATGTCATGGCACTCGACATCATCGCGTGATCAAGGAGATGCATGGCGAGCAGACCCGAACATGCATCGAGGAGGTTTCTGGAGACCAGAGGATTCAGGAACTGGCGATGATGCTGAGAGGCGATCGAGCCACCGAGAGGTCCGTTGCGGAAGCGAGCGAGATGCTCGAGGAGGCTCAGATCCTGGAACCGGAAACAGATCGTTGATGCAGCGCCAGGAGTTGCTCCATCTGAGGCCGATCGGGTTGAGGAAGCCGTGGGGAGGCGACCGACGGCTCGCACAACTCCGCCCCCACCTGGATGCGTTGCCTCCCATCGGGGAATGCTGGGAGGTCTCTGATGTTGGAGAAGATGACGCATCGCTGCATTCTGTCGTTGTGGAGGGCTCCGATGCGGGGCAGACATTACGGAGTCTGATAGAAGCGGATCCCGAGCGCGTCCTCGGTCAGATCGCAGATGGCATTTCGCCGCCCAGACTTCCCTTGCTCTTCAAGTTCATCGATGCTGCGCAGGATCTATCGGTGCAGGTCCACCCCGATGACCAGCTCGCAAGGCGGCTGGGTCTGGGCCATTGGGGAAAGAGTGAGGCGTGGATCATCCTCGATGCGATACCCGGTGCCACTCTCCAGGTCGGTTTGAAGGAGGACTGGAATGTGGAGAGCCTGGTGGAACTGGCCAGATCTGGGCAGGACATCTCCAGGGCGCTTCGAGAACACCCGATCCATCGAGGAGACATCATCCATCTTCCCGCCGGAACGATCCACTCGATCGGAGCTGGAGTGCTGCTGGCAGAGATCCAGCAATCATCAGATGTGACCTGGCGTGTCGATGACGGTGGACGTGTGGGACTCGATGGAAAGCCGCGCCAGTTGCATCTCGACCAGGTGCTGATGACCACTACTCCTCCATCCAGCGATCCAGGACCGATCGGTAGGCCAGCAGAGGATCAGGGTTGGTGGCGTCCCATCTGTGATGGACCCATTCTTCTCGATGAGTTACGGGGTGAGTTTCAAGGCCGTTGGCCTGCGGATCCGCGCTGCTTCTCCATCGTCGTCGTATTGCAGGGTCAACTGCACCTCAAGGGCCATGAATCACCACTTGGCGAGGGCGATGTGCGCTTCATGTTGCCATCTCAGGGAGCCAGCCCTCAGGGCCTGGTATGCCAGGAAATGAACTCCAGGAGTGATAGTTGGGTTCTTTGCGCATCTTCACCAGTGGGTGTGCGTTGACGCTGTGAGGACCGCTGGCTACCATCAGTGATCGGGACGATGCGCACGGGGACCTTCGTGGAGTGGCGCATCGATTCCCGGGAGGGAATGAAGATGTCCAGCGCCCGGAGACGCCCGCCTCGCGCGGGTTCCAGCAATCGAGATGCTCGATCTTCCGAAGCAGATCGATCGTCACAGGATGGACGCCCAGCTTTCAGGCCACCGGCCAAGAAGGGTGCTCATCCAGGGGTTGTCATCGGGACCCTGGTCCTGTTCCTCGTCTCGGGTGTCTTCTTCGTCTATTCGCTGGTAAATCGCTCCGACGAGGTCAATACGGTGGTGATCGAAACCGACACCAACACGGAGTACAACATCATCAAGCGCCGGATCATCCAGTCCAAGACGCTCGTGCGAGAGGTTGTCCAGCTCCGCAGTGATGATGATACCGAGCGCTTTTCCAGGAAGTGGACAGAGGCAAACGAATACGCAGGCACGACTCTCGATATGCTCAGGGCAATGACCGCGCCTGTCAGAAACCCAGAGGGCGCACTGCCGGATGAGTACTCGGGGTACAACATAGATTTCACGCAATTGCAGACGCTCATCAATGACCTGATCCATGTTGCTCCTCTCGATGGAGACTGGGATGTCGAGGATTAGTTCAGTGGCAAAAAAGTCCCCTCCACGTCCAGCACCCAAGGCGCCCATCCAGGACGATTCAGATCAACTGGATTTCGGTGATCTCACTCTGGGAGTTGTAGCGGCCATCGTCATGCCGGTGCTGGTGGCCATCTTGCTCGGTATTGTCGGTATGCCTGTTGGCGGTTCCGGAGGATTGAATGTGGACCAGGTGCAACAGATTCGTGATGTCAAGGGGTACACGCCACCGATGACCATCAAGGAGGCTCAGATCACGCTTCAGCGCGTGCAATTCTGGGTCGATGATCGTGCCGCCGATTACATCCGTCGCTCTCGAGGTACCGATGCAGCGCAGGAGAAAAACTACTGGCAAGGGATTGCCATCGGGGTGCTCGGGGAAGCAGCGGATGACCTGTCGCGCGTGCTGGATGCAACGGCGCTCGATCTGGAGATGAAGACCCTGGTCCGAGACGCAACCCAGGAGTGGATCTCGAAGATCGACAAGCTACGCTCCGAACTCGACCGGGAGGACCCGTTCAGGCAGATTCGTTGATCGAAGCATCTGCCCTCAACCGTCATTGAGGTGCTCCTCCTCGCCAATTGGCTCCAGTAGCCTCCAGTCATGCGGATCCGTGGTTGCCGGGCATCGGCCACATCGTCGATTTCGTCGTATTCTTATCCAGGAACGGTAGGTGTCGTTTGCGACGCCCTGGAGCCCCGTTCCCGGGGTCATCATGGGTTCCTTCAGCGCAGGAGATTGCATCAACGGCAGGTATCGGGTGCTGCGGCAGCTCGGTGCCGGAGCGATGGGTACCGTGTTCCTGTGCGAGGACATCCTCCAGGTGCGGCGCAAGGTTGCCCTCAAGTTACTTCGATCCGATCGAGTCGAGGATTCGGGGGAATGGTCCAAGGTCGAGTACGAGGCGCTGACCAGATTACGCCATCCGAATCTGGCGAGAGTGCATGATTTCGGCAGGGTTTCCGACAGCCACGACTGGTTCATCGTCAGCGAGTTCATTCGCGGAGACGATCTTCTCGGCGCATCCACGACCTTCGAGGAGCAGGAGTTTCTGGATATAGTCGTACAGATCTGCAGGGCTCTGGAATACACCCATTCCCAGGGCTATGTTCATTTCGATATCAAGCCAGATAACATCCTCGTGACGCGATCGCGGCAAATTGGCGAAGATGAAACATCGAAAATCGTCCAGGTCGAGGACCAACCCGCTTCTACCGACCGGTGCCTTGGACCCCCGCGTGCGAAGTTGATCGATTTCGGACTCGCAGAGAAGATCTCCGGGACCTTTGATTTTGCCATCAAGGGAACCCTGCACTATGTGGCTCCCGAGATCATCGATGGAGGCACTCCCGACAGGAGAGCCGACCTCTACTCCTTCGGTGTTTCGCTCCATCAGATCCTGACCGGTCGCTTGCCATTTGTTGCGGCAGACGGTTCCACGACCGGTCGTTCTGGTGGGAACTGGCGCGAAGAGATGCGTGCGGACCTGAAAGGTGAGCCGGAGTATCTGATAGAGATCGTCTTGCGGTTGCTCGAAAAGGATCCCGAGGACAGATTTTCCAGTGCCCGAGAGATCATCCATGCACTCAGTGCAGGGGCGGGGCAACACTGGCAGGTGGAGACCGCTGAAACGCAACTCTCCTACCTGCACAGCAGCAGATTGGTGGGGCGCCGCCTTGAACTGGAACACCTCAGGGAGAGCGCAGAGCGCAACCTGGGTCTTTCACTACGCGATGGTGGGAAGCACCGTCCTGCAGACCTGAGTCGGCCTCTGATGCTGATATCAGGAGAGATTGGAATCGGAAAATCGCGCCTCATCGACGAGTTTAGTCACCACCTGAAATTGAGAGAGGTGCCGCTCTTTGGCGGTAACTGTCATGAATCGGTTCGCGATGCCTACCATCCGTTTCGTTCGATCGTCGAACAACTAGCCCTTTCGATGGGACTCGATTCCGAGTTGTTTCGAAAATATGAGGAACAACTGCGCAGGATCTGTCCGCGATTGAAGGACCCGGGCGAGACCGTTGTTCAGGAGAGCGGAGATCGCCCCGATCGGGATCGTGTCCGTTTCATGGACCGGATTGCAGCGTTTCTCGAGGAGGCCTCGGCGATCCATCCCTGTGTGCTGGTGCTCAATAATCTTCACTGGGCAGACGATCCGAGCATCGCCTTGCTATCGCGCCTGATGCAGAGGCTGCAACGCGATGGAAGTTGCGGACGCATCTTCATCGTAGTCACGATTCGAGATGACGAGAAGCGTTCAGCGGTCACTACAGAATTCCTGGATGGAGTTCGGGAATCATCTGTGGTGGACGACCTGAAATTGAAGCGGTTCGGCAGGACCCAGATCACCGAGTTGATCCACCATGTGCTGCAAGTCGAGGAGATTCCATCGACATTTCTCGACCGGCTAGAGGAACGAACCGGTGGCAATCCACTCTTCATCGTCGAGATGCTGAAGGTCCTTCAGGAGGAAGGCATCATCCAGCGTCAGGGTGAGGCGTGGAGCATCCGAGGCGGGGGAGATCTGGCCCGTGTCGAACTTCCCGCAGGGATTCATCAGGTTCTACATCGCAGGGTGAAGGTGATCAGCGAGGAATCGCGGAGCATCTTGCGCTTGATCTCCTTGCATGGTCGACCGGTGCCGTTGCGACTGATCGAGGCGATTGACGGTCTGGGAGAAGGCCTCCGCCAGCAGATCAGGGAGCTGGAGGAGAGAGGGATGATCGGTAGATCTCTCGAGGGAGGCAGGCCGGTCTACTCGATCCAGCAGCCGAAGTTGCGAGAGATCGTCAGCAGAGACATCCCCCCCAGTGAGGGGCGCAGGTTGCACGGAATGCTAGCCGATGCGATCGAGCAGCATCACCACGAAGATCTCGATCCCGTCAGGGAAGAACTTTCGCATCATTACCAACTCTCCGATCATCCAGAACGTGCACTGGAGCACCTTCTGGCTGCAGGAGATGCGATGAAGGAGATGCACGCCCACTCGAAGGCTCTTGAGCACTACCGAGGAGCCTTGCTCCAGATCGAGCAGAGAGAAGAACGTGTCGTCGACTGGTTTGCCATCCATGAACGGATCGGGGATGCAGCAACCGTGGTCGGGGAACTGGACCTGGCGCAGTCATCACTGGAGATCATCCAGGAGACCCGGATCGAGCCGGAAGCGTTGACGGTCGAACTGGATCTGTGTCGGGTTCGAGCGCTGAGAAAGCTAGGTAAGATCGATGAGATTCGCGGTGACTACCCGGGAGCACTTCGCCTGGTACGCGAGGCGTCCGAGGTGGTTTCGCGTCTCGAAGGTGGCGATCGTGATGGTGAGCAACTTCGAGTGCTCAGCCAACTGGCATGGCTTCAGGTTTGTATCGGCGATTATGACCGTGCGATGAAGATCAGCGGAGAGGGACTTTCCCTCGCAGGCGATGAAGAAAAATCCGCAGAGCACGCCATCTTCTTCAGTTGCATCGGAAGCGCTTCTCTTTGCCGAGGTGAAGTGGACCAGGCGAGAGATTTTCATCGCCGGGCGATGGAAATTCGCGAGGACCTCGGCGATGTGCCCGCCATGATCAGTTCTCTCAATTCCCTATCCGAGGCGTATCTGGCAGCAGGAGAGCCGATCGAGGCTCTGGAGCTGGCGCAGCAGGCGATGGAGATGGCGGATGAGGTGGGAGACCTCTCCGGCAGGGCCATCGCTTTGCACAGAGAAGCCGAGGTGTTGCTCATCTGCGGTGACCTGGATGCCGCCGAGCAGAGAATCGAGGCTTCACTGGAGATCAGCCAGGATCAGAGAATGAGATTCCTGGGAGTCAGAAACCACCTGGCCCGCGGACGCATCCGTCGTTTCAGGGCGGATCGCCGCGGAGCAGAAGGCGATCTTCTCCGTGCGCTGGGAGTCCACGCGCGTGCCGGAACCGGGATCGGTCTGGTCGAATGCCTGCTGGAACTGGCAGAACTGCACATCGAGGGGGGGGAATCCTCTCGCGCCGATGAGGAACTGGAGCGCGCCACGACGGTGCTCGCTGACCTTTCTCATGTCGGGTTCGAGGGTAAGGCTCGTCTGCTGAGAGCGCGCTGGCTCAGGAAGAACGGTGGCGACAGCGCGACCGCGCTCGAACTTCTGGCAGAGGCTGAAAATTCGGGGCGAGACTGTGGGGATCGACCGCTTCGCGCCGCAGCACTCCTGGAGCAAGCGGAACTTCACATCGAATCGAGGAATCTGGAAGAATCTCGTCGCTGCTACCAGGAGGCGGATGACTTGCACCAGGCCTTTGCAGAGAGACTGCCCCATGCGTTGAGGGATCATTACCTGACCAGCAACCACATCGGCGAGGGGCCTGCAGGTGAAGGAACCGCACGGGAGATCCCATCCGAGGAACCTGTCTCCGATCCGATCCAGCGCGATTCAGCAAAGGGCGGTGAGGTCGAGGTGAGTGACCCCGAATCTCATTCCGAGGAGATGTTGCGAGTCGCTTCACTTCTGACAGAGGCCGCTTCTGCCTCCTTGCCGAGGGTTCTGATCCCGAAAGCGCTCGCTTGCATGGTACGCGCCGCTGGAGCCAGCCAGGGCTGGGTTCTGGTCCGACGCGGGGACGAGGTGCGGGTCATCTGTGCCGCGGATTCTGCTGGAGCACCGCTCAAGGGATTCCACGAACGTCTTGCGCTCGCCGCAGTCGAGGATGTCTGGGAAAGTGGAAAATCGATTCTCGCGGCACGGATTGTCGATGAGCCGAGGGTGCAAGCGATGGAGGAACTCTACATTTCGGGAGTCCAGAGCCTGGCAGTGATTCCGCTCCGTGCCGATGGAGCGGTTCGAGCGGTCGCCTATCTCGCCGATCCTGAACCGGCAACCCTCTCCAGCGGCCGGGGAAAGACGTTGCTGGAGACCCATGCCGGTCTACTGGGATTACTCCTGCCCAGGAACAACCAGGTCTCGGCAGGCTCCTGACGAGAAATGCAAATGGGTGGCCGCTCATGGCGTGAGTGTCGCATCCATCGAATCTTCCCCACACAGATCGTCTGGTCGCCCTTGGGTGCCGTTGCCGGGTCGGGTAAAATGAGACGGCCCCTACGCACTGTCGCTGCTCACCGGGGAGATGTTTCTGGAGGATCCGATGAAGAAGATCGACTGGTGGTATCATCGCAACGGCTGAACATCCTGCAAACGAGCCCAGGAGTTCCTGGGAGATGACCCCGCCTGCAGGCAACGTGTCGATGCAAAGAAGTCGCGCATCGATGCCGACGAGGCGATCTCGCTGGCACGGGCGGCCCATCGAGTGCTGGTTGCACGGGGGAAGAAGATTGTCGATTACGATATGAAGAAGGATGCTCCCGATGACGATGTCCTCGTGAAGGGAATCGTCGGACCCAGCGGCAACCTGAGAGCTCCGACGCTGAAGATCGGTAAGACACTCATCGTGGGGTTCCACCACGAGGCGTACTCGGAAGTTCTGGAATCCTGAAGGAAGGGCCAACTTGGGGATCTTCGATCGCGACTACATGCAGGGTGCAGGCAGTACCGGCAACATGATCCGCCAGATGAGCGCGGTGAAGATGATCATCGTCCTCAATCTTTCCGTCTTCATTGCCTGGTATCTGTTGCCGCAGGAATTAATGAGAAGTCAGTTCATGGTCAGCTGGCATGCGGTCACCTCCGGAAAGATCTGGACCCTTCTGACGGCTGCTTTTTCTCACTACGAATTGTTTCACTTCTTCATCAACATGCTCGTATTTCTCTCCTTTGCTCCCGTGCTTGAGGCGCGGTGGGGGAAGCGACGTTTTCTCTACTTCTATCTCGGTTCAGCAGTCTTTTCTTCGTTCCTGATGGCATCGATGCCACTCTGGGGGGTGAGAGACTTGCCGGGGCTCGGTGCCTCCGGCGCGGTGTGTGCCATCACCACTGCATATGCCATCTATTATCCGAAGAACGTCATCTTGATCTGGGGAATCCTGCCAGCTCCTGCATGGCTCATCGTCGCTGCATTTGCCTTCTTCGACCTGAAGGGGTTGCTCACCCAGATCAATGGGGGCAACACCGGGATCGGTCACGCCGCACACCTCGGAGGGATCCTGTTCGGGTTATTCGTCTTGATGATCGTTCCTCGGTTCATCAATTTTTCGTCCTCTAACACTCGCAGTAATGATTCGAGCTCCTCGGTTCGTGGTCAGGGACGACGGAAACCGGCAGATTATTATCCGACTCCATCTCCCGATGGCCGCGACCTCAGAGAGGAGGAGCGCCTCGATCACCTGCTGACCAAGGTCAGCAGGGAAGGAATCGATGCCCTCAGCGATGAGGAACGCGACGATCTGAATCGGATCAGCAGGAAGAGGCGAGATTCCTCTTGAGCCTGCTGAAGAGGGCTGGTTGCTGGTGGAATCGCTGGAGGCTTCGGTCCAGGGCCCGGTCCCATCTCAGGAGGCTGTTCGAGCAACCTGCGCGTCTCGCCGGCACCTCCCTTCGCCAGCACCACCTGGGTCGGTGTGATGTCGTGGATATCGAGATTCAAGACGATGAGATCATCGCCTTCACATTTCAGATTCTCAGACATCCCCGCCCGCACCCCTTCTCCAGGCAGCATCACCTGGTTGCTGAACGCTGGAGGGTGGTTCTTCCCGATGGAACGCCCGAGCGGGCAGGCTCGGTCAATCTCAGTCGTCTGGCCGATGAGACCAGCGATGGGGATCCTCCAGGGTCCTTCCCTTGACGAGAAGAGTCTCTGGCGGTAAGGATCTGGATTCTGATCGATGGACGAGATCGTTATGGGAACCGCCAACCGAATCGCATGACGCGCGATGAATCGAAAGAGGGGCGACTGGATGAAGCTTCTGAAGGAACTGTGTGAGGCATACGGAGCACCGGGATTCGAGGATCGTATCCGGGCCATCTTCCGTCGTGAGATCGAGCCACACGTCGACCGGATCGAGGTCGATGGAATCGGCAATTGCATCGCCATCAAGGAAGGGAAGCCAGGGTCTCCCAAGGTGATGCTAGCCGGCCACATGGATGAGATCGGGTTCGTGGTCAAACATATCGACGACAAGGGCTTCATCCGTCTGTCACCGCTGGGTGGATTCGATCCAAAGACCCTGATTGCCAAGCGAGTCACCATCATCACCAGCGCCAACGAAGAGATCACAGGAATGGTCGGGTCGAAGCCGATTCATATCATGACGCCTGAAGATCGCAAGAAGATGCCCACTGTGCCGGAGTTGTTTGTCGATGTGAGTCTGTCTGCAGATGATGCTCGTGCTCGCATCGAGATCGGCGATCCGGTGACGCTCCAGCAGCCGTTCCAGGTCAACGGTGATCGTTGCAGCGGAAAGAGTCTCGATAACCGTGTATCGATCTACACGCTGATCGAGGCAGTCCGTCGATACTCCAATGAAAATGTCAGCGTCTATGCGGTGGCGACTACCCAGGAAGAGATCGGGCTGCGAGGTGCGATGACAGCATCCCATCGAATAGCGCCCGACTGTGGGGTGGCCATCGATGTGACGCTCGCCTGCGACACTCCCGGAGCCAGTGAACATGAAAAGATCACAAGCCTCGGAGATGGGGTTGCGATCAAGATCCACGATTCGTCCAGCATCTCGAACCCGAAGATGGTCAAGGCGATGCGAGAAATCGCCCGCGAGCAGAAGATCCCATTTCAGATGGAGATCTTGACGATGGGTGGAACCGACGCAGGTGGGATCCAGCGTGGGGGTAGCGCTGTACCAGCGATCACACTGTCGGTTCCCTGCCGCTATGTCCACACCGTGGTCGAGACCATCGATGCCAGGGATCTGGAAGCGACGGTGGCACTGCTGGCGGGATTCCTGGACCGTGCCCACGAGATCGATCTCAGCTATGAAGGCTGATCGACACCCTGCTTCTTCCAGATGGTGAGTCGGGTGTCTCCGTAGCGGCGACCCTGATCGGCATCAAGGCCCGGCGGAGGAGCGGCCGCTTCTTCGCGGGACGGGTGCTCGATGGCGAGCACGCCACCGGGCTGCAGCCAATCTCCTCCAGCGAGATCGATGGCCAGTCGCCACGGAATCGATCCCGGGCGGGAATAATCAGGGAAGGGGGGATCGAGCAGGATCACATCGAATCCTCCACCGACTGCTGGCCGGGCTGGCAGGCGATACGCATCCTGTTCGAGCACCTTGCACTGCGCCTGGATACCCAGAGCCCCCAGGTTTTTTCGAAGCAGAGCGAGCACCATGCGATCCTTCTCGACATGGACTGTCTGGAGAGCTCCCCGCGAGACTGCCTCTATTCCCAGTGCCCCCGATCCCGCAAACACATCGAGGACACGCGCCCCGTCCAGCTGTTCATGGATGATGTTGAAGAGGGACTCTCTGACGCGGGTTCTCATCGGGCGGACTATCGAGCCTGCGGGGACATCTATCTTTCGTCCGCGCAGCAGGCCGCTGGCGATTCGAAGCGAGCCGGAAGGAGCCAAAGCCGTGCTTCCAGTCGATCAGGAGACGAGGCGGTCGTCAGATGCCGCGAGTCTCTGGGCCAGGATGCGGGCCATGTTGAGGATCACCTTGTAGGCGACCATGTCGCCCTCTTCGAGCAGTTGCCGAAAGGGCTCGGCAGGGATCTTCTTGAGGCGACCATCCTCCACGCACATCACGGTCGCACTGCGCACATCGCTGCTGATCAGCGACATCTCACCGAAGAAAGAGAGTTCCTCCAGACGTCCGAGAACCTCATTTCGATTGCCAGACTTGAGGACCTCGAAAGCGCCCGCTCCGATGATGTAGAACCCGTCTCCGGGTGTGTCTTGCAGCACAACCGTGTCGCTCTTCTTGGCCGAGATATCTTCCGAGATGCGCAGTAAATCCGCGATCTCGGAGGGGGAGAGTCCTTCGAACAGGGGTACTTTCTGGAAGGATTCGACGTATTCGCTCAAGTTTCAACTCCCTCATCGGTGACCCTGAAATCCGGATGATCCCGGATCGAAAAGCCTCCAAGAATCCACACCTTAGCGTTTTCGAGACGATGCTGCAATCTTACCGCAGTCTTGTTACTGGGCGATATCGAGAGGCCTTGCTGACTCCCACCACGGTTTCAGGTCAGCAGGGAGTGGGGCCTCGAATTGTAACAGTTGCTGGCTTCCCGGATGTCGGAAGTGGAGGCGCCAGGCGTGTAATGCGTGGCGCTGGAGCCTTGCGGGGGGTGCATCGCCGTCCCACCGGGACAGTTCGAGGCTAGATTCTCGGCCGTACAGGAAGTCACACAGGATCGGATGGCCGATGGCACGTAAGTGAACCCTGATCTGATGGGTTCTTCCCGTGCGGGGGAAACAATGAAACCAGCAAGCGCTCCCTTCCGGGCCATCTCCTAGTTTTCGCACCAGTTTCCATGCAGTGAAGGAATCACGCGCCTGCTGATCATGTCTCACCACACGTTTCTTCGGGTCGGTCAAGGATCTTGCCAGCGGCAGGTCGATCTCTCCTGTGGTCGTGGTCGGTGTGCCATGCGAGAGCGCCAGATATTCCTTCGAAACTTCCCTGTCGTGAAACTGTCGCGACAATTCACGATGTACTGCATCGGTCCGTGCAATCACCATCACGCCTGAAGTCTCGCGGTCGAGTCGGTGGACGATGCCTGGACGCCCTGGATCGCCTACCGAGGACAGTTTTTCCGTATGTCCGAGAAGTGCGTTGACGAGAGTTCCCTCGGGGGCCGCTCCGGGCGCCGGATGAACGATCATTCCTGCGACCTTGGAAATCACGATCAGTTCCTCATCCTGGTGCAGCACATCGAGTTGGTGATCTTCGGGCAGTGGGATCACCGAAGGGATGGGAGGAGGATCGAACAGCACCACTTCCGAGAGGAGCATCTTGTGAGAAGCTCGGCATCGCTTGGCACCGATGGTGACTCGACCTTCATCGATGAAGCGTCGAATGGCGGAACGGGAGTGCTCGGGAATCTGCTGTGACAGCCAACGATCCAGTCGTTCGCCGACATCGGAAGGCTCGACGTGTATCAGCTGCGGCTCGTCTTGAGAGGGCCCGGGTGGCCCTTCAGAACCGACCACCACCGTCATCGGGCGGCGGAGGTCCCAGGTCGTCGGGACTCTCGGCCGGTTCCGGCGCAGGTTCGGGCGCCGGTTCCGGCGCAGGTTCGGGCGCCGGTTCCACAGCAGGTTCGGGCGCCGGTTCCACCGCAGGTTCGGGCGCCGGTTCCACCGCAGGCTCGGGTGCTGGTTCCACCGCAGGCTCGGGCGCCGGTTCCACCGCAGGCTCGGGTGCTAGTTCCACCGCAGGCTCGGGCGCCGATTCCGGCGCAGGCGCAGGCTCAGGCTCGGGCGCCGATTCCGGCGCAGGCTCAGGCTCGGGCGTCGGTTCCACCGCAGGCTCGAGTACAGGTTCCACCGCAGGCTCGGGTGCAGGATCTGCTGCTGCGTCGGGATCCGCGGGTGGGTGGGCCGTGTTCTCGCTGGTGGCAGCGGGCGCGACCCCGCCCGGTTGTGGGGCGGCGATCAGTGGCGGCACCACAACCGGCGGTGGCGGCTCCGGCAGCACGAA
>JAYZBV010000054.1:0-29957 GCA_036338595.1 Planctomycetota bacterium | reverse complement strand
TAGACCCGACATAGACACAGGGTTTGTTTTTTTCAGGGGTATAGTGCTGATTTACCTCATTGAATTTGCGCACCTTGAGAACTGTTTTCTTGAGGTCTATGACATATAGATTGAACCGATTAGCTGAGGTTTTCTTCTTCTTGGGCAAGATTCTACCTTCCAGGTGTTCAACTGAACTCGCAGCACCCGACCAGCGATGGAAATTGTGAACTGAAAATTGTTATCTGGGAAGAGAGGCGACTACTGCCCCTCGACCGCCGGCTGTTGCTGGTAGAGCCACACCCAGCCGTGGGTGTTCGACTTGGTGCGGTCGAACTTGGCCATCTTCTTGGCCAGCGGCCTCCACACCTTGGAGGCTTCATCGATACGGGCTTTCGCATCGTCTGGAATGCCACCGGGCTTGCCGACGAAACTGTTGCGATAATCGTACGCCTCGTCGAGCACCGCTTCCGCTGCCTCGTAAGCGGGTGTCAGCGCCAGCTTCTCTGCTTCCTGCTCTGCGGTCAGCGGCGGTAATGTGTAGTAGAGCCACTGCACATCTCCGACCAGCAGATCGGGCAGCCCATCGTGGTTCCAGTCGGTCACGAACACCTTGGTGCGGGAGCCCGCACCCTCGGGGCCGTCGACTTCCTGGCGCTGCTTGAACTCGCCCTTTTCGATCAGCGGCTCGCTGGCGGCGTATTTCGGCGCATTGTTGCTGCCGAGGTTGCGATACCAGTTGACGCCCCCGTACTCGCTCCCGAGCACCAGATCGAGCACACCGTCGCCGTCCCAGTCTGCATGGTGGGCGTTGCTGCCCTTGACCTTGTCGCCTTCGGCGGTCAGCAGTGGACGAGACTTCCCCTCGTAGGCGGGTCGGGCACGGGTGCCGACATTCTCGAACACCTCCACAGAACCGATGCGAGCTCCCAGCACCAGATCGAGATCATCATCCGCATCCACATCGATCGCCTCGACCGTCACCGAGGAGGATTTTGCCTTCAGGTCTTCGCCCTTGGCGTCGAGGAGATAGCGTCCCTGCTTGAAACCACCCTCGGCGTTGCGCTCGAACAGGTACAGTTCACCGGTGTAGGAGCCGGACAGGATGTCGAGATCGCCGTCAGCGTCGTAGTCCACAAACTGTGGACAGAAGCAGATGCATCACGTGGTCGGCATCGAGGCGTCTTCTCGCCCGGCACGAAGGTACTCGAATCCCTTGAAGAGGGGCTCCTCGTCGGAACCGTAATTGCGATAGATGCGCAACTTCCCCTGCGAGTAACTCGATTTTTTTGCCGCTTCCTGTAACCGCTTCGGCAGCCGCTCGATCGGAAAGTCGACATCGCCGAATTCCCCGACCAGCAGGTCGCGCACCCCATCGCCGTCGAAATCGATGACGTAGGGAGCGGCATGGCCGATCGTCACATCGATGGGTACCCCGTTGGCTTCCAGTCGCACTGGAGGGGCAAAACCGATTTCCGGTTCGGCGCCAGCGACGAGAGAAGGAGCGCTCAGAGACAGCAAGAAGATGCCGGGAAGCAGTGCAGAGAACATCATCAGGATCCAATCTTTTCGTTGGATTCAGTATATGGTACGCCCGCCAGGACTCGAACCTGGAACCTTCGGATTAGAAATCCGATGCTCTATCCGGTTGAGCTACGGGCGCCCCGGAGCGCCTAGATTGCCATAGACGCACTCAGAGTGCAAAGCGACCCGGAGAGACGCTTCAGGGCTGCAACTGGGAGCGTTGCCAGCCATCGCCACCGGGCAGGTAGACGATCCGATTGTGTGTTCGACCGGGTTGCCCCTGCCAGAACTCGAAGCGCTCGGCGACCAACCGATACCCTCCCCACGACTCGGGGCAGGGGATCGGCTGGTTCCCTCTCTCGAGATTTCGCACCTCTGACTCGAAGCGATCGCGGTCGAGTAAAGGTTCACTCTGCTGAGATATCGAAGCACTGGCCTGAGAGGTGCGCGGCCTCAACGAGAAGTAATGCTCGGAGATCTCCCTCGACACACGATCCACGGCACCCTCGATCCGCACCTGGCGCTGCAACCGCGGCCAGTGGAAGAGCAGTGCGGCCTGGCGATTTTGCTCCAGGTCGATCGCCTTTCGAGATCCGTAATCGGTAAAGAACAGGAATCCATCGGTATCGAATTGCTTGAGAAGTACCATTCTGACCGATGGGCGACCGGCATCATCTGCAGTGGCCAGTGCCATCCGGTTCCCATCTCGCTCGCCCCTTCGCGCTTCCTTCTCGAACCAGATCCGGAATTGCACGATCGGATCGGGGTCGACCTGCTCGCTACCGATCGGCTGATCGGAAAACTCGTATTCTGCTCGAGGAAGGTAGGAGTCAGTCATCTAGGAGTCCCTTCGCACCGATTCTAGAGGTGTCTGCGTTGCCGAGAAAAGCACAAAGAATTTCCAGGATTCAGAACATCCTGGATCGAAGTTGCTATACTGGGCTCAGAACCTGTGGGGATACGCCCCACGGCGATCAACAGGACCCCTGGCCGACTTTCGGGCAGTGGGTCTCGCCACTCAGCAATCCGTTGCCTTCCACTGTTGTGAGGGTGATCCCCGGTGCCGCCTCCCGCGAGGAGTCGGAACGCAAGGAGATCCCCTTGTCTCGCACAGATACGAATACCATCTCCAATTTCAACCAGTTGGATCTGATCGCCCCCCTCGCCAAAGCGATCCAGAAGGCGAACTACTCGAAACCACGACCGGTACAGGCCACTGCCATTCCAGCAGCCCTCGCAGGCAGGGATGTGCTGGGGCTGGCCCAGACTGGAACCGGAAAAACCGCAGCCTTCGCGATCCCCTGCATCGAGCACCTGCTTCGGAACCACAAGCCTGGTCCCAGAGTGCTGGTGGTCGGCCCGACTCGCGAACTGGTGACCCAGATCGACGAAGAGTTTCGCAAGTTGAGTCGGGACACCCGCGTCCGCACGATGACAATCTACGGTGGCGTCTCCGAGAAACCACAGATCCAGAAGCTCTCCCGCAAGGTCGATGTGATCTGTGCTTGCCCGGGACGGCTGCTAGATCTGCTCGGTCGTGGATTTGTCGATCTGTCGCGGATCGACACCCTGATCCTCGATGAAGCAGATCACATGTTTGACATGGGTTTCTTGCCCGATATCAAGCGCATCATCGCGCAACTGCCCAGTCGCCGCCAGAATCTGCTGTTCGCCGCAACGATGCCGCGCGAGATCCGTCGGCTGGCCGAGCAGATGCTGGTCGACCCTTTCATCACCGAGATTGACCATTCGGTACCCGCCAGCACGATTGAACACGCTCTCTATCCGGTCAGGGAACAACGTAAGATCGAGATGTTGCGCCATCTGCTTCGCAAGGACGAGTTCGAATCAGCCATCGTCTTCACTCGGACCAAGCGCCGAGCACGGCAACTGGCAGAGAAACTGGTCAAGGACGGTCACCGCGCCGTCGCCCTTCAGGGCAACATGTCTCAGAACCAGCGCGACCGGGCCATGAAGGGATTTCGACAGCGTACCTTCGACATCCTGGTCGCCACGGACATTGCCGCCAGGGGCATCGACGTCGCGAAGATCTCTCATGTCATCAACCTCGACATCCCCAACACTGCAGAGGCTTACACGCACCGGATCGGCCGTACGGGTCGATCAGAGTGTGAAGGAAAAGCCTTCACCTTCATCACGGAAGCCGATGGAGAGATGATCCGGGCCATCGAGAAGGCGATCGGGGCATCGCTGAAGATCCAGTCGGTTCCCGGCTTCGAAGAAGCGCTCATTCCGAGCAGGACAGGCCGCAAGAATTCCTCGGCGGGGCACAACAAGACGCGCCCATCGGGTGGCAGGCCGGGCCGAAACAGAAATCAGAAGAGAAAACGACCATCCTCTGGCTCCTCAGCGAACTCGAATTGGCACCAGAGCAGCCAACGAGATGTCGACACGGGTGGCGACAGTAATTCGAAGAACGACAGTAATTCGAAGAAAAGGCGCAGGAGAAGAAAGACTTCCGGTCCCCCCTCCGGGGAAGCGAGATCCCCTCGTTCCAGAAGCAAAAGCTCCTCAACGAGAAGGTCCTCTCGCTCCAGTACCCGGAGGAGTGGAGACCGGCAGGGACGGAAAGTCTAGGGGCAAGGCGCCCCGTAGGTCGCACAATCGAGCGTATCCACCGTGGGATCTTCCCCACAGTCCGGGTATGGCGCCAACGGCAGAGGACCTCCGGCAAACAAGGCACCCAGAAGGAACACAGCATCTGCGATATCGATGCCTGCATCATCGTTCGCATCACAGGCATCGATGCAGTTCACTGAATCGGTCAGAGCGAAGAGGTAGTTCAGCACGATGATCGCATCGGCGATGTTGAACCCACCGCTCGCATTGCAATCTCCTCTTCGGAACTCGACAATCTCACAAACATCAGGAATCCCGTTTCCATTCTGGTCTGCTCCAGATGCGTTGTCACAGGAATCGGGAACACCGTTCAGATCACAATCGTCGACCAGCGCGCCAGCGATGGCGCAACTATCGGGGATACCATCCAGATCGCAATCCTGTTCGAGACCCTGTGCGATCTCGCACGGATCGAGCAGGCCATCCACATCGCAATCCGATTCAACCCCTTGCGCTATTGCACAAGAATCTGGAAGACCATCCACATCGCAATCAGATTCGAGCCCCTGGAGGATCTCGCAGGAGTCGAGTAATCCATCTCCATCGCAATCTTGATCGGTTCCCTGGGCCAGTTCGCATGAATCGATCAGCCCATCGGCATCACAATCTGCAACGGTTCCCTGGGCCAGTGCACACGAATCGGGGATACCATCGAGGTCGCAGTCCTGGTCGCTACCAGTGGCGATTTCACAGGAATCCAGAACACCGTCTCCGTCGCAATCTGCAACGGTTCCCTGGGCGAGTGAGCACGAATCAGGAATGCCGTCGAGATCACAATCCAGTGCAGTGCCTGCAGCGATCTCACAGGAATCGAGAACTCCGTCTCCATCGCAATCGGCAGCTATGCCCTGTGAGAGAGCACAGGAATCAGGCACTCCATCCAGATCACAATCCTGTTCGAATCCTGCTGCAATTTCGCAACTGTCGAGGACCCCGTCACCGTCACAATCCGTAGCAAGACCCTGACTGATCGCACACGAATCGGGCAAGCCATCCGCATCGCAGTCCGTCGCGGTGCCGGAATCGATCTCACAGGAATCGAGAACTCCATCCAGGTCGCAATCGAGATCGGTCTGGCACACATCAGGAATCTGATCGATGTTGCAATCGAGCTCACAGATATCAGGAACTCCATCTTGATTGCAATCGGGTTGACCCGGGGAGTAACCGCACTCATCCGGAACCCCATCGAGGTCACAATCCTCGCTGGTTCCCGTGGCGATGTCGGTGCTATCCGGAACTCCATTGGAATTGCAATCGTCGAGTACCGTGATGGCACCATCCTCCCAGGTCGGGATGTACTCCAGCCCCTCCATCACCACCAACAACATCACGGGGGGATCATGCAGGGCATCGGTGAACTGCAGCGGTGTGTCTCCCGGCGGAGCAGTCGGTAGCAGCTGGTAGGTACAAATCAGGATCTCCTGGTTTGTACCTGCCATCAGGTCATTGATGGGAGGAGTCAGATCGAACAGACAACCCATGATGAAGCCGACGCCTGCGAGCGGATTGGCCTCGAGCATCAGGAAATCGGGCGTGATTCCACCCAGATTCGTGCCTTCCAGGTAGAAGCCTCGCTGGAGGTTGCTGACCGAAACCGCTGAAGGGTCATGGGTGACACCAAAGGAGATCGCCTCGCAGTCGAGACTGTGATCGATGTAGATTCTACAGATCACGGGAAGACCCGGCGGAGCGCTGGCACCCTGAATTCTCAGGTTGGATGTGGGGGTGACCTGGGCGAGAGCCAGCGTAGTGGCCAGCAAAAGAAGTAAAGCCAAACCTGTGCTCTTCATGGAACCCCTTGCGTATCAATAAGCTCGCCTGCAACAGTTCTCTGTCGCTGCCCGTCCATGATATTCTTCTGAAATCTTGCTGCGACTTCTGTCACCGATCAGCAACAGGAATGTCAGGATTGGGAGTGGTATCGCACGTGTTGTCGGGGGAACTCACAAAAAAACGATGCAGCCTGGCTCCTCAATCCGCCAAGTTGCATCGTTTTCGATCCTATTTCGGACTCATCCTCTGCCTCGAGATGGTTTCAGACACCCTAGTCGAGACATTCCAGTGGATCCGCGGTGAGGTCCGGTCCACGCGTCAGATCAGAGGGTGCTGGAAGTGGCTCGCCACCCCCGAAGAGCCGATCGAGCAAACGCACAGGATCCGCAATATTCAACTGCCCGTCGTCGTTCGCGTCGGTGGCATCCTCGCAGAGTGCAGGCACACCATCGAAGAGATACTGGAGGCTATGAATCGCATCACTGATGTCGACTGCTCCATCTCTGTTCGAATCTCCCCTTCGAAAATGTACCGCAAGCGTCGGATGATCGAAGGGCGGAAGCGCATTCCGTACCCTCTCATCGGTCAAAGCCTCGAGAAATAGCACCAGGTTTGCCTGGGCACCCGCGGGCAAGTTCAGGGGAGGAGTCCCCGGGCCTGCATCCGGATTCTGGAAGTCACCCCCACCGTTGTAGAAGGCAACAACCTCGGCGAGGGTCTGCTTGCCGCCATTGTGAAAATAGGGTGAGCGGAGTTCGACATTTCTCAGCGGAGGCGTCTTGAATCTTCCGATGTCACCTGGATTCCCCGTGACCTCGAAGCGCCCAG
Organism: Planctomycetota bacterium; assembly: GCA_036338595.1. GTDB lineage: Bacteria > Planctomycetota > UBA8108 > UBA1146 > UBA1146 > QNYK01. Next base: position 23,210 of record JAYZBV010000054.1, on the reverse strand, counting down.
TATCCTCGCTTTCTGGCCTGACTCCGATGTCGTGGAAGACTCCATCGGCGAGAAATGGACCGCCATGACAGGGCAAGCAGTTGTTGAGAAATATGTTCATTCCACCGATCTGTTGCTGGCTCAGTGCATTGGGATTCCCCGCGATGAACTGGTCGAGAGGAGTCTGGTCAGCGAGCAAGGTTCTCTCATAAGTGGCGATGGCGAAGGCGATCCTCTCGCCAGTGATCTCCTGCGATCCAAACGCCATCTGGAACAGCGATTCGTAATTCGAGAACTGCGACAGAGTGTCGAGCATCGCCTGTGGGATGTCGGTGGCGTACTGCAGTGGCACCGCGGTCAGCAATCGAGTCCGAACATCATCCCAGGTCCGGACCTCACAACCCATCTCGGCATCCGAGATGATCGGACCCACAGCTTGGGCTTCCAGAGCACCGGCGGCAGGATTGGTGTTGCCCGGGATACTGACGGCACCCGTCTCCGGATTCTGGAATTGCGGCCCTACGCGTCCATCCCAGAAGAGCCGGCCATCAAACATCGCATTGATGGCAGATGGCGCCTTTCGACGGGTGACCTGTCTCTCGAGGCCAAAGATGGGGTCAATGGAGAGGACGCCGAGGCAACTTTGATTCTGCACGCCGATCGAGCCGCGGATGTCATCGGGCGTTCCAAAGTTCCCGTCCGGTCCAGGGTGTAGCGACAACGGGTCGAAGGAGCGCGAATCGCTACCGCCGCTTTCCATCGAGTGGCAACTTCCACAGGCGATCGAACTGTCAGTTGAGAGTTGCGTTTCCCAGAACAGGATCTTGCCGAGCATCGCCTTCTCGGATGTGAATGGATTCTGGGCAGTGAAAGGAACCGGTGGCATCGGTGGAGGTGGAGGAGGACCGCCACCAGGTGGAGGCGGAGGAGGTGGTGGAGGAGGAGGACCCTGCGCAAACAGGTCTGCCGGCGACACCAGCAACAAGGAGAGGGCCAGCAGAATGAAGAGAGTACTGATTCTCGGATTTGACTTCATTATTGAGCATTCCTTTTCTCACGAACAAGAGAGTTCCATTGTAGGGCTCTCTCTCCCTTCTGGATAGAAGATGGAGGATTCCAAGCGGCTGTAACCCCGTCAAATATGATCGGTTGTGCAAAAACGGGACCCCATCCCCTACCCTGTAGCGCACAGCAGACGTCGCTGACCCGATGCGCGCCACCGGAGCCATTGCGGTCCTGGCCTCATGGGGCACCGAGTGAGTCGAGGAGAGAAGTCGTGTTGAAAGACCAGCCAGCACTCTTGCTGCTCATCTTGAGTGCAGCGATCGTCGTCCTGATCAACTTCGGAAGCACTCCCGAGACTCATCCGGTCAACAACCCATCCAGAACACTGTTTCAGCAGAGTCCCAACGGTGCCCTCGACTCGGTGATTCAGCGCTGTGGAGAAGTCCCACCCAGCGGCATCGTGGATGTCAAATCGACCGGAGTCGCCATCCTCGATGTGAGCGGCGATGGGAATTCTGACATTCTCTTCACCTCTGGATCGACTGCGGCCCGGTATCTTGCTGGTCTTCCCGGGTACTCCCCTCAACTATTGATGCAACGGGAAGGCCAGGCTGGAGCCCTCGATCTGCAAGCCGTGGATGGGGCGGCAAACATTCCAACTCTTCCCTGGACCTGTGGCATCGCCGCCGCGGATCTGGACGCAGATGGCGACGACGATCTGTTACTGACCGGGATCGGGACCTCGATGTTGCTGGAAAACAGAAACGGCAAGTTCGTCGAGGTATCCGACAGTGGCATCCAGACCAGTGGGTGGTGCACCAGCGCTGCATTTGGAGACCTCGACCTCGACGGGGATCTGGATCTCTACATCTGCCGCTATCTCGAATACGACTTTGAAAATCCTCCCGTGCATGGGGATGAATGGTCATGCCTGTGGGAAAACCACCCGGTCATCTGTGGCCCCCGCGGGCTCACTCCACAGCACGACCTCGTATTCGAGAACATCGACGGACTGCACTTCCGGGAGGTCACGAAACAGTGGGGATTTCAGGACGCCACCGACGGCTACGGGCTGGCCGTGGTCATCATCGACCTCTTCGGCGATCCACATCCGGAGATCTTTGTTGCCAACGACTCCTGTCCCAACCATCTATGGTCCAGATCCACATCGATGCAGTGGCAAGAAGATGGACTCCTGGCAGGCATCGCTGTCGACCAGGACGGTCAGGAACAGGCAGGGATGGGTGTCGGGGTCGGCGATCTGGATGCAGACGGCCGACTCGATCTTGTCGTCACCAACTTCGAACGAGAGAGTCTCAATCTCTATCTCAACAACGGCGATGGCACCTTCAGCGATGAAGCAACAACGCGGGGACTCGCTGCCGACAGTCGACCGATGCTCAGCTGGGGAGTCGGGGTCGAGGATCTCGATCTCGATGGACTTGTAGATATCTTCGTTTCCAACGGACATGTCTACCCCGAAGCAGACAAGGTCGCCTCATCTCCAGGATATCGACAGAGAGATCAGCTCTGGCTGGCACAGGAGGTTGACGGTCACATCCGATTTGAACAACCACCCGGGAGCGATCTCCAGATGTCTGCTCATCTGGGAAGAAGCGCTGCGCTGGCGGATCTGGACCGTGACGGTGATATCGACATCCTCTCCGCTACCCTCAACGGCTCGCCCCATCTGCTTCTCAACAATGCAGCCGAGCGTGCCAGTTCGATTCGGATTCAGTTGCGTCAGCCCGGCCTCAACCGAGAAGCGATCGGAGCCCAGGTCGGAATCCGTGATGAAGGAAAGTGGATCCCGTCTCCTGTGCTGCGTCAGGATTCATTTCAGAGTTCTTCCGAGGCTGCGGTGATTCTTGCCACGGATCAGATCTCCGGAAGCAAGACGATGGCTCTGGAAGTGCGGTGGCCCGATGGCGTTCGCGAGACCTTTCACATCGATCGAAGTGGATCCTTCATCCTCGAACGAGGAAGCGGGACTCGACGCTGAAAGTGACATGAAAGAGTTGAGGATGGGAGAAATCGGGGCGAGAGGATTCGAACCTCCGACTTCCTGCTCCCAAAGCAGGCACTCTGCCAAACTGAGCTACGCCCCGCTCGATCTCCACACACTGCACCTTCACGACTCCCGGCAACTGCATCCACTCGACCATCCAGCGGGTCACTGAAGGAGACGGGGAACCGGAACGGATCGCAGAAATGAAAGACTATCGTCTCTCTAACTTCGACGCCGTGACGCCCTACCAGACGCCCTAGTTCACCTCGAATGCAAGTTGATGACCCAACAACTCGGAGGACTCGACGAAGATGGTTTGGTTCTCCCGATCACGGAAGCGCCAACCCTCGACTCCATCTTTCCTCCAACTCTCAACCGGTACGATTTCGTGTAGTGCCGAATACTGGTGCAACTGTTCCGCCATGCGCATCCCCCAGCTGGACTAATACTGGCGACCCGAAGCCGGCCCACCCGTCTTGGTCAGTGATCCTCAGCCTCGGATGGGCGAGTGTCAAGGGAGACGGTGCCTCCGGTGCCTCGGTAGGCTAGACTGGAGGGGTCCCCTTCGACCGTGACCCGCGCGAGGGAGTCCCGTGCCCGAAACCGATCAGAAAAAACAAAGCCGGAGCCGCCTGAAAAACCTCGGCGCTGTCGGCGATCCTCGCCTTCGGGCGGGCCGAAACCGCATCTTGCGACACGCCTCCAGGCGAGGAGCCACGATCGGGGCCGCCATCGGATTACCGCTGGCGACCATCCTCTATCTGACAGACCCCTCGCCAGAAAGAGGTCTCTTCACCGCGCTCGGCTTGATGCTGCTGCTGGCGTGCATCTTTTCCCTGCAACAGCGTCACAGGGCTCGGGCTCTGTGGCCTCGAATCTGGGATTCAACCATCGGAGATGTGGCACTGGTCGAGACGATCGTCGACAACTGGCAGCGTCGGGACAGCGATCCCTGGAGTGAGTCGCTGCGTGCCAGAAGCGCCCACATCCCACTTCCCGGTCGGGATGCCCTGGCGATGAGAGTCCCCCATCCTGGCGTCCTCCCCTCGCTACTGCTGACAATCCTGGCCCTCTTCATCGGTTCTCATCTGGGACCGGCCGACAGGGATCCGTCCCCATCGACGCCGAACGCCCGTGACTCGACAGCCGTCGCGTCCCCTCAGTTCGCAAGCGATCGCCACCTGCTGCAACAACGAGAAGATGCCGCCCTGGCGCTGGCGGGGCGCTCCGCGCTGGAACCACTGGCGAGGCAACTGCGCAGCACCTCCGAGGCATCGGAGCCCCCGTCGGCACTGCTGCCGCGAGACCGAAGTGCGCTGGCGGAGGCGCTGCAGCGCCTCGACGAGACCGATCCACTTCGCCCACTGGTGGAACGCTGGCAGGCAGTGGATCGTCGACAGGATGACTCCCCGACCATCGCCGTCGATGGCGCCGCGGGAACCGGTGAAGTGGTGGCGAGAAGCACGTCAGCAGGAGCCAGCGCAGGCAACCTCGATACGGATATCGCCGCCGGTGGACTGGATCGGCCGACCTCACTGAGGCCCGTCTCCCAACCTTCGGGGGATGCCGCAGCAGATGTCACATCGGCGCAGATCGGTCAGGGCCGGGACACCGGGCAAGGGTTCGTCCAGACGCAGACGGTTTCTCCCCTGGCCGCAGATTCTGCTGCATCCTGGGACCGAGTCAGAGATGATCCGCGTCTGGAAGCCCACTGGATCCAGGTGATCGATCTGTACAGGGCTCTTCTTCGCGGAAGGGAGCGAGACGGTGGTGGATGATGCAGCACGGAAATTTTGCGAGCAGGACCAGCGACTTCGATCCTCCATCGAGGAAGTGATCCTCGGCCAGCAGGAAGCGGTGGCCGCCGCCAGTGCCACCCTTCTGGCGGGAGGACATCTGCTGCTGGTCGGTGTCCCTGGAACGGGCAAGACGAAACTGGCAGAGAGCCTCTCGCTGGTCACAGGATTGTCACGCGGGCGGATTCAGTTCACTCCCGATCTGTTGCCTGCTGATATTCTCGGTGGAGAAACCCTTCTTCCAGGCAAGGACGGAGATCGGGTCGAGTTTCGCCCGGGGCCAGTCTTCACCCAGCTGCTCATCGCCGACGAGATCAATCGCGGTACCCCTCGCACCCAGTCGGCGCTGCTCGAAGCGATGCAGGAACGCGCTGTCACCATCGCCGGAACCCGCCATGCGCTCGATCCCCTCTTCAGCGTCATCGCCACCAGAAACCCCATCGAGATGGAAGGCACCTACCCACTTCCGGAAGCGCAGCGCGATCGATTCCTGCTCGAGGTTCCGTTGCCCGATCCGGGATCCGATGTGCTGGCGCAAATCGCTGCGGCCACGACTAGCGAACAGGATCCAGAGGTGAAGCCACTGCTCGATCCCAAGCAATTTGCCGAGATGCAGCGCACGGTCAGGAGAGTGATTGCCGCCGATTCGGTCGTCGAACGAGCGGCGCGATGGGTCGGCGCGACTCGACCGGGGGATCCCGCGGCTCCTGCTGAAGTGAGAGAGGGTGTGCGACTGGGAGCGGGAGCGAGAGCTCTGCAGGCGTTGATCCTGTGCGGCAAGGTGGAAGCGCTCCGTGCTGGACGCACCCACATGGCGGACGAGGACTGGCGCCGCTGGCGCCACGAAGGCATCCGTCACCGCCTCGTCCTGTCGCTCGAAGGAGAACTCAATGGCATCGGTCCAGAGGAGATCGTCTCGGCAGTGGACCGGGCGGTGGCTCATCTCGGATGAGGATCCACACCCCGCTCTCCCCTGGCTCCGTGATGCACAGCACCTGCTGGCTTCTGATCGCCATCGTGGGAGTGCTGGCGACTGCCAGATTGCACGCCACCGATGACAGTGCGCTGGATGCGATCGTCTCTCTGGTTGCCTCGGCACCAGCAGATGAGGCGATCCTGGCCCGAGCCACTCGCTGGGCACGGGATCAGGGGCGCATTCCAGACCTGATCGATGCCATCGGTGAACACGGTCGGCAGCATCGATCTCTCTCAACCCTGAATGCGGCGGTCGCGATGGCCACCGAAGATGGCTGGGTGCAACGAGCGGTGCAACTGCTCGAGGCCGCTCTGGAACTGGATGAGTCGGCTGTCACCCGCCACCGATTAGCAAGGATGTGGCTCGTCGGAGGCTGGCCAGAAGAGGCCCGCCGGATCGCCGGGCAGCAGCTGGAGAGCTCCCCCTTCGCCGACATCCGACTCGGTCTGCAACTGCTCGAAGGCTCGACCTTGCCAACCACAGCCGATGGAACCGCCACCGACACGATCCAGTTGCTGGCCGATCGGTCAGGACACTGGCGATGGGCCAGCCGCATACTGCAGCAGCGCGGACAACTCGATGCTGCCCTGGAGGTGGCGATCTCAGGAGGTCTGGGAAACGATGCCCGCGCGCTGCTCGACAGCGGGGCAGTGCCCCGGCAGGGGCCGATGAGCCTGAGGCTGGCGCGATTGCTCGGGGAGGATCGCTGGAATACCCGTGCGCTGATCGAGCAAGCCTCGGAGGCGGGAGCGCGGTGGCGTGCATCGATGGGAATCGAGGCGATGCTGCGCTCCAACCCGTACCGTCGGGACCAGTTACCCTCGCTCGCCAAGGTGATCGATCACCTCGATGCGAACGATGAGCAGCGCGCTCGACGAGCGGTGGCGCTGTGGCGCCTCGGAGGAGGCGGCGAGACGCGCCAGGATGTGAGCACTCGACTCATCCTCGACGACCTGAGGCCCCGATGGCTCGGGCCCGATCGTCTTCCCGAAAGCATCGAACGGCAACTGCGCCGCTCCATCGATCCGCTGGATGCGAGCAGAGCAGTGGCCGCCGCACTGCGCGCCTTCGAAGGAACCCCGATGGAGTCGAGCTTGTGGTTCCAGGCGGGTCGACTGGCGAAGAACTGGGATTGGATCGAGCGTTCCATCCGCATCAGCCCCGGCGCTACATTTGCTTTCGAGTGGTTGCCTGGAATCGAAGCGCGCTGGAAACTACCGTTCGAATCGACGACCTGGACTCGCGAAACCATCATCAGCGACCCCTCCCAATTTCTTCCAGTGGCGACGCTTCCTCCCCCCGGTGCGCTGCTTGGAATTGCCGACGGTGAACCGGTCCGCCGACCAGGACATCCTCCGAGATCGCCTCGCTTCTCACTACAGCAGTGGCAACTGACCGATGCAGGCGAAGCAACTATGGAAACAGATGCGGTGGTCCAGCTTCGCATCACCGATGGCGCATGGCTGCTGGGAGATGCTCAGTCGCTGCAACTGATCGAGGTGGCACGGTCGAGGCAGCGAGTTCAGCTCCAACTGGCATCGCTCGACGGCCAACCGCTGATCGGACCCGATGCAATACCCAGAGCCTCGATCCTGGCGAGGATCTACGGAGACTCCGTCCAGGAGGAATTGCTTCGAGTGGCAACAGAACCTCCCCTGATGGGGGCCTCGATGAGATCCTTTTGCGAGGCCGCTGCCCGTCGGGCACGCGATTCGACGCTCATGAAGTGGATCGACTTTCGAGCTGCGGCCGACAGTGGCTGGTGGGTGGATGTCGCCGGAGTATCCGGTTTCTTTGCGACCGAGGATTCTGCTGCGAAACCCAGATCACTCCCTGCCCAACGATCTCCCTCGGCACAGCGCAGCAGCACACCTGGACCGCTTCCTGCCGCCAGCCTCATCTTGCAGTCTACCCGTCGCCACGGCATCCAACCCTCTGCCTCTCGCCCTCAAATCGGGTTCACCGATGCACCGCAACCACTGCTACCTGCGGGAGAACAGCTGCTGGTTGCTGCCGGGTACGGCGATCGTGTCGTTGTCACAGATTCTGGCCTGGTCGGATATTTCGAGCAGGGATCCGCGCGAGCTCTGTGGTGGAAAGAAGTACTTCAGCCGCCTCTTCCTGGAGTCGGGGGTTTCGCACCCTTGCCCGCTGCCACGCTTCGACCCGATCTTCCGTGGGCCGATGCAGTGACTCCGCGTCTGATTGAGGTCACTGGCGCGGATGGCAGCCCCCGATTCTTGTTGCTGACCGACAGCCCCACCGTCATCGATGCTCACCATGTCGAGGAGATGACGGCCCGGGATCCAGCGCCACAGGGGTACGCCGGCGGCACCATCGACGGCGATGGTCAGTTGTTGCTTCTCGACGCACTCGGTCAGGAACTGGAGACCCTCCGGGGAGTCCATTCCTTGCCGGGGAAAGGCGCCTATCAGCTGGTCTCCACCAGCATCGGAACCTACATCCTCGGCCACGACCGAGGCGAGACATGGCTGGCCCATTTCAACGGCGAATCAGTGAAGAGAATCTCCCCACCACCACTGCCCGATGAGCGAGATCGTCCGCACCTGCGAGTGGCGTCGCTCGGACGATGGGGAGACGAGGTGTTGCTTCTTGCAGATAGATTGTGGCATCTCGATGAGGACGGAGTATCCCATCGGGCACTCACTGATGCTCCAGGTGAGGGAGTCTATCGACCTGTCCACTGGGTACAGCCGCCTCCGCAGCTGGAGGGAGATCAGGTCTCCATCGCGCGTCCCTGGGGAGTGATCGAGACATGGGGAGCGCCATGAACTCCGCCGAACCCCTCTCCTCTGGATTCACCGAACGCATCGCATCTCGATTGCGCTGGCGATGGGGAGTGAGAGGTCTGCGAGCGGGCCAGGGGCGCGGTGCACGGGGGGCGGGTAGTGGCGAGTTCGACGGACATGTTCGCTGGTGCCCCGGCGATGAACTGGGACGACTCGACCTGAAGGTCTGGCTTCGGTGGGGCCAGCGCTGGACCCGGACCTTTCGGGATGACACCAACGAGCCGCTGACCGTCATCCTCGATGGCGGAGCATCGATGGGATTCGGGGCCAGGGGCGCTGCGATCTCACGACTTCGCGAGTTGCTCCGCGCGATCGCACGCTGCCGCCGAGATCCTTACCGGGAGTGGCTTCTCGACGGCGATAGTGCCCGCCCCATGGTGCCAGATGAAAACCCTGCAAATGCGACCCGTGGAGAACTCGGCGCAGCGTTGCGCCGCATCCAGCGTTTCGATGCGGGTCCAGGGAGAGTCGTGATGATCAGTGACCGCATCGTCATCGACGATGCCGATTCCAGTTTGTGCGGGTTGCTTCACCTGGGACAGATGACATGGATCAGTCCCTGGCTCCCTGAAGAGATCGCGCCGAGCCGCTGGGGAAGCATCCGACTCGAAGCCGCCGGAGAACCGACATGGAGTGGCACTGTCGATAGACGGGCCTGTGACAGTTACCGACAACTCTTTCAGCAATATCAGAAGAAGTTGCAACTGTGGCTCCAACGTCGCGGCGGCTGCCATGTTCACATCGATGCAATGGAGGATGGGGAAGCGCTCATACGGCCGCTGCTACACGACACCGGTCCACTCGAAGTGAAGGCAGGATGATGGCCGAATGGGTTCATCCCTGGCTGCTGCTGCTGTTGCCAGTGCCGCTGTTATTGTGGCTCTGGAACCGCAACAGGATCCCCAGCACTGTCCGGGCGCGAATCGTGCCCAGTACCCAGATTTGGCATCTGGCCGTGGCACAAAAAGCACACGGAATGCCGCTGAGGTCGCTGCTGCTGGCAATGGCTCTGATCGTCATCGCCTCGGGTCCGCGACTGATTCCGACCGACGAGGGGCCGGTCGCAGCCCGACGGATCACCGATGGCTCCCTCGTCATCGATATCCAGCTACCAGGATCCGAACGATGCCAGCTGCAGATCGGTACGCAGTCCGCCCGGACCATCCAACTCTCCGCTGCGGGGGAGGCGAGCGTCCATCAGCCGCCGCTTCCGGCCGGTACTCCTATCGTCGTCACCAGTAGCTCCGGCCGCCATCACTGCCCGATTCCTCCGCTGGCATCCGCCGTGCTGATTTCTGATCGAACTGATCTCGCTCATGTTGCAGCAGCACTCGAGGTACTCGAGGAATCGGGGTTGATCATCATCGAGGATCTACATCCAGAGGTGCTGCTGCTCCGGGGAGCGAACGCCTCGACCACCCTTCCAATCATCTCCTTCCCTGCCGACGAGGGATCGATGATATTGCCCAGAGCCCGGCCTACTGCTGCGGGGCCCGTCATTCTTGAGGGGCTTCATCCACGCTACTGGACCATCCTTCGAAGTAGCGAGGTGCTCGGTGAGGAAACCACGGCTGAACCGATTCTCGTCGACGAGGACGCCAATGCGCTGCTGATTCGCAGCGAAGCGGGGTACCGGTGGGGATTCCTTCCCGGCAGCGGCGACCTCTGGAAGCGATCGGACTGGCCGGTAGTTCTCGGCAGGATGATCAGGGACCTGGGCGCAGCCGGTCCCTTCGAGGCGACCACCTGGCTGTCAGCGATTTCGAGGCAATCCTCGCTGATACTGGCGATAGCGATGGCGATCTGCATCTTTGCGTTTCTCGGCAGAAACGGTCAGATTTCTGCTTCTCTCATCATCGTCGCACTCATCATCGGTCAGGTTCCCGAAGTCCAGCCGCTCCTCGATTCGGATGCGGATTGGGACCGGGTCAGCGCAACCAGCGATCCGGGAACGACCATCGAGGTCTTCCACTCGACACCACCCCCTTCGCCGGACCTGGTGCGTCTGCTTCGTGGTCGCGGTGTAGGCATCTCGATGGCGCATGATTCTGAGCGAGCAGGAGGTCGCCGGGAACACAGGCTTCGGCTCGGTCAGCCATTCTCGATCGGAAACATGAGCCGGGCCACTGCTCGCTCCCCCGAGGGGGAATCGATGCAGATCGAGTTGCCGTGGATCGCATCCTCCCCTGGAGTATGGCAGCTGGATGGACAGGGCGACCCGGCCGTGGCGATGGTCGTGATCGTCGAGGAGCCGATTCGGGCGGCGCTCTGGAGTGACAGCGGTTCGATGGCGAAACATCTGCTGCCAGAATCGGTCTTCTCCACCGTCGGCGGCAGCGGCTCGTTGCCCGAGCCTGCTGCCGGAGCGGTCATCGTATGGAACGCCATCTCCATCGATGAGGCACAAATAGAAGCTCTGGAGGACTGGATCGGTCGCGGAGGCACCTTGCTGGCTCTGCCTACAGATCGCTTCTGCGATGATGAGGCGACACGACTGCGACTGCAGCGAGTCCTCGCGACCGAGATCCCACCGCCACCCGAGCCGCCGGTGCAGGACCTGGGCATCTTGCTGCTCGACCTCTCCGGCAGCCTCACCGGAGAAGCGGCCTCGACTCTTCTCGCCGGAACCCGGTCGCTGCTACAGGCCACTCCTCGCCAGAGTCGCTGGGGGATTGCGGGATTTCGAGATCAGATGCACTGGATCATCGAGCCGGGGACTCCCATCGATGAATCGATCATCGATCAAATTCCTGACCAGATCTCCACGGGTGGAGGAACCGACCTGGGAGGAGCAGTGCGCGCTTGCCATCGGATGCTGGTGGCCAATGAGGGTGGCAAGTCACTGGTCGTGATCACCGACGGCCGCACCACTCCCGATGACTGGATATCGATCGGACAGTCACTTCGGCGCGACGGGATCGAACTCGACATCGTGCTGGTCGGTGACCAGATCGACCTGTCTGCGGTGACCCCTCTGAGTAGTGAAGCCGGGGGAGAAGTGCATCGGGCGCCAGACTCCGGTCATGCCAGGGCACTTCTACAGGAGGCCATCCGTCCCGATGATCTGGGGTGGCAGCCGGTCGAAAAACCGCTACGGATCGCCAGTGTCGATCCGTTCATCGATGCCGGTCCACAGGCACCGCCGGTTCCCGTGCGGAGGATTGCGGTCGATCTTTCATCCAGGGCTCCGGATGGAAAAATCTTGTGGGTCGATGGCCGAGGTGCACCGATGCTCGCGGTGAGGCGCCTCGGTGCCGGGATCAGTGCCATCTGGTACTCGGGTCTCGACTCGTTCAGCCTGCCAGGTGCTGTCAACAGAACTCATGCGCACCTTTCTGAACTGCTCGCTGCATCTGCGGACAGACGCAAGGAACCACGTCGAAGGGGTCTTCTGACACGAGCCGCAGGCGACGAGATCCAGTTGATGCTAGAGCGCCTCGATTCCGATCCGCTCTCGATGGAGATTTCTGCCGGACCCGTTGGCGCGGAAGGGACCTCGCTGCTGGCGACAGCCCGGCCTGGTCAGGAGTGGTACTCGGCCTCGATTCCCGAGCATTGGCTACTCGGTCATCCACGTACCATCTGGTGGGGTCCGCCTTCACACATCGATGCGGGGGTCACTCCAGTTCGAGGATCTAACTGGCGCTGGCGAGCGGCTCTCGGAGGTGCGGATCAACTCGCACCAGCACCCTTGTCCCCTGCATCGGGGTGGCTGCTGCTGCTGGCTTCACTATCTCTCTTCAGCAACCGAGTGCGTCGCTGGTCGGATCTTCTCCCACATCGGGATACGGAGGCGGCAGCGGTCCAGCGCCGTTGAAGAGGGCCTGGAGCACGGAAATCGCATCTGAAATATCGATCGCTCCATCGTCATTGGCGTCGCCTGAATCGGCACAGATCAGCGCAGCCGTGGACCCGAACAGCAGATCAAGAATCAACACCGGGTCGCTGATATCGACTGCGGAATCGAAGTTCGCATCGCCACGGATGAACTGTTGAGGACCCGGCGGAGGAGGCATCGTCGCAGATCCAGGTCCTCCGGGACTACCGAAGTCTCCCGAACCGTATGCGCTTGCAGAAGTGACCCATACCGTTGGATCGTTTGGATTCGGAGCGAGCAAATCATTGATCTGCGCCGAAAACCCGGCCAGATAGGGCCATGAGGCAGAACTGTAGTTGATCCGTGTGTGTTCCTGCCCGAGTGGATCGATCAGCACGACTTCATCGACGCTATTGGCGAGGATCAAGTTGCCCCCGTATACATAATCGGCGTCGACTCCGCCGTTGGTGGAGACTGTACCGTCCCTCGCCAACACCAGGAATTGATGGGGAGCGATCAGCAGTCCCGCAGGAGCGTTGATGAGATGAAGATCGATGTCGTCATCACGAATTGTCCAACCATCGAGATCGACAGTGGCTGTACCCCGGTTGAAGATCTCGAACCACTCTCCCACGGCATCTGAAACGACTGCAGGATTCGGCATCAACTCGGAGATGATCAGATTCACTGCGCCGGGATCGGGACCGGGTCCCCCACAACCTGGACCGGTCAGCGCAACGGCAGAAGCGGCACCGCTCATGGCACTTTCATTTCCGGAGACATCGATGGCACTGACGCTGTAGAAATACTCCGTGCCACCGGCAACGGTCGTATCGATGTGAGTGCTGGTTCCCGATGTGGACAGCACGGTGAAGGGACCGATCGCAGCCAGGGAGCGATATACCGTGTATCCCGACAGGTCTGACTCGTTGTTGTCGAGCCAGTCGATGGTGACCTGGCACTCCGTAGCAGCAGCAGCGGACAGGCCGGTGGGAACCGAGGGCGGGGTGGTGTCTGAACTCGGACACGACCAGATCAAACACACGAATTCAGGATGATCGACATACGGATTGCGATTCCCCTGGTATCCAAAAACAACATCATTACGCAGTTGTTCTTCTGCACTGACCGGGTCCTCCATGTGCCATTCCAGGAGTGTCGAGAGCAGACCCATGTAGGCCACACTCAGATTGGCGCTGGTATTGGAGACGATCAGCGCTCGATTGTCGGTCACTCGCAGATCCGGCTCCGAGCAACCGGTGGCGGAGTGATTACCCCCATCGTAGCGGGTCTCCATGTAGAGGACTCCCCTGGCCAGATCTCCGCGACGATCTTCCCACACTTGCCACGAACCGCTGCTTCCAAAGCCTCCAGACAGATTGCTGAAGGGAGTCCCTTCCGCAATGTGCGAGGTGCAACCTCCCGTGCACCAATCGTAGGGACGATTGCTGCGGGCAGAATTGTAGGAAGGGCTAGACGCTCGCAGCTGGTGCGCATCGGAGTAGGGGTAGTTACAAGAATTGTCATTGGTGTAACCGTAGGAAGATGGCCAGGAGTGTTCTCGGTTCCAGCCATCGGCTGTGTTCTGAAAGGACCACGGCACGGATGTGTTGCGATAGATGGTGATCACATTGGCGGGATTGGCCGGATCCTCATCGGCGGCTCCGACGATATCCCAGGTATCGGTCGCTGAACTGGTGTAGGGGAATCGTTGATGATCATCGATGATGCCGTGCAACGCTTGCCGAAGGGGTTCGCCGACGAGCCCATTGGCCGGGTTGTAATACCCGACTGGCGGATCCGCGTGCACCGGATTTGACAGTAGCAGCAGTCCCAGAATGGGAGCCACCGCTGAGAGAACTCCACGCGTCCAATTCCGGTCCATCATCGTCCGATCTAGGGCTACCTGAAGTCTACCCCAGCCAGGAGTACCTGCGGAGACATCTCGAAGGTGCCAATAAAGACAATACTACCACATTACAATGTGGTGACATGGGGGCTGCCCACGCCCCACCCGGAGTGTCGCGGAACCGCTCAATGATCGCCATTTGGCTCCAATATCACGATTCGTGCCAATTTTGACTTACTTCCCGGCTGCCAGTTCTCGGGTTTACAAACCTCGATCGAATCGGGACTATTGAGTAGGATCGCCGGAATAGGTGGGGAGTTTCCTGATGGGACAGTGGGTCGCGAATTTTCGTCTCTGCAGCCTGGTGCTGCTGTTCTGGATCTGCATCCCTACCTTCGTCGAATCGCAGGGCTGGGTCATCTCGGGCACCGTTGCGGATGCAGCCGGGGGCCCGATCGCCGGGGCAGACCTGGACCTCTTCAGCGACCTCGCACCGACCACGCAGATCATCGTCACCGGTGACACCACTGGAGTCGATGGTAGCTTTTCGATGGTGGTCGTCGAAGCCGTCGCGCCAGGCGCCTTTTCCCTGCAGGTCGATCCTCCTCCAGGCTTCCTGTCGACCACTCTCAGCATCAATCTGTCAGGAAACATCGATGTAGGAATCATCAATCTTGGAAGTGGCTGGATCATCAGTGGGTTGGTTCAGGACACGCTGGGCAATCCATTGACGCCGATCGACATCGACATGCGAGGGTCCAATACTGGCTGGATAGATCTGACCGGAGATTTCACCAACGCAGCCGGAAATTTCGCACTCACCTTGCCCGCACTGGTTGACGAATATCGGATTGTGTTTTCGATGGCTACTCCCTTTCCGACAGTGTTCCCCCTCCAGATGGACAATGTCTTTCTGTTTGGCGACACAGACATGGGCACCATCGTGTTGAGCCCAGGCTTCACGGTGACCGGTTCCGTGATCGACGATACCGGAGCTCCACTTGCCGCGATCGATATGAACGCCACTGACGCTCTGGGCTTTCCCGCGGATCTGTTCAATGACGATACCGATCTCAACGGCAACTTCTCGGTGTTGTTTCCTGCAGGAACCTGGGACGTGAGCCTGCGCTCCGTGGATCCCGCAGCCACCCAGGAATGGGTCCCCCACACCTTTCCACTACTGGTAGTGGATGCACCTCTGGATCTTGGGACGACACAGATGTTCCCCGGCTATCACTTCTTTGGTCAGGTGATCGGATCCAATGGACTGCAGATTGAAGCTGCCGACTTCGATGCAGAGTATTCCGCGACGGGCATCCCCATCACTGTCAACAATGACACCACCGACCTCAATGGAGATTTCGACATCTTGTTGCCTCAGGGCTCGATATTGCTCGAGATCGATCCTCCGACGGTGGGCCCGGTTCGTCAGACTGTGGTTCTCCCCCTCGATGTGGCTGCTGGTGCCCCTGTGGACCTGGGGTTCATCGTACTTCCCGATGGTGTTCTGTTGTCTGGAAGATGCATCGACTCGATGGGTACGCCGGTTGGGTTCGTGGATGTGGAGCTGTTCGATTCCGCAACAGGTCTTCTGTATCCGACCATCCATGAGAACGGCGCCGCAGATGGAACATTTTCCTTTGCCATCGACCCCGGCAATTACGATCTGATGTTGATCCCGCCAGCGGGATCAGGACTCAGTCCCAGCTTCCAATCCGGCCTCTCAGTGCTGGCAGATACGGATCTCGGGGATCTGGTGCTGGCTGCCGGTGTGCAACTCTCGGGAAGCGTCACTGCCGCAGGAGTGGCACAACCCGATGTGCTGATAGAGGTTTCGGATCCAGCCAGCGGTACCATCCCACCCTGGGGAACAGTGATCACCGATCCACTCGGAAACTACAGTGTGTCTCTCACTCCAGGAACCTACAATGTGAACTTCATTGCACCTGTAGCGACCGGATACGATGACCACCTCGAGGCGAGTCTACCTCTCTTCTCCGACTTGATCCTCGACATCGACTTCGCTTCGCAGCCACCAGCAGGCGTTGCCTCTCTGCTATGCAATCCAGCGGGAAGTGCCATCGAGTTGACCTGGAGCAATGCAGAACCTGATTACGATACGATCATCGTCTTCCGGGAAGGGGTCATCCTCGGCACGATAGCCGGCACAGAAACCCAGTTCCTGGATGCGGCCCCGTTGACCGGAATGGTGGCCATCTATGAAGTGGTCGCCACCCGCGCTGGACTCAACTCCCCCATCACCACCTGTACGGTCACCGCTCCAGTTGTTTTCATCAGGTGTGATAGTTCATCGGATGGGCTGCTCACCATCGGCGATGCAGTAACGCTGCTCAATTACCTGTTCTTGGCCGGGAACTTATCCTGCCCCGATGCTGCCGACTGTAATGACTCCGGGTTGATCAACATCGCGGATCCGGTGATGCTGTTGCAGTATCTATTCGTGACCGGAACCTTGCCCCCGGCCCCGTTTCCGGAGGCTGGCCCCGATCCGACTGGCGATAATCTGGGTTGTTCCTGAGCGAGGCGAGTGAGGACCGAGCGAATCCATCACAGTCCCTGGCGGAAAAATTCCCGCTGGACTCCCTGGAGGATGCCCTCCCAGCTCTTGTCTTTCAGTTTTCTACCATTGAGATAGAGCATTGGAGTTCGATCGATTCCGAGTCTCGATCCCTCTGACAGATCTTCCGTGATCATCATGACCAGCTGGGGAGAGAGCCGATCGCGGTTGAAACGGTCCAGATCAAGGCCGATCCGGGTGGCCATCGCCTCTATGGTGGCAGGCGATAGTGAATCATGCGAATTGAAGAGTGCCGCTGCCATCTCCCAGTACTTACCCTGCAATCGAGCCGCCTCTGCGGCGAGTGCCGCTGACATCGACATCGGATGGATCGAGCCGAGCGGTTGGTTCTTGATCACAACCTGGATCTTCTCGGGATGAAGTTGCTGGACCGTTTTGACGAACTCCCAGAGTTCCTTGCACCGCTCGCATTGAAAGTCGACGAATTCGACCAATTGCAGGGGAGCGCCCTCGGGTCCCATGCTCATCCGATCATCGGTCTCGATGATGTGAACTGGTGGGTTCGGTTCCTTCAGGTAAATGGTCACATCTGCGGCAGCCCTCATTCTCTCGGCAAATCGAGCTTCCAGTACAACGCGCCGTTCGCCTGCCAGGTGAGCACGAATCGAATCCCGGATCTCATCCAGATTTCCGATGATACGACTGCGGTTCATCTGGTAGAAGGTCTCGACATCTCCATCCGTCACCGGATCGATGCGAGAAATCACTTCCTGCTGAAGCAGATCCCTCGGTGTCAATTGACGCTTCTCGCACTCCTTGGCGAGTAGTCTGTCATTGATTCTCCGATTCAGTTCCGTGATCTCTATCTCGTATTTCTTCCAGTCGTATTCGTGTTCAAGATCCTCAAGTGACTCCTCGATTTCATGTGCTCGAAGTTCTTCTCCACCAACCATCGCCAACACATCTTGAAGACCCAGATCGAGAAATTGACTTCTCAAGGGGGCAGCGAGCAACTCCACAGGTATTCTCCCTGCAATCTCCTGGAGAACTTCGCGTCCACGATGGGTGGTTTTTTTCCTCAATACTGCGGCTTGCACCTCTTCGCGAACCTGATCGAGGTCATCGCCATACAGATCAGGAGAAGACCTCATCTCGCGTTGAAGTTCCTCGAGAGTCGGGGCAACAATCGCCTCGTGAATCGAGTGTTCGATGTACTGTTCCCTGGTGAATCCGAGTCTCTTCGCCTCGATCTTGAAGAGCCGATCTTGAACCGACACCTGCAGCAGGTCGATCCGGGCACGAATCCGATCCTGGACATTTGCCTCCAGATCGGCACCGATCCACAGACGAAGTTGATCCTCAGGGATCTGCTCGTTTCCGATGGCCGCGATGATTCCCTCGGGCGCAGGTACTGGGCAATCCTGATCGATTCCGATCGGCGATGGGTCTTGCACCGGCCACTCCGCAGCTGTGGCGATCGGCACTCCCATCGAGAGAGCGAGCAGCAGCGGTAACATCATCTCTCCTCCTTACGATGGGCGAGTCTCGGTATGATCCAGGAACTCACCGGATCGAATCGACCCTCGGCCAGATTGATCTGCATGACGTGGGATCCCACTGCCCCGACATGGCGAGATGGACTGAAGGTGATGGGCGGAACTAACCCTGTTCGAAATTCCTGTGTCTTCTCCAGTTGCTCGATGAAGAGGTCTCTACTCAACCTTCTGCCGCAGCGTTCCATCGTGTCCTGCACAAGTTTTACCGACGCGAGAGCCGATCCCTGGACCGCTGCGCTATCGATCCTGAAGCCAGTATCGCGAGCAAGATACAGCAACCAGGTCAGGTCAGATTGACGCCGTTCCACCACGCTGGGATAGGAGATGTAGGTTCGAGCCGCTACAGAATCCGCAAGTGTGAACGCTTCCTTGCCGAGCACGCTGCCGAGTGTGAAGAGTCGAACCCTGCAATCGAGGACCTCCAGCCTGTGCGTCAGTCGGGAAATCAAAGGCCCCCTGGCAAACACGATGACCACCTCAGCACCTGAATCCGCCAGCGCATCTGCGATCACGACCGGATCGAAGTGTCCCTCAGCGGGAACAATATCGAGCAGCGGCTCGGAACCGAAGACAGCCATTTGCTCGATGACTCCTGAACGAGCATCATCGAACGACCTCCCCTCTTCCGTCACGACAGCGATGGTTGGCCGGGTTCCCGGCACTTCGATGCAGAGGTACTCGACCAGCGATTTCGATTGGTGGTAGAAACTGGGCAGCAGATAGTAGATCCACCGAAATGGTGGATCCATCGGGCGAGGCGTCGTGGTCACGGGCCCGATCATCGGAATCTTGCTCTCTGCGAGGATTTCTTCGATGCCCTCGGTCCCCGGTGGCAGGTGACAACCGATCAGTGCGAATACATCTTTCTCGACGATTCGTTTCAGTGCCGCCAGGGTCCCTTCCTGAGTGGAAACGGAGTCTTCGAACACCCATTCAATCTTTCGTCCGTAAATCCCCTGGATGGAGAGCTGCCCCGACCAGGCCTCGAGGGCCTTGCGGATGCTGTCGCCGGTGCTTGCATTGGCGCCACTGAGTGGCAGCACCGTACCAAATCGGATCAGTTCCGGTTCGACTCCAGGGTCGAACACTTCTTCTTCGCCGACAACACGAAGGTAGGCCATCAGGTCCGCCAGTTGAGGATCGGACATCTTGTAACGAGGCATTCCCGGATGCAGTTCGACTCCGGCGGGGTCAGATCCATCGATGATCGCTTTCTTCAATGATTCGAGATCATAGGCGCTTCGCTTTCGGCCGGTCAGTTCGACGGTCGCGGGGCGCATCAGTTCCTGCCAACGAATCCCGGGAGGAACCAGCCCACCCTCTCGTGTTCCTCGTCCATTTTCTCCGTGGCAGGAGGCGCAGGGAAATGAGGTAGCAGGCATTTCAAGATCGGCATTGGCCAGTACCAATCGGATCTCCGGTCCGGATGCCTTTCCTGCGAGGTAAATCTCGCGTCCCCGGGTTGCTGCAGTTTCGGTGGCAGCAGTCGGTTCATCGATCATCGGGGAAAGGCTCAGCGTGAGGCCGAGTAACAGAGAAAGAGTCATTTTTGCGCCTCGGCAGGATGCACTCCAATTTGATGCAGCTGAGAGTTCTTGAAGGTCAATCCACGACTCGCAACCTGAACCAGCAGCCCGAAACGAAGTTGTTCAGGAAAGGACCCCTGCACCTGATAAACACCATTTCCCACGCCCTCGGCGAGCAGTCTGAACTGAAAGGCTCCGTTGAGCGGAAACAGCATCACATGAACATCTTCAAGACCATCGACAGGCTCCTTGGTCTGAGAATCAGTGATGGAGATCTGTAATGGGACCGTTTGCCCGGCACGGATCAAATCTTCAGGAGGAAGGAAATCGACAGAGACCGGCACCACGGTCGCTATCAAGGGAATCGTTTCGTCCCTGATCACATCGATCTCGAAATGAGCGAGTGCTCTTGGTTGATCGATCAATAACGGGAGATCAAACTTTCCATGCTTATTAAATCTCACAAATGTAGAGTATTCACCAGGCCCGGTCTCGCGCAGTGATCGATCGAGAACCAGGACCCCACGAGGGATTCTCTTGTAGGTCTGGAAATTCCCCATCGCAGCCATCATTCCTTCGACATAGTAATAGATCAACTTGTCTGCAGAGTTCCCCACGAACATCGAGTTCCCCTCTGGCGCTGGTGCAAGTAGGGATGTGATCTGTCGACCTGCTGCGACATCAGCCATCGATTGGCGACCGATTCCCAGTTCCGTGACAACCAGTTCGCCTCGAGCCAGCCTGTTCAGATCGACAAGGATGATGTTGGCACGCTCGGTATCATGTATGTACGCGAAGGATGATGTACAAACGACTCGGTCCGGCGCCTTGGCTGTCGTGATGGTTCCGACCAACTCCTTCGAAGATGTGTCAAGAATGGCCACAACTGAGGCACTGGGACTGGTAAGAAATGCGAAGCGTCCGTCAGGCTCGACCGAGACATCGATCACTCCCCTGGGAATTTCTAGGCTTCTCGTCAGCTGTGAACGTGCAGGGTCGATCAGGCGAAGCCGATTCTCATTGGCACAGGCGACCAGAAAGCGAGCCGCCAGAGGAGCATACTTGATGGCGATCGGTGTCTCACCGACAGCGAGGGTGTTCGAGGGTAATTCGTCATCCTGGATGTCGATGATGGTCACTGTCCCATCCGAAGTATTGGTGGCGACCAGCCAGCGAGAATCCGTATCCACCGCCGTGGTATGACGACCCTTTCCCAGCGCAATCCTGGGGCCCACATCGAGTGTCTCGAGGTCGATCCGTACCAGTTCATCGGTTCCATCCAGAGAGATCCATGCAGCACTTTGATCATTTTGGATCAGGACCTTGACCGGATCGGTGTCGTCACCGAACTCGATCTCTCTCTCGATCTTCGCCTGAGTGAGATCTATGACTACCAACTTGCCCTGGTCCGGGATGGTCACCAGCAACCGTTCATGGAGTTCACTCAATGCCCAGTCAACAGGGTCACCAGGAAGCCCGATCAGGTTGCGTAATTTCGTGATGCTGAATGCCACCAACGGATCGATGATGGAGATGGAACGGTCGTCGTTGAGCACCACCAGGTAGTACCTGTTCAGGTCATGGTCTGCAGTGACACTGAGTATGCCCCCGAGAAAGCGGGAGACCATATCGTCCAACATCGTCTCATTGGGCGGGAACTTGCCCTTGCGTTGATGGATCCAGCCGAGTGGGTGTAATCCTGTCAGAGGTTCCATCGAGTTCGCATCGCGAAGGGTGAAGGTGACCCTTGCATCGGCTCCCTGGTTCAGCACCGTGGATCCATCGAGGGGTTGAATCTGCATCTGGATGTGAAGTCCCTCGACGACCCTTTGCTGGCTCAGGGGAGAACTCTCCTGGGCGGTCTGGCTGAAGCTGTGCGATGAGGTGGTGACGATGATGAGAAACGCTCCGATGCAGAGCGCTAGCCGTCCGGTCCACCTGAAATCGAAAGGAGCGGGTGACATCGAATTCCTCCACGGAACGGGCCCATTGTAACTACTTGTAAGTTTACAACAGACCCGCCTGAGCCACTACCGCTCGCCCCGATCAGGGGCAATTGACGGAAACGAGGCAGCCCAGTGCATCCGCGGTCGGATCGCTGCCGCAAGCAGGGTACGGCGCCGATGGGGCTGAATTTGATCCGAATACGGATCCCAGCCCGAACACGATATCGGCCAGATTGACGGCAGAATCGTCATTTACATCGAGGGCGGACAGGCAATCCACAGATCCAGATCCGAACAGGAACTCGAGACCGAGCACCGGGTCCGAAATGTCGAGGATTCCGTCCTGGTTTCCGTCACCCCGGATGAACTGTGGAAGTTCCACCACCTCGATGTATCCGGTCCTGGTCAGGGTGCTGACGCCACCTGGACCTGTCACCGTCAAAGAGACCTCGTAACTCGCCGCCACGGTGTAGATGTGCGAAGGGTTCTGGAGTGAGGAAGTACTTGCATCGCCAAAGTCCCACAACCAGCTGGTGATCGGTCCACCACCCGAGAGATCGGTGAAGGCCACCGTCAGCGGTTGCGTGCCACTGGTCGGAGTGCCGGAGAAGTCGGCGATCGGGGCCAACTCTGCCACCGTGATGTAGCCGGTACGAGTGAGGGTGTCGCTGCCACCGGGTCCGCTGACGGTCAATGAAACGTCGTAACTGCCTGCGGTCGGGTAATTGTGACCGGGATTCTGTAGCGTCGAAGTGGTGCCGTCACCGAAGTTCCAGCTCCAGCCACTCGCTGGACCACCGCTGGAGAGATCGCTGAAGGCCACCGTCATCCCCACCGTGCCACTGGTCGGGGTTCCGGAGAAGTCGCTGATCGGGGCCAACTCTGCCACCGTGATGTAGCCGGTACGAGTGAGGGTGTCGCTGCCACCGGGTCCGCTGACGGTCAATGAAACGTCGTAACTGCCTGCGGCAAGATACGTGTGGCTCGAGTTCTGTAGCGTCGAAGTGGCGCCGTCACCGAAGTTCCAGCTCCAGCCACTCGCTGGACCACCGCTGGAGAGATCGCTGAAGGTCACCGTCATCCCCACCGTGCCACTGGTCGGAGTTCCGGAGAAGTCGGCGATCGGGGCCAACTCTGCCACCGTGATGTAGCCGGTACGAGTGAGGGCGTCGCTGCCACCGGGTCCGCTGACGGTCAACGAGACGTCGTAGCTGCCTGCGGTCGGGTAACTGTGGTTCGGGTTCTGTAGCGTCGAAGTGGTGCCGTCACCGAAGTTCCAGCTCCAGCCACTCGCTGGACCACCGCTGGAGAGATCGCTGAAGGTCACCGTCATCCCCACCGTGCCACTGGTCGGAGTGCCGGAGAAGTCGGCGATCGGGGCCAACTCTGCCACCGTGATGTAG